>CAZNLR010000004.1:23673-100406 GCA_964574215.1 uncultured Rhodospirillaceae bacterium | reverse complement strand
CTCCAGGGACGCACGCCCTCGGCGACGATCAGCTTGGTCCATTCGAACGCCTGCATGCCGACGAAAGTGGCGCCGAAGGCCGCGGTGATCAAAAGATAGATGGCCGTCTTGGCCCTGTCCTTGCGATAGCCGTAATTGACCGCCAGCACCATGGTGCCGCTGGAGGTGATCAGGATGAAAGTCATGATGGCGATCAGGATAAGCGGGATCGGATCACCGCCGAATGACAAAGCGAAGACCTCGCTGGTATTGGGCCAGTCCACCGTGGTCGACATCCGCACCGTCATGTAGGAAACCAGGAAACTGGTGAAGATAAAGGTGTCGCTGAGCAGGAAGATCCACATCATCGCCTTGCCCCAGGGCACATTCTTGAAGGCCCGCTGGTCGGACGACCAGTCGGCGGCAATACCCGGCAGACCATCCGTCAGGGCGGTGGGTTGGGCTAATGTTGCTTCTGAATCAGGAGGCGTCATGATTTCAATATCCCCATTTAACTAAATATCAGCAGTCCAAATAAAATCAGCCAGACCAACAGCAGGTAATCCCAATAGGTGGCGCACAGTTCGACGCTGAGGCGCAGGTCGACAGCCGTTGCGCCCCGCCACATCCGGCCCATGCACCGCCCCAATGCCACCAGTCCGCCCGCCAGATGCAGTCCGTGCAGCGCGGTGAGTAAATAGAAAAAGGCGTTGGCGGAATTCGCCGCCGCGAAATATCCCAGGCCGTATAACTGGCGCCAGGCCAGCAGCTGGCCAGCGAGGAAAACGAAAGTGAGGACGCCGCTCAAATAGAGACCGCTTTTCACTCCTTCGATCCGGTCCCTGCCGGCGCTGCTGCGCGCCAATTGCAGGGTGGCGCTGCTTAAGATCAGGACGACAGTATTGAGCCACAGGATCCAGGGCTCGGGCACGGACCGCCAGGTCGAATAGGTCATGCGATCGGCATAACCGATAATCAACAGTGTAAAGACAACGGTGACGACGACCAGAAACACCCGCAAGCCGACTTTTCCGGCCGGCAGCAGGATGGCGCCCTGGTCATGTAGATGAGTAGGCAGCCCGTCGGATGTAACCTGTTCCTCTAACCAGGGTTTCTTGACGAGTTCACCGAATATACGCACGTTTTTTCGTCTCCGTTTTATTCCGGTTTATGCAGTTCCGGCGGATCGTCCGCCGCCATTCCGCCCTGCCCGCCACTGCCGATGATTTGATCCGGCGGCATGTTTTGCGGCACGAAGTCCGCTTCGACGCCGGGCACGCTGTAGGCATAGGCCCAGCGGTAGACCAAGGGCAGCTCTTCGCCGAAATTGCCGTGGCCCGGCGGCGTTTCCGAGGTCTGCCATTCGAGCGAAGTGGCGTTCCACGGATTGCTACCCGCCGGCTCGCCTTTAAAAATGCTCCAGAGAATATTGATGATGAACACCACCTGGGCGAAACCGACGATCAACACGACGACGGTAATGAATTCGTTGAGCGTGTCGGCCGAAGGCGGCACGAATGAGGTTTCGCCGATTTCGAAATAGCGGCGGGGCACGCCGATGAAGCCGAGATAGTGCATCGGGAAATAGATCAAGTAACTGCCCAGGAAAGTGATCCAGAAGTGAAAATGACCCCAGCCGTTATGAAGCATACGTCCCGACATTTTCGGGAACCAATGATAGATGGCGCCGAATATCACCAGGACCGGGGCGATCCCCATCACCATATGAAAGTGGGCGACCACGAACATGGTATCCGACAAGGGGATGTCCACCGCCACATTGCCCAGAAACAGCCCAGTTATGCCGCCGTTCAGGAAGGTGATGATAAAGGCGATGCAGAACAGCATGGGCACGGTCAGATGGATGTTGCCCTTCCACAATGTCAGCACCCAATTGTACAGTTTGATGGCCGTCGGCACGGCGATGATTAGCGTCGTCGTGGCGAAAAAGAATCCGAAATAGGGGTTCATGCCGCTGACATACATGTGGTGCGCCCAGACGACGAAACTGAGCGCGCCGATGGCGACAATGGCCCAGACCATCATCCGGTAGCCGAAAATATTCTTTCGAGCGTGGCAGCTGATGACGTCGGAGACGATGCCGAAGGCCGGCAGAGCCACGATGTAAACCTCGGGATGACCGAAGAACCAGAATAGATGTTGGAACAGCAAGGGACTGCCGCTGTCGTGGCTCAGCTTTTCACCCAGTTGGATAATTTCGGGCATGAAAAAACTGGTGGCGAGCAAACGGTCCAACAGCATCATCACGCCGGCGACGAAAAGCGCCGGAAAAGCCAACAGAGCCAGAATCGTGGCGACGAAAATGCCCCACACGGTCAACGGCATGCGCATCAGGGTCATACCCCGGGTGCGCGCCTGCAACACGGTCACCACGTAGTTCAGGCCGCCCATGGTAAACCCGATGATAAACAGCACCAGGGAGACCAGCATGAGAATGATGCCCCATTCGGTGCCGGGGGTGCCTGGCAAGATCGCCTGGGGCGGATACAGCGTCCAGCCCGCGCCGGACGCGCCGCCCGGCACGAAAAAACTCGCCGTGAGCACCAGCACGGCGGCCAGGTAGACCCAAAAGCTGAGCATGTTCATATAAGGGAAGACCATGTCCCGGGCGCCGACCATCAACGGGATCAGGTAGTTGCCGAAACCGCCCAGAAACAGCGCCGTTAGAAGATAAATCACCATAATCATGCCGTGCATGGTGACGTATTGGTAATAATCTTCGGCGTCAATAAACTGGAACGTGTCCGGAAAACCCAACTGCAAACGCATCAGCCAAGACAGCACCAACGCCACCAGGCCAATGGTAATTGCGGTCGCCGAGTACTGGATAGCGATGACCTTGGCATCCTGGCAGAAGACCCATTTGGTTATGAAACTTTTTGCGTGGTAAAGCTCGACATCCTCGACCTCTGCCGGCGGAATGGCCGCGGGGATATCACGAAAATCTTCTACGACGCCGTTGCTCATTGTTGTGCCCTCTTCGCTGCAAGTCTGGTCGGCTTCTTCGGCAAAGTGTTTTGCTCGGCTATTTGCTTGATCATTGCGGCCTTGGGGTACAACGCGGCAAAGGTCTCCTGATCCGCCAGCCACTTCTTGTAGTCGGCTTCGTTGTCGACAATGACTTTGCCGCGCATGGCGTGATGACCGACGCCGCAAAGTTCGGCGCAGAGAATTTCAAAGGTGCCGGTGCGCGTCGGTGTGAACCAGAAGAAGGTTACCATGCCCGGCACCAGATCCATTTTGGCCCTGAACTGGGGCACGTAAAAATCGTGTAAAACGTCGATCGAGCGGAGCAGTACCTTAACCGGGCGATTGACCAGCAAGTGCAAATCATCGCCCTCAATCAAAACGTCGTCCTTGCCGAATTTGAACTGCGGGTTAATGCCGAAGGGATTATCGTCATCGATGAGCTTGGTATTGGTCGTACCCAATTTGCCGTCCGCACCAGGCAGGCGATAACTCCAGTCCCATTGCTTTCCGACAACCTCGAATTCGATGGCCTCATCGGGAACGGTGACGAAATCGTTCCAGGCATTCAGTCCCGGGGTCAACAAGCCGACCACACCGGCGGCGGTGACGATGGTAAGCCACCATTCCAGTTTGGTGTTTTCGGGCTCGTATTCCGCTCTTCGGTCCTTGCGGTAGCGATAGCGGAAAATGCAGTAGGCCATAAAAAGGATGACGGCGACGTAGGCGACCCCGGTGATCCAAAAGGTGATAATTATGGCGTTATCGATGGAACCCCAATTGGACGCGATCGGCGTCCACCACCAGGGACTCCAGATATGAAAAGCGACTGAGCCAATTGCTAATAAAACGAGTACGATTGCCAGAAACATTCTACATTCACCCTTCGAAAAACGGTTTGAAGTTGGAATTAAAGAAACTGACTATTTAACTCTGTCTATTAATCTATCTGCTACTCTGCCTTTATAATTTTCGAGTTTGTAAATGGTCGTCATGCCAACTAAAGCTGAATATCTTTTTACTTTTTGACACTACATGAAGGTACTACCTTCTGAATTTGCCCGACCTATGGCCTTCTAATCTCCCGATTTTCCATTTCGCCAGAAATACTGAATATCGGATTAGGAATATCTTAGCATAGTTCTAAGTCACATTTGCAACATATATTTACCTCGGGTATACTGATATGCAGTTGAATTTCGTTACGGGTCGCAAAACTCATAAATTGGCGTCCGGAAAAGACTGCAGATCGATTTATTGGCAAGCGGCCCCCGAACCATGGTTCAGGAGGTAATGCAATGACGACTGTCGATCTTTCACAAACTGCTCGCGAAACTCGAGAAATTCATCCGGGAATCCGCCAAATCCATGTGGCGGATTTAAAGGAGGCGTTGTCCAAGGGATTTGCGGATTTTAACGCCATGCCGACGCATTTCGTTTATTTGGCTATTATTTATCCCATTGTTACGTTCGCCATCGCCGGCATTTACGGTGATCTCGATTTGTTGCCATTCGTTTTTCCGTTGCTTGCCGGTTATACGCTGCTGGGGCCGATTCTGGCGATCGGCACCTACGAGTTGAGCCGCCGCCGCGAAACCGGCCGTTTTACCTCGCGGGCCAACGCTTTTTTGGTTTTTAAATCCCATTCCATCAATGCCATCATCAATCTCGGGCTCGTTTTGATGGTGATTTATTTCGCCTGGCTGTTTGCCGCCCAATTTATCTATCAGCAAAATTTCGGTGGTGTTGCGCCGGAATCCTATCTGGGATTCGTCAACGACGTGTTCACCACGCCGGAAGGCAGAACGATGATCGTCGCCGGCTGCATCATCGGTTTTCTCTTCGCCTTGGTGGTGCTGAGTTTCAGCGTGGTTTCCTTTCCCATGCTGTTGGATTTGGATGTCGGTGTCATCGAAGCGGTAAAGACATCCGTCAAGGCGGTGATCGCCAACCCGGTCACCATGGCGGTCTGGGGGTTGATTGTCGCCGTCGCCTTACTGGTCGGCTCCCTGCCGGCCTTCGCGGGACTTTGTGTCGTTCTCCCCGTGCTGGGACATGCCACCTGGCACTTATATCGGAAGGTAATTGCTACCTGACGGAACTAGGTGCCGAAGCGTATATCTACTGGTACTGTGGTTCATCTTCAACGGGCTCGGAGCGCGGCTCTATTTTGCGGTCCGGCAGCAAAGGTTTGCCCGATGTTTTCTTTTCGCGGATTTCCTTCACGGTTTTTTCCAGCGCCACGAATCTGTGGGGTGTCGACGGATGGGAGGAACTATGATTCTGCCTGATGTTTTGAGGATGTTGTACGCCCATGCGCCGCCAGAAATTTGGCGCACTTTCAATACTGAACCCGGCCCGGGTGGTTAGATAGAGCCCCACGTAATCGGCCTCCGCCTCGAACTCCTGACTAAAGGCGCCCGCCGCAATCTGACCAAATGCTCCTCCCGTATTCACCCCGGCGCCGGCGGCCAGGATATCGAATATAGAGCCCAGCAGGGCATTGCCTTGTTTTTTCAGCAAATGCCCCATGTGATTGTGAGCGATTTCGTGACCGACGACGATGGCCAGTTCTTCGTCGGTCTTGGCGAATTCCATCATGCCGGCGAAAAACACTGTTCTTTTTCCATCGGCGAAAGCGTTAACTTCACCACGGAGCGAAACGTGTGCGCTGTAACCGCATACTTTTTCCGGTTCGATGGTCAGCGTCATCCGCTTGTCTGTTCGGGAAATGAGGAATTTTATCGGTTTATTCTGTTTAGCGAAGTCCTGATATTTTTCATATATGTCACCCATCGATTCTTCTCCAATCGGCGCCGACCAGTCATTGAACGAGATGATCCGGTCTCCCGGTTTAAAGCCGGCCCGGTCGGCGGGCGAATCTTTGGCGATATACGCCACGGTGGGGACTTCATCCACGTTGGCAATTTTATAAGCGGCCTTTCTCAAATCCTTCGGGAAACTGTACTTATTAATCACGCCCATACCGGAGCCAAAGCGCACCTTTTCGCCGCATAATTCGGTGTTGGCGCGTAATATGGGATAAGCGACATTGTTTAGTCGTTGCCGATAGCCGCGATATTGTGCGAATACGAGTTCCCGCTGTTTTTCCGCTTCAATTTCAGCCAGAGCCTTATCTACCTGCGGCAATTGCGATACCGGCGCGCAGGCTGCCGCAAAAAAAAATACACCAAGAAATAATTTATTTGAGTCCACGTCCGGCTCCCCTATAAATAATACCTAAATATTTTTATTCTACCATTGAGATTATATCAATCATTATTGATCCGTCCTGGTAATTGACTCTCGCCGGCAACCATACCATCCTCTTTGCCAACGAGAACAATCTAATCAGGGGAGAATCATGGGACAGACAATCGACATCACAGCCAGCGACGGGCACTCCTTGTCGGCCTACCGGGCCGACCCGGCGGGAACGCCCAAGGGCGGACTGGTGGTCATTCAGGAAATTTTCGGCGTTAACGCTCATATCAGAGAAGTCTGCGACCGGTTCGCCGCCGACGGCTATGCGGCCCTTGCACCCGCCATGTTCGATCGGGCCGAACGGGGCATCGATCTCGGTTACCAAGAGGAAGACCGGCAAAAAGGCATGGCGACCAAAGGCCAGGTTTCATGGGACGATGCGGTATTGGACATCATCGCCGCTCGAGAAGCCCTCTCCGGTACCGGCAAGGTGGGCATCGTCGGCTATTGTTATGGCGGTACGGTGGCCTGGTTGGGCGCCTGCAAGGGCG
Organism: uncultured Rhodospirillaceae bacterium; assembly: GCA_964574215.1. GTDB lineage: Bacteria > Pseudomonadota > Alphaproteobacteria > Rhodospirillales > UBA2165. The sequence goes on along the minus strand of CAZNLR010000004.1, from coordinate 93,684 downwards.
GCTTCGATGCGGCGGTCGGCTATTACGGCGGCGGCATTCATGAAATGCTGGACCTGGACGCTCAATGTCCGGTGCAACTTCATTTCGGCAGCGAGGACCAGGGCATTCCCCTGGAAAATGTCGACAAGATCAGGGCCGCCAAACCCGATGTGGATATCCACGTTTATGACGGCGCCGGTCACGGCTTCAGCTGCGATCATCGGCCGAGCTATCACGAACAGGCCACCCAAGAAGCCGGCGCCCGCACCATGAAGGTCTTTGCAGATAATCTTGGATAAACTGGGCCGGATTTGGTAAGCAGGGTATTCTGCTAAAAGACGTGACGAATCAGATGCCCGAAGCCGCCCCAAATATGACCGACACCCAGACTCACTCGCAAACACTGGCCGACGGTATTCTGCCGTCGCAGGAAATTGTCGAGGCCATCGCGCGGGGCGAAATCATTGCGGCAACGGCCATGCCCGACGGCCAAATTCAACCGGCCAGCGTCGATCTGCGGCTGGGTGAAGTGGCCTACCGGGTGCGGGCCAGCTTCCTGCCGGGGCCGGGCCGGGCCGTCCGGGATATGATCGACAGTTTGACCATGCACCGCATCGATCTGACCGATGGCGCCGTGCTGGAAAAAGGCTGTGTTTATATCGTACCCTTGCTGGAAAGCCTGGCGCTGCCGCCCGGCACGGCGGCCATGGCCAACCCCAAAAGCTCGACGGGCCGGCTCGATATATTCACCCGGGTGATCACCGACAGTTCCAAGGAATTCGACCGTATCGAGACCGGCTACCAGGGCCCGCTCTATGCCGAGATTTCCCCCCTCACTTTCAGCGTCCTGGTGCGGACCGGCACAAGGCTCAGCCAGATGCGGCTCAGGCGCGGCGACGTTTCACCGTCGGATACGGCCATGCGGGAGCTGCACGCACGGACGCCTCTGGTATACGGCCTCGCCGCCGACGCCAATATAGACAGCGGCGTCGCCGTATCGGTGGATTTAGCCGGCGCCGAGGACACCGACCTCATCGGCTACCGGGCCAAACAGCACACCGATATTATCGACGTGGAGAAAATTGGCCATTACGAAATTGAGGATTTCTGGGAACCTATCCGTCACAAAGGAAAAATGGGAGGCCAGAACCGCATGATTTTGGACCCGGACGATTTTTATATCCTGGCCTCCAAGGAAGCCGTCAGCGTGCCGCCCGACTACGCCGCCGAAATGCGCGCCTACGATACCCTGGTGGGAGAGTTCCGGGTCCACTATGCGGGCTTTTTCGATCCCGGTTTCGGCTATGACGCGGCGGGCGGCGGCGGCAGCCGCGCGGTGTTGGAGGTGCGCTCCCACGACGTGCCCTTTGTGCTGGAGGACGGCCAGATCGTCGGGCGCCTGATTTACGAGCCCCTGACCGCCACCCCGGATCAGCTCTACGGCATGGATATCGGCTCCAACTACCAGGCCCAGGGCCTCAAACTATCGAAACACTTTAAGTAGAGCTTTCACTTGGATTTTTGGGGACGGACAAAACACGAAAGAATCGGGAACGTTATCCCCAGATTTTTCAACCAACGCTTTGTGAATCCTGGGGATTGTGTGGATAACTATTATAACATATTGAATTTATGAAATTATTTTAAGTGATTTATCCCCAAGCCAGTGGATAACTTTATAGATAACATGAAATAAAAAGTGAGGAACATCAGCCATGGCCGATAAAGACGACGTCAAGGAAGGCAAGGAATTTCACGTCAACACCCCTGCCGTCAACGAACCCTTTTTCCTCAAAGGATCGGGGGCGTTGGACTGGGGCATGCAGAACCGGCTGGCGCAAATTTTTAATCCCAAGTCCGGACGGACGGTCATGCTGGCCTTCGACCACGGCTATTTCCAGGGACCCACCACGGGCATCGAACGCATCGACATCAACATCAAGCCCTTGATCCCCTATGCCGACGTGCTCATGTGCACCAGGGGCGCGCTGCGTACCATGATCCCGGCGGAAACCGATAAACCGGTGGTGCTGCGCTGCTCCGCCGGTCAGAGCATCCTGACCGAGCTTTCCAACGAACTGGTGGCCGTCGATATCGAGGACACCATCCGCTTGAACGCGGCCGCCATGGCGGCGCAGGTCTATATCGGCGCCGAATACGAACACCAGTCCATTCAGAACGTCATCAAGCTGATCGACACGGGCACAAGATATGGCATTCCCACATTGGCGGTCACCGGTGTCGGCGCCGACATGAAACGGGACCAGCGCTATTTCGGCCTGGCCACCCGCCTCTGCGCCGAGATCGGCGCCCACTACGTCAAAAGCTATTATTTCGAGCCCGGCTTCGAGAACGTGGTGGCCGGCTGCCCGGTGCCCATCGTCATCGCCGGCGGCAAGAAACTGCCCGAAATGGAAGCCCTGGAAATGGCCTACAAGGCCGTCGACCAAGGCGCGGCGGGCGTCGACATGGGCCGCAACATCTTCCAGTCCGACAGCCCCGTCGGCATGATCCAAGCCGTCGGCGCCGTCGTCCACCAAAACGAAAAGCCGGAAAAGGCGTATGAAATTTATGAGACGGTGAAGGCGGAGGAAGCGGGTAAGTAGGTCAAGACAGAGGCAGGGACAACAACCTCAAATCCCCTCCCCCGCAAGGGGGGAGGGCAGAAATTTTGACTCCCGGTGAAACGCCTTCCGGACCACTGCTAGGTTTGCTACTGTTGCCTTGCACCAGATAGGAGGGCCGTATCATGCGCCGGTTGGGGTTCACATCTCTGAGCATTGGTTTCATTCTTGTCTTTGCAGCAGCATTATTTGCCGCGCCGTCCACCGCCGAAAGCGCCAAGCTCAAACGGTTTGAGAAACCGACCGACCCGATTAATCATATCTTCCGCCTGATCAGGCAGAAAAAATTCGCCGAAACCGAAAAATTCTTCGCCGGTATCGGCTTGTCGACGGGCGGTCAGGTGCAGAGCCTTTGGACCAACTGGGTGGCGGACGGGGAGATCGATAAAGTCGATCTGCTCAAATTGGAGCGGCTGGGCTCAACCCTCAGGCGGTACTATTACGTGATCCGGCGGGACCCCATCGCCTATATGTTCGCTGTCTTTTACGTCATTGAGGCGGAGGACGGCTGGATTCTCTATAACTTCAATTTCAACACGGCCATGAAACGATTCTTTCCCGACTGGAAAGACCCGAACTAACCCCTACCGCAGCGCCGCCGCGATGTTGCCGCCATCCACCGTCATCACGGCGCCGGTGGTTTTGGGCGAGAGCGCCAGATCGACGAAGGCCTTGGCGACGTCATCGGCGAGCACTTCCTCGCCCAGAAGATTGCCACCCATGTAATTATCCTCCGTCAGCCCCCGCGCCTTGGAGCGGGACGCGATCATGCCGTCGGTCAGGAGGCCGGTTCGGATGCGGTCGGCGTTGACGGCGTTTGATCTTATGCCGTCCTTGCCGTGATCGACGGCGTATTGGCGCATCAAAAACAGCGTCGCCGCCTTGGGCAGACCGTAGGGGCCGAAATCGGCGCCGGGATTGACCGCCTGCTTCGACGTATTGAACAGCAGGCAACCGCCCCCTCGTCCGGTTGAGTTTTGCAACCGCATCACCCGGACGGCGTTTTGGGCCACCGTCTGGTGGGCCCAGAAATTAAGCTCGAAACTTTTTCGGAGAACCGCCTCGTCGACGGAACCGATCTCCCCCTGCCAGGCCGCGCCCGCATTGGAGACCACAATATCGACGCCACCGTAAACTTCGGAAACGGCATCGAAAGCGCGCCGCATTTGTCTTTCGTTGGTGACGTCGCAGCCCAATCCGAAACCACCGATTTTATCCGCCACGGCCACCGCCGCGCTGCCATCCAGATCGGTCACAACTACCGCGGCCCCTTGGTCGGCGAATGCCCGCGCCGTCGCCGCCCCGATACCGGAACCGCCACCGGTCACCATGGCTATCTGGCCTTCCAGAGGCGGTGCCTTGGCGGTGCCCAGCTTGGCCGCCTCCAGGGCCCAGTATTCGATATCGAACATGTTTTTTTCGCCGGCGGATTTAAGGGTGCCGATACTTTCGGCAGCGGTGACCACCTCGATATTGGTTGCCGCCAGGTCGGCAGCGACAGCGGCAATGCGGGAAGTTGCGCCCACCCCGAACAGGCCCAGACCCGGCACCAAAACCACCAGCGGCGTCGGATCGCGCATGACTTTTTCGCCGCCGTGGCGCTTATTGTGTTTGTCGAAATAAGCCCGGTAGCGGTCCGTGTAGCGCGCCACCTCCTTAATCAATCCTTTTTGAAAATCCGCCCCGCCGCCGGCTCTGGGTGGGGACAAAATAAGGGGTTTGGGCTTGATGCGAATAACATGGTCCGGGGTCACCGGGCCGGCCGTGCCGTAACGGGCCAGGTCCCGGCCACCGACGAAGGCGCGGATTTGTTTGCTCGTCCTGAAATCCAAAATCCAATTGCGGTCACCGGACACGTCTCCCCTTAGGGCACCCCGCACCATGGGCGCCATCTCGGCCACCGGCATGATTCTTTTCGGCAGAGCCCGTGCGCGCAGGCCTTTTCTTCGCCCGGCCCGCAATCGTTTCTCCGCCAGGGTGACCAGCCGGATCATGCGGCCGTAGGATTCCTTGGCGGTCCGCCCGAAACTGAACAGGCCGTGCCGCATGAGGACAACGCCCTGGATTTTCGGGTTGCGCCGTTTCGCCGCCGCCGCCTTTTTGGCCAGCGCCAGGCCCGACATGGCGTAGGGCACCACGGCCACACGATCGCCGAAAACCTCTTCGCATAGGTCTTTGCCGTTGGGCTGGTTGGTCAGCGCCAGCACGGCGTTGGCATGGGTATGGTCGATAAAGGTGTCAGGCAGGAAAGCATGCAGCAGGGTCTCCACCGACGGGTTGGGCTGGCCCGGGTCCATCTTGGCGCGGTTGAGGGCTTTGATCATGTCCCCGTCCGCCAGGGTTTTAAGCTTTTCCAAACCGTTCAACAGCCAGAGATCGAGGACCGTCATGTCTTCCGGTTCCAGCGAGTCTAAGTTACGGCCGCTGCCCTTGACGCAGAGCGCCTGGAACTCAATCCCGGCGGCGTCGGTGATTGTGGTCTTCACCGACGTGTTGCCGCCGCCATGGATGACCAGGGACTTCTCCGCCCCCAACAGGCGGGAGGTATAAATTCGCAGCGCCAGGTCGGCGGCGACGCCTTGCCGGCGGTAGCGGGCGATATGGGCTTTGGCTTCTTTATCGTTATACCTGTTTTTCATGTTTTCTTCCGTGATCTCCCCCGTTTGACTCCCTGGGGCCGGAGTTTGCCGCAAAAAGCCGCTCACAGAAAGATGATTGTTATGCTTGGCATTTTACCGGTTTGGGGTCTACCGTGACGACGCCGACAGACTATATCTTCGAAAGGCCTGTATCGGGGGCCCGCAACGAGGGAAAGAATGGACACAGCCCAAGCCGCAGCGATAGACCCAAAATCGGACTTTCTGCTCGCCGTGGAACCGGTGGCCGAGACCATCCGCGTCGATTTCGGCGGCCAGACCATCGCTCAGTCGGACCGGGCGTTGCGGCTTCGGGAATCGCGCATGGTGCCGGTTTATTACCTGCCCGTGGAAGACGTCCGCATGGAATATCTGACCAAAAGCGACCTGACCACACTCTGTCCTTTCAAGGGTACGGCATCATACTGGTCGATCCAGGTTAACGGCAAAAAGTCCGACGATGCCGCCTGGGCCTACGAGAACCCCGATCCCAACGTCGCCGATCTCAAGGGTTACATATCCTTCTATTGGAACCGGATGGATCAATGGTACGCCGACGGCGAAAAGATATTAATTCCTCAGCGCGATACCGCGTCGGCCGGCGGCAACCCGTTGATGGATTGGCTGCTGAGCGAGGCCTGGAGCGCCACGTCCACCACGGATCTGGTCCAACGGTTCAACAAATGTCTGGTGAATAAGGGCATCCCCATGGCGCGATTCCGGCTGGTTATCCGCGCCCTGCACCCCCAACTGTTCGCCCGTTCCTTTACCTGGAACCGCGGCGAAGAGGAAGTTACCGAACTGGGCGCTGATTTCGGCCTGGTGGAAAGCGAGCAATACAAAAACAGCCCCTTCGCCGCCGTCATCAAAGGTAAGGGCGGTATTCGGCGGCGGCTCGATATCGCGAATCCTCAGCTGGACTATCCCGTCTTGGAGGAATTGCTGGACGAAGGCATGACCGATTACGTCGCCATGCCGTTGATTTTTTCCGACGGCCAGATCAACGTTTTCTCCATGGTGTCAGACCGGCCCGGAGGGTTTTCGACCGACGATCTGGGCTATATCCATGAAATTATTCCCATCTTGAGCCGTCTGATCGAGATGCATTATGTGCGGCGGACGGCGGTCACCCTGCTCGATACTTATCTGGGCGAGCAGACCGGCAAGCGGGTATTGGACGGCCATATCAAGCGGGGCGACGGCGACAACCTATATGCTGTCATCTGGTTCTGCGATCTCAGAAGTTCGACGGCGCTTTCCGAAAGCATGGACCGGGAGGATTTTTTGGTCATGCTCAACCAGTTTCTGGAAGCCATGGCGGGCGCGGTGCTTGATGCCGGGGGCGAAGTCCTGCGCTTTATCGGCGACGCCGCCTTGTCGATTTTTCCCATCACCGGCGACGTCGGATTGGAAACGCCCATGGCGACAAAAAAGGCCATGCTGGCCGCCAAGGACGCGGTCGAGCGCATGGCGGCAATCAACCAAGCGCGCACCGAGGCGGGACAAAACGAGATCGGCTTCGGCATTGGGCTGCATCTGGGTAACGTCACTTACGGCAACATCGGCAGTCCGGAGCGGCTGGAATTCACCGTCATCGGTCAGGCCGCCAACGAAGCGGCGCGGCTGGAAAACATGACCAAAGTACTCGGCGAAAAAGTCGTCATGTCGGAAAAATTCGACCAGTGTTTTCCGGGCAAACTCAAATCCCTGGGCGTCCATAAATTGCGCGACGTGGGCGAGGCCGGAGAGATTTTTACCCTACCCACCGAAACGGACTGACGATCCTCCAACCATGAAAAGCCTCCTGATAAGCCGCGTAAAGATAGCCGCCGTTTGCTTTGGTCTTGTAACCGCCTGCTCCGCTGGTATCGCCGGCACCTCATTTTACGATCCCGCCAAATACCATCACACGCCGGACGGCTTCCGTAATCCCAAAGGCAGTTTCGAGCGTGAGATCGATCCTTTCCGGTTCGCCGGCTTCATCTACCGCCGCCTGACCTACGATTTCGATCCCGCCATTCTGCCGGCGGGGCATGTGCTGGAAAAATCGGAGATTCGGAAACAATTTGCCGCCGCACCCGAAGACGCCCGCATCACCTGGATCGGCCACGCCACTTTTCTGATTGGACTGGACGGCCTCAATATACTGACCGATCCGTTTTTCTCCGACCGGGCGTCGCCCGTTACGTTCTTGGGTCCCAGGCGATTCATGCCGCCCGGCATCACTATCGAGGATTTGCCTAAAATCGACATCATTTTGATCTCTCATAATCACTACGATTCGCTGGACGAGGAGGGTTTGGACAGATTGGCGCGGCACAGCCCTGACGCCACCGTCTTGGTTCCTTTGGGATTGGTGCCGTTTATCAAGGAACGCGGTTTCAAACATATCCGTCAAATGGATTGGTACGATGTGGAGAAATTCAGGACACTGACCGTTCAATCGACGCCCAGCATTCACCGGTCCAACCGGGGTACGTTCGACGTCAATCAAAGCCTGTGGTCCGGCTTCGTTATATCCGCCCCTGTGGGCGGTCAGCCTAGGAAAATCTGGTTCGTGGGCGATACGGGATTGGGGCCGGTATTTGAAGAAGACGTGGCGAAAAAAGCCGGCCCCGTCGATATCGCCCTGGTGCCCATCGGCGCCTACCTGCCCCGGGATATCATGCGCCCGGTTCACACCACGCCGGCCGAAGCCCTCCGCATCGCCCGGATCATGGGCGCCAAAATCGCCATCGCCATGCACTGGGGCACCCTGCCCCTGGGTGAAGACCTCCCCTTCGACGCCAAGTCAGGCTTCGAGGCAGCGCAAGCGCCGGGTGTCGCAAAAGTCCTGATGAAAATCGGCGAGACCCGCGATATGGAGCAATTATTAAACAGGTAATTGCTGTCAGATTCTGGAAGATGTGAACGGGTGTGAATTAATCGACAGTCGATTAATTAACTTTGTTATATTCCGCCATCCGGTAAAATATGGCTCAAAATCAATATACTCGGGAGTATTTTATGAAAACTCTAAAATGTGACCTTTGTGAATACGACGCCCAGGGAGAAACGTTCGACGATTGGATGGACGCGCTCAGGCCCCATTACATTAAGGCGCACGCCGACGTAATGAATGATTCCAGTAAGACTCAACAGGACATGGTAAACTGGATGGCTGAGAATAAAGCGAGGTTTGATGCCGCTTAAAACCTTTAATCCGCTTCTGACCCGATGCTGATATTTGGATATATTACCTAATTGATGTTGCCTATTTTGACAGATGGCGCCCCTTGAATATTTTCGCCTCGTAGTTTTGATTTTTATTGTACATAAATATGGTATCGGGATTCCCGGTGGCGCGCACCTTTGTGCAATGGCTTCTATTCTGCCGTCCGGTTGTTCTGCACAGCAATCCGCGATCATCGAAGAACCACTTTCTTTTGAATAATTTTTCGTTGCCCGCCATTTTGATCTGCGCCTTGCCGTCCTCGGCGAAATATACAAAAGCGTACTTGCCGTTACTGGGAGCAATGAATTTTATCGTGTTGCCGATCACGGTCTTCCGGATTTCAGCCTCAGATAAATTTTTCATTGCGGCCGGTGCCTTTCGGGCGTCGGGACGGTTATTTCTCTTGGCGAACGAACAACACTCGCGCAAAAAAGTGATTATCGCCGCCTTGGTTTCGGCGCGGTGAGCAATTTTATGACCTGCATCGGGAAGGGAAATTGATTTGGAGCCGCCAACCTTCCGTATAACATGACAGCTTTCCCCTGGGCGGTGATCGTCTTGCTCCCCGACAACGGCCAACACGGGCGTCCCTTTGGGCGCGGCCGGCATTCCTGTACCGGTAAACGTACAGGCGCTGCCAAGAATAATATGAGCGGCAAAGCCCTTCTCGTCCCAATTGTCGGTCGTATTCCCGCCTTCACTAAAGCCCATCAGGATAACCCGGTTTTGATCGACCCATGACAGTTGACGAATTTTGCTCAAGGCATGCTCAACCTCTTCCTTTCGTATCTCAATCCTTTGGGCCATCGGTCCCGCCTGGCGGCAGGCTCGTCGGCCAGGGCGTTGGAAGCTGTCGGGCATAAATACCGCGTAACCAAGTACGAGCATCAATCTCCGGTATTTACTGGCGTCGCTGCTGAAACCGGAACAGCCATGCAAGTATAATACGGCCGGTAATATAATGTCCGGCTTCAGGTTTTTTTTGGCTGATATGGTCCATAGAGGTTCGCCAGGAGATGATTTGAACGTTTTGGTATTACCACTGATCGTGGCTGTGGCGGGAAGTGCGTGAATACCATACTGCCACGTTGCCATGACAGGGGTAACTCCTTTCGCCGATGCTGTTTGACAAACCGCCAAGAGGACAGATACCACGCCGAATAAAGCGATGTTATGAGCTAGTTTTATGGCTCCGCCCTTTCATCGCATTTTGAGCGAAATCTATGGTACCTAATTTATGGTCGAAATTCCATAAAACAGCCCTCTGCGCCTAGGGCTTGGAGATTGGAAAATCATCCGCCGCGGCGGATCAGGGCGGGTTGCCGGTTTTTTTGTAGTATTCTTCGAGGGCCTGTTCGAAGGCTTTGATTTCGTCTTCGGGCACTTCCCAACCGCATTCGTAGCATTCGTTGTTGATACGGTCGAACCAGCGGCAGCCGCATTCGTTGCAGCCCAGTTCCGGTGCACCGGCGGGATTGGTGAATAGCATTGCCGCGTCTCCTATCTATTCGGCTACCGACAAGGGCCCAAAAAGGAGAGTCCCACCACCTCCAGGAAATCATAATAGCCGAAATCTTCCAGCTCGTCCCGGCCGATCATGAAAAACAGAATGATCTGGCCGTGGTTGGCCCTTTTCACCAGTTCTTCCACCAGCACTTCCTCGGTGGCGCCGTGCATCATGGCCAACGTGTCGTCGTCCACCACGAACAGCAAATCCACATTGGCGCGGTGAAAATGCTGACGCTTGAACCGCTCGTAGTCGACGGAGACACCGTCCTCCTCCACATGCCAGACCAGCATGGTGCCGTCCAGCTGGGCGATGGAGGTGGAAAAGTCACCGTTGCAGAAAATGCCGATGCGCCCGCCCGGATCGATGGTGGTGAAGGCGTTGGGACAAGCGTCCAGCATACGCTGCCAGCCGTCCTTGTCGTTGAGGATGGTCTCCGTATCGATGATCTGGGCGTCCACCGTAAGCGGTTCCCCGGTTAGATCCGGCAGCCCAGGCGGAAGCCCGAATGGATGGCCAGGGTCAAATCTCCCGGTACCATGGCGTCGCCGGTGCCGTGCAGTTCATCGACCATCCACTGGAAATCCTGGAACAGGGCCTGGTTGGGCCGGATGGGTCCGGCGGCGATAATGGTATCGGCTTTGATCGTCCGCTCTCCCGCGTCGTCCTTGCCGCCGGTGACTTTGACGCCCTCGGGACCGATATCCAGCACTTTGACGCCGGTGACGGTTTCAATGCCGAGTTCCTTGATCCAGGAAGTGTGCCGCCATTTCCAGGTGGGCGCCACATCGTGACCGATGCGCTTGTTCTCGTCGATGACCACCACGTCGTGACCCTGGTCTTTGAGGGATTCGGCCAGGGTAAGGCCGATCTTACCGCCACCGACGACGGCCACGCTCTTGCCGACTTCAGCTTCACCTTTGGCGACGTCGAAGGCGTCAACCACGGGTGCGCCGTCGCTGATGGGCAACGCCTCCATATCGACCATGGCGCCGGTGGCCAGAATGACGGCGTCAAATTCATGCAGCAATCCGCGCATCATCTTGGGCGTCGGCTCGACCCCGAATTTGACCTCGATGTTGTGTTTCTCGGCCATCACTTCGTAATAGGACACCATGTGCTGCAAATCTTCAGGATGGGCCAGATCGTTGGCGGCGTAACCCCGTAGCGCACCACCGATGGCGTTGGTTTTTTCGTAAACCGTCACTTTGTGGCCCCGCTGGGCGGCGGTGATGGCCGCCTCCATACCGGAGGGACCGGCGCCGACCACCATCACCCGCTTGACCGTAACGGCCGGGGAGATGTTGTATTCGGGTTCGTATTCGTGACCCAGGGCCGGATTGACGGTGCAGGTATAGGGCAGGTCGCGGAACAGACGCGACAAGCAATTGAGGGAGCCGACGCAGACCTTGGCTTCCTGCAACCGGCGCTCTTTGGCCTTGATGACCAGTTGGGGATCAGCCAGGAGCGGGCGGCAAACCTCCCAGAAATCCATAACGCCTTCATTGAGGCATTCTTCCGCCATCACCGGATCGGGCAGACGGCCACCGTAGGCCAACGGCATGTCGGGCAATTCCTCCTTAACCCGCTTGGCTATATAATTCCAGTGACCGGGCGGCACGTCGCGGCCGATGGAGGATTCCGGCGCTTCCTGCCAGCCGATGGTCAAACTAAGCATATCCATACCGGCCTTGGCGGCTATGTGCATAATTTCGAAACATTCATCGACCGTGTTACCGCCCCATTGATCCATCAGCTCGGCGCCATTAAGCCGGACGATCAAGGGATGATCATCGCCAATTCTCTGTTTGATGGCGTCAATCAGTTCGACCAGGAAACGCGCCCGGTTTTCCACCGAACCGCCATATTCATCGGTGCGTTGATTGGTAAAGCTGGACAGGAAGTTGGCCAGCAGATAGCCCATGAAGCTGGTGATTTCAACGCCGTCGAAACCGGCCTTGATAGACAGTTCCGATGCATAGGCGTGTTGATCTATGCATTCTTTGATTTGCTCCTTGGTCATTTCCCGGGGAGGCCGGAAATGAGGCAGGGTTTGGGGCACGACGGAGGGTTGGACGCAATAGCCGAGATCGATGCCGCCGTATCGCCCGGCATGGAGGATTTGTTGAATGGCCATGGCCTGGTTGTCGTGGATATATTCGGCGATGGTTTCGAACTGGGGCAGAAATTTTTCGTCATAGAGCGCAATCTGCGTGTAATAGGCTTTGCCTTCGCCCAAGGGGTCGGCATAAGCGCCCTGATTGGTAATCATGCTGCAGCCGGTTTCGGCAATGACTTTCATGCGCGCCAATTCGCGCGGTGTTATGGAGCCGTCCGTATTGTTGAAATTGGAGACACAGCAAGCGCCGTACTTGACCCGGTTGGTCAATTCGTATTTACCAAATTTTACAGGTTCGAAAAGCTTGGGCAATTCGGGCGATTGAATATCAGATTTCTGGACGGTCTTCTGGGCGGTCATGACATTTCCCTGGGCTGTTCGAGACTAAAAGTTCGGCCGAATTCGTTCGGCTGAGAATGTTCGGTGGGCGAATTAATTTCGAGAATATCTTATCTGGCCGATGAGCTTGGTCTTTGACCGTGATCAAGGCATTCGGTTGATCGCAAATTCGTGATAATTGATCAAAATAAGGCTGATTTATGGGCAACTTCCGCCAGCGGAAGAAACGGATATTCTGATTTGCCGGATTAGAGAAGTTTAGGGCAGATCCATCTCCAGGATGGCCATGTTGAAATCGTAGGAAATTTCACCCTCTTCGTCGTCACGGTAGATAGTGCCGATAAATTCATCCTGGATATAGACTTCCACCGACACTTCCGATTTGATCCGGTCGGTGATGCGGATATATTCGTTACCGAATTTATCGCGTAAATATTTTTGCAGTTTCTGAATTTCCGATTCGGTCACGGTTTAATTCCTAATATCGGTTCTGATGCCATTCCTATGATCAGGTTTAACAGGTGATGACGGCGATTACCATGTAATTTATGGGCTAGTTGGTGCCGTTTTTGGCTTGGGTTTCGAGCCGGGCGAGGATGGTGCCGGCGCCGACAATCAAGGCGCCGCCGACCCACACCCAGATGGCCGGCACTTCGGCAAAAACGACATATCCGACAGCCGCCGAAAACAGCAGCCGGGTAAAGCCGAGGGGAGATACGGCGGTGATGTCGCCCTCCTGAAAAGCCTTGGTCAGGGCGAAATTGGCGGCGCTCGCCAAGGTGCCGGTAACAATCAGCCAGCCGTAGTTCGCCAGGCTGGGCGCTTCCCACACGAACAATGCCGGGATCAAGGCCAAGGGCACCACCAGGGCGGTCGGATAGGCAACCACGACCAACGTGGAATCGGACCGCGTCAACACCTTGCTCAACAAGGCGAATCCCGCCCAGGTGATGGAGGATAAAATCGCGTAGAGGGCGCCGATGGAGACGTCCTGAAAACCCGGCCGAACAATGATCAAGGAGCCCGCGAAGCCGATAATGACCACCGCCCACCGGGCAAAGGTGCTTTTTTCCCGCAAGATGATTATCGCCAGAAAGGCGGCGAAAATGGGCTCCACCAGGCCGAGAGCCGTCGCGTCGGCCAGGGGAATTAGCATCAGGCTGGCATACCAGAAGGCCTGGGCCACCACCTGAATAACGGCGCGGCCGCCTAAAAGCCACGGGCGATTGGGCTTAAGGCTGGTTTTTTCCGCCCGAATCAACCAGGGAATAAAAACCAGCAGGCCGAACAGATTGCGGAAAAAAACGATCTCAAAGGGATGCAAATCCTGGCCGAGATGCCGGATAACGGCGAAATTCACCGAAAACAGCGCACTGCCAAGCACCATCCAGAGCATACCCCGAAGATTTTCAGCTCCGGTATGGGGAAACTGGGGCTGACCCGGCATTTACTCAGGCAGTCAGGGTTGCCGCATGGGCTTCCCGTCTCTCCAGATTGGCGTTATAGACATCGCCAAAATCCTCGACCACCGAATGTTTCACCGCGTCGTGGGCCAAAAGCGCGTCGGACCAGGCTTTCATCTCGGGAAAATTGTCCAGAACCTTATCCTGCATCAAATCTTCTATCATTTGGAACCGCATCAGGAACGGCGCATAAGCCGCATCCACCAGACATAATTGGTCGCCGCTGAAAAAGGGCCCGCCATTTTCACGGTTATCGGCAAGCGCGTTCTCCAGTTTGGCCAGTGTATCCGGCAGTTTTTCCAGGGCACCCAGTTGTTTCTCCCGGTCCTTGGCATACATGTATTTCCCCATGGCCATTGAGAAATCGGGAACGAAATCGGTCCAGGCGCGGTGGCGGGCGCGCGTTACCGGGTCCTGGGGATGGAGGCGCGGCTCGACCACCTCATCCAAAAACTCGGCGATGGCGTTGGATTCAAACAGCGCCTGGCCGTCAACCTGTAAAACCGGCACCTTGCCATGGGGCGAGATGGCCAGAAACCAGTCCGGTTTCTCCCCCCGCTCCAAATAGGTCACCTCGAAATCCACCTGTTTCGCACGCATAACGATCACGGCGCGCTGAACCCAGGGTCAGACTTTAAGGCTGATCAGATGGTATTTTTTATACATTTCTTACCCCACAATTTAAGGGGTAATGGTGGCATACGGATAGCGGGTGATCAAACAGATCGAAAAAAAGGCCGGAACTTTTCAACTCTCCCGATTTCTTTTTTGCATAAGTCCTTATAAACAGAGTAAAACTATCGCCATGAAGCAAGTGATACAAAGCGCACGGTCGGGGGATTTGTCGGTCCGCGACGTGCCGGCCCCAAAGCCGGGCGGGGGGAACTGCTGGTGAGGAGCCGGGCCTCGCTGATTTCGGCGGGCACCGAGCGCATGGTCGTCGAGTTCGCCAAGAAAAGCCTGGCCGGCAAAGCCAAGGCGCGGCCCGATTTGGTGCAAAAGGTTCTCTCGAAAGTTAAGACCGACGGCGTCACCGCGACCTTCAAGGCCGTCATGTCCCGCCTGGATGAACCCTTGCCGTTGGGCTATTCGGCGTCGGGCACCGTGATATCGGTGGGGCCGGGGCTGGAAGGTGATTTCCGGGTGGGCGACCGGGTCGCCATGGCCGGGGCCGGTCTCGCCAATCATGCCGAAATCAACGCCGTCCCCGCCAATCTGGCGGCGCTCATCCCGGCCGGCGTCAACGATGAGGATGCCGCCTTCGGCACCGTCGGCGCCATCGCCCTCCACGCCGTCAGAAATCTGGACGCCAAGCTGGGCGAAGTTGTCGCCGTTTTGGGCGCCGGGCTGGTGGGCCAATTGGCGGCGCAATTGTTAAAGCTATCCGGCGTCCGCGCTCTGGTCCTGGATTACGACCAGGCGCGGCTCGACCTGGCGACCGAGATGGGAGCGGAACGGGCGCTCAATCTTTCGGACGATAATATCGAAGACACGGTCAAAGCCGTGACCAGCGGCCTGGGCTGCGACGGCATTTTGATTGCCGCGGCGACGGAATCGAGCGAGCCTTTCGCCACCGCCGCCGCCATCGCCCGCGACCGCGCCCGGGTGTGCCTGGTGGGATTGAGCGGCACCGAATTTCCCTACGCCGAGTTTATGAAAAAGGAGCTGTCCATCATCGTATCCCGCTCCTATGGCCCGGGCCGCTACGATGACGATTACGAACTGCGGGGCGTCAAATATCCCGCCGGGTTCGTACGCTGGACGGAAACGGAGAATCTGGCCGAAGTATTACGCCTGATGGCGTTGCCGGAAGGTAGCGGATTGAACGCCGCCGGACTGATCAGCCACCGCTTCGAGATTGCCAAGGCGGAAGACGCCTACGCCATGGTGCTGGAAAAAAGCGAGCCTCATATGGGGGTTGTTTTGACCTATCCCGAGGCGGACGAAACGGTCCCGCGCCAATCCTTCGCCGCCCCTAAAATTGCCGCCAAACCGTGCACCTTGGGCGTCATTGGGGCGGGAAATTTCGCCCGCTCCATATTATTTCCGGAACTCAGGAACATGTCCGGAGTGGCGCTTCATACCATCGCCACCATGCGGGGCGCCTCGGCGGATCACGCCCAGGAAACCTTTGGCTTCGGCCAAGCCGTGACCGACGAAGCCCAAATCATCGATAATCCCGACATCAACGCCGTCCTGATCGCAACGCGCCACGACAGCCATGCCGATCTGACCGCCCGCGCCCTTAAAACCGGCAAGTCGGTGCTGGTGGAAAAACCGCTGGGGCTGAACCGGGCGGAGATCGGCCAGGTACGGGCCGCAAGAGCGGAATCGGACGGATTTTTTCAAGTGGGGTTCAACCGCCGTTTCGCCCCTCTGGCACGCCAGGCCAAAGAGAAGCTGGCGTCCGGCAGCGGGCCTAAATTCATGGTGCTCCGGATCAACGCCGGCGACATTCCGCCCGAAAGCTGGCTCCACAACGAGGATGAAGGCGGCGGCCGCATTTTGGGCGAGGTCTGCCATTTCGTCGATCTGGCCCGTTATTTTGCGGCATCAACCATCCAGTCGGTGCAGGCCGACGCCGCCCGCAACCGGGACGGCGCGGCCGACGACGTCACGGCGACGCTCCGGTTCGAGGACGGCTCTTTGGCCACCATCGCCTATACGGCTTTGGGCGATACCTCCTATCCCAAGGAACGGTTTGAAATATACAGCGGCGGAACGGTCCTGGGGCTGGATAACTTCCGCACTCTGACCATCACCGAAGGCGGCGCGACCCGAAACAGGTCCGGCGGCGGCCAGGACAAAGGATTTAAAAACGCCCTCACCGCGTTTACCGGCGCGGTGGCATCGGGCGGCCCGGCGCCCATCGACGAAGGGGAATTAATTGAAAGCAGTCTCGCCACCTTGGCTATTATGGAATCTTTGCAAAGCGGCTACAGGGTGGACCTATGAGTGACGCCACCCTCTTGACCAGCAGCGTTGACGCCCTTTCCGGCGCATCCGTTCTTTGTATCGGCGATGTCATGCTCGACCGGTTCGTTTACGGCGATGTCGACCGCATATCGCCGGAAGCCCCCATCCCCGTTTTCGCCACCGACCGGGAAACCACCATGCTGGGCGGGGCTGGAAATGTGGTGCGCAATCTGGCGGGCCTGGAGGCTGAAACATTTTTCATCACCGTCGCCGGCGAGGACGGACCGGCCCGGGAAATTATCGGCCTGCTGGACGAACTGACCGGCGTCCGGGCGGAAGTAATCCAGGACCAGAGCCGGAAGACGTCGATCAAAACCCGCTACATCGCGGGCGGCCAGCAAATGATGCGGGCCGACGACGAAACTGTCGCCCCCCTGGATGACGACATCGGCGGTCAAATTCTGACTTATGCGGATTCCATCCTGGAAAAATGCGGCGCCATGGTGCTGGCCGATTACGGCAAAGGCGTACTCATGGGGGATTTGGGTGAAAAACTGATCGCCCTGGCGAACAAGGCCGATGTGAAGGTGATTGTCGATCCCCAGGGCGCCGATTACAGCCGCTACCGGGGGGCGCACCTGATTACGCCCAACCGCAAGGAGCTCGCCGACGCTTCCGGAATGACAACCAACAGCGACGACGAAATAATTGAAGCCTGCCGCCTCCTGATCGGGGAGCACGACCTGCACGGTGTTCTCGCCACCAGAAGCGGCGACGGTATGACACTGGTGGAAAAATCCTCTCACACGCATTTCGCTGCTTTAGCGCGGGAAGTGTTTGACGTATCCGGTGCCGGCGACACGGTCGCAGCCACGTTGGCGGCTGGTATTGCTGCCGGGATCGAGCAGGACCGCGCCGTGCAAGTCGCCAACACTGCGGCAAGCATTGTCGTCAGCAAGGTGGGTACGGCGGTGGCTTATACTGCCGATATTATCCACGAACTGCACCATCAGGAGATCGCCGGCAGCGAAGCCAAAATCCTCTCCCTGGAGGCCGCCCACGACCGGGTCGAGCTGTGGCGGAGCCAGGATTTGCATATCGGGTTCACCAACGGCTGTTTCGATCTTCTCCATCCGGGTCACATTTCCACCGTCGCCAAAGCCAAAGCCGCCTGCGACCGATTGATCCTGGGGCTCAACAGCGACGAATCGGTCAAGCGCCTCAAGGGCGAAGACCGGCCGGTCCAGTCGGAGATCGCCCGTGCCCAGGTTCTGGCGTCGCTGGAAAATGTCGATCTGGTGATTATTTTTTCCGAGGATACCCCGGCCCGGATTATCGAAACCCTGAAACCGGACGTGTTTGTAAAGGGCGCCGATTATAAGGTGGAGGATATCCCCGAAGCTGAAATCGTTCAGGCCTATGGCGGCAGGATTCATCTGGCCGAACTGGAAGAAGGTCATAGCACCACCGCCACCATTGCCAAGTTGACCAAATAGATCATGGAACGGAAATCCGGCGACGCCTTCGACCCCGCCAAGTTTTTCGGCCGGCGGCGGTCAGCCGTCTATGAAGAGAGTATCCGCAAAATTACACCGGGTTACGAAACCCTGCACGCCATGGCCGCCCGGCTGATATACCGGGAAATCGGCGAGGACGGCTCGGTTCTGGTGACCGGCGCGGGCGGCGGCGAGGAGCTGGTCGAGTTTTCCAAATGGCGTCCCGGCTGGTCCCTGACCGGTGTCGACCCATCGGAACCCATGATCGGCGTCGCCAAGGACCGAATCATGCGGGACCGCGTCAGCGGCCGCATCAAATTGCACCACGGTTTGGTCGACCAACTGCCGGAAGACGCTCAATTCGACGCCGCTACTCTCCTGTTGGTCATGCATTTCCTGGAAGACGGCAAAAACGGAGACCGTGACAAGGGGGCCAAGCAGAATATTCTCTCCCAGATCAGCCAACGGCTGAAACCGGGGGCTCCTTTGGTGATTGCGGATTTCAACGGCGACCGCAATTACCCCCAATTCGATTTTATGATCGACGCCTGGCGGGACTGGCAGACCAATGAAGGCCTCGACCCGGAGCATGTGGAAAACAGCATCGAGCATATCAAGCGGGATATCACCTTTGTGCCCGAATCCCGCATTCTGGAGTTGCTCAAAAACGCCGGCTTCCAGGCCGCCATACGCATCTACAGCGCCTATTTCCTAAGCGCCTGGATCGCCCATAAAATCTAATTTCTTAATTTATCGACTGTCGATTAATTCACACCCGTTTACAATTTCGTTAATTGTCGACTGTCGATTAATTATGGCTGTTTCAAATAATGGCAGGAAACAAGGCGCAAAGATTAATTATCGACAGTCGATAAATTCATACCTGTTTGCAACTTCCTTAATTAATCGACTGTCGATTAATACCGGTCAGCCGCCGAACAGGCGCTGCCAGAGAGAGGGTTCGGGGACACGGCCTGATTCGTCGAGGCCCGGGAGGTTTCTGACGGGCACGCCACGATGAGCACCGATCATTACCTTGCGCCAGATTTCCGCCGGCAGGCCGCCGCCGGTCACCCGTTTCATGGGCTTGCCGTTGTCGTTGCCGACCCAAACCCCGCCCACCAATTGGGCGCTATAGCCAATGAACCAGGCGTCGCGGAATTCCTGGCTGGTGCCCGTCTTTCCGGCGGAGGGACGCGGCGGTTTGACCAGGCGGGCTGACTTTCCGGTGCCCGTCCGCATCACTTCCGACAGCATATCGTTGATCTTGGTGATCGTTCCCGCCTCGACGATGGCGCCAGGCCCGTCGCCGCTTCGCCGGTAAAGTATCCGTCCCTGACGGTCGATGATCTCCTCTACGCCGTAGGCCCAAACGCCCTGCCCGCCATTGGCGAACACCGCATAAGCGCTGGTCATTTCCAACAGGCTGACTTCCGCCGAACCGAGCGCCAGGCTGGGTGACGCCGGCAGCTTGGCGGTAATGCCCAGACGGCGGGCCACATCAATGACCTGGCGGCGGCCGATCGTCTCCGAGACTTTGACGGCGATGGTATTGACCGACCGGGACAGGGCCTGGCGCAGCGTCATTTCGCCCTGAAATCTGCCGTTATAGTTTTTCGGTCGCCAGCCGCCGATATCGACCGGACCGTCGACCATTTTGGTTTCGGGCGTCATACCGGCCTCGATCCCGGCCAGATAGATCACCGGCTTGAAGGCGGACCCCGGTTGACGCAAAGCCTGGCTGGCCCGGTTAAACTGGCTTTGGGCGTAATTGCGCCCTCCCACCATGGCCCGGATGGCGCCTCCTGGGGTCATCAGCAGCAGACCCGCTTGACCGGCGTTCCGCTTGCCGCCCGATCGGCTCAGGACTTGGCCGACAACCCGTTCCGAACGGGTCTGGAGGCGGGCGTCCAGGGTGGTTTTAACCACGATATCCCCGGCCAGGGGGCCGATATACCCGGGCAGGCGGTCCATGATCCAGTCGGCGAAGTGGCGGCCGATGCGGGGAGCGATCCGGCTGCGGGCCAACCGCTTGGTGGCTTTTTGCGCCTTGGCGGCCTGGGCGTCGGTCAAATAGCCGGCGGCCACCATGTTGGCCAGCACCACCCGCGCCCGCTTGGCGGCAGCTTTGGGATTGCGGGCCGGACTGAGCCGGGAGGGCGCCTTCAGCAATCCCGCCAGCACAGCTGCCTGGTACAAGGAAACCCGGCGGGCTGAAATGCCGAAATATTTGCGGGCCGCCGCTTCAACCCCGTAGGTGCCGGCGCCCAGATAAACCCGGTTGAGGTAAATGGTCAGGATCTGATTCTTGGTAAATTTCTGTTCCAGCCAGAAAGCCAGCAGAAGTTCCTGAACTTTGCGCCGCAGCGTTCTGGCGGGACTGAGAAAAAGGTTTTTGGCCGCCTGCTGGCTGATGGTGCTGCCCCCTTGAACGATACGGCCGGCCCGGACATTGGTCACCATGGCCCGGGCGACGCCGATTATATCGATGCCGGAATGACTATAAAAGCGGCGGTCCTCGGTGGCGATCACGGCGTGGGGCAGATGGACCGGCAATTCGGCCACTTGCACCGTTTCGCCCTGAACATCGCCGGAACTTGCCAGGCGGGTGCCGTCTTCGGCCAGAATCGTAACGGAAGGACGCCGGACCACCTGCAGGGCGCTGTCCACCGACGGTAAATCGTAGGCGTAGTAGGCCACCAGAACGCCGATCAGAACGGCGCTCCAAATCGCCGATGTCAGGCCCCATTTGAAAAGGAACGCCGCAATGCTCCGCTTTTCCGTAACCTTGTTGGATTTTTTGCCGGAATTTTGTTTGCCGGATTTTTGTTTGCCGGATTTTTGTTTGCTCGCACCCATAGGCCCGAGTTTCTCCGGGCCGGGTTAGAAAACCGTTAATGAAAGCGTCAAA
Source organism: uncultured Rhodospirillaceae bacterium (assembly GCA_964574215.1). Classification (GTDB taxonomy): domain Bacteria; phylum Pseudomonadota; class Alphaproteobacteria; order Rhodospirillales; family UBA2165. The sequence goes on along the minus strand of CAZNLR010000004.1, from coordinate 72,480 downwards.
TTTGAGCCGATTACGGCAGATCGCAGCCCAGAACCGTGTGCAGGACAGTGGGCTCGATCCGGCACCCTTTCAGATTGGTCCGCCACACCTCTGCGTGGGTCATATCTGCACCTTTGAGGTCGGCCCGGCGCAGGTCGGCTTCCGTTAAATCGGCCTCGCTCAACAACACGCTCTGCATATTGGCGTTATAGAGGGATGCTTGCGATAGATTGGCGTTACGGAGATCGGCTCCGGCCAGGTTGGTATCCGACAAATTGACGCCCCGCATATCGGCGTTGCGCATATCGGCGCCGCGAAGATCCAAATTTCGCAGGTCTTCGTCGATCAGCACGGCGCGGCGGCCTTCGCCGGAATTGCGCAGCCAGGCGCTGTGGGCGTTTAGAATATTTTCTATTTGATCGGCATTCATAATTTCCTCCTCAATCGGCGGCTTATTTTTTAAAATTCATTTTCGTTTTCAATAAATTTTGGTCTAATAAATAGATAATCATCCTTATCGGTAAGACAACCATCCGACAAATCAAAATCGAGAGAAGTTTAAAATAAATTCATTGCCTTTCCGTATCAAACATCGAGATTGGCGACTTTGAGCGCGTTTGCCTGAATAAAATCGCGCCGCGGCTCGACCACATCGCCCATCAAAGTGGAAAACACATCCTCGGCATCGTCGGCGTGACTGGCTTTCACCTGCAATAGGGTGCGGGCATTGGGATCGAGCGTGGTTTCCCACAATTGCTCCGGATTCATCTCACCCAACCCTTTATAGCGCTGCATGGAAACACCCTTGCGGCCCATTTCGGTCACAGCATCGACCAGCGAAACCGGGCCGGTGATGTGAAATTCATCGTCGCCGGTTTTCAAGACGGCATGCTGGGTATAGGTCTGCTGCAATTCCGCCGCGAAGGCGTCAATGGCATGGGATTCGGCGCTGCGGATGACGGCGCCGTCAATGATATGGGGACCGTCCGGAACGCCGCGCAAAACGCGCATGAAGGACAATCCGCCATCGGCCAGGGATTCGCCTTTCCAGCCCTGTTCCGAGGCGGCTTCCAGGGCGTCGACCCGGGAGGCGATGTAGGCCGCCGCCTGATCGGCTTGTTCCGGGTTCGAAAGGATATTCGGATTGAGGGCGCCGGCAATGGCGGCCTGTTCGACGATCCGCAAAGGAACCCGGGACATCAGGCCCGTCAGCTGCTTTTTGATCTGCCGCGCCTGCTCCATCAGATTGCGCAAATCCCGTCCGGCGATTTGACTGCCGTCCGCCTGATTGAGCACACAATCCTCGATACCGGCATCGATCAAATAATCGTCAAGAGCGCGGTCGTCTTTCAGATAAACTTCCGATTTTGAATGTTTCGCCCGGTACAGCGGTGGCTGTGCAATGTAGAGATAACCCCGTTCGATCAATTCCGGCATTTGGCGGTAAAAGAAGGTCAGCAGCAGGGTACGGATATGGCTGCCGTCCACGTCGGCGTCGGTCATGATGATAATTTTATGATAGCGGGCTTTCTCGGCGTCGAAATCCTCCGGTCCTATGCCGGTGCCGAGGGCCGTGATCAGCGTGCCGATTTCAGCCGAGCCCAGCATTTTGTCGAAGCGCGCCCGCTCCACGTTAAGGATTTTACCGCGGAGCGGCAGGATCGCCTGATTGGCGCGGTCGCGGCCCTGTTTGGCGGAGCCCCCCGCCGAATCGCCCTCGACGATAAACAGTTCGCTGACCGCAGGGTCTTTCGACTGGCAATCGGCCAGCTTGCCCGGCAGGGATGAAACGTCGAGCGCTCCCTTCCGCCGCGTCAGCTCCCGCGCCTTGCGGGCGGCCTCACGGGCGGCGGCGGCCTCGAAGATCTTGCCGATCACCCGCTTGGCGTCGGCGGGATGTTCCTCGAACCACTGGTTCAACCGGTCGCCCAGGATGCTTTCCACCACCGGGCGCACTTCCGAAGAAACCAGTTTCTCCTTGGTCTGGGAAGAGAATTTGGGATCGGGCACTTTGACCGACAGGACACAGGTCATGCCTTCCCTGGCGTCATCACCGGAAACGTTGATCTTGGCTTTTTTCGCCAACCCTTCCTGGTCGGCATAGGTATTGATGGTGCGCGTCAAGGCGCCCCGAAAACCGGCCATATGGGTGCCGCCGTCCTTCTGCGGGATATTGTTGGTAAAACAGAGCGTCGTCTCGTGATAACTGTCATTCCATTGCAGCGCGGCCTCCACCGTGATGCCGTCTTTTTCGCCCAATACGGCGATTACCGGATTGATCGCCGTTTTCGCCCGGTCCAGGTAGCCGACGAAGGCTTCCAAACCTCCTTCGTAATGCAAATCGACGACTTTGGGATCAACGTGCCTAGCGTCGGTGATGGTCAGGGCCACGCCCGAATTCAAAAACGCCAATTCACGGAGCCGATGCTCCAGGGTGGCGAAATTATACTCGGTATTGGTGAAAACGTCGTGCGACGCCACAAAAGTCACCTGGGTGCCGGATTTGTCACCGGCGTCGCCCACCACTTCCAACGACTGATCGACCTCGCCATCCTTGAAGGTGGTGACGTGTTCCTTGCCGTCCCGCCAGATGCGAAGTTCCAGCGTGGTCGACAGGGCGTTGACCACCGAAACGCCGACCCCATGCAAACCACCGGATACCTTATAGGAATTCTGGTCGAACTTGCCGCCGGCATGGAGTTGGGTCATGATCACCTCGGCCGCCGATACCCCTTCCTCTTCGTGAATATCAACCGGAATGCCGCGCCCGTTATCGGAAACGCTGACCGATCCGTCGCCGTTGAGAATCACCTCGACCTTGTCACAAAATCCGGCCAGGGCTTCATCGATGGCGTTGTCCACGACCTCATAAATCATATGATGAAGGCCCGAGCCGTCATCGGTATCGCCGATATACATACCGGGCCGCTTGCGTACGGCATCCAGGCCGCGCAGCACTTTGATCGACTGAGCGTCATAGGCACCGTTTTCATCGCCTTCGGCCAGTTCGATATCTTGGGCCTCGATTTCTTCGGTTTCGTTTTCTTCAATATTATCGTTTTCGTCGTTCATCGTGTGTCCGTTCCGTAAATAAATTAATCGGCTTCAACGGCGCCGTCGGCGACGCGGAAATGCTGGGCGCTGCTGCCGAGCGGCTCAAAAAAAGATTTTTCGGTGCCGGTCATCCAGGCCTGGGCTCCGATTGAGGCAATAATTTCAAACAAAGATTGACGCCGTGTTTCATCGAGGTGGGCGGCGATTTCGTCCAGCAGCAACAAGGGCGTATGACCCCGCTCTTCGGTCTGCAGCCGGGTCGCCGCCAAAACAATACCGATCAGCAGGGCTTTCTGTTCACCGGTGGAGCAAAGGGCCGCCTCCATTCCCGTATCGCCGTGATTGACGGCGAGGTCGCTCTTATGGGGGCCGAAAGAGGAGGCGCCGTTTTCCGCATCCCGGGAACGAGAGCCCTGCAGGCTTTCCCGCAACCGGTCCTCGACCGCCAGCGCCGGTTCGTTTTTAAGCCAGTCCTCCAACGCGCCGGACATGGCGATCCCGGCGCCGGGGAAAGCGCCGTATCCGTCCCGGCTGACATCATTGAGACGGTTGACGGCCGCCTGGCGGCGGGCGGCGATGGCGACACCGTGCCTGGCCATGGAATCTTCAATGGAATCAAACCATTCGGGGTCATTATTCCCCTCGCGCAGCAATTTGTTGCGGCTGCGCATGCTGTGATCATAAGCGGCGACCGGTCCGGCATGTTCCGGATCGAGGCCGTAAATCAACTGATCGACAAACCGCCGACGGCCCGACGCGCCTTCCAGAAACAAACGGTCCATTTGGGGCGTCAACCACTGGGCGCTGGTATAGCGGCCGAGCTCGGCCTGGCTTTTCACCACCGTGCCGTCAACCTTGATAATTCTTTTACCGCCGCCCGTTTCACAGCCTGTACCGACTTCCAGATCAACACCGCCGACGGAGAGTTTGGCGGCCGCGGCCCAGCCGTCGCCTGCTGGATCGTCATCTGACAGGCTTTCAGCCGGGTATTCCAGGGGGCGGCGGGCAATATCGGAGAGTTTCGCCCGGCGCAATCCCCGTCCCGGGGTTAACAATGATATAGCCTCCAGAATATTGGTTTTGCCGGCGCCGTTGACGCCCGTCAGCACCACCGGACGGCCGTCGGTCTCAATCCGCATCTGCCGGTAACAGCGAAAATCCGTGAGACTAAGGCGATGAACGACCAGACAATCTTGCCGGTGGGTGGATACCATCATGGCGTCAGGTACCGTTTCAGGGCCGGCTTCATTGAAAGTGTCGGCAAAAAATACGCCCGGCGCTTCAATTCCGGATTCCTCTTTGACGGCCAAATGGTTGGCTGCAATCAGCACCGTCTCCTTATACGCGCATCGGCATGAGGACATAAAGCGCCGACGCGTCATCCAAGTCCTGCACCAGGGTGGGCGACGCGGCGTCCGCCAGCGTAAACCGCACGGTCGATCCTTCGATCTGTTGGGCGATATCGAGCAGGTAGCGGGAATTAAATCCGATCTCCACCTCGGAACTATCATATTCGACGGAAAGTTCCTCGGTCGCGGTATCGTTTTCCGGGCTGTTGGCCGACAGGGTCAAATTGCCCTTGCTGATGCTGAGCTTAACGGCCCGGGATTTTTCGGTGGATATGGCCGAGACCCGGTCGACGGCATCGGCGAACTGCTTGGTGTCCACCTCCATGACCTTGTCGTTGTCAGCGGGAATAACCCGGTCGTAATCCGGGAAAGTGCCGTCGATCAGTTTGGAGGTAAGTACCGTGCCGTCGAAAGTAAATCTGATTTTCGTGTCCGACAGCGCCACTTCGATATCGTCGTCCGATTCATCGATCAATTTGCGTAACTCGCCGACCGCCTTGCGGGGCACGATTACGCCGGGCATACCGGCGGCACCGTCGGGCAGGGGAAGTTCAACACTGGCCAGGCGATGGCCGTCCGTGGCCACGGCGCGCAACACCACCACGCCGTCGCTGTCGGCGGCATGCAGATAGATGCCGTTCAAATAATAACGGGTCTCCTCGGTGGAAATGGCGAACCGGGTGCAATCGATCAACGTCCTCAGATCGGCGGCGGAAAGCGAAAACCGGTTGGGTAAATCCCCACCCGACAGAACAGGGAAATCCTCCGTCGGCAGACAGGTCAACTTAAATTTCGACCGACCCGCCGTCACCGTCATCTGGCTGTCATCGCCGCTGCAGGCCAATTCCACCTGGGCGCCTTCGGGCAGTTTCCTGACAATATCGAACATCGTATGGGCGGGCGCCGTCGTTGCGCCGGCTTCGCTGATCTCCGCCGGTATGGTCTCGATGATATCGATATCCATATCGGTGGCGTTCAGGCTCAACTGGCCGTCAGGCGCATCGAATTTCACGTTGGACAGGATGGGAATTGTATTGCGGCGTTCTACAACGCCTTGAATATGCGTTAGGACCTTTAAAAGCAGCCCTCTTTCTATGGTTATTTTCATGGTGATCCGTCGATCTTTGTTACCTCGTTTTTCTGTCGCAGCACCCCAACGGGAAGGCTGTAGAATAAAAATTCCTGGGCGAATGTCCGGGTCGACAAAGTTCCCGCCGACAAAGATTTCGGCGGGAAATTCATACTCCCTAGAAAGCCCCTAAATGAACCCCCGTAAAAGTGCCCGGCATTATAGCAGATGACGCCTGAATCCGAAGCACTTTCGGGCCAAGAAGGCAAATTCAAGGCCTTGATTCATAAGCAAAAATTGAGGTGATTCAAATTAATTTGCACAGGGCCGAGGCGGGCGGCCAGAAGGGGATCAATTCCTACCCCTCGAGCATGCGTCTGAGCAGTTCCACATCCTCAGCGAAGGTGTTGTCGAGATCGCGCAATTCATCGACTTTCTTAACCGCGTGCATCACCGTCGTATGATCCCGGCCACCGAATTTGCGCCCGATTTCGGGCAGCGACCGGGACGTCAATTGTTTGGCCAGATACATCGCCACCTGCCGGGGGCGGGCGACGGAGCGGGCGCGCCGGGCCGAATGCATATCGGATACCCTGATATTGAAATGTTCAGCGACACGCTTTTGAATTTCCTCGATGGTAACCCGCCGGTCATTGGCGCGTAACAGGTCGTGCAAAACTTCCTGGGTAGTCTCCAGGGTCAGTTCACGTCCCACCAATTGAGTATGGGCCGCCACCCGGTTGAGGGCGCCTTCGAGCTCGCGGACGTTGGAGGTGATTTTATGAGCCAAAAATTCCAGCACTTTGGGCGGCGCATCAAGGTTCATTTTCAAAGCCTTGGATTCAAGGATCGCCAGGCGCAATTCGTAGGTGGTGGCATGAATGTCGGCCACCAGACCGCAATTGAGCCGGGATTTGAGCCTTTCTTCCACACCCTCCAAATCCGATGGTGACTTGTCGGCGGACAGGATGATCTGCCTGCCCTGATCGACCAGGGCATTGAAAGTATGAAAAAATTCTTCCTGGGTGGCGTCGCGGCCACCGATGAACTGCACATCATCGATCATCAGCACATCGACCGACCGGAACTGCTGTTTGAAATCCACCGTGTTCTGTTCACGCAACGCCCGGACAAACCGGTACATGAATTTCTCGGCCGACAGGTACATAACGGTGCGGGACGGATCCCGCTCCATGATTTCCCAGGCGATGGCGTGCATCAAATGGGTCTTGCCGAGGCCGACGCCGCCGTAAAGGAACAACGGGTTAAAAGATACGGCCTGAGCTTCGGCGACGCGCCGGGCGGCGGCATAAGCGAATTCATTGGGTTTGCCGACGACGAACTGATCGAACTTGAAACGGGGATCAAGGGGGGCCGAAATCTGACCGCCCGATTCCCAGCCGTTGGCAGCGGCGGTCGGTGCGCCGTCCAAATCCGCCGATACACCTTCGATGGCGCGACCTTTGTCTCCGGCCTGATTTCCGGTTTGACCCTGAGCGGTCTCGCTTTCCTCGCCGGGATTGGCCGAACTGGTCGGCTGGATCAATACTTCAACGGAGCGGACGCTGGTATTCTCTCCCGTCCAAAGCTCCCGCAGACGGTCCAGATAATTGGCCACGACCCAGTCCCGCATAAACCGGCTTGGTACAGCCAAGCGGACTTCGGAACCTTCCATGTCGCAGGCTTTGATCGGCTTGACCCAATTTTCAAAGGCCGATTCACCGATTTCCGCCTTGAGGCGGCTACTTACCCGATACCATTGTGTCTGGAATTGTTGGTCGTCTAATCCAATGTTCATTATTCAGCCAGCCTAAAAAATATACCCCAACCGGAAACAGCCTCCGGGACGTGCCCGGTAGATTACCATGCGGAGACCGCTTCGCTCCAAGCAACGGTATTCCTCGGCATCCGTTGTGCAATTTTAGAGGCAAACGAAAATTGTTATTTGCCCCCCTGAGTAGTCATTCGAACAAGCCCATGTTAACTTGCCGAATAGACCATATTCCCCATTCTAAAGCCGTGTTATCCTGTTTTTTTTACTATTTTTTTTACTTTACCCATGTTGGTTCCCACGGGACTTTTATTTAAAATTCCACCCTTTTACTGAAAAACGTTAACCATTTTCCTAATTTTATAATACGAAGAAAGTCGAAATGGAAACGAAGTCTTGAAAGTGACCGTGTTCCGTTACCCAAAGAATGTACAGGGCGTTAAAAATGGATTCAACAGGACCGAAAGGAGAACGTTGCAAATAAACTTCTTGACTCCTTTCCAAACTTAGAATCCTGCCCCCAAATTCGAGCCAGCCGAGCAACGATGCAAGCCGGCGCCGCGGTCAAGTATGTCGGCCTTGCGATTCGATCTCTCAAGCGCATCAAAAAAGCCGCGCCCGGTTGGGGTGCAGCTTAGCCTATTTTTAGAGGCGCTGAATAATTACGCCAGAAATTCCATTTATGTCAGGCGCCCATCGCTTTGATGGCGGCTGAAAGGCGGGACAGTTTCCGGGATGCCCGGTTACGCGGCAGTACACCCTTTTGGGCGCCGCGCATGACGACCGGTTGCGCCTGGACCAGGGCTGCTTTGGCCGCTTCGGCATCGCCGCTGGCAATTGCCTCTTCGACTTGCTTGACGGATGTCCGAACCCGCGTCAGCCGGGAGCGGTTGACTTTGGTTCGCCGTTCAATCTGACGGATGCTTTTCTTGGACGAATGATGGTTGGCCATACGATTGCTCACTAAGTTAAAAAACAGCCCGATTACGGGTAAAATTGGTATGAAGGGCGGGGTTATATAGGGGGGCGGGACCGACGTCAAGCCCTATCGAACCCTTTAAAAACCGGGTTATTTGGGGGTTGCGGGCGGCCCCGCAGTTACCCCCGCCGGAACCAGGGAGAATTGCACCGATACCGGTTGGTGGTCACCTTTGCCGATGATGATTTTCAGAATTTCGTTGTCCCGCCGATAGACGCCCGGCGAGGTCGCCGCCCAGCCCAATTGCGGCAGGGTTTCGGCGTAAAAATCAGACACTTTTTGACGGCCGACATTGCCGGACGACTTGACGTCGACAATGCGCCCCGATGGCGTGTCGTAGTGAAGGGCGCCGTCCGACTTAATCGTCAGTCCGGTCATCAGCGGCAGATCGTCGATGCCGGGAACGAACTGTCCCGCCACCGCGCCGTGGCCGATACCAAGGATCACCAGAAACACCAACGCGCTGAAGACTATTAAAATTCTTCTCATCACTCTTTCTTACTCAGCGCTGACGCCGGGCACAATAGAAAGTGGACCGCCCGGCCTGTTTAATACGGCGGATGCCGCCGGTCGCATCGACATCGCAGTCGCACCCGGGACAGGGCTCGCCCTCTCTGCCGTAGACTTTGAAATGATGTTGAAAATATCCCAGCTTGCCGTCCGGAGCGACATGATCCTGCAGGGTCGACCCGCCGGCTTCGATGGCCTCTACGAGCACCTGCCGGATGGAATGGGTCAGTTTTTCGGCGCGGCCCCCCTGGACCGTGCGGGCCAGCCGCTTGGGCGATATGCCCGCCCGGAACAGGCTTTCGCTGACATATATGTTGCCCAAACCGGCCACGGTTTTCTGGTCGAGAAGCGCCGCTTTGATGGGTGTTTGCTTTCCTTTTAGAGCCGCCGCCAGAACCTGCGCGTTGAATCCGTTACTCAATGGATCGGGGCCGATGTTGCGGAACATTTTGTGATCGGGCAATTCCTCTTCACGGGCCAGCGCCATCAGCCCAAAGCAGCGGGGATCGTTGTAACGGACGGTAACCCCGTCGGTGGTAACGAAATCCACATGATCGTGGCGGCCGGGAACGGGAGGCGGCCCTTCCAACACCAACATATGGCCAGTCATGCCCAGATGGATGATCAACACGCCGCCGTCATCCAAGTGGCACAGCAGATACTTGGCCAAACGGTTAAGACGTGTGATGCGGCGTCCCGTCAACCGGTCGGCAAAATCTCCGGGAATGGGCAGGCGCAGTTTTTGCCGCCGCACGTCAACAGCTTCGATGGTCTTTCCTTCAAGGGCGGGCAGGAGGCCCCGGCGGACGGTTTCGACTTCCGGTAGTTCTGGCATCGTATTAACGTAGCGGTTTCCGGTCAGTTCCGCTATGGTCCCGGCATGTCAAATATCATAGATAACGAAAATAACCCGCCAGACGGAGACCAACAGACCCATTTCGGCTATCAGACGGTCGCCTCATCGGAAAAGGAATCCCTGGTAAAGGGCGTTTTCGATAGTGTTGCCGACCAATACGATCTGATGAACGATCTAATGAGCGGCGGCGTCCACCGGCTTTGGAAAAGGGTTTTCGTCGAGCGCCTCAACCCGCGGGCGGATATGAAGCTTCTCGATCTCGGCGGTGGCACCGGCGATATCGCCTTTCGATATTTGACCGGCGGCGGAGAAAACGTCGTGGTCTGCGACATCAACCAGGAAATGCTTTCCGTGGGCAGGGACCGCGCTTTGGATAAAGGAATCCTGGACGGACCCCGCTGGATTTGCGGCAATGCCGAAAGCCTGCCGTTGGACGAGTCCTCGGTGGATGCCTATACATCAGCCTTTTGCCTGCGCAACGTCACCAAACTTCCGGCGGCGCTGGCCGAAGCCAGGCGGGTTCTTCGACCCGGCGGGCGATTCCTGTGCCTCGAATTCAGCCAAATCAGCCTGCCTTTGTTCGATAGGCTTTACGATCTCTATTCTTTCAATATATTGCCCCTGCTGGGTCAGGTGGTGGCCAAGGATCGGGACGCCTATCAGTATCTGGCCGAAAGCATCCGCAGATTTCCACCGCAAGAGGAGTTCGCCTCAATGATCGCTGATTCCGGTCTGGAAAATGTGTCGTTTCAAAATCTCTCGGGCGGCATCGTGGCGATCCATTCGGCCTGGAGAATTTAGGTAGAATTTAGGTAGAATTTAGGGCGAATTTACGGTCCGAACAGATAGAACTGAGATATTTTAGAAAGCCGCATGAGTATATTAGCGCCCATCCGCAACATCACCCGCCTTTTCACCATCGCCCGCACTCTGGCGAAATACGATGCTTTGTGGCCCTTAGAGGAAGCCGACGTGGCCTCGGGCCTGGTTACGGCGGCCCGCATCCTAGCCTGGCGGTCCGCCGAAGGCCGTCCCGGCGAACGAATTGCCCGGGCGCTTCAGGAATTGGGGCCTAGTTTTATCAAGCTGGGCCAGGCGCTTTCAACCCGTTCCGATCTGTTGGGCGAAGATGTCGCCGCCGATCTGTCGGAACTGCAGGATCATTTGCCGCCTTTTCCCGAAGAAGAGGCCCGCGCCACCATCGAAAAGGAGCTGGGGGCGCCCATTGAAGAGTTATTCCAGGACTTCACCGGGGAGCCGGTGGCGGCGGCCTCCATCGCCCAGGTTCATTATGCCGTGACCAGCGAAGGCGAAGACGTCGCCGTCAAGGTCCTCCGGCCGGGGGTCGAAAAAGCCTTTGCCAAGGATATCGAATTATTCCACTGGGTGGCGGCGCTGGTGGAACGTACCCGGCCCGAACTGCGCCGCCTGAAGCCGGTGGAAGTCATTGAAACCTTTGAAGAAACCGTCCGGCTTGAAATGGATCTGCGCCTGGAGGCGGCGGCGGCCGAGGAAATGGGGGAGAACTTCGCCGACGATCCGGATTTCCGGGTCCCCGAGGTGGACTGGCGCCGCACCGCCAGCCGGGTCCTCACCCTGGAGCGGGTGAGCGGTATCCCGGTCGATGAAGTGGACCAGCTGGTGGCGGCGGGCCACGATCTCGACGATGTTCTTTCCAAAGCGACGAAATCCTTTTTCTACCAGGTGTTCCGGGACGGTTTTTTCCATGCCGATCAACATCCGGGCAATCTGTTTATCGGCGCTGAGGGCGAACTGATCGCCGTCGATTTCGGCATCATGGGCCGGTTGGAACGCCCGACCATCCGCTATCTGGGCGAAATGCTGATGAGTTTTTTGAAGCGTGACTACCGCCGGGTCGCCGAGGTTCATTTCGAAGCGGGATACGTGCCCGCCGATAAGTCGGTTCAGGCCTTTACCCAGGCCTGCCGATCAATCGCCGAACCCATCCTCGACAAGCCGCAAAACGAAATTTCTATCGCCCGTCTGCTGGCCCATCTGTTCCAGGTCACCGAAACCTTTGAAATGGAGACCCAGCCGCAATTGCTCTTGCTGCAGAAAACCATGCTGGTGGCGGAAGGCGTTGGGCGAAAACTGCGCCCCGACGCCAATATGTGGATTCTCGCCGAACCGTTGATCGAGCAATGGGTGGACGAATATATGGGCGCCGACGCCATGGTCGAGGAGGCCGTCAACGAGGTCGCCGGCGGCATCCGGAAATTGCCGCGTATGTTCGCCGACATGGAGAAAAACGCCGCCGCCATGGCGCGGGGCGGTATGAAACTTCACCCGGACACCATCAAGGAACTCTATGGAGAGCGCAGCGGCCGCCGCCCGGTTTCGACCAGATTCTATTGGGCCATTATTGCCGCTTTGATCGTCGTCCTGCTTTTCATTTAAAACCAAAAACTTAAGTACTTTCTTCCGCTTGCCATTTATTGGCTGGGACGCTAATTTAAGTACAATTAGTTTTCGTATTTTATTTGGAAATTCGCATGTCGAGTGGGAAAAAAAGGATCCTGTTGATCGTGACGGGCGGTATCGCGGCCTACAAAAGCCTCGAACTGATCAGGGATTTAGGCCGCCGGGAGATCGCCGTCCGGTGCATTCTGACCCGGGCGGGGGCCGAATTCGTTACCCCCATGTCCTTGGCCGCCCTCAGCGGCGACAAGGTGTATCAGGATATATTCTCCCTGACCGACGAAAGTGAAATGGGGCATATCGAACTGTCCCGGGATGCCGATCTGGTGGTGGTGGCGCCGGCCACGGCCAACATCATCGCCAAGATGCGGGCGGGCATCGCCGACGATCTGGCCGCGACGGCTCTTCTGGCCACCGACAAGCCGGTGATGATCGCGCCCGCCATGAATGTCCGCATGTGGGAACATCCGGCGACCCAGGAAAACATCGGCGTTTTGAAAGACCGCGGAATCCGGCTGATCGGCCCCGGGGAGGGTGATATGGCCTGCGGCGAATATGGCATGGGACGTATGGCCGAACCCTCGGTCATTGCGGAGGAAATCGCCTCTTTTTTTAGCGGCCAATCCAACATGATCACGCCACCGGCGGGTCTGCAAGCCAGGCCTTTGACCGGTAAGCGGGCTGTGGTCACCAGCGGCCCGACCCATGAAGCGGTCGACCCGGTGCGGTATCTGGCCAATCATTCTTCCGGCAAGCAGGGGCACGCCATCGCCGCTGCGCTCGCCTCGATGGGGGCCGAAACGATTCTCGTATCCGGGCCCACCCAGCAGCCCGATCCCGCCGGGGTCACCGTCAAAAACGTCAAATCCGCCGTTGAAATGATGGCCGCCTGTCAAGCGGCGCTGCCTGCCGATATTGCCGTCTGTGCCGCCGCCGTCGCCGATTGGCGCGTGGCCAATCCGCCAACGGAGAAAATCAAGAAAGAGCGGGGCAAGAACGGTAGCAAAACCAATGCGCCGCCGGTGCTGCAACTGGAAGAAAATCCGGATATCCTGGCCGCCATCAGCGCCTCTGGAAATATGCGCCCGGCTCTGGTCATCGGTTTCGCCGCCGAAACCAGTTCGGTGGTGGAGCACGCCAAATCAAAACGGACCGCCAAGGGTTGCGATTGGATCGTCGCCAATGACGTATCGCCCGGCACGGGCACTTTCGGCGGTGGCGACAATACGGTCCATGTCATTGATGAGGACGGCGTCGAGGATTGGCCGGTCATGTCCAAGGAAAATGTGGGTAAGCGTCTGGCCGAACGGATTGCCGATCATCTGGAGACGGCGTCTTGATGTCCGCCGCGCCCCTATCTGTCGGCGTCCAACGTCTGCCTCATGGCAGGGATTTGCCGTTGCCGGAGGCGCAGACGGCCCATGCCGCCGGCGTCGATCTGCTGGCTGCTGTCGAAGACCGCGTGACCTTGCAGCCCGGAGAACGGATGATCGTCCCCACCGGTTTGGCCATTGCCCTGCCGCCGGGTTATGAAGCGCAAGTCAGGCCCCGGTCCGGCCTCGCCATCAAACAGGGCATCACTTTGGTCAACAGTCCGGGCACCATCGATGCCGATTACCGCGGCGAGATCGGCGCCATCGTCATTAATCACGGATCGGAAGCGTTTGTGATCAAGCGGGGCATGCGGATCGCCCAGATGGTGGTCGCGCCCGTAGCGGGCTTCGCCTGGCATGAAATGGACGAGTTACCGCAATCCGAACGGGGAGAGGGCGGGTTCGGATCGACCGGCGTCGCCCACAAGAAATAGAAACTGCACAAATGGAGAAGTGAAAAAGCGGGGGAAGGTAAAAGAAAACCATGTTGAGATTATCAAAGAAAATGTTGTTTGCCATTGAGGCCGTGGTCGACATCGCCTATCACGCCGGCAGCCAGCCGGTACAAAGCCGCGACATCACACGCCGGCAGGGCATACCGAGACGTTATCTTGAGCAGGCCCTTCAGCAATTGGTGAGGGCCAACGTCCTGACCGGTATCCGCGGACCCCGCGGCGGCTACAATCTGGCCCGGGAAAGACGGCGTATTTCGGTCGGCGACATCGTTCGGGTGATGCGCCAGTTGGAATCGGCAAACGACCCTTTGGAACAGGATAATGGATCGGAATTGACCCACTCGGTGATCCGGCCCATGTGGCAGGACGTGCAGTCGGAAATGATGGTTCGGCTGGATGAGATCAGCGTCGATGACCTTTGCCAGGACGCCAACAAAGCGGGTGTCGCCAGCGAAGGGCGTCAGAGCCTTGATTTCACAATATAAATTTCAGCCAATCTTTACGGAACAACGAAATAAATCAGAGAGGGAATATTATGGGTAATCAAAACGGAGAATTTCGGGGTCGCATTTACGACAGCATCATTGATACCATCGGCGCAACACCGCTGGTCAGGCTCACGCGCCTGCCCGAGGAGGAAGGGTGCGTGGCCGACATTGTCTGTAAATGCGAATTCTTTAATCCCTTGGCGTCGGTTAAGGACCGGATCGGTTTCGCCATGATCGATGCGGCGGAGAAAGCGGGCGCGTTGAAGCCCGGCGCCGTCATCATCGAACCGACATCGGGCAACACCGGTATCGCTTTGGCCTTCGTCTGCGCCGCCAAGGGCTACCGGCTGATCCTGACCATGCCCGAAAGCATGTCCCTGGAACGGCGCAAGATGCTTTATCTATTAGGTGCGGAGATCGTTTTGACGCCCGCCGCCAAGGGCATGCCCGGCGCTATCGCCCAGGCCGAGGAGCTGCTTGACGATCACCCCGGTGCTTTTATTCCCCAACAGTTCAGCAATGATGCCAACCCGGAAATTCACCGCCGAACCACCGCCGAGGAAATCTGGAATGACACGGACGGCAAAGTTGATGCCGTCGTATCCGGCGTCGGCACGGGCGGCACGCTGACCGGCGTCGCCGAAGTCATCAAAGAGCGCAAGCCGGACCTGAAAATGTATGCGGTGGAACCCGAAGACAGCCCCATTCTTTCCGGCGGCGTTCCCGGACCTCATAAAATTCAGGGGATCGGCGCCGGGTTCGTGCCGGACAATCTGAACACGGACATGATCGACGAGGTCATTCAAATCGGCAACGAAACCGCGTTCTCCATTGCCCGGCGGGCTGCCGCAACCGAGGGTCTGCCCATCGGCATCTCGTCTGGCGCCGCAATCGCCGCCGCCATGGAAATCGGGGCGCGTCCCGAAATGGCGGGAAAAATGATCGTCGCTATCGTACCGTCTTTCGCCGAACGATATCTGTCGACCGCATTGTTTGACGGCATCGACGGTCAATAGGCGGGAAGAGCCGATTTCGGCAACCCACTTTGAAACTTAGTATGGCCGAACCCTAATATGGCGATATCGGATCAACAGGTAGAGCGCTACGCACGGCATATTCTGCTGCCGGAAATCGGCGGTGCCGGCCAGGTCAAATTGCTGAACTCCAGCGTCTTGGTGGTTGGTGGCGGCGGCCTTGGCGCGCCGGTCATACAATATCTGGCGGCGGCCGGCGTGGGCACGATCGGTATCGTCGACGACGACGAGGTCGATCTCAGCAACCTGCAGCGCCAGATTATTCATACCACCGACCGGGTCGGTGTTAAAAAAGTCGAAAGCGCCCGGCTGTCGGTCGCCGCCCTCAATCCTGATGTCACGGTCAATGCCCTGGATTGCCGTCTGACGGCCGACAACGCCGGGGAAATCATTTCGGGATACGATATTGTCGCCGACGGCTGCGATAATTTCACCACCCGGTTCATGGTCAACGACGCCTGTCACCTGTTGGGCAAGACCTTGGTTTCGGGGGCGATATTGCGTTTCGACGGTCAGCTCAGCACGTTCAAATCCCACGATAAAACCGGCGCCGAAGAACAGGAACATGGCTATCCCTGCTACCGCTGCCTCTATCCGGCGCCGCCGCCGCCGGACCTGGTTCCCACCTGTGCCGAGGCCGGGGTATTGGGCGCGCTTTGCGGCATCATCGGCTCCCTACAGGCGGCCGAAGTGGTCAAGGAACTAACCGGCGCCGGCGAAAGCCTGGCCGGATCGCTCCTGATCTTCGACGGATTGAGAACCGAATTCCGGAAGGTAAAAATAAAGCCGGACCCGGCGTGCAAGCTGTGCGGGGAAGATGCCACGATAAAAGATTTATCGGGGTCTTATTAAATGCCCCTCAGGCGCCGGGCGTTCGCTCCGCTCTCTTGGCTTACGCGCCATAAGGCGCGGCGCGCACTTGCGCTTGCCAAAGTTCAGATACGAACTTTGGATTGGAGTACAAAATAAGAAATACTATTTACAAAAGTCCCATCTGGGACTTTTGGAGCCCGCGACTGCGGGTCGGCGCCCCTGCGCCGTGAGCCAAACACCCGGAGGGTGCGCCCGGCGTCTGAGGGGCAAAAAAAGTGTACCAGGAATACTTTTGACGAAATAAGTAAAAGTATTCCTGGTACACTTTTTAAAGTAAAGTTTCCAGCACCCGGTCGGGCGGGTTGTGGCTGTCGACGAAGACTTTCATGTTGATGATGGCCCGTTCTCCCATGGCGACGCGGCCTTCGAATGTCGCTGATCCCACATGGGGCAAGAGGACAACATTCTCCATCTCTAATAATTTGGGATGCACCGCCGGTTCGTTCTCGAACACATCCAGGCCGGCACCAGCGATGGCGCCTTCTTCCAGCAGCCCGACCAGGGCCGCCTCGTCGATAATATTGCCGCGGGAAGTATTTACGATGTAGCTGTGGGGCTGCATCAATTTGAGCCGCCGCTCGGATAACAGATGATAGGTTGCCGGTGTGGACGGACAGGTTACGGAGATAATGTCCATATGGGCCAGCATTTGATCGAGGCTTTCCCAATAGGTCGCCTCGAGTTCGGCCTCGATATCTTCGTGCACCCGGTGACGATTATGATAATGCACCGATAGCCCGAACCCGTGGGCGCGCTGGGCGACGGCGGTGCCGATTCGGCCCAGCCCGATAATGCCCAGCCGTTTACCGTGGATGCGGTGCCCCATGAGACTGGTGGGCCGCCAGCCGCCCCATTTCCCGGCCCGCAAGATCCGCTCCGCCCGGCCGAGCCGCCGGGGCGTCATCAGGATTAACGCCATGGTGAGGTCGGCCGTATCTTCGGTCAGGACGTCGGGCGTATTGGTAACCACGATATTCCGTTTTGCCGCCGCTGACAGATCGATATGGTCGACGCCGTTGCCGAAATTCGCGATCATTTTCATACCGTCGCTGGCCGCTTCGATGATCTCGGCGTTTATGTCATCGGTAACGGTGGGTACCAAAATTTCACAGGATTGAACGGCCTCGATAAGCTGATCCCGCGTTAAGGCGACGTCATCCAAATTCAGCGTGGCGTCGAACAATTCCATCATCCGGGTTTCTACGGCATCAGGCAATTTCCGCGTTACGACAATTTTGGTTTTCTTAGTCAATGACTATGCCTCCCCCACGGGTACAGAATTTCGGGCATCAAACGCCGGGTTTATGAGGCTGGCCATAGCAATATGATCAGGTCTTGTCCAGCGACGAGTTGGTGCCCTTTATTGTTGACTATAAAATAGCCTTAGCCGCTGGCTGAAGAAACAGAAAAATCTTCTTCAAATGCAATTTGAATGGTTGACCGCCGCCGCCCGAGATTTGATAGTGTGACTGTGTAGTGAACATCCGGATTTCCGTCATAGAATCAAGAGCATGGGAAAAATTCAGAAATCGTTCCTGTTAGCCGCCATCCTCTTATGGGGCCTGGCGGATGAAGCCTGGAGCCAGGCGCCGCCCGCCGGGTCGGGGCTGCCGTTGCCGCGGTTTGTATCGATCCGTGCGGAAGAAGTGAATATGCGCACCGGTCCCGGTGTCCGCTATCCGGTCGACTGGGTGTATCACCGGAAATCCATGCCTGTCGAAGTGGTCAATGAGTTCGGCACCTGGCGAAAGGTGCGTGACGTGCAGGGCGGCCAGGGCTGGATTCATCAAAGCATGCTGAGCAGCCGGCGCACCGTTATCGTGACGGGCCAAACCCGCACCATCCGCAAACGGGCAGACGTCAAATCACCTCCGTTGGCGCGGGTCGAACCGGGCGCCATCGGACAACTTAAGCAATGCCCCGACGGTTTGGGTTGGTGCGAAGTTAAAATCGGCGGCTATACGGGCTGGTTCCGGCGGGTCGAATTCTGGGGTGTCTACCCCAAGGAAACCATCAAGTAAGTAAAAAAGTGTACCAGGAATACTTTTGACGAAATAAGTAAAAGTATTCCTGGTACACTTTTTTAGGCAAAGTCCCCTTGAGAAAAATCTTGGGCCAAGGCTGCCCGTGACGCTTCCGGGAGGATCGTCATATGGCCGTAATTGGGATGGTTGACGCCCACCATGATGCGGGCGCCCGACTGCTTGAACTTGCCGATCTGGGCGTGCGACAACTGGAAATGAATAAATTGCACCGACGACGCTTTGCCGTCGGCATTGGTGCGTTCCACATCCTCTTCCGGTTCGGCGGTGACGGTTTCGCCGTCGATCTCCAGAACGAAGGAATTTTCCACACCCCCCATTTCCGATAGGAAGTTATGCCTTTTGACCTCATCGTCGATTTCGAACATGACCGTGGCCACCAGCTCATTACCTTTGGGAATCAATGGGTTATAAGCGGCCAATTCGTCATTTAACTGTTCGTCCCCGCCCTTCTCGATGCGCAGCATTTCGTGCACCTGATACCACATGGTGTCATAACACTCGAAATAGAAGGTTGCATAGGGACCAACCGACAGCCGGCGCGGTTTTTTCAATTCGGCGATTTCCGCCCGCCGCTGAACGCGGATTTCCTCATAGGCGCCGAGGTCCAGGATATCGTCTTTGGTCAATTCGGTTTTTGCGGTCACGTTGGCATTTTCCTTGTTTCAAAACCCGTATGCTTTGGCGAAAAGCTGAATGGGATGCTGAATGGGATTATCGGGTTTTTTCCCGTCGTCATCCAGCCGTTCTATCCCCTGCAATATGTGTTCTCGCGCCAGGGGGCATTCGGATACCACATAAGGGGCACCGTTTTCGAGGGCTTTTCGAGCCGCCGGTCGGCCGATCTTGAGGGCCACCTCGAAGTTATCCTTCATGATTCCCCAGGAGCCGCCATGACCGGAACAGCGCTCGATGATATCCACCTCGGCGTCGGGAATGAGACGCAGCATATCGGCCGCCTTGGGGCCCATATTCTGGGCCCGCGCATGGCAGGCGAAGTGCAGCGATACCGATCCGTCGAGCGGTGCCAACCCCTCAACCAATCCCTCGTTTTTGGCAATATCGACCACATACTCGGCGGCGTCGGACGTCGCCTGGCTAAGTTTTTTGATATTGACGTCATCGGGCACGATCAGCGGCCACTCGAATTTCAGCATCAGCGCGCAGGAAGGCGTCAAAGCGACAATGTCGTAGCTCTGATCGATCCAGATAGACAGATCCGCCGCCACCTTTTTGGCGTTTTCCGCCACCCGGGCGAGGTCGCCCTGTTCCAGCTGGGGCATGCCGCAGCAGGCCGGGTAGACCACCTCCGTTTCGACACCGTTCTTGGCCAGGACCGCCCGGGTCGCCTCACCGATGGCGGGGCTGTTGTAATTGACGAAACAAGTGGCGTAGAGCGCCGCCTTGCGCCCGTGGGCGGGTGCGGCAGTATTAACTTCAACCCCGCCCTCGGTATAATTATCAAAGCTCGGCGACCGGTATTTCGGCAGGTCGGCATCCCGGTGCACGCCGGCCACCGCTTCCAGGACGGGACGGGTCATCCCATTGCCCCGTTTGGACGCCCAGTTGGCCAGGGGCGCCATTTTGCCCGCCATTTTTCCGTTACGGTCGGTTTCGGTCAATTGCCGGTGGGCGACGCCGACCTTGCCCTGATCGAATTCCATCTTGCGGTAGCGCAGCATCAGATGAGGGAAGTCGAGGTCAAACTCGTGGGGCGGCACATAGGGACATTTAGTCATAAAACACATGTCGCAGAGTGTGCAGGCGTCCACCACCGGCTTGAAATCGGCGCTGTCCACCGTATCCAACTCGCCGCTTTCTGAATCGTCTATCAAATCGAACAGTTTGGGAAAGCTGTCGCACAGATTAAAACAACGGCGGCAGCCATGGCAGATATCGAAAACGCGCCGTAACTCGGCGTTCAATTTTTCTGGGTTGGTGAATTCCGCCTCCCGCCACGGAATCTGATGGCGGATCGGCGCCTCTAAACTACCTTCGGACATGAAATCCTCTTAACCGGATAAATCAATTTTGTCGAAATGAATTTGCAAATAAATATGGGGGACCCTGGGCCGGGTCCCCCAAACGATTTTGAATTTTATACCGACGCAAGCGACGGCGGACTAATCCAAAGTATCGAGCGCCTTTTGGAACCGGCCGGCATGAGATTTTTCAGCCTTGGCCAGGGTTTCAAACCAATCGGCGATTTCATCGAACCCTTCATCGCGGGCGGTTTTAGCCATACCCGGATACATGTCCGTATATTCGTGGGTTTCGCCGGCGACGGCGGCTTTAAGATTTTGCGCCGTGGTGCCGATCGGCTCACCCGTCGCGGGATCGCCGGTTTCCTCTAGATATTCCAGATGGCCATGGGCATGACCGGTTTCCCCTTCGGCGGTGGACCGGAAAACGGCGGAAACGTCGTTGTAGCCCTCGACATCCGCTTTTTGCGCAAAATATAGATAGCGCCGGTTGGCTTGAGATTCACCGGCAAATGCGTCTTTCAAATTTTGTTCGGTACCTGTTCCTTTAAGTGAAGGCATAACACCCCTCCCGTGATTAACGAAATATAATATCCACTATAGGACCCAATATGAGGACAACAAAAAAAAGAGTCAACAGTTTTTTTAGGGATTCTAAAAAAACTGCTAACTCTTTGTATTGAATAATATATTAGGCGTTTTTGACGCGTACGATCACATCAACGCTGCTGACTTCCATGCCCGGAGGCGGCGGCGGTACGTCGCTCAAGGCAACTTGGTTGTCCGGAATGTCTTCCAACATGCGGGTATCTTCATTGAAGAAATGATGATGCTGAGAAATGTTGGTGTCAAAATAGGAGCGGCCGGAATCGACAACGATTTCACGCAATAAATTGGCTTCGGTGAACTGATGCAGCGTGTTGTAGACGGTTGCCAATGACACCCGAACCCGCGATTCAAGAGCTTCACCGTGAAGAATTTCCGCTGTTATATGACGATCTTCACCGTCAAACAGGAGCTTCGCCAGCGCCAAACGCTGACGTGTGGGCCGGAGACCTGCATTGCGCAGACGGTCAAGGGCCTGACTGTAGGGACGAATCTTATCCATTATTTCTTACCACTTTTGCTTCTGATGGTTATATACATAAGGAATAACCTTACATATTTCAAGGTTTTATGTGTTTCTTTATGATTGGTTTAGATAAGAAGTACGGGACAAGTGATCTGTTTGTCTTTGATCTAGATCAATCGCCGGTCAAATAGGGCAGTCCGACGATGTTATATCCGGCGTCCACATGGTGAATTTCACCGGTAACGCCGCCGGATAGATCGCTGAGCAAGTAAACGGCCGTGCCGCCCAGCTGTTCCAGGGTCACGGTCCGGCGGAGCGGCGCGTTGGCTTCGCTCCATTTGTAAATTTTGCGCGCCGATCCGATGGCGCTACCGGCCAGTGTCCGCATGGGACCCGCCGAAACGGCGTTGACCCGGATGTCGTCTTCGCCCAGATCGGCCGCCAGATAGCGCACGCTGGCCTCCAAGGCCGCCTTGGCGACACCCATGACATTATAATTCGGCATCACCCGCTCGGCGCCGTAGTAAGTCAGCGTGATCAGGCTGCCGCCATTTTCCTTCATCAGGGGATGGGCCATTTTGGCGATATTGGTAAAGGAAAAGCAGGATATGTTCATGGTGCGGGTAAAATTTTCGGCCGACGTGTCGACGAATTTCCCCGTCAGTTCATCCTTGTCGGAATAAGCCAGCGAATGGACGACGAAATCAAGCGCCCCCCATTCCTGTTCGATTTTCCCGAACAACGCATCCAGGCTGCTTTGGTCCTCTACATCGCAGGGCATGACAATCGTCGAGCCGACGCTTTCCGCCAGGGGACCGACCCTTTTTTCGAAGGCCTCGCCTTGATAGGTGAAAGCCAGTTCGGCGCCTTGATCCGCCAGCGCCTTGGCGATGCCCCAGGCGATGGATCGCTCGTTGGCAACGCCCAGAATCAGGCCGCGCTTACCTTTCATAAGGTGTGATGAGTCCGTCATGGCAGCGGTGTCGACCGGTATCAGGCGTCGGGTCGGGTGAAAATGAGGCAGGCGTTGGTGCCGCCAAATCCGAAACTGTTGGACAATGCACAGTTGATTTCGATGTCGTCCTGGCGTTCGAGCACGATGGGCATATCGCCCACCTCGGGCTCCAACTCCTCGACGTTGGCCGAGGCACATAGGAAATTGTTGTCCATCATCAAGAGGCTGTAAATCGACTCCTGCACACCGGCCGCACCCAATGAATGACCGGTCAGGGATTTGGTGGAATTAAAATAGGGTATCCGATTGCGGTCTTTAAAGGCTTCGCGGATTGCCGCCAATTCCTTGACGTCGCCGACCGGCGTCGACGTGCCGTGGGTGTTGATATAGTCGACCGGCTGATCAACTGTATCCATCGCCATCTGCATGCAGCGGACGGCTCCTTCACCCGAGGGCTGGACCATATCGTAACCATCCGATGTGGCGCCGTATCCCGAAATTTCGGCGTAAATTTTCGCGCCCCGCGCCTTGGCTCTCTCATATTCCTCGACGACCACGACACCGCCGCCGCCGGCAATGACAAAACCGTCGCGGTTGGCGTCGAAGGCCCGGGAAGCCCTTTCCGGCGTGTCGTTATATTTGGAGGACAGCGCCGGCATGGCGTCGAACAGGACCGACAGGCCCCAATCCAGTTCTTCGCCGCCACCGGCGAAAACGATGTCCTGTTTGCCCCATTGGATCAATTCGGCCGCGTTGCCGATGCAGTGAGCACTGGTCGAGCAGGCGGAACTGATGGAATAATTGACGCCCTTGATTTTAAACGGCGTCGCCAGGGTCGCCGAATTGGTGCTCGACATGGTGCGCGGCACCATAAAGGGGCCGACCTTTTTGGGGCCCCTTTCCCGGGCGGCGTCGGCCGATTGAATGACGTTGCGGACAGACGGTCCGCCCGATCCCATGATCAAGCCCGTCCGCTCGTGGGAAATTTCGTCTTCAGCGAGCCCGGCATCCTCAATGGCTTCGGCCATGGCAATGTAATTGTAGGCTGCGCCGTCACCCATAAACCGGCGCAATTTCCGGTCGATGTGAGCCTCGATATCCACCGTCGGCTCGCCGTGCACGTGGCTGCGGAATCCCATTTCCCGATAGGTTTCAGAGAGAGTTATTCCCGACTTGCCTTGGCGCAGGGAATCCGTGACTTCGGCTTTATCGTTACCGATGCTTGAGACAATTCCGATTCCGGTGATGACAGCTCTTCTCACAATATCCTCATCAAATCTGGTGTTGCTGAATCAGGGTATTCAAAATCAAGTCCGGCCTAAGCGTCCGGTGGAATGGTGCCGGCGCGCAGGCCCTTGACATCATAAACGGTTTCACCGTCGACCGCCATTTGGCCGTCGGCGAATGCGAGGGCTACCTGACGGTTCATGACCCGCTTGATGTCCAAGTGATAAGTGATCAATTTGGCCGTGGGCGTCACCATGCCGGTAAATTTTACATCACCGGCGCCGAAGGCCCGGCCCCGTCCCTGGGCGCCGGTCCAACCGATATAAAAACCCGTCAACTGCCATAAAGCGTCCAGGCCCAAGCACCCCGGCATCACCGGATCGCCCTTGAAATGACAATCGAAGAACCAAAGGTCCGGTTTGACGTCCATCTCGGCCGTGACCTCGCCCTTGCCATAGGCGCCGCCGTTATCGTTGATCTCGGTAATACGGTCGAACATCAGCATGGGTGGCGCCGGCAAAAGCGCGTTACCGGGCCCAAACAATTTCCCCTCACCGCAAGCAATAAGATCCTCGTACGAGTAACTGCCCTTTGGAACGAACGGGGAATCGAACGCGCTATCTACTTCCGCGGCCGCGCTCTGCTGGGTCATACTTCAACTCCAATCTCAATATTCTCTTGGTGGGTCACCGCCGACAAAAGCCAACGGGCCGGAAACAGTTCCTTTTATTTTACCCGGAACCGGACGCCGCCCACAAACACTTGGTTCTAATGTTCAATATATGTAGCGATTCATCAAAAAAATACCCATCGGACGAAATAAATATTTTTTTCATCCGACGGGTCTTTTTCAGAAATTATGCTGTCTTGATCGATTGGTTGCCAGGTCCGGCTTAGCCGGAGATATCCTCACCGGTGGATTGATCGACGGCCCGCATGGAAAGTTTAACTTTGCCGCGGTCATCGATACCGATCAACTTGACCTTCACTTCGTCGCCGACATTGACGATATCGGTGGTTTTTTCGACTCTTTCAGGACGCAATTCACTGATGTGAACCAGCCCGTCCCGGGCGCCCATGAAATTCACGAAAGCGCCGAAGTCCACGGTCTTTACGACCTTGCCGGTATAGATGACGCCGACTTCCGGCTCGGCCGTAATGTCCTTGATCATCTTGATAGCGGTTTCCGACGCCTGTTCGTCGACGGCGGCAACTTTGACGCTGCCGTCGTCGTCGATATCGATTTTAGCGCCCGATACTTCGCAGATTTCCCGGATCATTTTGCCACCCGGTCCGATGATTTCCCGGATCTTATCGGTGGGCACGTTGATCACGGTGATCCTGGGTGCATTTTCGCTGACGTCGTCTCGGGCCGTATCCAGGGCATTGGCCATTTCACCCAGAATATGCAGGCGGCCTTCCCTGGCCTGTTCGAGGGCGGTTTTCATAATGTCTTCGGTGATGGAGGTGATTTTGATATCCATCTGAAGCGCGGTAACGCCCTTGTCCGTGCCGGCGACTTTGAAATCCATGTCGCCGAGATGGTCTTCGTCGCCGAGAATATCGGAAAGCACGGCAACGCCGTCGTCTTCCTTGATCAGTCCCATGGCGATACCGGCGACCGGACTATGGAGAGGCACGCCCGCATCCATCATGGACAGGGAGGTGCCGCAGACCGTCGCCATCGAAGAAGAACCGTTTGATTCGGTCACTTCGGAGACGACGCGGATGGTATAAGGAAAATCTTCCTTGTCCGGCATAATCGGGTGGATCGCGCGCCACGCCAATTTGCCATGACCGATTTCACGGCGGCCCGGACCGAACATGCGGCCCGCTTCGCCGACCGAATAGGGCGGGAAATTATAATGAAGCAGGAAATGTTCCCGGTAATCACCGTCCAGACCGTCGATGATCTGTTCGTCCTGACCGGTACCCAACGTGGCGACCACCAAAGCCTGGGTTTCACCACGGGTGAACAAACTACTGCCATGGGCCCGGGGCAACGTTCCCACTTCGGCGACAATCGGGCGCACCGTCTTGGTGTCCCGGCCGTCGATGCGTTGACCAGTCTTGAGGATATCGCGCCGGACAATGTCTTTCTCGACATTTTTAAAAGCGCCGCCGACCATCATATCGGTGGCTTCTTCGTCTTCTCCGAAGGCTTCCATAACCTTGGCTTTGACGTCGGCGATTTTATCCTGACGAGCCGTTTTCTCGGCCTCGCCATAGGCGGCCCGGAGGTCGTCTTCCGCCATTTCCTGAACCTTCTGAGCGACTTCGCCGACTTTGGCCGGCGTTTCCGGAATGTCCCATGGCTCCTTGGCACAGGCCCGGGCCAAATCGATAACGGCGCCGATAATTTCCTGGTTGGCCTGATGGCCAAACATGACCGCGCCCAGCATCACTTCCTCGGATAATTCGGAAGCTTCGGATTCGACCATGAGGACGCCTTCGGCGGTACCGGCCACAACCAGATTGAGCTGAGAATCGGCCACATCGTCGACGGCCGGATTGAGAACGTATTCACCGTCGATATAGCCGACGCGGCAACCGCCGATGGGGCCCAGGAATGGAATTCCCGAAATCGTCAGGGCCGCGGACGTGCCGATCATGGCAGCCATGTCGGGATCATTTTCCAGATCGTGGGCCAGGACGGTGCAGATCAC
Organism: uncultured Rhodospirillaceae bacterium; assembly: GCA_964574215.1. Lineage (GTDB taxonomy): Bacteria > Pseudomonadota > Alphaproteobacteria > Rhodospirillales > UBA2165. Next base: position 46,307 of record CAZNLR010000004.1, on the reverse strand, counting down.
CTGGGTTTCGTTTTTGTAATTGGGGTGAAACAGGGGCCGAATAGGCCGGTCGATCAACCGCGAGGTCAGGGTCTCTTTTTCAGAGGGCCGAGCTTCGCGCTTGAAAAAGCCGCCCGGTATCTTACCGGCGGCAAACGTTTTTTCCTGATAATTTACAGTGAGGGGGAAAAAATCGATATCGGTACGGGCCTGTTTGGCGCCGACCGCCGTACAAAGCACTTTGGTTTCGCCATAGGTGACCAGTACAGCGCCATCGGCTTGGCGGGCGATCTTACCTGTTTCCAGTGTAAGCCTACGGCCGCCGAGTTCGATTTCTTTTTTAAATTCGTTAAACATATTTATCTTCCTTCCAACATACGGAAATATATCTCCATCTACCTACGCGCTCCGCCTTAGGGCGGAAGCGCACCTACGTACGGGGCCTATTTGTGTGACGCCGCCCCGCTTGGCGTGATTGATTTCAATCCGCCGATATTTGCGTCTTGCTTTTGAAACAGCAATTCCGAAACGGTTCCGCCCCCACGGAGATAGTTAGAGGGGACGTCCTTCATTTCGATATCTTTGGCATTAAATTTTACTGCCTGTTCGGCGCCGCCGATTAGCGGCGCAGGCCGAGCCGTTTGATCAAATCCTCGTAGCGCGAAACTTTTTTCGCGTTGAGATAATCCAACAAGCGTCGGCGTTGACCCACCATCATCAGCAATCCACGGCGGGAATGGTGATCTTTCTTATGGGTCTTCAAATGATCTGTAAGATTGTTGATGCGTTCCGTCAGGATTGCAATCTGCACTTCCGGGGAACCGGTATCGCCTTCATTGGTGGCGTATTCACTAATAAGCTCTTGCTTCCGCTCTGCGGTAATCGACATCGTTCACTCCATTCGTTTAAAGGTTTAATACACGAAACGGACGTATCTCGCCGCCTTCGAAACGGGCCAAGGCCACCAATTTTCCCTCTTCCATGGCGCACACAACGTCGCCTTGGCTTATGTCTTTGAGGGGGGTTCGCTTGGCCACTTTTAGTGCGGAAATTGTCTGTCCACACCTTAGGCGACGGGCTTCGTCCTCGGTCATGGCCAGCGCCGGGATGTCGTCCAGCGCGGTCTCAACCGGCCGCAATATGTCAGCGGCGGCGGCACTATGCCCTAGTTGCTCCAGTATATCCAGCGAAATTGCGTCTTTTTCTCTAAAGGGTCCGGAACGGGTCCGGCGAAGGGCCGATATATGGCCGACGGTACCGAGATGCACCGCCAAATCCCGGGCCAGGCCCCGCATATAGGCGCCTTTGCCCGACCTTACCTCAAACACCGCATGATCCCGGTCCGGGATGTCAATCAGGGTGAAATCCTCTACCAGAATCTTTCTCGGGCTCATCGCCACCGGCTTGTCTTCACGGGCCAGTTTGTAAGCCCGCTCGCCATCGACCTTGATCGCCGAATAGACCGGCGGCACCTGTTCAATTTCACCGATAAATGCTTTTAAACCATTTTCGATTTCATCGCGCGTGGGCCGGTGGTCACTGGTTTCCACGACCGCGCCCTCGGCGTCATCGGTATCGCGGGCCTCGCCCCAAGCGACCGTAAAACGGTATTCCTTCAGCCCATCCATCATATAGGAGACGGTTTTGGTCGCTTCGCCGAAGGCCAGCGGCAAAACTCCCGTCGCCATGGGGTCCAAGGTGCCGCTGTGGCCGACTTTCGCGGCATTCAGAATTTTTCTTGCCCGATTGACGATTTTGGCCGACGTCATACCGGCCGGCTTGTCGATGACCAGCCAACCATGAATGGGATCGCCCCTTTTTTTACGAGCCATATCTTTAACGCACCATCGTCCTACTTTTTCTCGGTTCCCACCTTGACCAGCAGGCGGTCGATGCTGTCCGCATAGTCAAACGACGTGTCGGCCTCAAAAGTCAGATTAGGAGCATATTTGAGATGGACGGCCTTGGCGATCGAGCGGCGCAAAAAGGGCGCGGCCCGCTGCAAGGCGGCGACGATATCCTCGGTGCCGGATTGAGTGGCCCTGTCGTCTTTAGCGATATCAATGCTGCCGCCAAGGGGCGCCACAAACACGGTGGCGTTGCGCAGATCGGGGCCGATCCTGACTTCGGAAATAGTGATGGAGATGTCGGCCAGAACGGGGTCGCGCAGTTCGCCGCGTTCGATCACCTGCGCGATGGTATGGCGTAATTCTTCACCGACGCGCAATTGCCTCTGGCTCGGCGCCCGATTTGCCCTTTTTCCCATGTCTTCATACCGTGTTTAAAGGGAACCACAAAACTTTAGGCCGCAAACCTGCACGTCGTACAGGGGCCGTTTCGCCGGTTCCGTCAAATTAAATTTCGGGTGCGATCTCCTGGACCTCGAAACATTCAATGACATCGCCGATTTTGATATCATTGTAATTTTCGAAGGACATACCGCATTCGTAAGATTCCTTGACCTCGCGGACATCATCCTTGAAGCGTTTGAGCGTCGACAAGTCACCTTCATGAATAACCACATCGTCGCGCAGCAACCTTACCTTGGAGCCCCGTTTTACGACGCCCTCGGAAATGTAACAGCCGGCGACCTTGCCGATCTTGGAAACGCTGAACACTTCGCGGACTTCCGCATTGCCCAGATAATTCTCCCGCAGAACCGGTGCCATCAATCCGACCAGCATTTTCTTAATGTCGTCAACAACGTCGTAAATGACGGAATAATAGCGGATATCGACACCGTTGGCGGCCGCCTGGTCTCGCGCCTGTTTGTTGGCGCGTACGTTAAAGCCGATCACCGCCGCCTGGGATGCGCCGGCCAACGTAATATCGGATTCATTGATACCGCCGACACCGCTATGCAGCACCTGCACCTTTACTTCATCCTGCGGCAATTTTTCGAACATGCCGACAATGGCCTCAACGGAACCCTGAACATCGGTCTTCAGCACGATGGGCAGTTCTTTCGCCTCGCCCGCTTGAATGGCCTCGAACATATCTTCGAGAGAGCCGCGCGGCGCGACCGTAGATTTCTGGTTACGGTCCCGGCTCTGCCGGAATTCGGCGACTTCGCGGGCACGGGCTTCGTTTTCGACAACCACGAAATCGTCACCTGCGGACGGCGCACCGGCCAGTCCGACGACCTCGACAGGCACCGCCGGTCCGGCTTCATCCACCTGTTCGCCATGATCATTGACCAGAACCCTGACCCGGCCCGATTCGGAACCGGCGACAAAAATGTCACCTTTTTTCAACGTTCCGTTCTGCACCAGGACGGTGGCCAAAGGACCGCGGCCCTGTTCCACCTTGGATTCGATAATCACGCCTTCGGCCAAACGGTCCGGGTTGGCCTTGAGATCGAGAATTTCCGCCTGCAGGAGAATGGTTTCTTCCAATTTATCGAGATTGGTGCCCTCGATCGCTGACACTTCCACGTCGAGTACATCGCCGCCCATGGCTTCCAACACGATCTCATGTTCGAGCAATTGGGTGCGTATCCGGGTGGGGTTGGCGTCCGGCCGGTCGATCTTGTTGATGGCGACAATGATCGGCACCTCGGCCGCCTTGGCATGATCGATCGCTTCGATGGTCTGCGGCATAATGCCGTCGTCGGCGGCGACAACAAGGACGACGATATCCGTCGATTTGGCGCCGCGGGCGCGCATGGCGGTAAAGGCTTCATGGCCCGGCGTATCGATAAAGGTAATTTTTTGGTCTTCCGAGACCGTTACCTGATAGGCGCCGATATGCTGGGTAATGCCGCCCGCCTCGCCTGACACGACGTCGGCTTTTCGGATGGCGTCCAACAGCGACGTTTTGCCGTGATCGACGTGACCCATGACAGTCACTACCGGCGGCCGCGACAGCAAATCCTCATGCACATCGTCACCACCGCCCAGACCGATTTCCACATCAGCCTCGCTGACACGGGTAAAGGTGTGGCCGAACTCGGTAACGACGAGCTCGGCCGTATCGGCATCAATGGCATCGTTCATGGTGGCCATGACGTCCATTTTCATCAATGTCTTGATAACCTCGACACCGCGCTCGGCCATGCGGTTGGCCAATTCCTGAACCGTGATGGTTTCAGGAATAACAACTTCGCGGACGATTTTTACATGTTCTATGGGACCTTCGCGGCGCTTCTTGCGTTCCCGCTGCCGTTTGACGGAAGCCAATGATCGCTGCCTCTCGGAATCGTCGAGCGCTTCGGCAATGGTTAGTTTTCCCGCCCGGCGTCTCGGTTCGCCACGACGTCCCGGCGTCGGACGTTTGGCAGGAGTTTTGCCACGCTTGGCGCCGGTTTTGCCGTCTCCGGCCTCTTCCGATTCGGCCTCGATTGCCTTGAGTTTGGCCATACCGGCTTCGGCTGCGGCGCGGCCTTTTTCTTCTCGGCTGCGCGCTTCTTCTTCCTGCCGTTTACTTTCCTCGGCAGCTTCGCGGGCGGCAGTTTCTTCGGGCCTTTCCGGAACTTCGGCGGGCGTTTCGCCCGGTTCGGATTCCAGATCGGGTTCGGGCTCAGGTTCCGGTTCGGGCTCAGGTTCCGGATGCAGCTTACTCTCTTCTTCCGCTTTTTGAGCATCCTGCAACGCGCGCACCCTGGCGGCACGTTCGTGATCCGTTAAATTATCAGCAACGGCGGCTTCGGCAGCCATGGCCGCGGATAAATTCGTTTCCACTTCCACATCCGGTGCCGCGGTTTCGTCGATCTGTTCTTCGGCTTCGGTAACCTCGGTCATACTGCCGGTCGAGCCAGGGGCGAAGGTTCTCTTTTTTCGCACCTCGACAGTAACGACTTTCGACCTGCCATGGGAAAAGCTTTGTCTGACCTGACCGCCCTCGACCGTTTTCTTGAGTTCGAGTTTGCCCGGCCGCGAAAGGCTCAGCTTTTTCTTCGGTGTCTTTTCTTTGGTATCCGTCATTTCAAACCGTCTACTTAACCTTCACAACTCTAATATCGACCTATCTTATATACCGATCAAACTAGCGGGCGGTACTTTTATTCCTGCCGACCAATTATCCCGGACAATCGGCCCGCTTCGCCGATCAAACGATCGGCTATTCCTCCGGAGGCGATCACGGCATGAACCAACCGTTCCCGACCCACGGCAGCGCCCAATTCTTCTCCACTGAATATCTCGATCAGCGGAACACCCGGCGCCAGAGCGCTTATTTTTTTCCGGCCTTCTTCACCGCCATCCTGAGCGGCCACTAAGAGGCCCGCCTTATTACCCTTCTCTTTGGCGGATAGATAGGCCTTTACCTTCTCAAAACCACCAACCATTTGACCCGACCGCCTGGCCAAGCCGAATATTTCCATACATCTCCGCCGCAGCAAATCCTCGACCTGATCGGTCAGATCATTGGGCACATCGACCTTGGCCCTGGCTGCTTTGGAAAACGTGCCTGACGTGCAGGCCATTTCCATCATATCCCGGCGGGCGCATAACCACAAACCCCGCCCCGGCAATCGTTCGGCAATATCCGGCACCACCGTGCTATCCGGACCGATCACAAAGCGCACCAATTGTTCCTTGGGGTAGGATTGCCCCGATTGGATGCAACGCCGCTGTGGATCCTTATTCTTCGCCAATTTACTCCTTCTGCGCCTAACCGAAAAAGGCCTGATTACGATTCGGTAGGTTCGTCCGCATTCTCTTCAGAGTCTGCCGGCGATTCACCTTCACCCTTTTCGGCCTCGGTCTCATCTTCATCTCCAGACTCTTCATCCTCGAACCAATGGGCGCGCGCCGCCATAATTATTTCGTTGGCGTTGTCCTCGCTTAAATTTTCCTCTCCGACTATTTCCCGCAACTCATCACTGGCGAGATCGGCCAGATCGTCCAGGGACTTGACGTCGTTTTCGCCCAAGGCAACCAGCATTTCCGGCGACAAGCCCTTTACATCAGAAACCTCGTCGCTGACGCCTGACGCTTTTCTGGCTTCTTCCATTTCGGCTTCCCGCCCTTCGAGATACTGACGCGCCCTTTGACGGAGTTCCTCGGATACTTCTTCGTCAAATCCCTCGATCGACGACAATTCCTCAATCGGGACAAACGCCACCTCTTCGATACTGGAGAAGCCTTCGGTCACCAGAAGCTGGGCTATCACTTCGTCGACATCGAGAGAGTCGATAAAGAGCTGCGAGCGAACTTTGAATTCCTCCACCCGGCGTTCCGATTCCTCCGCATCGGTAAGAATATCAATGTCCCAGCCCGTCAACTGCGAGGCCAGACGCACATTCTGCCCCCTGCGGCCAATCGCCAGACTGAGTTGATCGTCGGGCACGACCACTTCGATACGGTTGGCTTCCTCGTCCAGCACAACTTTGGAAACTTCGGCCGGCGCCAGCGCGTTGACGATAAAGGTGGCGGGATCCATCGACCACTGAATGATATCGATTTTTTCACCCTGCAGTTCTGCCACCACTGCCTGAACGCGCGACCCCCGCATACCGACGCAGGCTCCAACGGGATCGATACTCGAATCCGACGAAATCACTGCGATTTTGGCGCGGCTACCCGGGTCGCGGGCGACGGATTTGATTTCGATAATGCCGTCATAAATTTCCGGTACTTCCTGGGTGAACAGCTTGGCCATAAACTGGGGATGGCTGCGGGACAGGAAAATCTGCGGGCCGCGCGGCTCTTCCCGTACGTCGTAAATATAAGAACGCACCCGGTCACCGTTGGAAAAATGTTCTCTTGGAATACATTCGTCGCGGCGGATGATGCCCTCTGCGCGTCCGCCGAGATCGACGATAACATTGCCAAATTCGACCCGCTTGACCATGCCGTTGACGACTTCGCCCATGCGATCCTTGAATTCGGCGAACTGCCGTTTGCGCTCGGCTTCACGGACTTTTTGCACGATCACCTGTTTCGCCGTCTGGGCGGCAATGCGGCCGAAATCGATGGGCGGCAGGGGATCAACCAGGAATTCGCCGATTTCGGCGTCTTCCTTGCGCTGCCTTGCTTCTTCCAATGTGGTTTGGGTCAGTTCGTTTTCGATTTCCTCGGCCACCTCGACATAGCGGGCCAATCGAATTTCACCCGACTTGCGGTCGATTTCGGCGCGGATATCGTGTTCGTGGCCGTATTTGGACCGGCCGGCTTTCTGAATGGCCTGCTCCATCGCCTCGAGAACCTCTTCCCGGTCGATACCCTTTTCCCGCGCCACTGTATCCGCCACCAGGAGAAGTTCCGGATGAGTGTAGATCATGCTCGATTCTGTGTTCGTTTCCATGGTCTCCAGACCTAGTTACCTTCGTTTCAAAAATTTCAACTCTTTAACGGACTACGACGGAACGGACTCCGACTGGTTAGCCGCCGCCAACAGCTCATCCGTCAACAACAATTTCGCCCGGCGGATATCACCGAACGGTAATTCAAATGTTTCTTCCTTGACCCGGATTTCGACCAAATCGTCATGCAGGCCCAAGAGTTTCCCCTTGAATTTTTTGCGCCCTTCGATGGCGAGATTCATATCGACCCGCGCATCGAACCCGGCAAAACGTTCAAAATCTTTCTTTTTCACCAGGGGCCTGTCGATGCCGGGTGAACTGACCTCGAGGGCATAGGCCCCGGCGATGGGATCATCCACGTCCAGGATCGCCGATACGTCCCGGCTGATGGCGGCACAATCGTCGACGGTCATGCCCGCTTGGTCCTGGCGTTCGGCCATAACCTGGAGGGTTTTCCGTTTGGTGCCCGACAATTGAATGCGGACGACATCAAACCCCATGTTGTTCATGGCCGGACTGATCAGTTCCTCAATTTTCTGTTCTACGCTCATACGATACCGCTAAAAAACAAAAAAGCGGGCCACTGGTTTAGAAGCGGGCCCACCCTTAGAATTTGCAGTCACAGACTGTTATGTCCAAGAATGATGGTGCATTCTCCTCTTCAAGGCTGGGAAATTCAAGCATTTTATTGACCACAGGAAATTCGGGCGTATTTATCCGCGCCGAGGCTGTCTAACGAAGGTGAGATAAATGGGGGTTTTTCCTTGGGATAGGGCCTTGGCTTCGTAGCGGGTTTCACAGGCGTCTTCGTGACGCCGCCGCCAATCCTCGGGCCCGGTCGCCTGCCAGGAAAAATCGGGGTGATGGTAGACGGCATCGAGCGCCCAACGGATATAGCTCATATCATCGGAAGCGAAGCGCAGATGTGCGCCGTCTTTCATCAGCCGGCTCAAGGCGTCGAGGTTTTCCCCCTTGAAAAAGCGCCGCCGGTTGTGCCGCTTCTTCGGCCAGGGATCGGAAAATAAAACAAAAGTACGACCGATGGAATTTTCTGGAAGGTGGCCGAGCAAGAGCCGGGCATCGTCGTTAAACAGACGGATATTAGTCAACCCGGCTTCATCCATGAGCGACAGCAGCGCCGCCACGCCATTGATATAAGGTTCACAGCCAATGAAACCGATTTCGGGATGGACGCCCGCTTGATAGGCGAGATGTTCGCCGCCGCCGAAACCAACTTCCAGCCAAATATCCTCGACAGTATCCGAAAACAGATCGCCGGAAATATCACCGCCGACCTCCGGCAATGTGATGGCGATTTCCGGCAGACGCTGCTCGAATAAAGTTCGTCTGCCGGGCCTTAACTTGTGGCCTTTGCGGCGACCGTAAAAGTGAGGTTTATCGCCTGCCGATATCATCCGCTCTTGGATTATCCTCCATTGGGGGATTATCCCCCATTGAGCGCGGATTTTAACTGGTCCGCCAGATCGGTGCGTTCCCAGGAAAAACCGCCGTCGGCGTCGGGAGATCGTCCGAAATGCCCGTAAGCGGCCGTCCGGGCGTAGATTGGCTTGCTCAAACCGAGATGCTCGCGAATACCGCGGGGACTTAAATCCATGGCTTCTTGCAGCGCGGCGGATAATTTATCCTCGTCAACATTTCCCGTGCCCGCCGTGTCCACGTAAACCGATAGCGGTTTGGAGACGCCAATGGCATAGGCCAATTGAATGGTGCATTTATCCGCCAGATCAGCCGCCACGACATTTTTCGCTAAATAGCGGGCCGCATAGGCCGCCGAGCGGTCCACCTTGGTCGGGTCCTTACCGGAGAAGGCGCCGCCGCCGTGAGGCGCCGCGCCGCCGTAAGTATCAACGATAATCTTACGGCCCGTCAGCCCGGCGTCACCGTCCGGACCACCGATGACGAACCGGCCCGTCGGGTTGACGTAGAAATCCTCTTCGGGACACATCCAACCGTCGGGCAAAACATTGACCACATGGGGACGGACGATTTCCTTGACCGCCTCCTGGTCGAGGTCGGCGGCATGCTGGGTAGAGACGACCACCGAAGTGGCGCCCACGGGCTGGCCGTTTTCATAGCGCAACGTCACCTGGCTTTTCGAATCGGGGCCCAGGCCCGGCTCGGCCCCCGAATGACGGGCTTCGGCCAATGACGCCAAAATGGCATGGGAATAGTGGATGGGGGCGGGCATCAATACGTCGGTTTCCTTACAGGCGTACCCGAACATGATCCCCTGGTCGCCCGCGCCTTCGTCCTTGTTGCCGGCGGCGTCAACGCCTTGGGCAATATCGGAGGACTGGGAATGCACATGCACGGAAACTTCGGCTTCGCGCCAATGAAACCCATCCTGTTCGTAACCGATATCCTTAACGCAGGCGCGGGCCGCTTCTTCCATCTTGTCTTTGGTGATGGATTCCGGACCCCGGACTTCGCCGGCCAGTACAATCCGGTTGGTGGTGGTCAGCGTTTCCACGGCGACCCTGGAAACCGGATCAGCGGTTAAAAAGGCGTCGACAATGGCATCTGATATCCGGTCGCAAACTTTGTCGGGATGACCTTCGGATACGGATTCACTGGTAAACAGGTAATTTCCTTTGGGCACGGATCGCTCCTTTAACTGTAATCTTCGACCGCCCGGACCGACTTTGCGTCAAGGTACGGGTACGGTGATGCGGTGGTGCAAATTGCGGCCCCCTTGTCGCAATGTTTCGGAAGGCCGTCAAGCGTATTTGGGGCCCGGAACGGCAGAGGGGTTCCGCCGGTCAATGCCGGGAAACCCCGCTAAAGTAAAATCTTGTCTTGTACCGATTGGTATTCGACCGATGGGCGAAGATAGGCCTTTAGACGTCGGACATTTTCGCCAAAGATTTCACCAATTCGAATATTCGTTTTCTGACCGGCGCATTGTCGACCTTGTAGTAGGCCCTGACCAGTTCAAGCGTTTCCCGGCGCGTCAACGGATCTTTTTCCACCTCTTCGTGCGTAATGTCGCCGAGTCGGTCCGCCGGCGTATCGTCCCGGCGCTTGATTTCTTCGGGCATGTCGTCGAAGAAAAAAGAGACCGGCACATCCAAGACGTGAGACAAGTCATACATACGGCTGGCGCCGATACGGTTAGCGCCGCGTTCATACTTCTGAATTTGCTGGAAGGTCAGGCCCACAGCTTCGCCGAGTTTTTCCTGGCTAAGGCCAAGCAGGGTACGGCGCAGGCGGACACGGCTGCCGACGTGGACATCGACGGGATCCGCCACTCCGGGCACCCGGCGGCGGGCAATTTTGCGGATCGGAGCCGTTCCGGCCAGCGATCCCCTTAAGCTTGTCGTATTTTCCATAATTTAGCTGCCTATTCCTAGGTTAAGATACCTCAATGAGTCTTGTACCGGCCAGTTTGCTTTTGGGGCGTTTGACGCCCGATCCGGCGATTTTTTGACCTTTTACGGGTAATTGTTAATTCTCGTAAAAGTGAGCGATTATTACTTAACTAGGTACTTTGAATTTTAAAATCAAACGGGAAAAACTTAATATGAGTATTATCCCCAACATTAGTGCGAAAACACCCCAATCACCATAGTTCCCGTAAAAAGTGGGCGTATCGAGAGGTTTGGGCAGTTGACTGTCGATAAAGGTGCGTTCATTGAGCCGGCTTTTCGCCTTGACCCTGCCGTAAGCGTCGACAACGGCTGAAATGCCGGTATTGGCGACCCGCACCAAAGGCAATCCTTCCTCCACGGACCTCAGCCGGGCGGCGGCAAAATGCTGATAGGGACCGGAGGACGTGCCGAACCAGGCGTCGTTGGTGACGTTGAGCAACCAGCCGGGCCGGATACCATTCGAGCCTACCTGACCGCCGGCGACCTTACCCGCAAAAATAACCTCATAACAAATCAACGGACTAACCGGCGGCGCGCCCGGGACGGTCAGCGAGCGGGGGCCGGGGCCGGAGGAAAAATCCATGCGCCCTGCCGTTAACTTGTCGACGTTTATGATGCCGCGGAAAGGTACATACTCGCCGAACGGAACGAGATGGTGCTTGTTATAGGTTTGAACAATTTCAGCTTGGTCGGAAATGACGTGAAGACTATTCCACAGGCGTACCGGTTCGGTCCCCCCGGAGGCGGTTTTTCCGCCCGACCTGCCGGGCGCACCGGTCAGTAAGGCGCCCCCTTTTGGAATGGTTTGGGCAATGGCGCGCAGGCCGGCCGGGGATTTGTTGAGGAAAAACGGCACGGCAGTTTCCGGCCAGATAATATGGGTCGGAACGTAATCTTTGACCTTCGCCTCACTGATCGACATCAGATTATTGAGGTGCTTTCCGCGTAATTCCGGTTTCCATTTGTCCCGTTGATCGATATTGGGCTGGACCAGCCGCAACCGGACGCTCTCGAGAAAGTAATCGCCCGCCTGCTGAAGCCGGTAGTTTCCGCCCAGCCAAACAACGGCCAGGAGACCGTAAACGCCGCCCACAATCAGCCATTTCTTTCTGGCGGTGAAATCCGCATTCCCCAGCAAAGACGGAGCCGCCGCCGCCACGGCAGTCAGAAAACTAAGCCCGAGCACGCCGACTATTGACGCCAGTTGAATGACCGCGTCGCTAACGGTCCAGACGGTGCCGAGATAATTCCAGGGAAACCCTGTCAACGCCCAACCTCTGACCCATTCGAACACCACCCACCAGACGGCGACCATGAGAAATAATCGATGGGTATTCGATCTCGCGCTTAAATGGGCGGCCCAGGTCGTCAGACCGATGAATAAGGCGAAGCCTCCGGAAAGCCCTAAAAGAGCAAACGGTATCATCCAGGCGAATTGCTTGGCGTCGACCAGAAACGACAGCGACACCCAATACAGCCCGGCGGCGAAATAGCCGACGCCGAACCACCAACCAGCGGTGAACGAAGACCAGGCGGCGGAACGGAACATTGCCGGCATTCGACCCGGTCGGCCGGAAGGATTTTCCGATCGCCCAACCGTTAATTGCGAGCCCTCGATCAGCCAGACCAAAACCGTCAACGCGGGAATGAGAACCGGGACGATATGAAGCGGCGGCATTGCCAGTATCGAGAATGCACCCGATACCAGCGCCAGGAGGGCGCGGCGCCACCCCCGGCAGTTCACAACCGCCTGCCGCCATTTTGCCAATAAAGGTGTCGTAGCGTTGCCGGGCATTATCGGAAAATGGCCATTAATTTCCGCTACTCTCCGGCCCGGGTCGAGGGGCCGGTATTTGATCGGCGACCGCGACTCCACGGATATGAAGTTTTTTTATTCTTCGGGGATCGGCTTCCATTACTTCGATCTCCATACCGGAGGGGTGGTTGACCAGTTCACCCCTGATGGGCACACGCCCTGCCAATGAAAACACCAAGCCACCCAGGGTTTCGATTTCCTCGCGCTCCTCTTCACTTAATATTTGACCGGCGATGTCTTCGAAGTTTTCAATCAGAACCCGGGCATCGGCCACCAACGAGCCGTCTTTTTGTAATTTGAGTTCGGGCACCTCTTCCTGGTCGTGTTCGTCTTCGATCTCACCGACGATCTCCTCAACCAAATCCTCGATGGTTAACAGACCGTCGACGCCGCCGTATTCGTCAACCACCAGCGCCATGTGAATCCGTTTAACGCGCATTTCCAGAAGCAGCTCCAAAACCTGCATGGACGGCGCCACGAACAAAACTTCCCGGATGATTTTTTTCAAATCCAGCGGCCTGTCGTTTTCCTGCGCCGAATTTCTGGCAGCCAGAACATCCTTGATATGAACCATGCCCACGGCGTCATCGAGGGTTTCCTGAAAAACCGGTATGCGTGAATGTCCTTCCCGGTTGATAAGATCGGTTAGATCGTCGATGGGTGCGTTGACGTCGATGGCAACGACATCGGCGCGCGGCACCATGACATCGGAGACGGTCCGGTCCCGCAGGCTGAGAATATTGGCCAGCAGCGTCCGTTCTTCCGTCTCCACCAGTGTTTCGTCATCGGCCCGCTCTTCAATCAATTCCTCGATGGCCTCGCGCACCGAATTGTCGCCGTTGCGGCGAAACAGCCGCTGAGCCATTTCCTTCAAATTTTTGGCCATGAAGGTTTTAGTCACAGAGATATCGGCCGGAGAATTCGGCTGGGTTCTCGATATCGAGGAATCTGGATCGGCCCCATTGCCATTATCGTGCTGGCTGTGGGGCTGTCTACTGCTGGAGTCTTCGTTCATTACCGTTCTGCAGCTGTAACCGTAAAACTATTATCATCCAATTCAACAGGCTTTGTCACCCCTGTTGTTCATTTACCGACCTTTATTTCAGTCAATCGGGTCACTTGGCCGGTTATAAGGATCGTCGATCCCCAGCCGGGTCAGGATCTCTGTTTCCCTCGCCTCCATGACCTCTGCTTCGGCATTATTTTGGTGATCAGCACCCAAAAGATGAAGAACACCGTGAACAATCAAGTGGCTTAGATGATTGTCCAGTTGTTTACCGTCGGAATCCGCTTCCGCCGCGGTCGTTTCATAAGCGACGACAATATCTCCCAGCGGTTTGGGATCGTTCCCGGGAAATTCCTCCGCAGCTGCCGGGAAGGACAGAACATTTGTCGCCTTGTCCTGATTGCGAAAGTCCCGGTTCAGTGACCGGATGAAATCGTCGTCAGCCAGAACCACGCAAAGCTCCAACGGGTCGGTTTCTCCTTGCAACGCCGCAATTGCAGCGCGGCGGCAATGGTCTTCGGCGTCGGGTAGTCCGTCGGCCCAAAGCGGGCTTTTCAGGAGAACATCAATGGTGGTGTCTTCTACCATCGTCTAATGACAGGCAAATCCAGCCATGTACCGGTTAATCATTGCGGGCTTTACTATATTTCCCGCCACCGTCGTCCCGGGTGGCGTAGGCGCGAACGATACGCGCCACTAATGGGTGACGGACAACGTCGGCCTCACTGAAATGCACAAAGGAAACGCCTTTGACCTTTTCCAGAATTTCAACGGCGTCCCGCAAACCCGACCGGACGCCGGAGGGCAGATCGACCTGGCTGAGATCGCCGGTGATGACCATGCGGGCGTTGTTGCCCAGCCGGGTCAGAAACATTTTCATTTGCACCGCCGTGGTGTTTTGCGCCTCGTCCAGAATGACGAAGGCGTCAGCCAGGGTACGGCCCCGCATGAACGCCAGGGGCGCGATCTCGATCTCGCCGTTCTCCATTTTTTTCGCCACCTGATTAGCGGGCAACATGTCATGGAGCGCGTCGTACAGCGGCCTCAGATAGGGATCGACTTTTTCCCGCATATCGCCTGGCAGAAAACCCAGCTGCTCGCCTGCCTCGACCGCCGGGCGGGACAAAATAAGGCGGTCGATCTCACCTTTGAGCAGGCTTTCAACCGCTTTGGCGACGGCGAGATAGGTTTTACCCGTTCCCGCCGGTCCCAGACCGAACACCAGATCACTCCGGTCGATGGCCTGCAAATAGGCGGCCTGCTGCGGCGAGCGCGGCGTAATCTGCCTTTTGCGGGTTTTGACCGCGAATTCCTCGGCGTTGATCTGTTCCCCGCCGTTGCCGCCCGATATCGCCAGGCGCAGCGCGCCATCCACATCGGCGGCTTCAATGGCATCGCCTTTCTTCAATCTTGCATAGAGTCCCGTGAGCACCGCCTCGACGGTATCCTGAGCTTCCGGCGTGCCGGCCACGGAGACGGCATTTCCCCGCGAGTTGAGCACCACTTCAAGTTTCTGTTCGATTTGCGCCAGATGGCAATTGTGACTGCCGAAAAGCGCTGGCAGCAGACTATTGTCGTCGAATTCCAATTGCCGCAGGTCGGCCGGGGGTGACGCGGATTTATTGGCGGAACGTGGGTTCAAGCGCTGATCCTTTGAGGTGAAGGCGATTCGTTAAAAATTGCCGGTTCATCGTCGAGGGTACCGGCGAGGGAATTGCTGAAGGCTTCCGTTACCCGGATATTCACAATGCGGCCAAAATATTCCTCCGGCGCCTGGAGGTGCACTGGTTGCATGAAGGGACTGCGTCCCGCGAACTGACCTTCTTTACGGCCCTTCCGGTCGAGCAGGACCGGCATGCTTTCGCCAATACAGGACTGGTTGAACACCGTCTGGTTCGAGGTCAATAAGTCCTGGAGCCGGCCCAACCGCTCGCCCATAACGTCATCGGGCACTTTGTTGTCCATGGTGGCGCCGGGCGTGCCGGGGCGCGGACTGTATTTGAAGGAATAGGCCTGAATAAATCCGATTTCACCGGCCAGTCGCATGGTCGCCTCGAAATCGTCATCGCTTTCACCGGGAAATCCGACGATAAAATCCGACGATAGTTTCAGATTTGGTTGCGCCGCCATCAGGCGGTCGTGGAGACGCCGGAAGTCGCCGATGCCGTGATTCCGGTTCATCGCCCTTAACACGCGGTCTGACCCGGATTGAACGGGCAGGTGAAGAAACGGCATAAGCTGTTCAACTTCGCCGTGAGCGGCGATCAGCTCCTCATCCATATCCACCGGATGCGAGGTGGTATATCGAAGGCGTTCGATACCCTCTATTTCGGCAACCCGGCGGATCAATCCACCCAGACCGGTTTCGCCCTTCCCCGCCGCATCGTCTCCGTGGTAGGCGTTGACGTTCTGACCCAAGAGGGTGATCTCCTTGACGCCATGCGCCGCCAAGAGGCCGGCCTCGGCCAAAACATCCTTGACCGGCCGGGAGAATTCGGCGCCGCGCGTATAGGGCACCACACAGAACGTACAAAATTTATCACAACCTTCCTGAACCGACAGAAATGCCGAATGGCCCTTGGCCGTATTTTCCGGCAGATGATCGAATTTAGGCTCCTCCGGGAAATCAATCTCCAGCACCCGACCGGATTCAGAATTTTCGCCGGCCCGCGACGCGCGCGCAATCATTTCCGGGAGCCGATGATAGGTCTGAGGGCCAAGCACGATATCAACGAAGGGCGCCCGCTTGAGGATTTCCGCACCCGCCGCCTGGGCGACGCAACCGGCGACGGCGATGACCGTCGACTGGCCGTTTTCCCGCCGCAATTCTTTCATCTGCCGATACCGGCCCAGTTCGGAAAAAAGTTTTTCGGCCGCTTTTTCTCTGATGTGGCAGGTATTGACGATAATCATATCGGCATCATCTGCCTCTTCTGACGCAACGAAGCCGAGCGGCGCCAGGACGTCTTTCATCCGGTCGGAATCATAGACATTCATCTGACAGCCAAATGTTTTGATGTGGAGTTTTTTTGCCAATCTCGCTTATACCGGCCTTGGGAATCTTCGCCGTTCCGTTGTCCTTGGACAGCCCGAAGAATTCATCATCAAAGCCCTATGTATCCGATCTCTATTGGTCCGTCCCTTTAAGGGGAACGCCATAAAGTTCCATACGGTGACCAACCAGCTTGTAGCCCAGTTTTCTGGCAACAGCGCGTTGCAGTTCTTCGACTTCTTCTTCCTGGAATTCGATCACCTTGCCGGATTTAACATCGATCAGATGATCGTGGTGATCATCGCTGGACGGCTCATACCGCGCCCTTCCGTCGCCAAAATCCAAACGGTCAAGCAGTCCCGCCTCTTCAAACAGGCGAACCGTCCGGTACACCGTGGCAATACTGATTTTAGAATCCGCCTTAACCGACCGCCGGTACAATTCCTCGACGTCGGGATGATCGGTCGCTTCGGATAGAACGCGGGCGATAACACGGCGTTGCCCCGTCATCTTCATATTACGTTCAATACATAGTTGCTCTATACGGGAAACAGTTTTTTGATCAGCCACGGGACCCAATTCTCACTCAATTACACCGCAAAAATTCTCATCCTTTTACCAAGAATGCAGAACGCTCGATATTATCTTAATTATCTTCGGGATAAAATGGATCAAACAAGACTGCTAATCAATCTTAAAATTCAATCCTTCAGCTGCTGCGCCTCGATTTCGTACCCAAGCCGATTTTTTTGGCGAGGCTTGAGCGGTGCTTGGCGTAATTGGGCGCCACCATGGGATAATCCCGGGGCAAACCCCATTTTTCACGGTATTCTTCCGGTGTCATGTTGTAGGCGGTTTTGAGGTGACGCTTGAGCATTTTGAGTTTTTTGCCGTCCTCCAAACAAACGATGTAATCCGGCATCACCGATTTCTTGATGGAAACGGCGGGTTGCAAACGCTCCGTAGACGATTGACCGGTTCCGACTGTCGAAAGTGTTTTATAGACATCTTGAATTAGTTGCGGCAAATCGGCGACCGGCAACGTGTTGTTGCTGACATGAGCGGAAACTATTTCCGTCGTCAATTCCAATATTTCACTTTGGTTTTCACTATCGGACATTAAATAAATTCTCCGCTGAAAGGAGCCAAAATTTTAGTCTAACCTATTAACAACGATGAAGCATATGGGGATTACATAAAGAATTTTCAAGAATATATAAAGGTGAAACTTATTTTTATTTTACTTGATTTCATTTTTACTTGAACTAATAGCCAATATCCCTCGCCATCATTATAGCGTCTACACGGCTTTCGTTCATGGCGTAATAGTTCGGCCGCACGCCGGTATCGCGAAATTTATGACAGGCATAGAAATCCCGGGCCCCTTGATTGTTTTTGGCAACTTCCAGAAAAATATTTCTAATTTCGTTTTTGATACACAAAGATAACGTGTTGTTCAGCAATCCGCTGGCCACCCCGGTCCGCCGGCAAGCCGGAAGGACGGCAAGGGTCAATATTTCACATTCATCGGCTGCCGTTTGCAGGAGTATAAATCCGACGGGCGTTTCTTCCGTTTGATCCGATTTTACGGTCAATAATCCGGTGACCGCCGGACCTGCCAAAAGACTACTAAAAGACGCGGCGTTCCAGGAATTATCAAAACATTCGGCATGAATGGCGGCAAGAATTTCGCTATGGAGTGCAAGGCATTCGATTTCCCGATATTGGGTCATCGGTCACGATTGATCGGGCAAATTTACGTCGGGGGGACGTAAATAGACCGGTTCGGGATAGGTTAAATCCTTTTCTGCAATTTTTCCCCGGCGCCAGTCTGCGGCGGCGATCGCAGCGACGACGGCCGGGTCCGGAAAAACATTTGCCGTTGAGAGACATACGTTACCGTCAAAGGCTTTCAAGGCCGGCATAACACGTTCCGCGGCATCACCGGCAACCAGCAGCGGGCCGCCGCCCAATCGCTCCGGCCGGGCTTCGGGCAGGGCTTCGGGCAGGGCGGCAAAGGCATCACCTGTGGGCCCCAGATCGGGCCCGTAAAACTGTCCATAGATATCGGCGCGTTTGGTTTCGAGGGCGACCAGCACCCGTCGGCCTGCCCGCTCCTGCTCATCGACACCGTGAGCGACGGCATCGAAGCTGCTGACCCCCAGCAGGGGCAGACCCGAGGCCAAGGCAAGGCTCCTTGCAGCGGCCAGCCCGATTCGAATACCGGTGAAGGCGCCGGGCCCCACGGTTACGGCCAACAGATCTAGGTCTCCGTAGGCGCAGCCGGCTTCAGCCAGAACCCCCTCGATCATCGGCAGCAGGCGTTCGGCATGACCCCGTTCCCGCACCTCTTGTTCACCCGCCAACACCCGGCCGTCCCGCCAGACGGCGGCCGAGCAGGCGGAGGTCGCCGTATCGAATGCCAAAACAACCACCATCTATATATTCACCATTTATCCATTACTTTTACCTAGGTTGGCCGCGGTTATAATGTTTTTTGGAGAGAAACGCACCCCACTCCGGGAAACATTATGGCGCAACTTGAACATGAACCGGACCGCCAGATCATGCAATTGATAGAGATCACTCCTCAATCCCACAACGTGGAGCTTGAGCTTGCCTACGGCACGGAAAACAATTTTACCGGCAAACCGGTTTATGCCAAATCCGCTTGTTATCTGAATCCCGAAGCCGAGAATCTCCTCGGCCGGGCGATTGAACTGGCCGCCGAGCTTGGACTCCGGTTCAAGATATATGATGCTTTCCGGCCGTCGGAGGCCCAATGGATACTTTGGAATCACACGCCGGATCCCGATTTTCTGGCCGATCCCAGGCGCGGGTCCCCGCATTCCCGGGGCGCCGCCATTGATTTAACACTGATCGACGGCGGCGGACGGGAGTTGGAGATGGGCACCCCGTTCGATGCCTTCACCCCCCGGTCCCACCATGGCAATCTGGAAGTCAGCAAAGAGGCGCAACGAAACCGGGCGCTGTTGATCGGCCTGATGACGACGGCCGACTGGGATTTTTACCGCAATGAATGGTGGCATTATCAGCTTTTCGATGCCAGGCGGTATCCGGTGTTAAGTGATTCTGTATTACCGGAAGGAATGATGTAGAATAAAACCTATCGGGGAAAATCTAATGGGAAACGGTGACCGGTTATGAAATTTTTGTTTGGAATGGTCGCCGCCTGCCTGATCGCGTTTGGGATGCATATATCCGGGCCGGTCGCTTCAAACCCGGCACTGGCCGCCCAGGTATCGAACAGCGCCGTTATTCTGATGTATCACCGGTTTGGCGAGGGTGAATTTCCGACCACCAATATCCGTCTCGAACAATTCGACGCCCACCTAAAGGAGTTGTCCAGCGGCCCGTACACCGTACTGCCGGTCGAGAGTATTCTGACCCTGATAAAAAAGGGTCAGCCGGTGCCCGACCGCACGGTGGGCATCACCATCGACGACGGCTACCGTTCAATCTATACCGAGGCCTGGCCGCGATTAAAAAAGGCCGGTTTTCCCTTTACGATTTTTGTGGCCACCGACGCCATCGACCGGGGCCGCAAAGGCATGCTGAGTTGGGATCAGATCAGGGAAATGCGCAAAAACGGCGTTACCATCGGTGCACACACGGCCTCGCATTTGCATATGCCGGCGGCTGACCCGGTGCGCAATCAAAGTGAACTCATAAAATCCAACAACCGGCTGGCCGAGGAGATGCAGGAAATTCCGAACCTGTTCGCCTATCCCTATGGCGAAACCAGCACCGCCATCCAACAGCTCAGCCGGAAAACGGGTTATTTGTTTGCTTTGGGCCAACATTCGGGCGTGGTCAACAAAACGACGGATTTCAATTATATCCCGCGGTTCGCCATGAACGAAAATTTCGGCAGCCTGAGCCGCTTTCGTTTGGTCATCAATGCCTTGCCCTTACCGGTCCGGGACCTGACCCCCACCGACCCCCTGGTCACGTCCGTCAATCCGCCCCATTTGGGATTTACCGTGGCGTCCCATGTCGGCAATCTTAACCGTTTATCGTGTTTCTCCTCCGCCGAGGGCAGGGTCGGGGTGGAACTGTTGGGCGGCACCCGGATCGAAGTACGCATGACCAAGGAATTCGGCAAGGGTCGGACCCGGGTCAACTGCACGCTCCCCGGACCCGGCGGCCGCTGGCGGTGGTTCGGGACCTTATTTAACGTTGTTCGTTAGTGGGCCCTCTTTATTTGCCCCTCAAGCGCCGGGCGAGGCCTCCGGCCTCTTGGCTTGCGGCGCATCAGCGCCGACGCGCGGTCGCGCTTGCCAAAATTCCGAAAGGAACTTTGGATATTATTCTTTCCTTTTTGAAATTCCAATCCAAAGCCTTTACGGGCTTTGGCAAGCGCAAGTGCGCGTCGCGCCTTATGGCGCGTGAGCCAAGAGAGCGGAGCGAACGCCCGGCGCTTGAGGGGCAAATAAAGAGTTTAAATTACCGGCTTGGCGTCAACACTGACCTGCTTGCCGCCGAGGCGGGCATTGTCCAGCTTGTCCAGTTTATTGACCGAGATAATCGACTGGATCGAGCGAACATATTTGCCGCCGCGTTCAGAATACGAGGTCAGGGTATCGGTTAACTTTCTGCCCGACAGGTCGACGCCCTGTTGACGCATGGTCCGCCGTTCCTGACGCAAATGCCGGTAGGCCCGATGGGTATTGAGGTTGCGCATATATGCCCGAACGGCGTCGATCAGAGCGGTAAATGCTTTGACCCGGTGTTCGCGGCCCTCATCCCGTTTCGCCGGCACCAAACTGTTTTCGGCGGCGTAGGTCCATTGACCGAACAGGGCATTGCCTTCGAGCACAAACCGCGACGTACCCCAGCCGCTTTCTTCCGCCGCCTGAGCCAAGGCCAGCGACGGCGGTACGATGTCGACGCGGCGGATCAGTTCGGCCAGATTTTTGCGGTCAGTCTTGTACCGGTCAGCGGTGGCGGCCAGCCATAACCGGTCGGCGGCTTTCAAATTGCCGAACGTGGTTTTTTCGGCGCTGAGTTTAAGCAATCTGCGCCGGTCTTTAAGGATTTCATCATTGGCCCGCAACACCAGGGGCAGGACTGTTTTAAAGAATATGGCTTTGCGATGCGCCGGCACCCGGATGCGCGTGATATCCTGGGGCATGGCGGAAACGAACAGACGCGGCACAGCCGCGCCGCCTTCCCGGATAATGTCGAAATTATAGTCCAGGGTGGTAAAGGTTTGGGATAAGGAACTGACCGTCACCAGGGGCAACCGTTTTTTCCGCGCCGACAGACCGCCGAGCACGCCCGATGCGGTTTCAATCTTGGCGCTGGGCAAATCGAGGACGGCCTTCGGCGACTTGGTGACGCCATTGAACGGCGTCGAAACCGCTGCCGTCAACAGCGTCCCCGTACACAGGCCGATGAAACCTATCAGCGCTCTTTCAAATAACGTCATGTGATGAGAATCCGTTCCACCATCTCTAATATGAAACCCCGCTTTTTTCCCTTTCTTGAAAGCAAAAAAAAGCCCGCGAAATTCAACAGCATCTGCCGCCGCGCGGTTACCTGGCCGGTGGGCGATTCTACCGAATTTGGCGGCGGCGGAGCCAGCCGTTTTTTTTATTTTTTTTAGGGGCATGAATTATTCTTCCATGGCAACGGGTTATTCAGAGCGGTTCGGTTCGTGCATGAACTGGGCATTTTGTTAGTGTGGGAAAATGGCAACAGTTTGGCGCGAATCGCCCGGCTTTCCAACGTAGAACGGTTCTTAATTAGAGCCCTTTTTCCGCCATCGGGAATTAAGGACGAAGGAAACCGACAATATCGTAGATTTCATCTAAAATCGGATTGGCAATGGCCTTCGCCCGGTCGGTGCCGTCCCGTAACACCGAATCCAGATAGCCCGGATCTTTCACCAGCCTGGCCATTTCCTCTCCGACGGGGCCGAGAACGGAAACCGCCAGCTCGGTCAGCTCTTCCTTGAACTTGGAGAACTGCGCGCCTTCGAATTTGGCGCAGACATCGGCGGCCGACTGATCCGAAAGCGCCGCATAAATGCCGATCAGGTTACCGGCCTCGGGCCGGCCCTCCAATCCATTGGGATCACCGGGGAGCGGCTCGGGATCGGTTTTGGCTTTCCTGATTTTGCGGCTGATCTCGTCGGTTCCGTCGGTCATGTTGATACGGGAATTTTCCGACGGATCGGATTTGCT
>CAZNLR010000004.1:11908-23663 GCA_964574215.1 uncultured Rhodospirillaceae bacterium | reverse complement strand
CGTCCCGGAGGGACATGACCCGCGTCGCTTCGCCCAAAATCAACGGCTCGGTCAGGGGGAAGTAGTCAACCCCGTAGTCGTTGTTGAATTTCTGGGCGATATCCCGGGTCAGTTCCAGATGCTGCTTCTGATCCTCTCCCACCGGCACGTGGGTGGCTTTGTAGACCAGAATATCAGCGGCCATCAGATTGGGGTAGGCGTAGAGTCCCACCGAGGCGTTCTCCCGGTTTTTACCGGCCTTCTCCTTGAACTGGGTCATGCGGTTGAGCCAGCCCAGACGGGCCACGCAATTGAAAATCCACGCTAGTTCCGCATGGGCGGGAACGGCGCTTTGGTTGAAGAGAACATTGTGGTCGGGATCGAGCCCGGCGGCGATCAGCCCGGCGGTCACCTCCCGCGTGCTGGCGGTCAATTCCTTGGGGTCCTGCCAAACGGTAATGGCGTGCATGTCGACCATGCAGTAGATGCACTGGTAATCATGTTGCAGGGCGACCCAGTTCCTGAGCGCGCCCAGATAGTTGCCCAGATGAAGATCGCCCGTCGGCTGAATGCCCGAAAATATGCGGTCCATGCGCCCGTTCCGTATCCGTTGTTCAGTAAGTCAATTCAGAAGGGCGGTGTTATGGCGGCCATTGGCCAAAAGGTCAAGCAATGTGAGGGGGTTAACCAGGTGAAAAAAGGGGACGGTCCCCTTTTTTTAGGTCCGTTTGAGAAAACGGGATAAATCTTCCTTCGACGCGGCGCCCGTCAGCAGAGACGCCAAACCGTAGACGGCGAGGCCGCCGACAACCAACAGGGCGACGGCAATAATTTTCTGCCCGATACCGGCATGCAATAGATCGCCGAGAGCGATCATGCCGCCGTAAAGCGCCGCCCCCATGACGGCGCTGGCCAGCACCATGCGGGGCAGCCGGTGTCTGAACCGTTCGTCCATTTGCAGATGGCCGCGCCGTTTGAGGACCACCGCCAACAACAACGCGTTGATCCAGGAGGAAGCCGCCATCGCCGTGGCGATACCGAGATGTTTGAAGGGACCCATGAGGGCGAGGCTGATGACCACATTGGCGACCAGCGCCACACCGGCGATTTTAACCGGCGCCACCGTGTCCTCGCGGGCGAAATAGCCGGGCGCCAAGCCTTTGACCAGCACATAGGCCGGCAGGCCGACGGCGAAGATGGCCAGCGCCCCGGCGGTTGCGGCGGCGGCATTGGCATCGAAGGCCCCCCGCTCAAATAGAACGGAAATGATCGGCCCGGCCATCACCAATAGGGCCACCGCCGCCGGCAGGGTGAGAAACAGCGAGAATTCCAAGGCCCGGTTCTGGCTCGCCAGGGCCGCGACTTCATCGCCGCTTTGAATCTGGCGGGACAACAAAGGCAGCAGCGCCGTGCCCACGGCGACACCAACCACACCCAGGGGGAGCTGGTTCACCCGGTCGGCAAAAAACAAGTATGAGATCGACCCTTCCGGCAGGAACGACGCGATGATGGTGTCGATCCAGAGGCTGATCTGATAGACCCCGGCGCCGATGGCCACCGGAATAATGCGCCGGATCATGGTCCGTACCGCTTTGGTCAGGCGCGGCCATCTCAGCCTCAACCACATCCCTTCCCGGCCGCAATGGATCATCAGCCAGACAAACTGGACCATACCGGCAATCGCCACACCCCAGGCCAGCGCATGGCCGGGCGTCGGTGTATAGCGCGCCAACAGGGTCACCGCGCCGATCAGGCAAACGTTCAGCAATATAGGTGTGGCGGCGGCGGCGGCAAATTTCCCCAAGGAATTCAGCACCCCGGCCATCAAAGAGACCAGGGAGATAAACAGCAGATAGGGAAAGGTAATCCGGGTCAACAGTACGGCGAGATCAAATTGCTCCTGATTACCGATGAAGCCCGGCGCGAAGCCGAGCATGGCGAACGGCATGGCAATCTGCACCAGAATGACAAAGGCCAGCAGCACCCACAGCAGTACTGCCAAAGCCTGTTCGGCAAACAGCTTGGCCGCCGCCCTGCCGTCGGATTCCAGCAGCCCGGCGAATTGCGGCACGAAAGCCGCGTTGAAAGCGCCCTCGGCGAACAGCCGGCGGAACAGGTTGGGAAATTTAAAGGCGACAAAAAAGGCGTCGGCAATCCAGCCGGTGCCCAGCAAGGCGGCCACCAGAATATCCCGGATAAAACCCAATATCCGGCTCCCCATGGTGAACCCACCGACGGTGGCTATGGATTTCAATAGCGCCATTTTAACGCGTCTCTCCCAGTACCACTTTCCCCTCTACCTCGATCCTCCTCCTCCAGGGGGGAGGAAGTTCAGGTGGCACTACCGAATTTCCCCTCCCCCCTGGAGGGGGAGGGTTAGGGTGGGGGGGCTGCTTGCCTTTACAAAGACCCGTCATTTTGAAATTCTCACACCGGAAATCCCACCATCAATTTATGAAACGGGCTTATAAAGAATGGTTAATGCGGCAGGATTGTGGTGGTTATTCGGCGGCTTCGGTCTGGTCCACTTTTTCGTCCGCCTCCGGCTCCACGGCTTCTAGCAACCGTTTCCGGATTTGTCTCAGTTTGTCTTCGTGCTCGATTTTAAGGCCGAAAACGTCTTTGACGTAGAAGGAATCCACCACGTGTTCACCGTAGGTGGCGATATGGGCGGATGAGATTTGCAGACCCAATTCGGTGAGGGCGGCGGTGACGTCGTAGAGGAAGCCCGGACGGTCGCGGCCGTTGATTTCCACCACCGAATGGGTGCGGCTGGCGGCATTGTCGATCAACACCCGTGTCGCCACCTGGAAAACTTTGGCGCGGTCGGGCAGTCCGTTGCCGCCCCTGGCTTCCAGTTCCCGACCGGGATCGAGTTCACCGGCGATGGCCTGTTCGATGCGCTGCCACAGCCGTTTCAGTTTTTCCCTGTTGTCGAAGGCCTTGTCGCTGGGGTCCTGAATGGCGAAGGTATCCAGCACCATACCGTCCGACAGGGTAACGATTTTTGAATCCCGGATAGAGGCGTTGGAAAGCGCCATGGCCCCGGCGATCCTGGAAAAGAGGCCGGGATGATCTGGGGCGTAAACGGTAATTTCGGTATAGCCGAACTCCTCATCCTTGCGGGTTTCGATATGGAGCGTGAGGTCACGCCTTTTGGCCTTAAGCACGATTTCCGCGTACCGGTAATGTGAGTCGGCGTCATTGGTCAGCCAATAATAGGGATAGCCCGTGGCGATGTGGTTTTCTATTTCCTCAGCACTCCAGTCTTCCGAGGCGCTTTGCAGTTGTTCCCGCAGGACCGCTTTGGCCTGTTCGATCCGGGCCGCCCGGTTTTCCACCACCAGATCGCCCGACATCACCTCCATGGAACGGAGAAACAGGGAGCGCAACAGACCCGA
This sequence comes from uncultured Rhodospirillaceae bacterium, assembly GCA_964574215.1. Taxonomy (GTDB): domain Bacteria; phylum Pseudomonadota; class Alphaproteobacteria; order Rhodospirillales; family UBA2165. The sequence continues at coordinate 20,283 of CAZNLR010000004.1, read as the reverse complement.
CTTCCAGTTGTTCCAGACGCCCGGTCCGACGGCGCGGATATCGGCAACGGTGAGCACCGCCAACAGGCGCAGCCGCTCCACCGATTTGACTACCTCGACGAAATCCTGAATGGTCTGGGCGTTGTCCACGTCCCGCTTGAAGGCGGTGTCGCTCATCACCAGATGGTGGCGCACCAGCCAGGCGACCGTTTCGGTCTCCTCCTCGCTCAAGCCCAGTCGCGGGCAAAGTTCCAACGCCACCTCAGCCCCCAATTCGGAATGATCGCCGCCCCTGCCCTTGGCAATGTCGTGCAGCAACAGCGCCACATAAAGCGCCCGGCGGGATTGCAGTTCCGTGACCGCCTGGGTCATGTTGGGAAGCTCGTCCTCATAGTCGCCCTTTTCGATACGGGACAGAATGCCAACGGCACGGATGGTATGCTCATCCACCGTATAGGTGTGGTACATGTCGTACTGCATCTGGGCGACGACGCGGCCGAAATCGGGGATGAATTTGCCCAGCACGCCGGCCTCGTTCATGCGGGTGAGGGATATTTCCGGGTCCTTGCGGCAACATAGGATTTCGACGAACAGCCCGTTGGCGTCCGCATCAAGCCGGAGGTCCTTGTCGATCAACCGTAAATTCCGGGAGATCCGGCGGAGCGCCTCGGGATGGATATCGAGATCGTGGGCCTGGGCCTCGTAAAAAATACGGATCAATTTAAGGGGGTCTTTTTTGAAACTGTCCCGCTTGGACAGATTGATGCGGCCCCGATCCTCGATGAAGCCTTCGATCTTGGCGCGGCGGCGGGGCAGGCCCGGCAGCCTGAAAAAGGCGCGTTTTTTCTGCTGTTCCTCCAGGACGGCGCATAACACCCGCGTCAGATCACCGACATCCTTGGCGATCAGGAAATAGTGTTTCATAAACCGCTCCACGCCGGAGGATCCGGTGCGGTCGGCATAACCCATGCGTTCGCCGATGGCTTTTTGAACGTCGAAGGTAAGGCGCTCTTCGGCGCGCCCGGCGTGATAATGCAGGTGGCAGCGGACAGTCCAGAGAAAATCGCACGCCTTGCGGTAGCGATGGACGTCCTGCTTGGTGAAGACCTTGAGCGGCACCAGCTCCTCTACTTCGTCCACATTGTAGAGATACCGGGTCAGCCAATAGAGCGTCTGTAGATCCCGAAGGCCGCCCTTGCCCTCCTTGACGTTTGGTTCCACCACATAGCGGGTATCGCCCATGCGGTCGTGGCGGTCGTCCCGCTCGGTCAGCTTGGCGTCGACGAATTCGGGGCCGGTGCCGTTGGAAATCTCCGCCCTGTAGCGGCGGTGAAGCTCCCGGAACAGTTCCTGATCTCCCCACAGCCAGCGGGCGTCCAGAATAGCCGTGCGGATGGTCAAATCCTGCTTTGCCAGGCGGATGCTGTCGTCCACCGACCGGGTCGAGTGGCCCACTTTGAGGTTCAAGTCCCACAGCATGTAAAGCATGAACTCGATGATCTGCTCATTGTGGGGGGTTTCCTTGTAGGGGATGAGGAACATCAGATCGACGTCGGAAAAGGGCGCCAACTCCCCCCGCCCATAGCCGCCGATGGCGACCACGCTCATCTCCTCACCCTTGGTGCGGATGGCGATGGGATAGACCTTGGTGGTGGCGAAATCGAATATGATACGGATCAGCTGGTCGATCAGAAAGGCGTTGCCGTGGAGCACGCTGGCGCCGTCTTCCCCGGCGTCAAACCGGTCCTGTACTTCCTGTTTGCCGGCCTGATAGGCCTCCTTCAGAACCTCGACCAGCCCCAGACGCATGGCCGAGTCGTAGCGTTTTTCGCCCATAACCGCGTTAAGGTCTTCATTGACCTTGATCCGGTCGATTATCTGCCGTTGTTTGGTGATCTGGTTCATACTTGCATTTTGATTTGATGTTCCCGTCCGTATTCCTTACCGGAATTCCACCTATTAATATAGGATAATGATTCGCAACTGGCGATTTTAGCGGGGAAAAGAAGCCATGACGCCGGAAATTCTCATAATTGTCGACGTACAAAAAGGATTTATCAATCGGTTCACCGGCCATATTCCGAATTTGGTGGAAAATCTACAAGGAGACTTCGATACGGTTCTGGCGTCCCGATTTATCAATCCTGAAGGATCAATGTACCGGAAACTGTTGGATTGGAACCGTTTTGCTCCCGGATCGGAAGACGCCGAATTGGCATTCATGCCATTGGACCGAATAACGATTTACGATAAGACCGGCTATACTTGCTTATCTGGTGAAATCTCGGCAGAAATCAACCGTTTAAATCCCGCCAAAGTCCATCTAGCGGGAATCGCCACCGACAACTGCATCCTCAAGACCGCCGTGGATCTTTTCGAAGCCGGAATAACGCCCATCATCCATGCCTACGCCTGCGCCAGCCACGGCGGTACGGAGGCACACGATTGTGGCATTCGGCTCCTGAAACGGTTTATCGGGGAGGGCCAGGTGCTGGAAGACGCGGGCCTATTCCGACCGTAACGCTTTCAATCTGTAGATCAGCTCCAACGCTTCTTTGGGGCTGAGCTCATCGGGCAAAACATTGTCCAGCTCGGCTTCCAGCGGCGTGGGCGCGTCGGGGGCGGCGGATTTGGGTTTCACCCCGGCGGCAAACAGGGGCAGATCGTCGGCCAGGCGGGTAACGGCGCCGGCCTGGTTTTCCTCTTCCAGGGCCGCCAAAACGTCCTCGGCCCGGGCCACCACGGCGTCGGGCAGGCCCGCCAGCTTGCCCACATGGATGCCGTAGGAGCGGTCGGCGGCGCCCGACGTGACCTCATGGAGAAACACCACGTCGCCCTTCCATTCCTTGACCCGCATGGTGTGACAGGTAAGGCCCGCCAGCTTGGCGGCCAGATTGGTCAGCTCGTGATAATGGGTGGCGAACAGCGCCCGCGAGCGGTTAATTTCATGCAGATGTTCCACCACTGCCCAGGCGATGGAAAGTCCGTCGAAGGTGGCGGTGCCGCGGCCGATCTCGTCCAGGATGACAAATGATCGGTCGGTGGCTTGGGCCAGGATAGCCGCTGTTTCCACCATTTCCACCATGAAGGTGGACCGCCCCCGTGCCAGATCGTCGGCGGCCCCCACCCGGGAAAACAACCGGTCGACGACCCCAAGGCGCGCCTGTTCCGCCGGCACGAATGAGCCGATCTGGGCCAGCACCGCGATCAAGGCGTTCTGGCGCAAAAAAGTGCTTTTGCCCGCCATGTTGGGGCCGGTCAGGAGCCAAAGCTGGCTGGTGTCGCCGTCGATCTCTCCCAACGAACAGTCGTTGGCGACGAAGGGGCCCGCCTGATCCCGGACCAGGGCCTGCTCGACCACGGGATGGCGGCCGGCGACAATGGCGAAATCCCGGCTGTCATCCATCTCGGGCCGGCAATAATTCTGATCGGCGGCCAGTTCCCCATATCCTGCCGCCACGTCCAAGGCGGCCAGGGCGGCAGCGGCCAGGGCAATGGCATTCGCTTGGCCGATAATTTCGGCCGCCAGTTCGTCGAATAATTCCAGTTCAACGGCCAGGGCTTTGTCGGCCGCGCTGGCGATCTTGCCTTCCAGTTCGCCCAGTTCCACCGTCGAATAGCGGACGGCGTTTTTCATGGTCTGGCGGTGAATGTAAGGACTTTCGGTTCCGCCCCCTATCCCGCCACTGATTCCCCCACTGATTCCCCCAGGCATGGATTCGGCGTTCTTGGCCGAGACCTCGATATAATAGCCCAGCACATTGTTGTGCTTGATCTTGAGATTTTGAATCTTGGTGTCGGCGGCGTATTTCTCCTGAAGGCCGGCGATCAGGCGGCGGCTTTCGTCTCGCATGGTTTTCAATTCGTCGAAGGACGGCGAAAATCCTTCGGCGATAAACCCGCCGTCCCGCGCATACAGGGGCAGTTCCGCCGCCAGGGCTTCGGTCAACTTCAAGACCAGCGCACCATGGGCGCCGAAATCGCTGACGGCGTCTTTGATGCCCCGGGGCGACTGGTCGAGCGCGAACAAATCGCGGATGTCCGAGGTCAGCGACAGGCCGTCCCGGATACCCGCCAGGTCCCGGGGCCCGCCTCGCCCCAGGGTAAGCCGGGACAAGGCCCGTTCGATATCGGGCGCCTTTTTTAATAATTCTCTGAGAGTGGCCCTGAGAGATTGATCGGCGGCAAAATACCCGACCATGTCCAGCCGGTAATTGATGGCCCCGATATCGGTCAGGGGTGCGGACAGCCGGGACGCCAATAGACGCCCGCCCGCCCCGGTGACGGTCTGGTCGATCACCGACAGCAGGCTGCCACGGCGTTCGCCGGCAAGGGTCTGGATGAGTTCCAGATTGCGCCTGGTGGCGGCGTCGATTTCCATGACCTCCCCTTCGGCGAGGCGTGAAGGAGGCGCGATCCGGGGCAGCTTGCCCTGCTGGGTCAGCTCCACATAGTCCACCAGTGCCCCGCCTGCCGACAGTTCGGCACGGGAGAAATGCCCGTAGGCGTCGAGGGTGGCCACCTGGAAAATTTCCGTCAGTCGTTTGCCGCCGTTCTGGGAATCGAACCGGCTGGCGGGCAGTGATGTCAAGCTATCCCGCCACGGAGCAAAGGTGTCGGCCAGATCATCCCGCTGCATCAAACGGTCGGAGATCAGCGTCTCGCCGGGTTCTAGCCGGGCCAACGAGGCCGCCAGGGACGCTTGATATACCGGCTGCAGGTGAAATTCGCCGGTCGACATATCCAGCCACGCCAGACCGAAGCCGCCCTGGGCTTCCGCCACGGACGCCAGATAATTGTTCCGGTTGGCGTCGAGCAAGGTATCCTCGGTCAGGGTACCTGCGGTGATGGTGCGGACGACGGCCCGGTTGACGACGGATTTGGCGCCTCTTTTTTTGGCTTCCGCGGGATCCTCGGTCTGTTCGCAGACGGCGACCTTGAAACCTTTTCTGATCAATCGGGACAAATAGGTTTCGTGGCTGTGCACCGGCACGCCACACATGGGAATGTCGTCGCCCAGATGTTTTCCCCGTTTGGTGAGGGTAATATCCAGCGCTGCCGCTGCAGCGACGGCGTCATCGAAAAAGAGCTCATAAAAATCGCCCATGCGGTAAAAGAGAAGACAATTGGGATTGTCCCTTTTGATGGCCAGATATTGCGCCATCATGGGCGTTACCCCTTTGATGTCCTCCTGGGGGGATTTTTTCACCGGCGGCTCCGAAACGTCCGGTTGATTTTCAGGCAGGTGATTCGCTGGTTTCGACAATTTTCGAATTTCTTTGGTTAAATCGGTTTGTTATCCAGGGCCTGACCGGAACGGCCGGACTTTAGCATAGTGAATAGGCCAAAGGCCATGAAACAGGATGACCAAATGCAAATTTTCTGCTTTCATTCGAAGATTGCCGTTACAAATAGATTTGGAGAATTTAAAAGATGACTGAAGCCGCTGATGAAAATTTTGACAAAAGGCCCGAAATTGTCGGCCATTTTGCCGATAAGGCCCATCTTGACGGCGCCGTTAATGGTCTGCTGGCAGCCGGTTTTGATCGAACCGATATCAGTCTTCTGAGTTCCCACGATTCGCTGGATATGGTGGAAGACAGCGATTCGGCCTGGAAGGACGCGGTGACGGCGTTGGTGGGTGAATATAAGGTTCTTGGTCCGCTGGCTGTCTCCGGCGGCATATTTTTGGCGGGCGGTCCCGTGGCCGGCGCCATTAGCGCGATCATCGGCGCCGCCGTCAGCGGGCTCGCCGCCAAGGAGGTCATGGCGGAAGTCCTGGCCAAACGCCATGCAGACGACTACGCCCGGGCTCTGGAAGCGGGTAGCGTCATTCTTTGGGTTCGCGCCGAAACCAGACAGCGGGAAAACGCGGCGAGAGATATTTTGTCGACCAACGGCGGCAAGAATATTCATATAAATTCGAGAAATTGACGCCGGAATTCATTTTTCGATTTGAATGTCATAAAACTGCAATAAAATTGTAATAAGACTTGCCGCCAACGAACGGCATGGCCACATATTGGGCAGATTTAGCCGTGCCGTAACGTCTCAAGTATCCTGCCGCGGAACCGTACTCTATGGCCCTAAAATTCAAAGGCGACAAAGACCTTAAACGAATCACCCAGCTTGAAAAGGCGACTGCCCGGGTGGGCAGGCGCAACGTCAACCTGGGCTTCGGCCTGTTATTCCTTATCGGCGTCTGGATCTACGCATCTTTCCAATCGGTAGGCATTGAAGGCGGCACCATCCTGATTGCCGCAGCCATAATCGGCGGCTATATGGCCTTGAATATCGGCGCCAACGATGTTGCCAACAATGTCGGACCCGCGGTGGGCTCCAAAGCCATTACCTTGGTGGGCGCCCTGATCATCGCCGCCGTCTTCGAGGCGGCAGGCGCCATCATCGCCGGGGGCGACGTGGTCAAAACCATCTCCAAAGGAATTATCGACGCCGATATGGTAGCCGATCGGGAAACCTTTATCTGGGCCATGATGTCGGCGCTTTTGGCCGCCGCCGTTTGGGTCAACCTGGCCACCTATGTGGGCGCGCCGGTCTCGACCACCCACGCGGTGGTGGGCGGCGTCCTTGGCGCGGGCGTGGCCGCCGCCGGTGTGGCCGCCGTCAATTGGCCGGTGATGGCGAAGATCGCGGCCAGTTGGGTCATCTCGCCGGTGCTGGGCGGCATAATCGCCGCCGGATTTTTGGGCTTCGCCAAATATTATATTCTTTACAAGGAAGACAAGATCGCCGCCGCCAGAAAATGGGTGCCGGTCCTGGTGGCCATATTGGCCGGGGCTTTTTCCATTTATCTGGTGATGAAAGGTCTGAAGCGGGTTTGGAAACCGGATATCGCCATCATACTTTTGATCGGCGCCGTCGTTTTCGCCATCGCCTACGGCATCGTCAAACCGATTGTCGCCAAAGCCTCCCAATCCATGGAGAACCGGCGCAAATCCGTGAGCGATCTCTTCACCATTCCCCTGATCTGCGCCGCTGCGCTTTTATCCTTTGCCCACGGGGCCAACGACGTGGCCAACGCGGTGGGACCGCTCGCCGCCATCGTGTCCGCCGTCAGCGCCGGCACCGTCGAGGCAAAAGTCACCCTGCCAATCTGGGTGCTGGTTGTGGGCGCCATCGGCATATCGGTCGGCCTGGCGCTATACGGGCCCAAGGTGATCGAGATCGTCGGCGAAAAGATCACCAAGCTCAACCGGGTCCGGGCATTCTGCATCGCGCTTTCGGCGGCTATCACCGTGATCATCGCATCGGGTCTGGGCCTGCCGGTCAGTTCCACCCACATTGCCGTCGGCGCTGTTTTCGGCGTCGGATTTTTGCGGGAGATGATCACCAACCGGGACAAAAAAGCCATTCAAGCCCTGCCCGCTGGCGCCCAGGTCAGTGAGCTTTCCGAAGAGATGTCCGAACGGGCGCGGAAAAAAAAGCGCAAGGCCCAAAAAAGAAAACTGGTGCGCCGCAGCCATCTGCTGACCATTGTCGCCGCCTGGGTCATCACCGTACCGGCCGCCGCCTTGTTATCGGGCCTGATCTTCCTGGGATTGAACGCGCTTTTCTAGGAAAGACGGCTCAACGCCGTTTCATGGGCGGCGACGGACTGGGCGCCGAAACAGCAAAAAATAACTTTTTCGATATCGGTATGGGAAGCCAGATAGTCGGCCACCGTTCCAACGGCAATTTCGGCGGCACGTTCTATGGGAAAACGGTAAACGCCGGTGCTGATGGCGGGAAAGGCGACGGTGGCGGCACTGTTCTCCGATGCCAGCGCCAGAGAATTTTCATAACACCCGGCCAGCAGCTCTTCCTCATTCCGACCGCCACCATGCCAGATCGGCCCAACCGTATGGATGACGAACTTGGCGGGCAAATTGTAGCCCCTGGTGATTTTGGCCAGGCCCGTGGGGCAACCGTTCAGCGTACGGCATTCCACCAGCAAATCCGGTCCGGCCGCCCGGTGAATGGCCCCGTCCACACCGCCGCCGCCCAACAGGGATTCATTGGCGGCGTTGACGATGGCGTCCACCGTCAGCGTGGTGATATCGCCCTCGACGATATTCATCCGCTCTCCCATGCCACTCATCCAATAGCCTGTTCAGGCGGCACAAAATCATAGTTCAAATCCTCCGCCACCGCCTGGTAGGTGACGTTGCCCCGGTGGATGTTTAATCCGGCCATGAGGTGGAGATCGGCTTTCAGCGCCTCTTCATGACCCTGATTGGCGAGCGACAGAACAAAGGGCAGGGTGGCGTTGTTAAGGGCCCGGGCCGAGGTGCGCGCCACCGCGCCCGGCATATTGGTGACACAGTAGTGAACGACGCCGTCTTCGATATAGGTGGGGTCGGCGTGAGTGGTGGGGCGGCTGGTCTCGAAACAGCCGC
>CAZNLR010000004.1:0-11898 GCA_964574215.1 uncultured Rhodospirillaceae bacterium | reverse complement strand
CCTGATCGATGGCCACATCCACCACCACCGAACCCCGCGCCATCGCCTTGATCATTTCCTTGGTCACCAGGCGCGGTGCAGCGGCGCCGGGGATGAGCACGGCGCCGATCACCAGATCGGCACTGACAACATAGGTCTCAATGGCTTCCATGGTGGCGAAAATGGTGTTGAGGGTGGGCCCGAACTGCATGTCCAACTCATATAGCCTTGGCAGGGATTTATCGATCACCGTGACCGAGGCCTCCAATCCCATGGCCATGCGGGCGGCATTGGTGCCCACCACGCCGCCGCCCAGGATCACCACACGGCCCACGGGCACACCTGGCACACCGCCCAGCAATATACCTTTGCCGCCCCGCTCTTTCTCCAAACAATGAGCGCCCACCTGGATGGACATGCGCCCGGCCACTTCGCTCATGGGCGCCAGCAGCGGCAGGCCGCCCCGCTGGTCGGTCACGGTTTCATAGGCGATGGCCACACAACCCGATTTGACCAGTCCTTCGGTCTGTTCCGGCTCTGCCGCAAGATGAAGATAGGTGAACAGCACCTGGCCCTCACGGAGCATGGGAATTTCCGACGGCTGGGGTTCCTTGACCTTAACCACCATATCGGCCTGGGCAAAAACGTCTGCCGCCGTTTCCAATATTTCCGCCCCGGCAGCCACGTACGCGGCATCGTCGAAGCCGACGCCTTCACCGGCGGTTTTTTCGATCACCACCTGATGGCCGTGATGAATCAGCTCCCTGACACTGGCCGGTACCAGACCGACCCGATATTCGTGAACCTTGATTTCCTTGGGAACGCCGACACGCATGGTTTGACTCCGTTTGATTTAAGTAACTTTGCATACGCCCGGCCCTATGCTACCCCGTTGTGGAATGGGAGCCAAATCTTGACGACAGAATTTTCACCAAAAACCGTATTGGTCTATGTGGGTTTGGACCGGGTGGGCGACAGCCTTTTGAAGCTGCCCTTCGTGCGGGGTCTCCGGGATGCCTATCCCGACGCCCGCATTACCTGGCTGGCCGGTAAGGATACCAGCGTCTACGCCAGCTTTATGGGACCGGTGGTTAAGGGATTGATCGACGAGGTGATCGAGTGCGCGGACATCGGACTCAGCCCCAAGGAATTGCTGCGACGCCCCTTGGGCGGCCGCCATTTCGATTTGATCATCGATACCCAACGGGTGGCCCTGGCCAGCTTTATCTTGTTCCGTATTCACCACCAGAAATTTGTCTCGCCCTTCGGCAATTTTATTCTCTCCAGCCGCAAGCCGCCCCGGGGCTATACCTTTCCAAAATCCATGCAGCGGCAATTGCTCGATCTCCTGGAAATCGCGACGGGCAAGACAATCGCGACACCGGAGCGGCTGGACCTGGACCTGGACCCGGCATTGACGACCATCGCGCAGCGAGCGCTGCCGGACGGCCCGGTTTATGTGGGACTGTCACCGGGGGCGGGCGGGTTGCCCAAGTGCTGGCCTCTGGAAAAATTTATTGAACTGGCGCACCGCCAGTTAAAAGCGGGCCGGGTGCCGGTTTTTATCCTGGGACCCCAGGAATTGGACTGGCTGGCGGAGATCAAAGAGGCCGTCCCCGAGGCCTTGTTTCCGTTACAGACCGGTGGATTGGGCGAGGCCCACGACTATGCACCCCATCTGACCATTGCCCTGACCAAACAGCTGGCGCTGGCAGTCTCCAATGATTCGGGCACGGGCCATATGTTCGCCGTCGGCGGGGTTAAATTGATCTCGCTCTTCGGCCGTACGGTGCCGGAAAAATTTACGCCCATGTGCCGGGACCTTACCATTATCAAGGCCCAGGACTATGGCGGACGGGAAATGCATTTTATCCCGGTTGATGCGGTCGCCGATGCGGTGGATAACGTTTTATCATCCACATAAGTAACAATAGTCCCGGTAACGCCGCCACGGTGGTCAGCAAAAAGAACGTCACCCAGTCCACGTGATCGGCCACCCAGCCCGCACCCGATGTCATCACCGTTCTCGAAAACGCCATAAAAGACGTCAACAAGGCGTATTGGGTGGCGGTGTAAGCAATGTTGCACAGGCTGGACAGGTAAGCGACGAACGCCACTGTACCCATGCTGGTGGTGAAATTTTCCACCGCCACGGTCACCGCCAGCATGGTCCCATTGTGTCCGGCCCAGGCCTGGAGGATGAACACCAGGTTCGAGGCCGCCATGAATATGCCGCTGATCAGCAGCCCCCGCATGATGCCTATCTTGGCGAGCAGGATGCCGCCGAACAGGCCACCCAGAAGAAGGGGCGGAAATCCCACCAGTTTGGCGATGGCGCCGATTTCCGTATTGCTGAAGCCGATCTCCAGAAAAAACGGGATTTTCATCACCGTCAGCACGGCATCGCCGAATTTGTAGAGCAGAATAAACAGCAGAATAACCAGCCAATGGGGCCGCATCATAAACTCAACGAAGGGACAGACCACGGCGCCGTATATCCAGGCGCCCGCATGAGCCAGCTTGCCCGGCAAATGGCCATTCCGCTCCAGGAATTTTTCGGCCCGCGCCTCCAGCGCCGCCGCCTCGGGGTTGTCCGGCCGGACCGGTTCCGGGTTCATCAGGATGGCGAGGATGCCGACACAAACGCTGCCGCCCAAGGCAAAAAACACGGCTGTCCACGACATCAGGTCGGACAGGATCAACGCAAAGGCCGCACCCCCCCAGGCCGCCAGGCGCCAGCCGTTGGTGGCCAGCGCCGCCCCCGCCGCCAACTGGTCGTCTGCCAGAATTTCCACCCGGTAGGCATCAATGACAATATCCTGACTGGCGGACGAAAAAGAGACCGCCAGGGCGAATACGGCGGTCCACCACAAACTATGGGCGGGATCGGTTAGCCCCATTTGGCAGATGGCGGCGATCAACAGGATCTGAGTCACCAGCGCCCAACCCCGTCGCCGACCAAAAGACCCCGTAATCACGGGCAGGGGCATCCGGTCCATGAGGGGCGCCCACAGAAATTTAAGGGCGTAGGGCAGGCTCACCAGGGCGAACAGACCGATATTGGTTTTGCTCACCCCTGCCGCCGTCAGCCAGGCGCTCAAGGGTTCCGCCAATACACCGAAGGGCAGGCCAGAGGAAAATCCCAGAAACAACATAGCCAGCACGCGGCGGTCCAAATAGACCAGAGCGGCCTCGCGCCAGTTTTTCACGATTGCGGATTCCCAGGCAAAAGGGCCTTGACCCTGGCCAGAACCATGAGCAAATCCAGGCGGGCGACGCAGGGATACATGCCGTTTTCCGGCGGCAGGCGGCAATCTCCCAGGCAACCGGCGCAATCCATATTTTCGAAAATGAAATGAGCATTATCCGGCGTGATCTCCGGCGCATAGGGAACGATCTCGTTGACATAGGCGGCGCTGGCCAGACAAAGGGTGGGCGTCCCCAGCGCCACGGCCAGATGCATGGTGGCGGTATCCACCGAGACCACCAGATCGGCGGCTCTAAGGACAGGCGCCATTGCCTCGAAATTGGAATCGTCGTAATAGACGTCGTTGCGTTCCAGTATGGTCTGAAACGGCGGATTGTTCGAAAGGTCGCCGGGCGCGCCCGCGACGACGAAATCATATCCGATCGAGTCCGCCGATTCGCTCTGCACCATATCGATGATTTGCTCAAACAACGCCGGGGGGCTTTGTTTTTCCTTTACGGCGGAAAAAGGGACAAAAACAATGGCCGGCCGCGGCAAGGATGCTGGCGCTGGCTTTACTTCCTCGGGCAGGCCCAACTTGGACGGTGGTTCCACCGACCCGGTCAGCCAATCGGCAAACCGTGCCCAGCGAACCACCTTGTCCAAATGAACCGGCCCACTGTCAAATAACCGACTATACATGTTTCTATTTTCGACCAAAAGCCGGTCATATTTTGCCCAGGAACGGGGCTCCATGGCGATCGTTTCCGAAGCGGAACAAGCCGTGACCAACACTTCATCCAGCTTCGGATGACGCAAATAATCGAGGCTGATTACCTGCCGGTAATTGGATTCATATAGGTCTTTGCAGATTGTATTCCGATATTTTCGTGATTTTCTGAGTTTGCCGTAATCCACTGCTTTGATTTCAATGTCGTCGCCGAACAAAAAAGCCATTTTTGCGGCATCATTTCGCATCAGTATTGTTATCTTTTCCCCGTTCTCCGCCAATTTCCGGAAGCGCCCGAAAACTTGCGCCAACAGCACAGCGTCACCCAATCCGCCCGATGCGACAAACAGAAGACCTTGGGCCGGCAAAGAGCGACGGGTCGCTGGCCTAGTCAGTCTAATAGTAGATAAAAACTTGGCGTTCATGAATAAGGCGTTAAACCTATGTATCGTTAATTTTCGGATTGATAGATATGGAAATGATAAAACCTAACAATTTTTTGATTGCTAAGATTTTGGATTAGGCCGTTTGTTAAGTAAAAAAGCCAAAGCGCCTAATGTTGTTGAAAAATCTCTTATAAATCTTTTTTTATCGAAGGTAACTGCGTAAAACATCGATTTTAAGCTTCTCAGGATAATAATTCTCAAGGCCAACCTTAGCATGGTTGGTTTCCCAGAAAACTTATTGGTTACATAAAGACGTCCCCACGCGAAATTCCAGTCTTTACGCCAGTGCAGCTTGGCTGAAGGGGGTGCAGATCCGGAGTTCAGGTGTGTGGCGACAATATTGGGCACATTGATGATACTGTATCCGGCTCTGGTTAATCGAATGCACAAATCCAAATCTTCGTTATATAAAAAAATGTTTTCGTCAAATCCGCCAATGGCATTGAGCATATCGGTTCGGTAAATGCAGACAGCGCCTGATGAAAACCAGCTACAAAAAGGTCCGTCCGCGAGGAATGAAGCCCGCCGGTGGTTCATTTCACCCGGACCCATCACCCAAATTTCCTTCCCATGATTGGGAACATCCAAACTGGGGCTCGTCATCGCCGCATTGTCATACAATTCTGCAAATTGATGTAATTGCCTGAGTTGATTCAAGGTAAAAACACTGTCGGGGCTAAACGCTAAAAGATATTTCGTTTTAATTTTTGCTAGTCCGGAGTTAAAGCCAGCTCCATATCCTAAATTCTTATCATTCTTAACGATGGTGACGTCAGAAAAATCTTTCTCCAGCATGGAGACAGAACCGTCTGCGCTGGCATTGTCAACGACAACAATTTTCATGTGGCCGTAAATTGGTGCCAAACTGGTTGGTAGAACCGCTTGCGAATTGTAGCCGACGGTCAGGGCGGTTATTTCATCCAAATAGGTCATTAAACATCTAATTTAATTAAACTCTAAGATTCGATTGAAATCGTCATTCCATCGAAGTGAAAAATTAATTTGAATTTGAAACATTGATTATTGTCTCCCTCGCTTTTCTTTTACTCTCTATTCTCGCTACCAAAAACACTTAAATTTCATTGTTTTCCTTGATGAAATTACCAATTTGGTTGACGTCGGATTTAATTTGAATAGTCTCTGAATCCATCTAGCTGAGTCTTCTCAAATTGACATTTAGCCAATCAACTAATTAAAAATTAGGATATCTATGGTCTGTAGATTTTGCGGCGAAACTCTTGAGACGAAATTCATTGAGTTAAGTTCTCAAGCATCGGCGAACAGATTTGTATCGCCGGATAAATTGGACCAACCGGAAGGTAAATCACCTCTAACGACATTTGTCTGCAATACTTGTCTGCTGGTACAGTTGGCGGAGGAGAAATCGGCCTCGGATATATTCACTGCAGACTACGCCTATTATTCGGCCTACGCATCCAGTTGGGTTGAGCACGCCCGACGATATGTCGACATGGCGGTGGATCGGTTTGGATTGGGGCGGAATAGTTTTGTTGTCGAAATCGCATCAAATGACGGATACTTACTTCAGCATCTCGTTAATCGAGGTATACCCTGTCTCGGTATTGATCCGGCAGCGCAAGCGGCACAAGATGCTCAGTTACGCGGTGTGGATACGGTTGTTGATTTTTTTAACGAGAGTTTGGCCGACAAGCTGGTTCTGGAAAAAAAAGCGGCGGATCTTTTGGTCGGCAACAACGTCTTGGCCCACGTGCCGGAAATTAACGATTTTGTTCGTGGAATTAGCGTTCTTTTAAAGCCCCAAGGCGTCGTCACAATGGAATTTCCCCATGTTATGAAATTAATCGAGGATATTCAGTTCGACACGATCTATGACGAGCATTTTTCCTACTTTTCATTCCATACGGTTAAGAATATTTTCGCAGAACATGGGTTAACTTTGTTCGACGTCGAGGAACTGCCTACTCATGGCGGATCTCTTCGAATATTCGGTAAAAAAACGGAAGAATCAAAGGCCAAGATATCAACGGCAGTCAACCGGATGCAGGAGAAAGAACGGACGGCGGGTCTCGATCAAATAGGTGGATATTTGGGTTTACAAAAAAAAGTAGACGACATCTGCCGAAAATTTAATGAATTTCTTTCGGATCAACGCCAATCCGGTAAAATTGTTGCAGCCTTCGGGGCCGCTGCCAAAGGCAATACTTTTTTGAATACTTGCGGTGTGACGGCTGATCAAATCGATTTTGTGGTGGATGACACGCCTGCGAAACAGGGCAAATATCTACCGCAAAGTCATATACCAATCGTATCAGAAACAATAATAAGAGACGTCAATCCAGATTACATCATTATTTTACCATGGAACTTTAAGACGGAAATCCTCAAAAAACTTGAATACGCTCGTGACTGGGGTTGCCAATTTGTTACGTGCATCCCGAGATTACAAATTCATTAGCAGTTTGAAGATGAGACAAAGGTGCTGACAAGTGCGTAGGGTGCTTATAACCGGAGCAACGAGTTTTGTTGGTATTAGCCTTGTATCCCATTTGGAAAAAATTGGGGTAGATGTTCACGTTGTCGTGCGGCCAACGACAGACCTGTCTCGATTCACAGTTTTCGGAGTGAATCCGGTAATTCACGTTCATGAATTCAACCACAATGGCGGCGGTGTTGAATCTTTAGCCGCTCAATTAAAAGACTCCGATCCAGATCTAATCATTCATTTGGCCGGATACTATGTGCGCGATCATTCGATGTCCGAGGTTGAGCAATTGGTAAATGACAACATTCTGTTCGGTGTACAACTGCTCGACGCTATGCGCTCCGCAAACATCAAAAAATTTGTGACTGCCGGCAGCTATTTTCAATTTTACAACAGTGAAGAATGCCGGCCGATCAATTTGTACGCAGCTGCGAAACAGGCATTTGGGGATATCGTTGGTTATTATCAAGACGCTTATGATTTTCGGGCGATATGCCTCGTGATCTTTGATACATATGGACCGCTTGATTGGCGCCCCCGTTTGATGGCTGCAATTCGAAAAGCTCAAAACACGGGCACCAAACTTCCGCTGCCCGCCGAGAATCTACCAATTGATATGTTGTATATTGATGACCTTTGCAGTGCGTTTGAAATTGCCGCCAATCACGTCTGTTCAGAAGAATTTAATTTGAAAAATTTTTACTATTCGGTCGCGTCCGGTAATGACGTAAAGCTCAATGAACTGATCAATACATTTATTGAGTTGGGAAAAAGGTCGATCTCATTGGACTGGGGGGCCTACCCCGCACAGTCGCCGATAGTGGAAAATTTGTGGAATGGACCTATTTTACCTGAATGGCGCGCAAGAACAAAATTGGTCGAAGGCGTTAAGAAGTTTATTGAAGAATACGATGGGCATTGATGCTGAAACCTAATATTCAAATGTATTGTTTGGTTGGGAAACCATGTTAGGCGGCGTATAAAAATTCGACCAAACATACTTCCCCAGTTAAGTAGATTATTCGAATAACGAATAGAACGAGATTTACCTATATGAAATTGTTGGTTACAGGCGGTGCGGGTTTTATCGGGTCGGCGGTTGTCAGGAATTTTCTGGCATCGCGGAGCGGTCAGATCGTCAATGTAGACAAATTAACCTACGCTTCGAACCTCGAAAATATTCCCAACGATCTCATCAAATCAAACTATGTTTTTGAACAGGTCGACATATGTGACGGCGTCAACCTGGCTCGCCTGTTGAACGCCCACCAGCCGGACGGAATAATGCACCTTGCCGCTGAATCCCACGTGGATCGCTCCATCGACAAACCGGAAGATTTCATTGCCACAAATATTGTCGGAACCTACCAGCTGTTGATGGCGGCACAGGATTATTTTGAAAACCTTTCCGCCGAAAGACGGAGTCGTTTTCGGTTTCACCACGTGTCGACGGACGAGGTCTTTGGCAGTTTGCATCCAGACGATTCTGCGTTTTCACCGGAAACGCCCTACGACCCCCGTTCCCCCTATTCTGCCAGCAAAGCAGCGGCAGATCATATGGTTAAAGCATGGCACCATACCTACGGATTACCAGTGGTGATTAGCAATTGTTCAAATAATTACGGTCCTTACCAGTTTCCTGAAAAGTTAATTCCGTTGACCATTATCAAAGCCCTGTCGGCAGATCCAATCCCAGTATACGGTAATGGCGAAAATATCCGGGATTGGCTTTTTGTCGAAGATCATGCGAAAGCTTTGTTAAGTATATTTGATAAAGGGGAACAGGGGCGCACCTATCTGGTCGGCGGCAATGCCGAGCAACGCAATATAGACTTGGTAACATCCATCTGCCGACTGATGGACAATATATGTCCTAATTCAGATATGGGGCCTTATGAAGAACTCATTACCTTTGTGACGGATAGACCGGGTCACGATTTGCGGTACGCCATCGATTTCAGTGCGACGCATAATGAGATTGGCTGGGCGCCGACGGTCTCGTTGGAAGAGGGCTTGCGCAGGACAATTGAATGGTATCTGGAAAACAAGCCTTGGTGGCAGAAAATACGCAACAGAAAGTACCAAGGCGAACGCCTGGGTTTGAGGGTTTGAGGTAATGAAGGGCATTGTTCTCGCCGGGGGCGCCGGTAGCCGAATGAATCCTGTAACCAAGGCTGTGAATAAGCAGCTGTTGCCGGTTTATGACAAACCTATGATTTACTACCCTTTGACTACCCTAATGTTGGCGGGCATATCGGAATTACTGATGATTTCGACAAAAGATGCCCTGCCGATGATAGAAAAGCTTTTCGGCGATGGCGAAGAACTTGGTATAAAAATATCTTATGCTGTTCAGGATCAGCCGAACGGTCTAGCGGAAGCATTTATTATCGGCCGAGATTTTATTGGGTCAGACTCTTGTGCACTGGTATTGGGTGACAATATTTTTTACGGTCATACCTTATCTAATCAGTTGCAGCATGCGGCAAATCAAAAAAAGGGCGCAACTATATTCGCCTATCAGGTTCAGGACGCCCATAGATACGGTGTCATTGCCATGGATGATAGCGGCAAAATCAGGAATATTATCGAAAAACCAACTGATCCTCCTTCCAACTGGGCGGTAACCGGATTGTATTTTTTCGACAACAACGTTGTTGATATCGCATCTAAAGTACGCCCGTCGGCCAGAGGGGAGTTGGAAATAACGGACATTATCAAAGACTACCTCGAAAGGGAGGCGGTAAATGTGGAGTGGTTAGGCCGCGGCTACGCTTGGCTCGATAGCGGTACCCATGAATCACTTCTTCTCGCCGCGCAGTACATAAGTACGCTGGAGCAGCGCCAGGGGCAGAAAATAGCCTGCATTGAAGAAGTTGCTTACCGGATGAATTTTATCAATTTCGAACAATTTCAGAAATTGGCAAATAATTATGCAGATAGTTCCTACGGTCAGTATTTAAAAAATCTTACGAAACAGATTCGGAACAAATAAGCTGTTAACGCCCGTTTGTATTTAATTTCTAGTTTTCAAATATCGGTTTCTAAAGGACGCAGTATGGCCAGAAAGTTGGCCGACCAAATATCTGGTGGCGTCATCAATATGGCCGAGAGCAGTTTATGATAAAACTTGTCCAATATCCGACGCTTCTTGCTGCCGGTAACCTGACCAAAGCATTTGAGACAATCATAGCCGCTGCTTAGGGCGAGTTGGCGAATACTTGACGGCGTATAAGCAGCTTTGTGGGTTAAGTCGCCGAACTGATAGTTGCCTCCCCACGGTGATGACAAATTGGGTAACCGAAGGAAAATGAGACCGTTGGGGCGGAGACTTTTTTTTAGGCGAATCAACAAATTTGATCCTTCTTCAGCAGTGAAATGTTCGAGAACATCGAACATAATAATTCGATCAAAAGACTGCCCGTTCTCACTAGAGTTTAGAAACTCCTCCACATCGACATGTTTAAAATTATCTGTAACTTGTTTGGGTATATAGCTGGCCAGTTTCTTGTTCGCATCGATACCGACAAAACTATTAACCCCTTTTTTATGCAAATAGAGAAGGAACTGGCCCGTGCCGCAACCAATTTCCAGCACTGAGTGATCTGGCGTACAATTCCCGGGATTCCAGAACTCCCGATCAAATTGCCGGATGTGTTTTTCCTGTAACTCGGGAGTCGAATAGGTTTTGAACTTGTCATAATTTTCGTAGAAATCGCTCATTACAAGTTCACCTCCAACAACGTTCCCGCCTCTTTCCACACCCGGTCCACCCCGACCGCGCTGACACAGGGAAAAACTTGGAATTTCGATTCGCGTTTGTGGCAACGCCAGAAACAGTGATAGCACGGCATTTCCTCAAACACGAACCGGGCGTTGGCGGGCCGGACTTTTTCGGGATATGGCACGAAACTTCCGAAATGGCCGCCACCCACGACGACAACGGTCGGGGCGCCGAGGGCAATGGACAAATGAGCCGGGCCGGTATCGTTGCTGAAGACACAAGCGGCGTGTTTGAGTATATCCAGCAGTTCCGGCAGACCGGTCTTACCGGCAAGATCGATTACATCCGGATGATTGCCGAATTTTTCCCGGTGATCGCCGGCGTGTTCGCCCGGTCCGCCGACCAGAACCACGCGGAGATCTTCCGCCAAGGCCCGCTCGGCGACCTCCAGGTAATTGGCGAACGGCCAGCGGCGGCCATATTCGTTGCTGCCGGGGTTCAACACCACATAGGGTTTGCCGTCCGCAACGGATGGTGGTTCGTCCCGCCATTTGATCTCCGGCGGTTCGGGCATTATCTGGCGGCCTGCATAATCGGACAAAAAGTCGTAATGGCGGTTGATTTCGTGGCTGGGATAGGGACCGGTATCGATGATGCCGTCAACCTGGCTCATATAGTAGGTGAACTCCGCCCGGGTCGGCTCGTTGATGAAGGGCAGGGACACGATGGTTTTGGGCGCCGCCGCCAGCCAAACCAGACTATCGGCCATCATGGCGCGCCGAAAATAGGAATCGCAGATGGTAATGGTCGGCACCAGACGCCGTACCTGCAAGCTGATCTTGAACCGGTAGAACGGCTGCCGGGCAAAGGCGTGCTCGTCGATGATAAATAGCCGATAACCTTCGAACACGATGTCCGCTATCGATTCCCAGCTTTTGCAGCCGAGCACGGTTATATCCTCGCGGGCCACGCCGAATACTTCCGCGTATTCGTCAAGGGCCCGGCGGAACAGCACCATGTCGCCGATACCGTCCATGCGGACCACCAGCAAACCTTTCCGACGACCGATGACCGGCCAATGGCGGGCAATTAAATCAAACAGGCGAAAAAGCCACCACCGGCGGCGCATACCGGCCGGCAAAGCCCGCCAAAACCAGGACGTCTCAAATCGATGGCCGGCTATTTTTGTCGATAGTTTTTCTCTTTGAGCAGCTTCCGCCATGTTTGTTCCGTTCCGCAGAATTAGCGGTTTACCCGATTACGGGTTTGATCACCTCTTTCAAATCCGATTCGGGCCGGGCGCCGTAATGGCCGATAATATCCGCCGCCAATACACCACCAAGTTCTCCACACGTGCCCAAATCCATG
>CAZNLR010000003.1:0-169200 GCA_964574215.1 uncultured Rhodospirillaceae bacterium | reverse complement strand
ATGCATCTGCTTTGGCATCCTTCTTGGCTGGACAGTTGGTTGCCGGATGTGCTGCCCAGCTGGCTTCCGGCGTGGCTATTCGTATAGCGCCGGGTGAGAGACGCAAAAACGCATCTTTTGGTTTTATTAACCATAGTGAAATACCATGTTGATCATAGAAAAATACTTTGCCTGGTGGATTGAAATCATTGAATCACGTATCCGAGAAGGTATCACGCAGTCTGTCCGAGCGATGCAGAGATACGCCAGATTCTCTGTTTACCCGTGCTCTAGGTTGTTTAAGCGAAAAGAACCGAACCCAGGCCGCCGCATATCTTAGACGTGCGATCGAATTAACCCCCGATAATGCAAACTTCCATCTTTATCTCGCCTATACCTTATTTCAACTGGGCGAACTCTCAACATCCGCCAGACATTTTGATAATTCGATCAGCCTTGAGAGTAACCCTGCAAGTATTATCGAATTAAAGCGGATTTTATTCAGTTCCTATCATATCCATGCGAAAGGATTTTTACAGGGAAGCCACGCGCCGGAAAGGCAGGTTTTCATGGCAGCGGCCGTGGATTTAGTATGCACACCGGGTGCGCCAGTAAGTATTCTGGAAATTGGCTCCTATGCCGGGTCATCACTGATTACATGGTCAAATGCCGCCGAGAAGCTATCGGTTGGTGACTGTCACATCGTGTGTATCGACCCTTGGGGAGAATCTGGCGCGAACCTTTACAACGATACAATGACCGAAAATATGGGAGATCAACAGGTCTATCAGATTTTTTGTCACAATGCCTCTTTGTGTCCGGACAGCGTCCAGGTAACACCGGTCAGAGGATCCAGCCGGGAAATACTACCGACCCTCGATGACAATAGTTTCGATTTAATCTATATCGATGGCAGCCACCATTACGCCGATGTGCTCAACGACATTGTTGAATGTGATCGTCTGTTGAGAGAGGGCGGCATTGTATGTGGTGACGATTTGGAACTGCAGCTGGCGCAATGTGATCGGGCGTATGCGGAGCAATACAAAAAATCAGATTTTGTTCAGGATTCAAATAGCGGTAAGAAATTTCATCCGGGTGTAACATTGGCCGTTGGTGAATATTTTGGTGAAGTTTCTAGTTGCTCCGGATTTTGGGCGATGCGCCGAGTATCGGATGGCTATGAAAAAGTGTCGTTTGCCGACGCAACGGGAGTTCGCCCGCCTCATTGGCCGCAAGACTTTCAAGATCAAATCACGGCATATTTTGAACAGCACAATGAACTTGGGAAATTGATTTAATACGACAAGCTTTTTATCTCCACCTCGGCATCTAGAAGGCTCGCTGGCACAACGTTATGCCACCTGCTGCCATGGTTGGATATCAAGTTGGGTAATGGATAAAAAAGAAGCTCCGAGGAATTGATGTACAGAAAAAGTTGACTAGTCTTATTGTCACCGATTGTCGAAGTTAGTTTTGTTACCCCATAAAATTCCGTGATATCTGCCGATGACGGTCTGGGTCAACAGGAGATATAAATGTCGAAGTTGGCTAATGACCGGTGGTCGCCGGTCGGGGGACGTTGGATTAATTGCGTGTGCCGATTTTATAGGTCCGTAGCCTATTCCATATCGAGGGCGCGTTTGTAGAGTTCGAGGAGTTCTTCCTGCTCCCGGCGGTCGGCGCCTTCCATTTTTCTCAGGCTGATGACCTGACGGATGATCTTGGCGTCGAAACCTGTACTTTTCGCCTCGGAATAAACCTCTTTGACGTCGGCGGCGATGGCGGCCTTTTCCTCTTCCAAACGCTCGATCCGTTCGACAAAGCTCTTCAAACGGTCACTCGATATACCGCCAACTTCAACCATGATAATTCCTCTTAAATATTATGGATTTCAAAAAATGAGGCCCGATCAAGGGCCTTTGTGGAGCCGATTTTAAAACCCGTTGACCGTTTCGGCAATCAATTCGTCGACCACGGCATGGAAGGCTTTCTGTTCGTCGTTCGTTGCTTCCTTGGTTTTCTCAAAGGTGGCCAGTTGCCGGTGGGCGCTGGTGCCGGCGGTCAGGATATTACGCGCATGATGGACTTCATCCAGGCAGTCCAAGGCCTCGGCGTCTTCCTGGATGATGTCGATAAGTTCTTCCAGCAGTTCCTCGAAGGGAACGGACGCTCCTTTGCCGAAATCGACCATGCCTTCGTCGATACCGTAGCGTTGCGCCCGCCAGCGGTTCTCGTTGATCAGCATATTGGTATAAGTGCGCCAGCGCCGGTTACTGCGCCGCAGCCGGTAGAGCATGCGGACGACGCAGAGATAGATTGCCGTCAGGCAGACCGCATCGTCGATGCGGGTGCAGATATCGGTAATGCGCATTTCCAGCGTGGGAAAGGTGGCGCTGGGCCGCACATCCCACCACAGCATGGTGGCGTCCTTGATCAGCCCGGCTTCAATCAACACCGACACATGGCGGTGGTATTCGCCGTAGGATTCAAACCGTTCCGGCAGACCGGACCGGGGCAGTTCGTCGAACACGCACAGCCGGTACGATTTCAATCCCGTATGTTCACCCCGCCAAAACGGCGAGGAGGTCGATAACGCCAGGAGATGGGGCAGGAAATATGCCACCTGGTTCATCATCTCGATGCGCATCTCGTCGTCTTCCACGCCGACATGGACGTGCATGCCGCTGATTAGAAGCCGCCGCGCCACGGCCTGCATGTTCTCGGCCAGGAAATTATAGCGTTCCTTATCGGTATGAATCTGGGTTTCCCAGGTGGCGAAGGGGTGGGTCGAAGCGGCGATGGGCGCCAGTCCGTATTCGCCCATGATCTCGGCGATAACCGAGCGCAATTCGATCAGTTCCTGCCGGATTTCGCCGATGGAGCCGCAGACGCTGGTCGCCACCTCAATCTGGGATTTCATAAATTCAGGCTTAACCAGATTTTTCAGCCGCTCTCCGCATCTGGTAAAAGCCTCGTCGGGCGGTTCGGCAAGATCGCGGGTTGCCGGATCGACAATAAGATATTCCTCTTCAACTCCGATGGTCAGAGTCGGCTTGGAAAAAGGCATTCAGTAGTGCTCCACCTTATGCAGTTCGTCGATACTGAGTATATCACGCAATACCTCGGCCAGAATTTCGGCCCAATATTCGGCGCCACTGGGAGTGGACACCAGATCCTGCCGGATTTCAACGGCGCAATGGGGCAGGCCGGCGCCGCCGGCATGCATATCCATGGAAAAAGCAATGTCCTTGCCCGAATACGGTTGATTGTCGCCCACATGGAACCCTTCGCCGTGGCTGCGCAGTTTGTGGATCAGCGGCATGGCCATGCGCGGATCGCGGTTCCACAGTACGCCGATATGCCAGGCGCGGTCCTCGCCGTTCATTGAAGGGGTGAAAGTGTGCACCGAGAACAAGGCCGGTGGTAATCCGGTCCGCCACAAATGGGCAACGGCGTCGGCGATGGCGTGGTGATAGGGCCAGAAGAACTGCTCCGTCCGCTCTATCTGCTGATCTTCGGTCAATTTCTGATTGCCGGGGATACTGATACTGTCGCTGACCTCTGGGATACCTGAGGGATCACCCGGCTGGCGGTTATTATCGATTAAGAGTCGCGAATAGCCGGCCAGCACCGCCATGGCGTTCATTTCGTTCGACAGCCGCCGGGTTACATCGGCGGCGCCGATATCCCAACCCACATGCAGGTTCAACGACTCTTCATCAATCCCGAGATTGTTCATCTTTTCCGGCACGGCCTTGCTGGCGTGATCACAGATCAAGAGCACCGGCGCGATGGCGTCCGGATTGTGAAGCTCAAACGGCTCCGGATCCTCCGGGCCGATGAGGGAATGGCTGTTTCTGCTATCGTTTTCGGTCATGCCGGGAATATAGAGAATTTGCGGGCGGGATAAAGACGTTTAAGTAAAAATACAAATCGCGGTAGCTGTATATAGCGGCACGTCGTATAACCGCCGTTCATGTCAAACCTAACCGATCATACATCCTTGTCCCGGCGTGCCGTCTTTGTCCTGCTGTTAGGGGCGGCGAGCATTTCCCTGGCACCGATCTTCGTCCGCCTGAGTGAAATCGGCCCCAGCGCCACGGCGTTCTACCGGTTATTCTTCGCCTTGCCCGTGCTGTGGGTCTGGATGCGGCAGGACGCCAGGCACGATACGGTTCATCGGCAGCCCAGTTCCATCAATGATTACTGGCGGCTTTCTTTGGCGGGCTTCTTTTTTGCCGGCGACCTCGCGCTGTGGCACTGGTCGATCACGCTGACATCGGTCGCCAACTCGACGCTGCTGGCTAATTTTGCGCCGGTGTTTGTGACCTTGGGCGGATATTTTCTGTTCGGGGAACGGTTCTCCCGGACCTTTTTATTCGGCATGTTCTGCGCCATTGGCGGCGTCGTGATCTTGCTGGGGGGCAGTTTTGCCGTCAGCACCCGCCATCTTCTGGGTGACGCTCTGGGCGTCGGGACCGCCGTATTTTACGCCGCCTACATCATGGCCGTCGGACGGTTGCGGGCGGAATTTTCGACCGCCACCGTTATGACCTGGAGCGGAGTTGTGACCTGTGTTGCATTGGTGCCGATCACGGTGATTTCGGGGGAGAGCTTCATCGCTGGGACCGCTTTCGGCTGGCTGGTGCTCGCCGGGTTGGCGCTGATTTCCCATGCCGGCGGGCAAAGCATGATCGCTTACGCTCTGGCTCATTTGCCGGCGGCTTTCGGTTCCGTGGGACTTTTGTTGCAACCGGCACTGGCGGCTTTGATTGCCTGGTATTTGTTCGGAGAAAGTCTGGACCTTTCACAATTGGCGGGCGGCGTTATAATCCTGGCGGGCATTTATTTCGCCCGAAGAGGCAGTTAACGAGAAAATAAATCCGGGGAACGTGTGGGAAAAATCGCATACTTTGTCGATCTTCAGCCGGAAGTGGAGGATTTTCTATCGGCCGTGATTGAGGGTTTTTCCTGCGCGCAAAAATTTCTGCCGCCAAAATTCTTTTACGATGCCTATGGATCGCAGGTGTTCGACAGGATTTGCGCCACGCCGGAATATTACGTGACCCGTACCGAGATTGCCCTGATGAAGAAAATCGGGACGGAATTGGGAGAACTGGCGGGGCCTGCCGCAGTGGTTGTTGAATATGGCTGCGGTTCCAGTCTGAAAATCAGGGCGCTGTTGGAAGCTTTGATCGATCCGGCGGAGTATCTCGCCATCGATATATCCAAGGACCATCTGATCAATACGGTCGGGGAGATTGCCGACGACTACCCGAATCTGCGGGTCGGCGCCATATGCGCCGATTTTTCAACAACGCTGGATTGGCCCGAGGAAGCGGATCAAACCGGTGGGCGTCGGCTGGCCTATTTTCCGGGCTCCACCATAGGCAATCAAACGCCCGAAGAAGCCCAGCAGTTTTTAACCCGGGTCAGGCAGTTGATAGGCGAAGACGGCAGCCTTTTGATCGGCGTCGATTTGAAAAAAGACGCGGGCATACTAAATCGGGCTTACAATGACGCCGACGGGCATACGGCCGATTTCAATTTGAACCTGCTGCGGCGTATGAACAACGAGCTCGGCGCATCAATAGACCTGACGTCGTTCGATCACCAGGCATTTTACCATGAAGAAAAAAGCCGGATAGAAATGCATTTGGTGAATAAATTTGATCAGGTGGTTAAAATCGATGGGACGGAATTCTCCTTCGTTGCCGGTGAAACCATTCACACGGAGAATTCCTACAAATACAGTGTATCGGAATTTACTAGCCTGGCGGAAGGCTGTGGGTTCAAGGCGGTTCGTGCCTGGACGGATGATGGAAACCTATTCAGCATCCATTATTTGAACGCTTGCTGAATTCATTCGGAAACTAGGCCGACTTATAGTCGGCCGCCACACGCCCTTTTTTGGTAATCGCCGCCTTATCGAAACCGGCGCCGAAATGGTTGAGTGTCACCCAACCCTCTGCGATACATTCTTCCAGCGTTCTCTTTAGAATGACATAATCTTCACCATCGGAGATCGCGATATCCCCGGACATAATCAGTAGCTCCAATAGAAGCCGTTGCTGCGGCAGAATGTCAGCCATAATTGTATTTCCTTATTTTTCGGCGGGTAATTTAGAGGAAGGATTACCGTCATTCAAATGTTTAGTTTTGAATGAATATATTTTTACTCGGCATCCTCACCGGACCAAATTTCTTTAAATTAGTTTCGTATCGATCAAATGAAGCGGCAAGCTACATCGAAACGAGACGTCACTTGCTTAGCATGATCACCATAGCCAGGGCAAAGCTTACGAGAGAATGTGGGAAATTTCCGTATGTTTCGTGCGGTTTGGAGCGTGTCCGCCGGCGCCAATTCAATCAATCAAATCACCGATAGTTTTTATCAGAGTGTCGTAATCGATCGGTTTTGAAACGATCCGGTCGGCGCCTAATTTTTCCGACATCTTCAAGTAATGATCGCTCAATTTCCGATCACCCGACATGACCACGATGGGAAAGGAATAATCGGCGTCTTTAACCCGGCGGATCAATTCCATGCCTTCAATATTGGGCATGAATATATCGGTCAAAAGTAGATCAATCTCTGCATTCTCTATAATGTTGATGGCGATAAGGCCGTCGGAAGCCTTTATCGTCTCGTATCCGGCTCTTTCGAGGAACTTGCACACCAAGTCCCGCATGACTTCGTCGTCCTCAACAACCAATATTTTTTTCATCGGCACTTCTCAAGAGTCTATTTGACGCGGATGGGCTTATTTCCCAATTTTGCGCGTATATATAATAGGTGAGGTCGAAAGGATCGTTTTTAAAGCGTCGCGAGCAAATTAATTTAAGGTGCTACCGCGGACAACGCGAGCCAACGTAGTGAATCCAAAATTTATTTCGTAGCGATCATGTTCAAGCTGATTAAATGACCGCCGATGCGCATACTGCTGGCATCGTCAAAAATTGAAAATTCTTCCACACGCTTCCAGGATTTGAATCCGGCCGCCGACAAATATTCGGCCAGGAATTCTTCAATTAGGCCAATCTTGTGGAAATCGTAGGGGTCGGTCTGGCCGCCGAATATCATGCGCATTAACTTAAACCGCTGTTCGGTCGATAATCCTTCGGCGACAAACATCTGACAAAGGACACCGAGATTCGGCACGCTGACCATTAGATCGCCTTCCGGTTTCAAGATGCGACAACATTGCGACAAGGTGTCGACAATCTGAGATATGTAGTCCAAATGTTCGAACACGTGGGAAGCGTAGATGGCGTCCAGACTATTGTCTTCGAATTGGGAAAGATCGGTGCAATTGCCGACAAAATCCACATCCGGACCATCTTGAACGTTAAAAATTTTCCAGTCCGGATGGGCTTCTTCGCCGCCGATATGAAGTTTCATTTAATTCACCGAACTTGTTTGTATTTGGAAATTTCTAATCCGCAATTTCACAAATGAGCCAACAACGGTCGCTCATCAAAGCTGAGATGCTAAATACTCTCAAGAATACCTTCGTCGATGGCCTTTCGAACGCGTTCGGAATCAGACTTCTTTTCCACCAGAGGTGAGCGAGATTTGGCGTAGGTATGCTTTTCTTTCAATTTGCCGTTTTCAAAGCGGAGCACGTCCAAGCCCCGCCAGCCGCCGGCGCGTGACTCCTCTTCCATGGTCAGCAGCCAGCTGAACATGACCTTGCCTGTACCGGGACCGGTCGCTTCGATGAACAAATCTTCCTTGTGAAAAACCAAACGTCCAAAATCGCCCCGGAATTGCGGTTCGAAGGCCTTGCGGATGGCGTCTTTTCCCACATGGCGGACACCGTAAAATTCGTCGTAAAAGGAGTCCTCGTCGAATATGGCCATGACGCCGTCCAGGTCTTCCCCGTTGAAGGCGTCATCAAGGTCCTTCACCAATAATTCTATAGATTTCCGGTAGGCTTCCAAATCAGACATCTTCTTTCCAATCTGTAGATTTTATCTAACTGGTGATACGGGAACAGCTACGTTTGACCCAAAATTTCGTCCAACGCGGTGAGGAAAGCGTCGGTATCTTCCGGGACGCCCATCGACACCCGTATATAATTATCAAATTCGCTTTCGCCCAGGGTTGAAATTCTGATGCCGCGTTCACGCATCTTTTTTACCACATCTGTGCCCGGTTTGCCGATATCCGCCGACACAAAATTCGTGACTGATTCCATTGGGTTGAAGCCAAGGGCCCGGAAGCCTTCGATTATCCTCTGGCGTTCGGTCGCGCAGCTGTCCAAAATAAACTGGGTGTATTCGGGTTCGTTTAAAGCGGCGATGGCTGCCGTTTCGGCGAAACCATTAAGATTGAACGTGCTGCTGACCAGTCGGATGGCGTCAACAGTCTCCTGCGAACTGCACAATGCATAACCCAGCCTCAATCCGGCCAATCCATAAGCCTTGGAGAATGTCCGGCTGACCACCCAGGGTCCTTTGCGGTCTTTCAATATGTCCAGAACGTCGGGTCCGCCCGCGTGCATGGCGAACTCGAAATAAGCTTCATCCATGAACAGGAACACGTTCTCCGGCGTGTTCTCAACTACGTACCGGACTTCTTCCTCGCTCATCATCATGCCCGTGGGATTGTTCGGCGTAACGCAGATGACCAGCCGCGTATTGTTGCCGATGGCGTCCGTCAATGCCTGCGGATCGATGCCGCCGTCCGGTTTGTTGGCAGCAACCGTGACGTCGGCGTCGACGATTTTGTAGACGCCTTGAAATCGTTTCCAGACCAAATGCGGGGCCACAATGTTCTGGCCCGGGGAAACGGCAATCTCGGCGATGCTGGTTAGAAGCTGCGTGCTGCCGCCGCCCCAGCAAATCTGTTCCTCAGGGACGCCGGTGCGCTCTGAGATAATCGGCGTCAGTTCGGGGCAGGTACCGTCGGGATAACGGTTCAACGTATGCCCAATCTTGTTCATGGCTTCGATAACACCGGGCGCCGGCGGATAGGGGCACTCATTCAGGTCCATGCGGTGAACGTGCATATCCCGTTCATGGTCCAGAATCTGAGTTGGATTCCAGAAGGGGATGTTTTGCAGATTCGGCCTGATATGCTGGTTGGCCGCTATTTCATTATCGATTTCCGAACTCATCATCTTATCCATGTTTTTTTAGGCCACCACTACAAGTGATGGAGAACCTGACCAATAAAGGTCTTGGCACGGTCTGATGCCGGATTGTCGAAGAAGGCATCCGGCGAATTTTCTTCGACGATTTGACCTTCATCCATAAAAATAACCCGGTCGGCCACGGTTCTGGCAAAACCCATTTCATGGGTCACGACGAGCATGGTCATACCTTCCTTGGCCAAATCCACCATGACGTCCAGAACTTCCTTGACCATTTCAGGATCAAGCGCCGAAGTCACCTCATCAAACAGCATTATCCTGGGTTTCATACAGAGTGAGCGCGCAATTGCAACCCGTTGCTGCTGACCGCCGGACAACTGACCCGGATACTTGTCCGCTTGATCGGCGATCTTGACCCGGTCCAGGTAGGTCATGGCCACTTCCTCGGCCTGTTTCTTGGGGATGCGCCGAACCAGATGCTGACCGATCACGAGGTTGTCCAGCACTGACATATGCGGGAACAGGTTGAACGATTGAAAAACCATGCCTACCTCGGAGCGGATTTTATCGATGTGTTTGAGATCGTCGTTTAACTCGATCCCATCGACGATGATGGTGCCCTCCTGGTGTTCCTCCAACCGGTTAATACAGCGGATCATGGTCGATTTCCCCGATCCCGATGGTCCGCATACGACGATCCGTTCTCGGGTGGCAACCTCGAGATCAATGTCACGAAGGACGTGAAAATCACCAAACCATTTGTTGACTTTGGCGAAGGAGATAATCGGAGTGTCACCGGTCATGGTTATACTTCTCGTTCAAAATTAATGTTCCACATTTGATTTATTTTCCAGGCGGACGGAATATTTGGACATGCCAAAAGTAAAAACAAAATAAATCAATGCCGCAAAGGTATAGGCCGAACTGAAAATATGGGGTGGGCCCAGCCATTTCGGATCCTCCAGAGACAGCTGAATGATACCCAGAAGATCGCTGAATCCGATCAGCAGGACAATGGTGGTTTCCTTGAAAATGCTGATGCAAGTGTTGACCAGCGCCGGTACCGCGTTGCGAATTGCCTGGGGCAGGATGATGTAACCCATCATCTTCCAGTAGCTCAGGCCAATAGACTTGGACGCCTCGAATTGTCCGTTGGGAATCGATTGCAGACCACCTCTGAACACTTCCGCCATATAGGCCGAGTTGAAGGCCGCAAAGGCGATAAAGGCGCGAACCACGATATCTATCTTGTTGCCGTCGGGAACGAAAATCGGTAACAAGGCGACAAACATGACGATGACCACGATATGCGGCACGCCGCGCCAAAACTCTATAAAATAAGTGCAGACACGGCTGACCACGGGCAGTTCCGACGTGCGTCCGAGCGCAAGTATCAGGCCCAGCGGAATTGATCCGAAAATGGCCGTGGTGGCGATCACCAGTGTCAGCAACAGACCACCGAACTCTTCGGGCGAAATATGTTTGAGACCGAACCAGCCTCCCACCAGGAAAATGTAGGCGCCGATTGGAAAGATGATCACCATCGCAATGCGGAATAGCTTGTTGAAGGCGCCGAAAGAGAAGACGAAGGAAATTATGGTCAGGGCCGCCAAGGCGTATACGATGTTGACCCGCCAGTAGAGATCATTGGGATACAAACCGTAAAC
Source organism: uncultured Rhodospirillaceae bacterium (assembly GCA_964574215.1). Lineage (GTDB taxonomy): Bacteria > Pseudomonadota > Alphaproteobacteria > Rhodospirillales > UBA2165. Next base: position 158,453 of record CAZNLR010000003.1, on the reverse strand, counting down.
GAACAGCCGCCACCGGTCGGTAACGAAGGCCCAGCAGGCGCCGTTGCCGTTGGGACAGGCTTTGGCGGAATCGCCGAACCAAACGGCATTGATGAAACCCCAACTAATGACAAAAGAAAGGATTTCGTATGCAGCCCAGGCCAGCACCAGGGTCAGCAAGGTGTTGAACCAACTGGAAAACAGGTTGGCTCGCAACCAGCCGATTACGCCGGCGGATTGAAGTGGCGCCGGTCTTTGGGGGCGAATGGGATTCTGTACCGGTTTCACGGTTCTAACGCTCCGGAATTCGGGTGACCTGGTTATACACAGCCATGAGGGCGGCGATGAACAGGCTGATCCCCAGGTAACAAGTCAAAGTGATCATCTGCAGTTCCAGCACCTGGCCCGTTTGCGCCGAAATCGCTCCATCAATGGCCCAGAATAAATCGGGGTAGCCGATAGCCGCCGCCAGGGCGGTCGATTTAGCCAGGTTCAAGTACTGATTGGTCAAAGGCGGAATAATCAAGCGCATGGCCTGGGGAACCATTATTTCAGAATATATTTGGAGTTGACTGAAACCGATTGAATTGGCGGCCTCGCGTTGCCCTTTGTGAACCGACTGAATGCCGGCACGGATAATTTCGCCGACAAAAGCACCGTTATAAAGAGTCAGGCCGAACAACATAGCGGTGAATTCGGGCTGCAGGGCCGCTCCACCCTCGAAGTTGAATCGACCGAACTTCGGAATGTCCCAAGATACAGGAAATCCCTGGACGGCGGCGGCCAACCAAGGCAGCCCAATGATCAGGCAAATACCGACCACCAACCAGGGAAAGGGCTTGCCGGTCAAAGTCTGGCGTCGCTTGGCCCAATACCGGATGACAACGGCGGCGATCAGCGCTGCTATTGCAGCCCACCCGATGGCGCCGGCGCCCACTTCGAATATCGGTATTGGGATCACGAAGCCTTCGATATTCAGATAGGCGAGGTCAAATAGATTGATAGAATTGCGTTTTCCCGGCAGCAGTTTTAATGCTGCGAAATACCAGAAGAACAATTGCAAGAGCAACGGAATGTTACGGAACATCTCCACATAGGCAGTGGCGAAATTTCGCAACAGCCAATTCGACGACAGCCGGGAGATGGCGATGAAAAACCCCAGGATGGTCGCCAGGACCACGGCGATCATCGACAAGACAATGGTATTGGCCAAGGCGACGATTATGGCGTCGCCGTAGGTGGACTCTGCGGTATAGGGAAAAAGCGCCGGGCTGATTTGAAAACCGGCCTCATCGCTCAGAAAACCGAACCCTGTTTTTATGCCGAGCTTGGCCAGATTGGTATTGGCGGTATCGGCCAGCCATAGTACGGCCAGCACAATTGCTGCCACCAGTCCCCATTGATAGAGATTGGAACGGACGGCATCCCGGCGCCATAAACCAATAAACGTTTCCATTGTCACCAAGTGCCCCGGAGCCTGTCGAACTCCGGGGTCGTTCAGTTATGATACGCGGTCTTGGCTTACCTGAAGGGCGGTGCGATCATCAATCCGCCATTGGTATAGAGCTCATTTTTGCCACGCTTCATGCCAAGGCCGCCCTTACCGAGATTGTTGTCCCAAATCTCACCATAATTGCCGACCGCCTTGATGGCATTATAAGCCCAATCAGCGCCTAACCCGATCTTGTTGCCGAACTTGCCGCTCTTGCCCAAAATTCGTTGAATGAACGGATTCTTCGAATTGGCCTTCATATCAGCGACGTTTTTCTGAGTAATTCCGTATTCCTCGGCGGCAATCAAAGCGTTGAGTGTCCAGACGACGATGTCTTTCCAGACCTGATCACCGTGACCGACCATCGGGGAAATAGGTTCATTGGAGATGGTTTCCGGAAGGATCATATGTTCGTCAGGATTGGTCATCGACAGGCGCCGGGCACCCAGACCGTATTTATCCGTAGAGTAAACGTCGCAGCGGCCGGAGTCATAGGCTTTTTGCGCCTCTCCCATGCTGCCGAAAGTTACTTGCTTGAAAGTCATGCTGTGCGTACGGAAATAATCTGCCGCGTTGGCCTGGGTGGTGGAACCGGCCGACAGGCACAAGGTGGCGCCACTCAATTCCTTGACGCTTTTGACCCCTAGCTTTTTGCGCACCATGAAGCCCTGCCCGTCATAGACCATGACCCGGGTGAAATCCAATCCCTGCCCAACGTCGCGGCCGAATGTCCAGGTGAAACGGTGGGTCACCACATCGACGGTGCCTGCCTTCATGGCGTTGAAGGCCACCGGCAGTTTCATTTTCGTGGTTTTTATTTTATTCGCGTCGCCTAAAACTGCGGCGGCGATTGCGCGGCAAAGATCGACGTCAAACCCAACCATCTTGCCTTGCTTGTTAGGAAACGCATATCCGGGCACACCCGGGACCACACCGCAATGCAGGATGCCGGCTTTCTTAACATCGGCAAGACGGTCCGCCTTGGCGGCAGTTGTAAGACCTAGGGAAACCAAAATTGATGCAGCGAGAACGCCAACCGTGCTGGCGGCTGTCCTCAGTTTTAAATCGTAACGCATAAAATACCTCCCAAATGTACCTGTAAATTTATTATCGGTGTATTAGAGCAAATATCCTAACCACTATTAAATTTGCCACAATGTAAATTGTATGGCAAATATGTATCATTGCAACATAATTATTGTATTGTTGGAATGGTCAGTCTCAACAGGTGACGATTAAAAAAATCTTCGAGGCCTTCGAAATGAAAAAAGTAAATTCGAGGAAGAATAAGAAATATATTTCTGAAAACTATCCGACGACCCTCATTCGTGCGATCTATGTACGAAATTACACTTCGCTAAAAGAGGTGCTGCGAGACTTCGATATAACGCCGGTTCAATGGCGTGTGTTGGCTAATCTGCAGGAATTTGACGGGCAAAATATTAACGCCCTGGCGGAACGGAGCTATACCGATCGGACAAATCTCAGCCGCGCCGTTGCCACGCTCGAAAAGGATGGTTTGGTGGAGCGGCGCCGTGAAAATCGGGATCAGCGAAACGTCCTGGTATATTTGACGGAGAAAGGCCTGAAAAAATTTGACGAGGCCTGTCCGGCAGCGGTGCAAGATATCGACTTCATCCTGGAAGATTTTTCGCCCGACGAAGTTTCGACTTTGATGGGTTTCCTATCGCGTCTTAAACATAATACATATCGAACGCGCCGGTAATATTGGATGGCGGAAAGGGAGTAATTAGAATGGCAGGCACAGGTGGCCAAGTAATCGTCGACCATTTGATCAGCAATGGCGTGGACAAAGTTTTTTCAGTGCCCGGTGAAAGTTTCCTCGGCGCCTTGGACGCTTTTTATGAAAGACGCAATGAAATTAGTTTCATCAATTGCCGTCAGGAAGGCGGGGCCGCCTTTATGGCGGCCGCCTACGGCCGCATGACCGGAAAACCTGGCGTTTGTTTCGTGACCCGCGGTCCGGGCGCCACCAACGCCAGTATTGGCGTTCACGTTGCCGCCAAGGATTCCGTCCCCATGCTCCTGTTCGTCGGCCAGGTAGCGGTACCGTCATCGAACAGAGAGGCGTTTCAGGAAGTCGATATCCCGGCCATGTTTAAACCTCTCGCTAAGTGGTCGGTGCAAATCGATTCAGCCGAACGCCTGCCGGAACTTCTTTCCCGCGCTATAAAAACAGCCACATCGGGCCGGCCGGGCCCGGTCGTTATCAGCCTGCCCGAAAACGTACAGCGGGAAATGATCGAAGCCGGTGAAGCTGCTCCGCAAGAGCCAATCGTGCCCTGCGCGTCGTCCGGACAGATCGAAAAATTTGAAGAGATGGTTTCCGAGGCGACGTCTCCCCTGATCGTTCTGGGGTCTTCCACCTGGACTGCCGAGGCATGTGTTCAAATTGCTAATTTCGCTGAACGCAATGACATTCCCGTATCGGCGAGTTTTCGATGCCAAGACAGGATCGACAACGATCATCCCAATTACATTGGTGTATTGGGAGTCGGGTCAAATCCGGCCGTGTCCAAAAGGGTCGATGAGTCCGATCTTCTGATTATGCTCGGTGTAGAGTTGAGCGAGATCGTGACCGAGGGGTTTACTAAATTTACCAACCCGAAAATGAAACAGAGACTGGTGCATGTGCATCCCGATCAGGAGGAACTCGGCCGCATTTATCAGCCCGATCTGGGCATTAATTCCGGTATCGCTGAGTTCGCGGCACTGATCGATGATCGGAAGGTTGAGGTAAAAGTAGAACGGAAATCCGATACCGAACGACTGCGCCAATCCTATGAAGATTTCACGACGCCCGGCAATTGTCCCGGAGACGTTCATATCGGTGAGATATTGCATTGGCTCGACAAAAGATTGCCGGCGGATACGTTTTTATCCTGCGGCGCCGGTAACTATACTCATTGGGTGCTGCGCTTTCTTCAGCATCGAAAATTCGGCACCCAATTGGCTCCTCTGGGGGCTGTTATGGGCTACAGCGTACCGGCCGCAATTGCGGCATCCCTGCAATATCCGAATCGCCTGGCCGTTTCATTTTCCGGCGATGGCTGTTTTCTGATGAATGCCCAAGACCTGGCGACGGCTAAGAAATACAACACCAATCCGATTTTTATCGTCATCAACAACGGGATTTACGGCGCCATCCGCATGCATCAGGAACGCGCCTTCCCCAATCGCACCATCGGCTGTGATCTTGAGAACCCCGATTTCGTGGCGTATGCCGAAGCCTTCGGTATTAACGCCTTCAGGGTGGCCGAAACAGCTGATTTCGAAACCGCCTTTGAAGCGGCGGTCAAGGCGCCGGGCCCCAGTCTCATCGAGCTCGTTGTTTCAGAGGAAGCCATTTCACCGGCCTTTACGCTGAGCGAACTGATAGAAAAATCACTCGACCGCAACGCCGCGGATTAACTAGTGGAGGGAGTAAAATGACGGATACAACTCAGGTTGATCCCATGGAAATCATCAGGCCGGAAATAGCATCCCTGCCGCCTTATATAACGGGCATTAAGTATGATGAAGTCGCCCGTCTGAATCCGGATATCGAAATTCTCCGCCTGGGCAGTAACGAAAACCTCTACGGTCCAAGTCCGGATGCAATTGCGGCCATCCAAGAGGCGGTGACGGAAATCAATCTTTATCCCGATAACACCAACACGATTTTGCGGCAGGAACTGAGTGCCGATTTGGGTTTCGACGGCGGGCGGTTGCTTTTCAGCAATGGCTCGGAGGCTATTCTAAGTACGATTATCGACCTCTGTGTACGACCGGGTGACAAGGTCGTCACCCTGCAGCCGAGTTTCCCCATTGTGGAGATTCTGACCAAGGTCGCCGGCGGAGAAATAATCCGCGTACCTTTTGACGAAGACCTGACTTTCAGCGTCGATAATTTTTGTGACGCCGTGAAGAAAGCTCCCCGGCTCATTTATCTTTGTACGCCCAACAATCCGACCGGTACTTACTTTACGGCGGACGAACTGACGGCCATCGCCCAGGCGGCGCCATCCGACTCTCTTTTTGTCGTTGATGAGGCCTATGCCGAATTCGGTGAATGTTATGACGATTTTCCCGACAACCGCGCCATTTTGGAGGCGGCGGGCAAGCCCTATATAGTGCTTCGGACCTTTTCCAAAGCCTACGGCCTGGCCGCCATGCGAATTGGATACGGTATTTGCTACTCCGCCGATTTCGCCGGACGGATCGCCAGCGCCGACACGGTGTTTAATGTCGGTTTATTGGCTCAGAAAGCCGCCCTGGCGGCGTGGCGGGATCAAGATCACAAGGATTCTTGCCTGGCGGCGATTAAATCCGAGAAAGCGCGTACGGAAAAGGTCTTGTCAGACAACGGTCATCAGTTGTTCAAATCTGGCGGCAACTTTAGCTGCATAAACTACGATGCAATGGAAATGGCCGTTGATATCCAAAGCCGCCTTCGCGAAACCGGTATTTTCGTCAAAAGCTCGAAAGGCGTGGCGAATGACGGCTCCCTGCGCGTTACGACCGGACAGCCGGAGCAAAACGACCGATTCCTAGAAGTACTGTCGACGTTGAAATAAGGTAATTTTGGGGCAAATCGGTCAGATTCCTTGTTTACCGGTCTGCCCGACATAACTTAACGGTCAATACGTTGTTTCAACCGATAAAGGGCGAATACCCATGAAAGCTATATTTCTCAGTTTAATCGCCGTTTTGATCGTGACGACCGCAAATCCAGTTGCCGCAGATTCCAAAAAGGAAAAAGGGACCTACCAGATCGTTAAGGCCACCGAGAACCGTCTATGGCGTTTGAATACGCGGACCGGTGAAATTTCGGTATGTCTGCTGGACGGGGAACAATTGGTTTGCACGTCGAGCGCCAACGCCATCGAAGTGCCGAAACAAACCTACGAGGAGCGGTTGGCTGAGAAAAAACGCCAAACCGAAGAGCAAAATATGCGCCGTGAAGAACAACGCCGCAAAGATCTGGCCTTCCTCGACCGCGTCATCGAAGCGGTTAGATCACTGGTCAACGCCTCCATGGAAAAAGAAGCAACGAAATAATTTCCGGCCTCTGTTGGTTACCAAATAAATGCGGCCGGCTGCTTATTGCAAAAGCGAACAGCTATTGCAGGGAAATGCGCTTTCTCTGGTACTCAAGTTTTCACGCAAAAACCGGAATTCTTCACTATTGTATATTTCCAGCACGGAAGATTCTCTGGCGTCGCCAATTGCAAATTTTCCCGTTGCATCCATGCAACAATGAGGAACGATACCGTTGCAGAAAATATTGATATCGAACCAGGCGTTGCACGGCAGTTCGTTGGGTTTGCGGCTTTGAGTCGAGTCAAGAAATGGACCTAATGAGGTGGCCTTGCGGAGTAAATACTGGTTCAATAAGTTAGATACGGGAGGAAGACATGCCGACAATTGAAGACGTTTCGATCATCAATTCCAATACAGCCGAGGCCAAGGCGGTCGACTCGGGCTTTGAAAGGACCTTATGCGGCGAAAGCCTGTGTGGTTCCAAGAATTTGATCGTTTACCGACGAACCGTATCAGCGGGCCGGCGGTATGAAATTCAAGCCGACGACTACCAGCTCCTATACGTTATGCAAGAGTCGAGCGGCAGCCTCATCAGTTACAATGGCAAGACGCACCCCGCCGTAGAAGGCGCCGGGGCTTTGCTGGTTCCTGGGGATTCGGCGGGATTCGAAGCAGCCGGTGCCGATCTGGAGCTACTCCACATGATCACGCCCAAGCCTCCCGCCGCCGTCGAAGACGGATTGCCTGGCGGGCCGGGATATTTCTTTAACCGGGATACTCTCCGCAGGCTTAGTGACGCCAGCGGTGGCCGCATCCGCCGTTTTTGCGCCGAATCAGCCGTCAGATTGCTCGACGGCAGCCGGCTCACGCCGACCAACGCCATTCAGGCGGGCGAGATGCACTACAAGGAAGGCGGCTCATCGCCCTATCATCAACATGTCGCCACGGACGCCAATCCGGACGGGGCTGATCACTGCTACATGACGTTCAAAGGCCGTGGTCGGGTCGAAGTCGGCGATACCTCTCAGGAAATCGAACCCGGTACGCTCGTCTATTTCCCGCCGGGTGTCCCTCATCGGTTGTGGGCTCACGGCGGGTCGCTCGACTATTTCGAGATTCAGGCTTGGCGGAGCTTTAAAACCAACGTCCTCAGCGAGGAGGAATTGGGGCTCCGGTGGTATTACGATCCGGAAAGTCCTGATGCCGACCCGGAGGAATGGAACCAGAGCTAAAAAGGAAATCGTTTTCCGGCCATAACGCTCCGGCAAAGATCCGGTATTTCAGGATAAATAATTCATTAGAGAAAATGGTGCCGCCGGAGTGAATTGAACACTCGACCTCGCCCTTACCAAGGGCGCGAGTGATTTTTTTTATCATATTGAAATTATTCAATTTTTAACTTTTTCTTCCTGCCGTGTGTCAAATTCGTGTCAGTGCCGAATTGGATCAAATTCGCCTTGGCTTTACCGATGAGAGTGCCGTGCTCCGCGACAAGGTCTGCTATGCGGATTGGATAAGAAACAGGATTGAAGTCCAGGGTGCAGTGCCGAATATTCCCGACAAATCCAATCGAAAACATCATCATTGATTTTCATAGGCTCTTTATAAGGAGCGCAATCACGTCGAACGGTTCCTCTACAGGATCAAGCAATTCCGTCGCGTGGCTACGCGGTTTAAGAAACTCATCGTCAATTATCTTGCAATGGTAAAGTTGGTATCAATAGAGATTTGGCTTCGAATCCAAGGAGCCACGTATGTTGTCAGAACCAGGGTCCGCTTTCAGAGTAACAGAGGCCAATAAATAATCCTTACTAAAACTTCTGAGTCAAACCACATTCGGACTTTCCGGTGAGACCGCTTCCGATTCATTCTATCAATCATGAATATTCGTGTTCAAACATTTGCCAAACATTGGGCAAAATCTACCATCTGTCACCGCTATCTTTAGATAGGTGATCCTTCCCTCTCACAGCCTTTACAAAGGTAAAGTTATTGATGGGCGGATAGAGAAATCTAGACGGCGTTGTTCAGGAGTGGAAATTGGATATCGATTTAGAGGACTTGGCGGCTGTTGTGCGGTTGCTCAAGGAAGCGGAATTTTCAGAGTTCCGTTACGCTAGTGGCGATGTGAACATCTTGGTTCGCCGTGGGGGTTTCGGCGAAGAGAATGAAGGTCTTAGCGGGTTCGACAATAGTCCTACAAATGAGAAGAAATTTGGTGACGAATCAGATCGCAGAAGCCCGGTAGAATCCTCTAATAGTAAATCCGAAAATGAAGATGGGCCTAGCGGCAACCTCTCAGGGTCCTCAGATCAAGCAACCACTAGCCATCCAAGTGAGACAATTGTTTCAGATGATGCTGAGACTTTTGTCGTTAAGTCTCCCCTTTTAAGCACGTTCTATCAATCTCCTAAGCCGGGAGAGCCGCCCTTTGTTCGGGTGGGGGATGAGGTCGAGGAAGATACTGTCTTATGTATCCTAGAAGTCATGAAGCTCATGAACTCCGTTGTGGCTGACTGTGATGGCGTGGTCGTGGCCATTCACGCCAAAGATGGCGACCTCATCGAACATGGGCAGGATCTGTTCACAATTCGCAAGAAGTCTCCGCAATGAGGCGCCGTCGTATATTTGTAAATAATCGCGGCGAAATCGCTGTGCGCATTATCGAGGCGTGCGAGCGAATGGGTTTTGACACCGTATTGGGTGTCTCCATTGCTGATGTTGATACGCTCGCCGCAAAGAGAGCAACTAAAGTTCTTGTTCTAGGTGAGGCGCGCTCATCAGACAGCTATCTTAATCAAGAGGCCGTTGTGCATGCGGCTGAGGCAAGTGGTTGCGATGCTATTCATCCCGGGTACGGATTTTTGTCAGAGCAGTCGCAGTTTGCCAGGCTTTGCGCAGAAAATAGCCTTGTCTTTATTGGGCCTAAACCCGAACAGCTCGAAATTTTGGGTGACAAGTTGAGCGCAAGGAAACTTGCCAGTTCTTTGGGGATTCCGTCACCAAATGAAGAAGCGGCCTCTGAAGAAGCAACCGACACCGGTAGACGAAGCTCGGAGAGAACAATTTTGTTTGGATGATGAAGAAGTCCTGGAACTCGCAAAAATCGGCAAAGCCATGGAACGGGAACATGGCGTATCACTTGATATAGAGTTTGCTATCGATCAAGATTCGCCGGCGGGAAACAATGTAATTATTCTGCAGTGCCGCCCGGAAACAGTATGGTCTGCCAAACGTGCTCAAATGAAAGTTTCACCGTTAGGGAATGCGGCTAAAGCTGTTTTGGAAACTTCATTGCCGGAAATAACTAAAGGGAGTTGAGGCCGCCAAATTATAATGCGGTAAAAATGGGTGCCCGTTTTAAACTTGATGGGAAATGCTGGGCAAATCCACTTGAAACAGAAGTTTAAGTAAGACTAATCTAGTGCGATATTTTACCCTGGGGGATGTCCAATTCAATGAATTTGGTCCACACACGACTAAGACCGCCGGGTCGTGTAAGCGGCTTGATCGGACGGCGCATCGAGAATCTTGCCGATCAAATTTGCGAGCACACACTTACCTTCGTCAAAGCGCCAGCCGGGTACGGCAAATCGAGCATTCTTAGTCAATGGTTCCATTCCCTTCAGGATGACGACGCAGGATTGGGATGGCTCAGCCTCGATCGTACTCAAGACGACCTGAGTGACTTCATATATTATATGGTGGCCGCTATCCAGGTTACCCGCCCCGATTTCGGCAAATGGCTCGGTGACCTCATTATCTCCGGTGAACAACCCTCGGTGGACCGTGTGACCAGCGCCTTTATCAATGAGGTTTTGGAGACGGAAGAGGATAACTTTCGGTCGATACCCAGGAGAAGCACAGGTCCGATATTACGAAGGATTCAAATTGAGTGCGAAATTTTACATGATACGTACCTAAATTCTGCTAACCGCGCGGAAGTATTCATATGTTATCGATCAACATGGCTTCAAAGATCGGTCATGTTCTGCGCGATCCTGCGCGATGGACAAAATGCCGATCCAGCTAAGTGATTGAAAATACTATGGGAAAATGGTGCCGCCGGAGTGAATTGAACACTCGACCTCGCCCTTACCAAGGGCGCGCTCTACCCCTGAGCTACGGCGGCCCCGGATCAGAATTACGATCAGGTTCGTATTCAGGAAGGCGCGCAAAATGCCATAGGCGGCACGTCAGGGCAAGCCTCTAAACAGAAGCTTCTTGACCAATTTGCCTCTTTCGGCGACAAGCCCTTTATGAGTGGTAAAAAGCAACAACCAAACATAACCGAGGAAAAGGCCAAACAGGCGGCTGAGCGGGAAAAGCGCCTGGCCGACGCCTTGCGGGATAATCTCAAACGCCGCCGGCCTGTTAAACAGAAAGCCAACAAAACAAAAGTATCTGACCGGCATCTCGATTCCTAATCTATGAGCCCCCGCTTGTGGCCCTTCGCTTGTAGCTGGGCCCGCCATCGGTTACAAAATGCCATCGTTCCGACACGTTTGGATTTTAAGAATATTTCATGGATAGAATTCGCATTCGCGGCGGCAAACCGTTACACGGCGTCATTCAGATCGGCGGTGCCAAGAACGCGGCGCTGCCCTTAATGGCCGCCGCGCTCCTCAGCCCGGAAACATTGCGCCTCTCCAACCTGCCTCATTTGGTGGATATCACCACCATGGTTCAATTGCTGGCCGAGCTCGGCGTCGAGATCAACATGGACGGCGATGCGCCCAATGGCGGGCATATCGGACGGGCGCTGGAACTGAGGGGCGCCGAACCGGAAAGCCGCACGGCGCCCTACGATCTGGTGCGAAAAATGCGGGCCTCGGTCCTGGTATTGGGGCCGTTGCTGGTCCGTTGGGGGGAAGCCAAGGTATCGCTTCCGGGCGGTTGTGCCATCGGCACCCGTCCCATCGATCTGCACCTGGAAGCATTCAAGGCACTCGGCGCGGAGATCGAATTGGAGGAAGGCTACGTTCGGGCGTCCGCGCCCGACGGCTTAAAAGGAGCCCATGTTCTATTCCCGTCGGTCTCCGTCGGCGCCACCGAAAACGTTTTGATGGCGGCGACCCTGGCGGACGGGGAGACGGTGATTGCCAACGCCGCCCGCGAACCGGAAGTCGCCGACCTGGCGGGCTGTCTTCAAGCCATGGGGGCCAAAATCGACGGTATCGGCACCGACACGATAACGGTGACCGGGGTGTCACAGTTGCATGGCGCCGATTATGAAGTCATTCCCGACCGGATCGAAAGCGGTTCCTACGCCGTGGCGGCGGCCATTACGGGCGGCGAGATTACGCTCCAGGGCGCAAGGCTCGATATTATGGATGCGGTGGTCGATGTGCTGACCAAGGCGGGTGTCGAGATGACCGAAACCGATAGCGGTGTCCGGGTCGCCCGGACCGGCGAGGCCATCAACGGCATCGACGTTATGACTGAACCCTATCCCGGATTCCCCACTGATATGCAGGCCCAGATCATGGCGCTCCTGGCGGTTTCAAAAGGCGCCTCCATGATCACCGAAACCATCTTCGAGAACCGATTCATGCACGTGCCCGAGCTCTGCCGCATGGGTGCCGACATCAATGTGCATGGCGCATCGGCCATCGTCCGGGGTGTGGACCGGTTGTCGGGCGCGGAAACCATGGCGACGGATTTGCGAGCATCGGTCTCCCTGGTTCTGGCGGCGCTAGCGTCGGAGGGCGAGACCATCGTCAACCGGGTCTACCACCTGGACCGGGGCTACGAACGGGTTGAAGACAAACTGGCGGCCTGCGGCGCTGACATCGAGCGGATTGGAGACTAGCTTACCACCGGAGAAAACTGTGATTGGCAAGATGGCTGCGAAACTGATGGGACTGGGCGAGGTCGTCGAGCAACGGTCGATTTCTTTGCCCATGTCGGTCGAATTGGACGTTGCGTTGCGCGACGGCAAGAGCGGGAAACATGTAAGCCTTTGCTTCGCAACCGGCGGCGACGACAGGGTTTACAAGTTCAACCAAACCCAGCTGGACGAGGTCATCGGCGCCCTGGAAAGGCTCAGGGGGGGAGGCGGCTGATGTTCGGCTTCTTAAGCACTTTGGCCGACGCCATGGGCGGTAAAAAACTGAAAACAGAAGCGGTTTCCCTCGACAACCGCCTCACGCTCAAGATCCACCTCAAGGACCGCAAAGGCCGTACTTATCTCCATTTCAATTTCGGCAGTTCCGACAACTACGTCTTTGAAACCGATCATGCGGAAGCGTTGCTGGGGGTGTTGAAAGAGTATCGGGAGCGGATGTGACATTCGCATCATTCGGAATTTTTTTAACAAAAAATAGAAATTTCCGGTCCATATTCAAAGACAATCATTAGAAATAAATAGCAGCTCAAATGATTAGAATATTTGGTTCGGAGACTATCCGGAAAACGGAGGTTAGACAGTCTGTCCATGGATCTTGAGGCGCCTTTTACCGTTATGCTGGATAATTTTTGCGCCGCCAGGGATAAAGCGCCGGCCGGGCAGAAAAGTATTCACTGGGACGTTTTCCCGGAAGATTTCGAGCGGGTGATTTCCGACCCGGACGCGTGGCCGATTTTTCTCCGAAACAGCCTTTCCACAGGCTTTAACGATGATCTTCATTGGTGTCCCGGAGGAGATTTAGGGCCCAACGAAGGGACCGATACGCCCTGGGATCGCCGCAAAGAATATGATTTTTCCCCTCTATTGCCGGAAAATTTGGTTGAGCCGGGGCAATGCGAAAAACTTAAGAAAATGCTAGGTGCCGTGGTTTCCATTTGCGGGACGGAGTTCGTCCTTGCCAATTTCGCACCGGATACGGGATCGCCGCCCACGGCCGTCTTTGAAATTAAATCGAGCGATGACCAGCCGCCAACCACCTGCCGGGTCGGGCTCCATGACTTGTCGCTGATTTACTACAGTTGGCAGATTTCCCGTGTCGCCAAAACAAAACTCGGCAATTCGCCGACCATCGTTGAAATAGGCGGTGGTTATGGCGGTTTTCTCGCGAAGATGAAGGATTTGTTTCCCGATTCCAGATGCGTCATTTTCGATCTGCCGGAAGTCAATGCCGTTCAGACCTATTATTTGAGCCAGCGCTATCCGAACGCTCGGATCTTGGGGTTTCAGGATTTCCTCCGGCAGGGGGCGACGGTATTCGAGGCGGCCGCCGATTTTATCATCCTGCCGGGCTGGCTTATCGGTGAAATGGCAGATGCGACAGTGGACCTGGTCGTCAACACCCGCTCGATGATGGAGATGACAAATGAGATCATCGATTTCTATTTTTCCCATATTCAAAGGCTGGTGCGGGTGGGAGGACTGTTTGCCTGTTATAACCGGTACATCAAAATGGCGGTTTTCAAGAACTATCCGTATGATGACCGCTGGCGCATTCTCGCGTCACAGGCGACCTATATTCAGCCTCATGTCCATGAGCTCACCGTCGAACGCACGGCGACGCCCGAGGCATTCTCCGTTAAGGAAGCTCTCAAAAGCCTGCCGCCATTTACCTAGATCCGGCCATCAATCTCGGCTGAATCGGCGCCGTAGCGGTAGGCACGGAACAGAATATTGGCATCGCCGTCTTCAGGAAACACTTCGTTGAAATACGGGCTGATATATTCCCATACGATGTCACCCTCAGGCGTCACTTCAAAGACCCGCCCATTAATGCCCTCACAGATCAAGGTATGTCCGCTGGTTAGGCGCTGAACACCGCTGACGATGGGGCTGAACAGAGTCCAACTCTGCGGCGCCTTGTATTGCCAGACGATTTCACCGGTTGCCGGGTTCATTTCAATGGCGCGCGACCGGACCGGTTGGACATCGTTATTCATACCGTTGGAAAAGAAAGTGATATTCCCATTGGGCAGATACTCCGGATTGTGCTGATGACCCCAACTACGGTCACGGCGCTGCCAGGCGAACTGTTTGGTCTCACGGTCGATCACCGCCATCATGTCGAGATGGCGGAAATTAATAAGAACATTGCCGTCGGGCGCTGACGCGCAGGTATTGGCGTGGGCGAATTCGAAGCGGTGGCAATCGTCGGCCAGCGGATAGTCTTCGATGGTCAGATCACGCGCATGCCACTCCCAGACAATCTCGCCATCCGGGGTGACTTCCTTGATGAAGTCGCTATAGATTTTACCGTCCCGCTCGGTCCCCGGCATCCCGCCCCGGACCCGGGCGGCCTCTTCGTCGGTCATTTCATCCCAACCCAGATAAATGGTATTGCCATTTTCCAGGCGGCGGAAATCGTGATGCTGGGCATGGTCGATATGTTCCCAGACCAAATTACCGTCCCAGTCGAATTCCCTGAGATGGCCGCCCTTGGCCTCGATGATCGGCGGTCCGTCTTCGGTCATGCCCGAGGTCAGCAAGCGGCCGCCCGGCAGCATATAGGCGAGGGACGCCAGTTTGTCCGGCAGTTCCCATTGATGCACCACCTCGCCTTTCATATCGACCAAATAGGCGGTGCGCCCACGTAGCGGTGCGATCAGAGTGTATCCCGGCGTCGCCAATTTATCGTTATGTTCCAATAATCCAAATTCACGATATCGCATGCGTGTCCCATCTTTTTCGGCCTGATCCGGACGTCTTTCTATTCACACCGACCATAGCTAAATTTCATGGTCAGGGGAAAGATTAACTCCTACCGGCCCACTGTATGACCGCGTTTTGGTCATATGCCCTTTCAAATAGCCGACTTTCCACCAATCTTTTGTGGCCTTTGGGAGGAAAACCCTCTATTAATTGCCGCCAATTTTGGAGCTAGAACCGTGTTATCGAACGATAAACTCATCCTCGCCTTGCCCAAGGGCCGCATCCTCGAGGAAGTGATGCCCCTGGTCCGGCGCGCTGGTATCGAACCCGAAGCGGCGTTCGACGATGATGATTCACGCAAGCTCCAGTTCGCCACCAACGAGCCCAACCTGGATATTATCCGGGTCAGGAGCTTCGATGTGGCCACCTTTATCGCTTTCGGCGCGGCCCATTTCGGCGTTGCCGGGGCCGACGTGCTGATGGAATTCGAGAGCCTGGAAATCTATGCGCCCTTGGATTTGGATATCGGTCACTGCCGCCTCATGGTGGCGGAACCGGCCGATCTGGCGCCCGACGACAATCCCCAGCGGTGGAGCCACATCCGCGTCGCCACCAAATATCCCGAGATCACCCGCCGCCACTTCGCCCAGCGAGGCGTACAGGCCGAGTGCATCAAGCTCAATGGCGCCATGGAGATCGCGCCATCCCTGGGCCTCTGCCGCCGCATTGTCGATCTGGTGTCCACCGGCTCGACCCTCAAGGCCAACGGCTTGGTGGAAGTGGAGGAGATCGCCAAAATTACGTCACGGCTGGCAGTCAATCGGGCGGCGCTTAAAACCCGGTCCGAAGAAATTACCGGCTGGATCGAGCGATTCCGTGAGGCCGTAGATGCCGTCGCGGCTTAATCATAAAAATGCCGATTTCCAACTCGCCTTTGAAACCTTTTTAAAAGCAAAACGCGAGTCCGAAATCGACGTGGAAACGGCGGTCGCTGAGATCGTTGCCGATGTGCGCGCCCGTGGCGATGCCGCCCTGTTCGACTATACCGAACGTTTCGACCGGTTCCGGTTGACGGCGGTAAATCTGGCAATCTCAAGCGATGAGGCAAAGTCTGCCCTGGATCAATGCCCCACCGACCAGATCGAGGCGCTGAACATCGCCGCCGATCGCATCCGCGCATTTCACCAAAAACAGATGCCCGAGGATCAAAGCTACACCGATGATGATGGTGTCGGTCTGGGTTACCGGTGGCGGCCCATCCAGGCGGTGGGCATGTATGTTCCCGGCGGGACGGCGTCTTATCCCTCTTCGGTGTTGATGAACGCCATTCCGGCCAAGGTGGCGGGGGTCTCCCGGCTGGTCATGGTGGTGCCGACGCCCGACGGGGAAATTAATCCGTTGGTGCTGGCGGCTGCCGGTATCGCCGGGGTCGATGAAATTTACCGCATCGGCGGCGCTCAGGCGGTGGCGGCCCTGGCCTACGGTACGGATTTGATGCCGCCGGTGGATAAGATCGTCGGGCCGGGCAATGCCTATGTGGCGACCGCCAAGCGTCAGGTGTTCGGAACGGTGGGTATCGACATGATCGCCGGTCCATCGGAAATCCTGGTGGTGGCCGACAAAGACAACGATGCCGCCTGGATCGCCGCTGACCTGATGTCCCAAGCGGAACACGATACCGCCGCCCAGGCTATTTTGATCACCGATGACGAGGCATTTGCCGACGATGTTGCTCAGGCCGTGGACGTTTTGCTCCAACGCTTGCCCCGAAGCGAAATCGCCGCTCAAAGCTGGCGGGACTTTGGTGCAATAATTACGGTCGGCGATTTAGCGGCAGCCGTGCCTTTGGTCGACCGCATCGCACCTGAGCATCTGGAGCTGGCAGTCGCCGATCCCGAAGCTTTGGCGGAAAAAATCGACAATGCCGGCGCCATTTTTCTCGGCCGCCATACGCCGGAGGCGTTGGGCGACTATGTGGGGGGGCCGAACCACGTCCTGCCCACGTCAGGCAGCGCCCGCTTCTCGTCGGGTTTGGGTGTGATGGATTTCCTCAAACGCACCACCACCTTGCGGGCCGATGAGGCATCTATCGGTAAAATCGGTCCGGCGGCCGTGACCCTCGCCGAGGCGGAAGGGCTGGACGCCCACGCTTTGTCGGTTTCTCTACGACTCAAAGGTGAGGAGCAGGGCGATGGATGAGCGCAGACGCATCGTCAATGTATTCCTGGACGAAAAATCGGTGGGACGGCGGAAGCCCGAGATCGAGCACGACCGCGCCGTCGCCATTTTTGATCTTTTGGAGGAAAATTTTTTCGCGCCGGCCGGTGAAATCCTGGGTCCGTTCAATCTCCATCTGAGCATCGAGGAGAACCGGCTGCGTTTCGACGTCCGGGACGAGGCGGATGGCGAACTCCTGGAATTCAACCTGCCCTTGTCCATATTCCGGACGGTAATCAAGGATTACTTCGTCATCTGCGAGAGCTATTACGAGGCCATTAAGAACGCCAGCCCGTCCAAGATCGAGGCCTTGGATATGGGACGGCGGGGCGTCCACAATGAAGGCTCGGAAACGTTGCTCGAGCGCCTGAAAGAACATGTGGAAGTGGACTTCGACACGGCGCGCCGGATTTTCACCCTCATTTGCGTTCTGCATATTCGGTGAGTCTCAGATGAACGATCTGCCCAACGCCGTTTTATTCTGCTGCACTTTGAACCAGATCCGGTCACCAATGGCTGAGGGTATCCTCAAACATTATCACGGCCAGCGGATTTATGTGGATTCGGTTGGTGTGCACAAAGGCGAGAGCGACGGATTTATGATCGAAGTTATGGCTGAAATCGGCATCGATATGTCGGCGCACAAACCCAAGACGTTTCAGGTGCTGGAAGACACGTCTTATGATCTGGTGATATCCCTGTCGCCGGAGGCCCAGCACTCCGCCGTCGAGTTGACCCGCTGGATGGCCTGCGAAGTGGAGTATTGGCCGACCTTCAATCCTTCCGACGTTACCGGCAGCCGCGAGCGCAGGCTGGACGGATACCGGCAGGTGCGGGACGAGCTGGTGGGAAAAATTAAAAGCAAGTTCCCCCTGGCACCCACTGGCTAATCTCACTCTATCGAGTTCCGGGGCGTTGTAAGAAAGAAATTTAACGTTTAAAAGACTTGACCTGAGCGCCCTGCACGACCACTTTCGGGGCGCATTTAACGAAAACAAAGAGAAGATATGGCGAAAGAAGAGTTATTGGAATTTGAGGGTACGGTTACCGAACTGCTCCCCAATGCGATGTTTCGGGTCAAGTTGGATAATGACCACGAAATTCTGGCGCACACCGCCGGGAAAATGCGCAAGCACCGCATCCGGGTTTTGGCCGGCGACCGTGTAAATGTCGAAATGACCCCCTATGATTTGACCAAAGGTCGGATCACCTTCCGTTTTAAGTAAAGCAATCGTGGCCTGGCAAAGGTGAACTCCTATGCCGAAGACCTCTCAACCGCATCTGGTTCTGGCTTCTGCTTCCCCCCGCAGGGTGGATTTGCTCGGCCAGGTGGGTATTGAACCCGACGATATCGTTCCCGCCGAAATCGATGAATCGCCGCTGAAAGGCGAGTTGCCCCGTCAATTGGCGGGACGCCTGGCTGCGGATAAAGCCCAGGCGGTTGTCACCGATTTTCCCGACGCTTATGTTCTCGCCGCCGATACGGTGGTTGCCTGCGGCCGGCGCGTACTCGGCAAGGCCAAGGACGAACAGGAAGCGCGGGAATTTCTGAACCTGCTGTCCGGGCGGCGTCACAGAGTTTGGGGCGGTATCTGCGTCATTGCGCCGGGCGGTGCATCACACAAACGGGTTGTTTCGACCTCGGTGGGAATCAAGCGTCTCACCGGTGGGGAAATCTCAAACTACCTTGCGTCGGGCGAGTGGCAGGGGAAGGCGGGCGCTTATGCCGTTCAGGGCCGCGCCGCCGGATTTATCAGCGCCGTCAACGGCTCTTACTCCAATGTCGTCGGATTGGGACTGTATGAGACTGTGCAGCTCCTGCGCGGCCTCGGCTATCCGGTGGATTGAGGGAAACCGCCATGTCCGATATAGAGGTTTTCATCAGCGCATCCCCCGGCGAAACCAGGCTGGCTTTGACGAACGACGGTTTATTGCAGGAACTGGTGATTTCCAGGGACAGTGACCGGCACCAATCTAGCAACATCTATCTGGGCCGGGTGGAAAAGGTGATGACTGGCCTCAATGCGGCATTCGTCCAGATCGGCGAAGACAATGCGGGTTTCCTGGCGGCGCCCGACGCTCAAATATTCGACCGGGACCGCGAAAAACCAAAGCCTATCAGTGAGTTATATAACGAAGGCGATATTATTCTGGTTCAGGCGACCCGGGATGAAGAGGACGGCAAAGGCGCCAAACTGACCGCCCGCATATCGATCGCTGGCCGCAATCTGGTATTGACGCCGGCCCGGCCGGGAATTTCCGTTTCCAAATCCATTACCGGCGACGGCGACCGACAAAGGTTGAAGGAAGTATTCAACGGTTTCGCCTTGGACGGCGCGGGTCTCATCATTCGAACCCATGCCCAAAATGCAGCCGAAAGTGATTTAAGGACTGAAGCGCAGATATTGTGCGACTCCTGGGTTGATATGCAAGCGTCTCCACAGACGATGAAGGCGCCCGCTTTGCTGCACGAGGCGCCAGGGCCGATATTACGATTCTTAAGTGACAATAGCGGCGCCGGCGGCTGGCGCCGTATTGTGGTCGATGATGCGCTGTTGCTCGATCAGATGCGGGAATCACTCGGCGAAGGCATGGCCGACGTTGATAATCTCCTATCCCTGCACCAGGGCCATGAAGATATCTTCGAAACTTATGAACTTTCTCAACAAATCGATGATGCCCTTTCGCCCGCGGCGCCGTTGCCCGGTGGCGGAGAGATTATTATCGAAGAAACAGCCGCATTGGTCGCCATTGACGTCAACAGTGGCGGTGGTTCCCGACAGGGCAACGCCGAAAGCTGGGCGCTGGCGGTCAACCTGGAGGCGGCGCACGAAGCCGGCCGGCAAATCCGTTTGCGCAACCTGTCGGGCCAGTTCGCGATTGATTTTCTGCCCATAAAAAAGAAGGAGAACCGTGACGCTGTTGCGGAGGCATTGCGGCAGGCGCTGGCGCCGGACCGGGGAGCCGTAAATATTTTCGGCTTTACCAGGCTTGGGCTGATGGAGTTGACCCGCCGTCGTCAGGGGAAGTCCCTCACCCAACGGTTGCTGGCTCCGAACGAAAATCAAAAATCCGCAGAGACGGTAGCTATTGACGCCATCAGGTCGGCATTGCGGGAACTCAATAAAAATCCAGGCCGGCAGATCAATATTGCCGTTGGCGTTTCAATTCTTGAGGCTTTTCGGGGAGTGGTTGCACCAGCCTTGAAAATTGCGGAAAAACAAAGCGGCGGTATGATCACGTTGGAAGGCGATGCCGCCTTGGCGGCATTGGATTTTACTGTGACGGCGTCGCAGGAATGAGGAACTGACATGGCCAGCAAGAACCCGCCGGACACCGGTAAAAAATGTCCCCAATGTGGTAAGCCGATGGTCATTAAGTTTCGGCCCTTTTGCTCCCAGCGCTGTGCCCAACTTGATCTATCGAAATGGCTGAACGAAGAGTACCGCGTGCCGGTCGTCGAAACCGACGACTACGACGAGGATGAGTTAGACGAAGAGTAGCCTGCCGCCTTATTCCTCCCACTCGAAATTACCGTCCACGCCGAGGAATTGCCCGGAGATATGCCGTCCCGCGTCGGAAGCCAGGAAGACGGCGGCTTCACCTATTTCTTCCGGCTTGATCCAGCTTTTCATCGAAATAAATTTGAGAAAGCTGGCCTCCGCCTCTTTTTCCGAAATTCCGTGCTCATCTGCATAATTGCCCACCAGCGCCCGGCCCCGGTCATTGTCGATCAGGCCCGGCAGAATGGCATTGCAGCGGATGTTATGGGGTCCCAGTTCCCGGGCTGCATTCTGGGTCAGTCCCATGACACCCTGCTTGGACACCACGTAAGCCGTGCGCAGGGGCAGGCCCGTCCGCACTGAGGCGGTGGAAATATTGATGATGCAGCCTGATTTCTGCTCGGTCATCGGCGGCAGGGCGTTTTTCAGGCAATAGAACATGCCGCTGAGATTGACGTTGATGGTCCGGTCCCAGTCTTCGTAGCCGATATCCTGGATGGGTGCGCGGGGTCCGCCGATGCCTGCGTTGTTGACCAAAATGTCCAAGCCGCCCAGCCGGTCGAGGGCGTCTGCCATCATTCGCTCGACATCCTTTGGGTTGCCGACATCGGCCACTGTGCCGGATAAGGTGCTGTGATCGGCAAGGGCGGAATCCAGCGCTTCCTCGGACACGTCACAGATATGGACGGCGGCGCCCGCCGAAAGAAAGCAATCGGCAATAGCGCGGCCGATCCCCGAGGCGCCCGCTGTTACAACTGCCCGTTGGCTCAATAGAACGCCGCCCGGACTCACCAGACCGACCAGCCGCCGTCGACGATAATGGTCTCCCCGTGGATGAGCTTGGCGTCGTCGCTGGCCAGGAAGACGGCTGTGCCGGTCATGTCCTCGGGATCCAGGAAAGCAATCCCGGTGGGCGTGAAGGTTTTCATCAACTCGACATATTCCTCATTGCCGGGACCGCGCACATGGGCGTTCAGCGGTGTCGCCACATTACCGGGCGCGATCGAGTTTATATTGATATTCTCGACGCCCAGTTCGGCGGCCAGGGCGCGGGTCATATTGACCACGCCGCCTTTGGAGGCGCAGTAGGCAGGGCAATTGGGAAAGCCGCCGGTGCCGGCAATGGAGGAAATGCTGACCACCTTGCCGCCGCCGATCTTCCGCCAGTGGGGAACCAGGGTTTTGACGAAAAAGAAATATCCCTTGAGGTTGAGATCGAGTTGTTCGTCCCAAATCTCCTCGCTGGTTTCCATCACGGGCACGGTGCGGAACACACCGGCGTTGTTGACCAAGATATCGACCTGGCCGAAATCATTGATGACATCGGCGGCCAGTTTTTCGATTTCCGGAATTTTCGACACATCGGCCTTGTAGGCTTTGGCTTCGCCCCCGGCATCCTGGATGGATTTGACAACGGCGTCCGCGGCATCCGGGCTTTTGAAATAATTGATTGCTACTTTCGCCCCCTCCGCCGCATACCGCTTGGCGATGGCTTCGCCGATGCCCATGGACGAGCCGGTGACGATGGCAACTTTGTCTTTCAATCTCATGGTTTGTCCTCCTGGTTAAGGTGTTTATTTATGACGCCGTTTGCGACGCAGTTCCTTGGTTTTTTTGATATCTATTTGATTGGCCGCAGTTATCGCGACACCATAGATCTCACGGGCCCTTTTCCTCGAGATCAGTCCTTCTTCGACGTCATTCCTTACCCGTTTGGGATCGCGCTTTTTGGGGTCACCGTAGCCGCCGCCGCCGCAGGCGATGGAGACCATCATTTCCCCATCCTCGATCCACACCTGGGAGCATTGATCGAGCCGCTCCAGTTTGCCGTTTTTACCGCGTCGGAACTGATCGGACCGGGCGGCGTTGCCGCCGCCCCGCGCCCCCTTGGGAACATTGATGTTGCCGTCGGCGACGAACCCCGCTTCCATGCGGCAATTGACCGGACCCAATTCCACTTCGATACCGGGCGCGCCGCGATAGCGTCCCGCGCCTTCGCTGTCCTGGATGAGGCGGCGGGTCTTAACCACGATGGGCGTATAGACCTCGTCCAGTTCGACACTGTCGATAAAGCACATGCCGCCATTGCCGGCATGCAGCATGGTCAACCAAGCGTCCTGATAGGCGACCGCGCCGCCCGCCGTATGCCCCAGGAACAGCTGGTTCACATAAGGCTTGCCCGAGCGGGGGTCGGTTCCCGACACGACCGACGTCGACGGTGGACAAAAGCAGCCGATCTCTCCCATACCCAAGGGATCACCGATGGCGGCCAGCGCTCTCTGGGTGGAGTTCTGCACCCGGTCGGCAAGGTTGGTGGTGGAGGCGGAGCAGCTGATGGGATGGCGGGGAATACCGACCACACCACCGTCTTTGAGATGAAGCCTTACCCGCCGGAAAGCGCCGGCGTTTTTGGGCACACTGGGATCGACCGAATTGAAGATGCCAATCATGGCCGAGGTGCGGGTGCAGGCCTCCGATACGTTTAGACCGCATGCCAACTGATCGGGATTGTCCCGCAAATCCACTTCGATCATCGCCTTCTTGGTATCGACTGTTGCTTTCGAAGTAATGCCAATACCGTCGGGCGGCGTGCCGGGAATGGCGTCATGGGTTGATTTCGCGACACCCGTGCCATGAGGCATTTTTTTAATGGCGGCGACCATGCGCCGTTCGGAATAGTCGAACCACTGGTCGGTAAAGGAGTGCAACATATCCCACCCGACCTCTTCGCCCAGGGCCAGCACCTCCCGCTCACCGATAAAGGCAGCGCCCAGCATGGCGAGAAAATCGCCGTACCATTGGTCGGGGACGCGAATGCGCATCCGGCACATGCGAATAATGTCCTCCTCAATCTCGTAGTTATCGACGACCTTGACGGCGGGAAAGATCAAAGCACCTTCTTCGTAAACATCCCGCGCCGTACCGTGATAAGTGGTCGGGATGGAATTGCCGATATCTGCCTGGTGGGCTTTGGCCAATAGGGTGAAGTGATGTACGCCTTTTTTATCGATGACCGGCATGAGCAGCGTGTGGTCCGCCGGATGGGAATCGCCGTGATAGGGAGAGTTGTGAAGGAAAACGTCGCCCGGTTTCAGATCGGGGTGAAACTCGTGCATCGATTTCGCCATCAGATCGGGACCCGACAGCACATGAATGGGCAGGCTCTCTTCCGCGTGCAAGAGCTCGCAATCCCTGGTGACGATACAGCAGGAGAAATCCTTGGCCCGGTTGAGAACCCCGGAACGGCCCGTACGCAGCAGCGTGTTGCCCATTTTTGAGCAAATGCCGCCGAACCGGTTGGCCAGGATCGCCAGCTTGGCGCCGTCCAACTGTTGCGGCTGTTTTTTTACTCGGGTTTTTTTTCTCTGTTTACTGCTCATATCGGCCTCAAGGATTAAGGGGTAATGACGATGCTGCCCGATTTGGCCAGCTTAAATGTGGCCTGCGGATCGACGACGATGGTGGTGAAAGGAGATTCGATGATTGCCGGGCCTTCATGGGTCTTGCCGATCTTCAGGGAATGCAAAGTGTGGATGGCGGTCTCGATCGAGCCGTGGCCATCGAAATAGGCTTTTCGCTTTCCGATGACGACATCCTCTGCCGCCGTATGTTTCAGCCGTCCCGCTTTCTTGCGTCCGAAACTACAGCTTACGGACGCTGTCCAGCCGACAAACTCGACCACCGAATCCTCATCGCGCACGGCAAAGATTTCTTCATGGGCGGCATGAAAATCCGCCACCAAATCGGCCAGATCGGCCTTTCTCGAAAACCGCGATTTTCTCAGAGGCACATCGATTTCCCAAACCTGGCTGGCGTACCGCGCTTCGACGGTGAATTCGATTTTATGGGATTTCGCCCCTTTGCCGGGCCCCTTTCGAAAGGCGCGGCATCGAGATTCCAATTCCCGCAATACGGCGTTGACGCCTTTTTCATTCCAATCGGCTGAAGTGGTGAAAAACATGGCGGGAAAATCGTTGGAAAGATCGGACATGGTTGCCCCGGCGGCGCTCAGTCCGGCGCCGGTTTCCGGGATCACCAATTGGGGGCATCCCAGGCGCCGGGCGATAAAGACGGAATTCAACCCCGCTCCGCCGCCGCCGCCGACCAGCGCGGCGTCTGCCGGGTCGATGCCCTGATTGACCGTAATTTCCGAAATCGCCTGGACCATGTTTTCCGTGGCGACGCCGACCACCGAAGCCGCCGCCTGCAAGACGCTTAAACCTAACGGCTCGGCGATTTTTTCTTTGATTGCTTTTCGTGCCGCCGTGACGTCCAACCGCATGGCGCCGCCCAAAAAGAATTTCGGATCGAGATAGCCGAGCACCACACAGGCATCGGTCAAAGTCGGTTCTGCGCCGCCGGCGCCATAGCAGACCGGACCGGGCACCGCCCCCGCGCTTTGGGGGCCGACATGCAGAATATCTCCTTCATCCACATGGGCGATGGAACCGCCGCCGGCGCCAACGCTCTTGATATCGATGGAAGGGAAACCGGTCATGTGCCCCCGATAGGGCTGGCCGATCCAGGTTTCACGGGTCCTGGGAATGCGTCCCCGCCGCACCAGGCTCACGTCATAGGTGGTGCCGCCCGTATCGGCGATGATGGCGTTGGGCAGCTTGCTGTCGAGACCCGCGTAATAGCGTCCGGCGATGGGCGCCATGGACGGGCCGGAATTAATTGCATGAATGGGCCATTCAGCCAGCTCATGGGCGTCGATCATGCCGCCTTGAGAGGTCAGCACCAACGTTCGACCTTGAAATCCGGATTTGGCCAGCCGGTCTGTAAGGCTGCCGAGATATCGCGTCATCAACGGTTTCAGCGACGCGTCGATAGCGGCGGACGAAGCCCGCCGGTATTCCCGCAAGGCCGGGTTTAATTGGTGAGATAAGGTATAGGGAACGCCCGGCAAGTGCTTTTCCAACAATGCGCCCAGTCGCAGTTCATGGGCGGGATTGACGATGGACCAC
Source organism: uncultured Rhodospirillaceae bacterium (assembly GCA_964574215.1). GTDB lineage: Bacteria > Pseudomonadota > Alphaproteobacteria > Rhodospirillales > UBA2165. The sequence goes on along the minus strand of CAZNLR010000003.1, from coordinate 132,698 downwards.
AACAGGCAGATCGAAACCGCTTCGACCTTTAGTTTTTTAAGTTTTGCGATCGTGCTGATGGCGGCTTCTTCGTCCAACTTGAGCATAATGCCGCCGGCGCTGTCGACCCGCTCGGGTACTTCGAACGTGAGGGACCGCGGTATATAGGGGGCGGGGTAGGGGACATGAAAATTAAATGGTTCCAAGCGGCCGGCCTCCCGCAGGACCAGAATATCCGGGTGGCCTTGGGTGGTCAGAAAAGCCGTCTTGGCGGCGTTGCCCGTGATGATGGCGTTGAGGGCGTGAGTGGTGCCGTGAATTAGTATAGAACCGGCAGCAAGCAATTCATCCAATGTTACGCCACGGTCGTCGGCGGCGTGGCCCAGCGCTTCCAGAACGCCCTTTACCGGATCGTCCGGTGTCGTTGCCGCCTTGTACATGGATAGAGCGCCATTGTCGTCCTCAACGATGAGATCAGTGAATGTCCCGCCCGTGTCGCTTGCAAATCTCATGGCTCTACGACTAGTCCTCCCCTTGATCATTTTTATTTGTTCTAGAGACGGCGTTAACATACCGCCGGGCCGAAACGCTCCTACTTTGATGGTGCGGCGGCGTTCGGAATATATTCTCCCCGTTAATAGTCTGTTGTTTGATCGGACTGAATTGGCTTGTGATCTCCTTGGACGTTATCAATCGCCACATTTTGAATAAAAGCTAGAATGTATGTGGCCACATATCAATATTTATAACGGAAGATTGATCTGCCGATTGACTACATTGGATTGTTTGCCGGTGTGATTTCGGGTTAGGCTTTTCACCGTATGAATGACATAAGCCAGGTGAATCGACATACCGTAGCAGAAATTGATGGCTGTCCGACAGCCGGTACGGCAATCGATTGGAATCAAGACATCAAATTCCCCCTTTGGTTTCGCAAACGGACCTACATTAAAACCGTCAGTCAATTTTACCACGGTGAACGTTTGACGCAGATGATGTGCCGGAGGTTAATCGATGATCTAAGTGCCGGCGAGGCCAAGGAATTTGTGCGGTCGCAACTGGTTGATGAAACTCGGCATGAAAAGATTTTTAAAACCTATATCGAGCGCATGGGCGATATTGCCCCCATTGAACCCGCCCTTGATGCGGCCTTGCGAGGCAGCCTTGAATGGCGGGGGTCAGACCTGGGTTCGCCACTAGGTCTAATCATTTCCTTTCACGTTGTGTTCGAGGGCGGTGCGGTGAAATTGCTGGAGCGCCTTAGCCATTGTTTCCCCTGTCCCCTGTTTCGTGACATCAACCGGCAGATAAGGGCCGACGAGGCCCGGCACATCGCCTTTGGCGTCAATTTCGTGCGGCAGAATATAGGCAGGCTTTCCGCTAAAGAACGTATCGCCATTTATGCGCATGTCGGCAAGATTTGGCGGCAATGTGCCGAAACGGCCGCCGGGAGATACACGCTACCGGTTGCCATGGTCACCCAGCTCGGTGGCAATTGGGTGCAGGAAAATTGGCAGCGTCAAGAAAGAGTGCTGCGGAAAATCGACTTGGTTACGCCGGAAGAAGCGGCGATGGCGTCACCATGATATCGGTCGTCATACCCACCTTCAACGAAGAAGCCCGGCTGAGCGACCTGTTGGCGCAGTTGGTGCAGAGTAACACTAACCATGAAATCATTGTCGCCGATGGGGGTAGTTCCGATGAGACAATAGCGATTGCACGATCCTTGGGCGCCCGGGTTGTCCAGGCGAAAAAGGGAAGGGGTATCCAGCTCGCCGAAGGTGCACAGGCGGCGACCGGAAAAATATTGTTATTCCTCCATGCCGATTCCGTTCTTCCACCGGGCGGGCTTGACTCTATTGAACGGGAAATGGGCTCGTCGAACATGGTTGGAGGGAATTTTAGGCTCGAGTTCGATGGCGACACCGGCTTCAGCCGATGGCTGACCGGGTTCTATGCTTGGATCAGAAAACGCGGCTTGTATTACGGTGATTCAGGAATTTTTGTTCTACGGTCGGTCTATGAAGAATTGGGCGGCATCAAACCGCTGGCACTGATGGAAGATTATGATTTCAGCCGCCGCCTGGAGCGCTCGGGCCGCACCTGTTGCATTGACGATCCGCCTCTCATTACGTCGTCCCGGAAGTTTGCCGGACGTTCGGCGGTGGGTATTGTCTGGGGCTGGCTGAAAATTCATGCGCTTTACCATTTAGGCGTTTCACCGGACCGGCTGGCGCGGATTTACTACGGGCGGGAAAAAATCGTTTGAACAGGTCGTAATTGAGGCCGACAATCCGCACATACAAAGAGCAGATATAAATAGTGTAAGGAATAATAATAATGGCCGATAAGACAGATTACGCCGATCAAATTGATGCGGAATTCCTGGAAGAAGCACGCGACACCATCTCCTCCCTTGAAATAGCGGTATCGAATATGCGCTCTCACACCTCCTCTTCTCAGGATGCGCTCGGCGAATTGGCGCTCGAAGGCGGCAAATTGCAAAGATTAAGTCATTGGGCCAACCAGCCTCTGATCGATTTGGGTGTCCGGCGCATGCTCGATTATGCGGCGGATTTGGAAGATCCGACGGATCGCCAAATGGACGACATCGACGCTTTTCTCGATGTTATCCGCGGCATTCTCGACGGCGAAATAGAAAGTGCCGACCAGGCGGAATTTGTCCGCTCCCTTCCCGTACGCCGGCCAGTTGACCTGGATGATCTGGATCATCTGGATATCGAGATACTGCTGGTCGATCCGCAATCATCGTCCGCCAAAATTTTTACCCGGGAACTGGTCAATTGCGGTTATCGAGTGACCACCTGTAACCGGGCGTTCGAGGCTTTGGAACTGACCGTCCGCACCTTGCCGGATATGGTGATTTCATCGGCTGTTCTGGACGAGATAAGCGGTGTGGAACTCGGCTGCGCTCTCGCCGCCATGGACACCACGACCGACATTCCATTTGCCGTTATGACCAGCTTCTCCCGCAGCCATGCCTCGTTGAAAAACCTGCCCGAAAAGGCCTGCCTATTGCGCAAAGACAACAATTTCGGTGAGGATTTGGCAGACGCTTTGGAGCAGTTCGGCATCATGTGAACCAAGCAGTATTGGGAGTTGGGTTGAGAGATGAGCACCGTCGCGACGACCGCCGGATCGGCGCCCGGATTTGCCAAACATCCGGATTACCGAGTAATTGTCGAGCCTTGCCCCCGCCGGGTGCGGGTCGAATTCAACGACGAATTCATAGCCGATTCGACGGAAGTCCTGGTGCTTCTCGAATCAAATCACGTGCCGGTGTACTATTTTCCCGCTGACCAGGTCCGTTTGGATTTGATGGAACGGACGGAACGGACCACTTTTTGTCCCTTTAAAGGTGAAGCATCTTACCGCTCGCTCCTGGTTGGCGATAAAGAAGCCGAAGACGCCGTCTGGTGTTACCAAACGCCTTTCGACGAAGCGCGGGCGATCAAAAATCATCTGGCATTTTACTGGAACAAGGTCGATCGATGGTTCGAAGAAGACGAGGAAATCTTCGTCCATCCCAGGGATCCCCATAAACGCATCGACGCCATCAAAAGTTCACGGCCGGTGACGGTTGTCATTGGCGGCGAAGAGGTTGCCGAGACCGAGGAAGCGGTCTTTCTTTTCGAAACGGGCATGCCGACGCGATATTATATTCCGCCACAAGATATACGCATGGATTTTTTGACGAGCACGGAGACAAAGACACGCTGTCCCTACAAAGGTTCCGCCGTTTACTGGTCGGTGATGGTTGGAGGCGAAACGTTCGAGGATATCGTTTGGAGCTATCCCGATCCGCTTCCCGAAGTTGGGAAGATCAAAGGCTATTACTGTTTTTTCAACGAGAACGTTGACGCCATCGTCGTCGATGGCCAAAAGACCGAACAGGTCCAAACCAAATGGTCCACGCGCTTTTTGCCGGAAACCCTGGACGGGCCGGAACACATTGTTTAACGGGAGTATCGACTAATGCATCGCGTGGCAATTCTGGATGATTATCAGAACGTGGCCAAGGATATGGCCGACTGGAGCAGTCTTGCCGGCGACGCGGAGGTTATCTTATTCAAAGATCATCTCGCCGACGAGGATGAAATTGCCGAAAGATTGAAAGATTTCGATATCGTCGTCATGAACCGGGAGCGCACACCGTTTCTGAAATCCCAACTTGCCAAATTACCGAATTTGAAATTGCTGCTGACCAGCGGTAAACGCAATTTCTCCATTGATGCGGCTGCGGCGGCTGAACAGGGGATCACGGTCTGCGGTACGGATATGCTGGGATCGCCGACGCCCGAGTTGGCGTGGGGGCTGATCCTCGGCCTGGCGCGACGAATACATGAAGAGGATCGCCAAATGAAGCAGGGCGGCTGGCAAACCCAGCTCGGCATCGGGTTAAAAGGCCGTGTCCTTGGGGTCGTGGGACTGGGCCGGCTTGGCGTACCGGTGGCCAAGGTCGGTCTGGCCTTCGGCATGGACGTCATCGCCTGGAGCCCCAATCTGACTGATAAGAAAGCGGCGGAGGCCGGTGTGCGGCGGGGCGACAAGGATGAACTGTTCGGCACATCCGACTTCGTCACCCTGCATATGCCGTTGAGTGGACGCAGTCGCGGCATCGTCGGCAAGGAGGAATTTTCTCGAATGAAACCGACTGCCTACCTGATCAACACGTCGCGGGGACCGCTGGTGAATGAGGCGGCTTTGATTGAAGCGTTGGAAACGAATCAGATCGCCGGCGCCGGGATCGATGTCTATGAAACCGAGCCGTTGCCGGCGGACCATCCGCTCCGTCAACTGGATAACGTGCTTCTGACTCCTCACATCGGATATGTGGTCGAAGAGAACTACCGGCTGAGTTTCAGCCAGATTGTCGAGAATATTCAAGCGTGGATTAACGGCGCGCCGATTCGGGTAATCGAACCGTCTTGAGATTTAACTGTCGGTGCAATTAAGAACCGGAGAGCGCGGTTACTCTTTCACGGGCTCTGGCAAAGCCTCTTTTAACGGCTAATTCATACCATTTCAGGGCTTCCGTGAGGTTTTTCTCAACCCCCAGACCTTTTTCGTAAAGTTGGCCGAGTTCGTAGGGAGCGATACGGTGACCTCTCTTGGCGCCCAGACGGAGCAACCGGGCTGCTTCTTTCAGGTTTTTATCCACGCCTTTACCGTCACGGTACAGAAGACCGAGCCCGTAATAGGCGGAGGAATATCTCTGGTCCTTGGCGAATTCGTACCAGCGCGCCGCCTGTTCAAAGCTTTGGCGAACACCCTTGCCGGATTGATAAAGTAGTCCCAGGGAATACTGTGCGCGGGCATATTTTTTAAGGGCGGCTTTCCGATAGAGCCGGACGGCCTCCTTGATATCTTTTTTAACACCTCTGCCTTTTTCGTAAAGTCTTCCGAGATCGTAAATAGACTTGGCGTGGCCCGCGTCGCCCGCTTCCTTATAGAGTCGCGCCGCCTCCTTGTTGCTTTTCTTTACGCCCAAGCCATAACGGTGCAGGTAGGCCAAATTATTTTTAGCAATGAGATGCCTGGGGGCCGCCTGCGCATACCAATATGCCGCTTGGGCATAGTTTCTCTTGGTGCCGTCCCCCCTTCGGTACAATGATCCCAAATTATTCTGGGCGCCCGCATGGCCTTGTTTCGCCGCCAAAAGATACCATTTAAAGGCTTTCGAAGTACTGCGTTTGACACCCCTGCCGTGATGGTACAGCAGGGCAATATTGTACTGGGACGGCGCCTGCCCTCTATCGGCGAGAAGTTTAAATTCCCGGAAGGCGGTTATGAAATCCTGTTTCTTGTTGGCCTCAATGCCGGCTCGGTAGTCAGCGTAACCGGTCGAAATCAAGGATATTAATAAAAGGCAGGCCAGTCCTAGCGCGCGCATCTTTTACTCCTCCATCCGATTACCATTTTATAGTCAAAATAGTATTTTTTTTAAATTGGTAATATTACTTATCGGGATAAAGGCACCCCGTACAGTTCTGCAGCTTACAACTTCCGTTCTTACCGTTATTTACCGTGGTCACCATAAAATAGCGCCGTAGATCATTGTGGTTTTCCGACATAAATAATTGGTCACGCTGTGATGGCCATCACAGAACTCTTTACCACTCTTCTATAGCATGACAACTGGTAATTTATGACTTTTGTCCGTCTAAAGCGATTCGCCGGGTGGGAATTTCCATAGAGAAATTTCGGCGATGACCACGGAAACCAACAGAATGTGGGTTTCAATTTTTGGGCAAAGACCGATCGGAGGAGGCCTAAAATGGCTGATGAAACATTAACCGGCAGTGGCGGTTCGGATTCCATTAATGAAGAATTAGGCGGCGACGCTCAGGTATCACCTGACGCGATTGTCCTCGAAGCAGGCGACGGTCCTGTCGATCTGCCTGAAGGCATTAATTTCGGTGATGCCCAGTTTGTACCCTCTGGCCCAGATCTGGTTCTGACGACGCCCGACGGCCAGCAGGTCGTTATCGAAGACTATTATCAGCAAGACCCTCCCCCCGATCTCCACACCCCCGAAGGCGGCGAACTGGCCGGCACCACGGCCGTCCGGTTGGCCCAGGTCAATTCCCCCACCCATGGTCAATATGCTCAGTCCGCTCCCGCCGCGGACGCCCAGCCCATTGGTCAGGTGGAAAGCGTCTCCGGCACGGTAACGGCCATCCGCGCCGACGGTACACGGGTTGAATTACAAACCGGTGATCCGGTGTTCCAGGGCGATGTTCTGGAATCGAGCCCCGATGGCTCTGTCGGTGTGGTGCTTGCCGATGAAACGACATTCTCCATGGCGGAAAGCGGCCGCATGGTGTTGGACGAAATGGTCTACGACCCCGGCACCCAGGAAGGCAATATATCCATGTCCGTCCTCAAGGGCGTGTTTACCTTCGTTTCCGGCCAGGTGGCGAAAGTCGATCCTGACGCCATGGTGCTTAAAACCCCGGTCGCCACAATCGGTATCCGCGGTACGCAGGTCGGTATCGATCTGACCGGTGAAGGCGGCGAGCCGATGAAGATCGTGCTGATGGAGGAATCCGACGGGTTTGTCGGCGAGGTCGTGATCTCCAACAGCGCGGGTATCCAGATTCTGAACCTGCCTGATCAGGGCGCCAGCGTGCTGAGTTCCAACCAGGCGCCGACCGAACCCCGTGTCTTCGATCGCGCGGAAATCGCCGAATCCTTCAGCAACGCCCTGCAGTCCCTGCCGACCGAAGTGGGAACAGGCAATAATTATGGTGTCGGTGATGACGATGCCGACAAGGAAGGTGAGGAGGAAAGCGAAGCGGAAGAAGAGGAGACCGAAGAAGCCGCTGAAGAGGAAGCCGGTGAAGAGGAAGCGGCCGCCGAAGAAGAGGGAGAAGAAGAGGAATTAGCCGAAGAGGAAGAAGGCGAACAATCCGAAGAGGAACTGGAGGAATTTGAAACCGCCGCCGGAGAGGAAGAGGATGGCGAAGATGAAGAATTCGCCGAAGAGCAGGCTGACGCCGGTGATGAAGAAGGCGAGGAAGGCGGCGAAGAGGAATTCGCGGAAGAGCAGGCCGGTGATGAAGCTGATGAGGATGAGGTCGGCGACGAAGATTTAGACGGATTTGAAACCGCCTCCGGTCAGGAAGAGGAAGAATCTAACGAAGAAACTGCTGAGGAGACCGGCGAAGGGGCGGCAGAAGACGGCGAAGTCACCGACGAGGATCTGGACGGTTTCGAAACCGCCGGCGGCGGTGAGGAAGAAGGCGAGGGTGACGGTGACGAAGGCGGTGACGGCACCGGCGACGGCGGTCCGGACACCGATGATCCCGATGATCCCGGCTTCGTTTATGGCGATGAAAATGTTACGGCTGGCGGTTTGCCCGGCGAGGGTGATCCCGATCCTGATCCCGATCCCGATCCTGACCCCGATCCTGACCCCGATCCTGACCCGGATCCCGAAGACGATCCCGATGATGAGCCCGAGCCTGTGACGGAAGATTTGAAGCCGACAGCCACTGGAGACTCGGCTACTCTCGATGAGGATTCCTCGACAAGAATTGACGTTTTGGCCAATGACACGGGTGGCGACGGCGCCTTGAGCCTGGATTCCGTTACTCAACCGGAAAACGGTTCGGTGCAGATCGTCGACGGCCAGGTCGAATACACGCCGGATACCGACTTTAGCGGTACCGACAGTTTCACCTACACGATTTCCGACGCCGACGGCGATACATCGACGGCAACCGTGACCCTGACCGTCGATCCCACCAATGACGTTCCTGTGGCGGTTGATGACATATCGTCGACCGACGAAGACACGGCGGTCACCATCAACGTTCTTGAAAATGATGACGATCCGGACGGTGGCACGCTGAGCGTGTCGGACGCAACCTTGCCTGAAGGCGTTGACGGCGATGTTGTCGTTAACACCGACGGCACGGTCACCTTTACGCCCGGCGACAGCTATAACGCCATGGCTGTTGGCGAAAGTGCTTCGGTCGACATTACCTACACCATCAGTGATGGCCAAGGCGGCACGGATACGGCGACGGCGACAGTGACGATCAGCGGCACGAACGACGGCTTTACGGTCGTGGGCGCTGCCGCAGATGACATGTTGGAAGACGACGCCACGGCATCCTTTAATGTTTTCGACGACATTACGGTGACCGACGAGGATACGTCCGACACCCATAGTGTGTCAGACTACACCCAACCCTCCAACGGCACGGTGGAAGTGGCCGCCGACGGCAGTGTGGTTTACACGCCGAACGTGGATGCGGTTACGGGTGAGAGCGTTTTCAACAGCCTGCCCGAAGGGGAAACGGCGACCGACACCTTCACCTATACTGTAACCGACAGCAATGGCGCCACGTCAGTAGAGACGGCGACCATCACCATTACCGGCACCAATGACGGCGCCACGATTACTGGCACGGATGTCGGCGGCGTTACCGAAGATAGCCTTCTTAGTGTCAGTGGCGATCTTGATGTAACCGATCCCGACACGGGCGAGAGCCTGTTTGACGAGGTGACCGGCGAAGCGGGTGACCACGGCACGTTTTCGATGGACGACACGGGCAACTGGACGTATTCGCTGGATAACGACGATGCGGCGGTTCAGGCCCTGCCGGCGGGCGAGACCATGACCGAGACCTTCACGGTTGATTCCGTTGATGGCACGGCTTCTGAGACGGTGACGATCACCATCACGGGCACCAACGACGTGCCGACCATCAGCGGTGAGGACACCGGCGCGGTGACCGAGGACAGTATTCTGAGCGCCACGGGCAATCTGGACATTGTCGATGTCGATACGGGCGAGAGCCTGTTTGACGAGGTGACCGGCGAAGCGGGTGACCACGGCACGTTCTCGATGGACGACACGGGCAACTGGACGTATTCGCTGGATAACGATGATGCGTCGGTTGACGGCACGGCGACGGATACGGTGACGGTGACCATCACGGGTACGAATGATGGCCCAGTGGCGGTAGACAGCAGCCGCACGGCTGGCGAGGGCGAACCCATCACCATTACTCCGGCCGAACTGTTGGCCAACGACTATGACCCAGATGCGTCCGATGTACTGTCGGTAACGGATGTTCAAACGGACAGTGCCGAAGGTGTTCTGACCGGCCCGGATGATGCCGGTAATTGGACGTTCACGCCGAGCGATCCAGATTTCTCCGGCGAGGTGAACTTCACCTACACGATCGATGACGGCAACAATGCCGACAATTCGACAGCAACGGCGAACTTCAACGTCACCTATACTGAAATCGATAACGATCCGCCGGTGATTACCATCCCGGGCGGCGACAAGACCTTCACCGAGGGCCAGAACCCCGTCAAAATAGCGCCCAGCGCTAATATCATTGATCCCGATTCTGAAGATTTAGATGGCGGCCAGATGACCATTGCCATGGACGGCGAAACGGTCAACGACCAGCTTTCCTTCGGTCCGGGCGGTGTTAGCGTCAGCGGTAATGAGCTGTCCTATGGCGGCGAAGTGATCGGTACATTCGAAGGCGGCGTCGACGGCGCCGATCTGGTGATTACGTTTAACGAGAACGCGACAGACGATATCGCCGAAAAAGTTCTCAATCAGGTCACTTTTGAAAATACCAGCGAAGACCCCGTCGAAGGCGACCGGGCGGTCAGCATTACGCTGACCGATGGCGACGGTGCGGTAAGCAGTACGGCCACCGTTGACGTAGAAGTTATCGCCGTCAACGACGGACCGACCGCCGAAGCCGATTCCGGCACCATGGGTGAAGACGATGTCTCGGTGACGGTCAATGTCGCCGATGAAATCGACGATTTGGATCATACGGACGCCGAATTAACCGTAACCACAGATCCCGCACAAACGGGTTGGTCCGCCAGCGTCGACGGAACGGATGTTACATTTACGCCTCCGGCCGGCTCCTACGATAGTTTGGCCGATGGCGAAACAGCGACGGAAACCTTCACCTACACGGTAACCGATCCCGAAGGGGCAACTGCATCCAATACGATTACGATAACTGTCACCGGCACCAATGACGGTCCGGTGGCGAAGGACGACAGTGGCTTTACGACGACCGAAGACAATGCCCTGACCATTGATCCGGCGATATTGTTGGCCAATGATGAGGACGTTGATACGCCGCACGACCAATTGACCGTGACCGGTGTCAGCGACGCCCAGAACGGCTCCGTCGAAATCGTCAATGGCGAAATCGTCTTTACGCCGGATCCCGACTACAGCGGCCCGGCCCAGTTCACTTATACGATCTCCGACGGCCAGGGCGGCGAGAGTTCGGCGACAGTCTCTCTTGATGTCGGCGCGGAAGGCGACGTGACCATGGTTGCCAGCAACGTGAGCGGCGCCGAGGATGGCGCGGATGTGGCGCTGGATCTGAACGCCATTATTACTGATGCCGGCGAAGATTTGACGGAAGTGGTCATCACTTTCGACAGTGAATTTCCGGCGGGCACCGAAGTTTCCGGCGGCACGTTGGTGGGTAACGTGTTGACGGTTGCGGCTGCCGATATCGACTCTGTAACCATCAATCCGCCGGACGACTGGGCGGGTGACTTCACCGGTTCCGCCGTCGCCGTAACGACGGAAGGTGAAAGCGCGCCTGACGCCTTTACCGTGACCGTGACGCCGACCGGCGATGTGACCGTTGCCATTGAAGATGACACTATTGTGGTCGAATCCCACGGTGCGGCGGATGACGATGACGATTCGGATGCCGACTCGGATTCAGATTCCGATGATGACAGCGGTGTCGGTGACGGCGACGACCTGACAGTCGATTTGGGTCTGTCCTCGGCCATCACCGATTCGGACGGTTCCGAAGTCTACGAATCCATCGAAGTGGCCTTTACCAATCTGCCCGATGGCGCCAGCGTCAATACCGGTACGTTGACGGACGGTGTCTGGTCCGGCACGGAAGCCGAATTGGCTGATCTCAGCCTGAATATCCCAGGCGACTATTCCGGCACCATCGGTGCCACCTTGACGGCGACCAGTAACGAAGGCGAAGATTCCAAGGACTTCACCATCCAGGTCGATCCCACCAATGAAATCCCAGTGGCGATCAACGATGTAGCCGAAACAACTGAAAACGTTGCCATCGATATCGATGTTCTCGACAACGACTATGACGTTGACGGTGATGAACTGAACGTCGAGAGCGCCACCATCGTGGACGCCAGCGGCAACCCGGCCACCGGACAGGGCGTGGTCACCATCAACGAAGACGGTACTCTCCACTTCGAACCGGGCACCGACTTTGACGATTTGCCGGATGGCCAGGAAGAGGTTGTCACGGTTACCTATACAATTTCGGATGGCCATGGAGGTGAAGACACCGCGACGGCGACCATCACGGTCACCGGCACCAATGACGGTGCAACAATTTCCGGCGCGGATACGGGAACGGTCGTCGAAGATAGTGTGCTGGACGTTGGCGGTGTGTTAAATGTCAGCGATCCCGACACGGGTGAGAGCCTGTTTGATGCGGTTGATCAAGCTGACGGTGAGCATGGGTCCTTTTCTATGGATGCCGACGGCAACTGGAGCTTTTCGCTGGATAACGATGATCCTGCGGTTCAAGCCATGGGTGTCGGCGACACCATGACGGAAACCTTCACGGTGACATCGGTTGACGGTACCGCTGAGGAAACGGTGACGATTACCATTGAGGGCACCAATGATGACCCTGTGGCCTATGCGGACTCCGGATTCACGACGACGGAAGACAATGCCCTGACCATCGATCCGGCGACATTGCTGGCCAATGATGAGGACATTGATACGCCGCACAGTGAACTGACCGTGACCGGTGTCAGTGAAGCTCAGAACGGCTCCGTCGAAATCGTCAATGGCGAAATCGTCTTTACACCGGATCCCGACTACAGCGGCCCGGCCCAGTTCACTTATACGATCTCCGATGGCGACGGCGGCACGAGTTCCGCGACAGTCTCGCTTGATGTGGGTGCGGAGGGCGACGTGACCATGGTTGCCGGCGACGTGAGCGGCGCCGAGGATGGCGCGGATGTGGCGCTGGATCTCAACGCCATCATCACCGATGCGGGCGAAAATCTGACGGAAGTGGTTATCACCTTCGACAGTGAATTTCCGGCGGGCACCGAAGTTTCCGGCGGCACGTTGGTGGGTAACGTGTTGACGGTTGCGGCTGCCGATATCGACTCTGTAACCATCAATCCGCCGGACGACTGGGCGGGTGACTTCACCGGTTCCGCCGTCGCCGTAACGACGGAAGGTGAAAGCGCGCCTGACGCCTTTACCGTGACCGTGACGCCGACCGGCGATGTGACCGTTTCTGTTGAGGACGTAACCGGTGCTGAAGATACGACGATTAATCTCGGCCTTAGCACGGATTCGTTTGATATTACCGACGCAGACGGCTCAGAAACGCTCAGCGCCATAGAAATCGACTTTACGAATCTGCCAGAAGGCGCCGTGGTCAATGGCGCGACACAGAACGAAGACGGCACCTATTCGGTTCCGTCGGCAGCCGCGTTGGCCGGTGTTTCCGTGACGCCGCCGGAAAACTGGTATGGTGATTTTGGTGCCGTATTGACCGTCGACAGTAATGAAGGGACGGCCTCTCAGAGCTTTAACGTCAATGTCGCATCGGTAAACGACGAGCCCGTGATCTCATCCTCGCCGGCGTTCGAAATGAACGAAGACGGGGTTATCACCATCACCGAAGACCAGTTGTTGGAAGGCGCCTCCGATATAGACGGCGATGAGCTGAGTGTGAACTCGCTTGAAGTGACCGGCGGTCAGGGAACGTTGAGCGGCCCGGTTGACGGAGTTTACACCTTTGTCCCGGATCAAGACTGGAACGGCGAAGTTGACCTTGCCTATAACGTGTCGGACGGCACGGCAAATGTGCCGCAGACGTCGGGTATTACGGTTCATCCGGTCAATGACGACCCGGACGCCGTCGACGATGAAAATGTTGTTGGCGATGATCTCGGCGATACGGTTTCCGGCAACATCATTACCGCTGCCGGCCAAACAGGCGGCGAGGATACCGATATCGACAGCGATACATTGAGCATCGTTGACGTTACCTACGAAGGCGTGACCTACACCTTCCCCGAAAATGGAGACCCACTGACCATCGATAGCGATCTCGGTGAATTGACCATCAACAGCGACGGTTCCTACACCTTCGAAAAAGGTGAAGGCGGCGATTTCGACCATGATTGGGCCGAAGGCACGCCGACCTGGGTTGATCCGGAGGAAATGGAAGACCTCGATCCGGTGCAGGTGAGCCAGGAAAACCTGACCATGCCGGAAGGCGGCGAATCCGTCACCGTCACCTTCCAAGGTGAGGTTGCCGGTTATCACAATACGGTCGGCTATTACAAAATTGACGCCGACGGCAATCCGTCTGACCCACAGATCGCCTGGGCCGACGCCTCGCAAGAGGGCAGCGGCGGCGATTTGGTGCCCGGTGAATCCCAATTCACCATTGACGATTTGGGGCCGGGTGAAACCTTCGGCTTCTTCATCGTCAAAAACGGCGCCAATGAATATGACTGGATCGACAACATTCCGGCCGACCATACGCTGGCGTTCGACGAGAACGGCAATATTCAGCAGATCAACCCGGCTGGTAACCCTGTCGGCAACCACGAAATTGACGGCGCCGATGTGTTCCATTCGGTCGACAACAACCTGACCGACGGTCAATTGAACGAAGACAATGTTGCCCACACCAATGCGGGTGTCGACGAGGATTCCGGCGAACTGATGATCGGGTTTGAAGATCTCTGGGGCGGTGGCGACGAAGATTACAATGATCTCATGTTCTCCGTTGACTATGAGGGCACCGGTTCCGGCGGCGAGGATGTCTTTACCTATACGTTGTCCGATAACGACGGCGGCACCGATACGGCGACGCTGACCATCGGCCTCGATCCGGATAACGACGCGCCGATCGCAATTGATGACAGTGCGACCACCGATGAGGATTCATCGGTAACCATCAACGTGTTGGCCAATGACTACGACTTAGATGGTGATGAGCTGACGGTGTCTGATGCGGTCATCGAAGGTGGTGCCGACGGTACGGTGACCATCAACGACGACGGTACCGTTACCTTTGATCCGGGCGACGCCTATAACGATTTGGCGGCGGGCGAGGAAGCAACCGTCGAGATCACCTACACCATTACCGATGAAGCCGGCGCCACCGATACGGCGGTCGCCACGGTGACCATTAACGGCACCAATGACGGCTTTACGGTCGTCGGTAGCGCCGAGGGTGATACGCTTGAAGACGACGGTACGACCTTCAACATCTTTGACGATATCACCGTTGATGATCCGGATGCGACGGACACTCATACGATAACTGAATACACCCAACCGCAAAACGGAACGGTCGAAATCGCCGCCGACGGCAGCGTGACCTATACGCCGAATGTAGACCCGGCGACCGGTGAAACCGTGTTCAATCACATGGGTGTGGGCGACACGACGACCGAAACCTTTACCTATACTATTGATGACGGCAACGGCGGTACGTTGGTCCAAGAAGCGACCATCACCATCACCGGCACCAATGACGGGCCGGTCCTGACGACGGAAATTGCCGATGCGACCATCAGCGAGGATAGCGCTTATTCCTATGACGCCTCACAAAACTTCATCGATATCGACGACGGTGATGTGCTGACCTATTCGGCGGAGCTGGAAGACGGCTCACCGCTGCCCGATTGGGTTTCCATCGATCCCGAGACCGGTGTTATTTCCGGCGTTCCCGGCAATGATGATCTCGGTGAGTTAAACATCACGGTGACGGCGACCGACCAGTCCGGTTGGGAAGCCGACGACACCTATGGTCTCGAAGTTATCAATACCAACGACGGTCCTGTGGCGGTCAACGATTTTGACGACACGACGGAAAACGTCAGTATCGATATCGATGTGCTGGCCAATGATTATGATGTTGACGGCGATGATCTGACGGTGACCGACGCGACGATTGATGGCGAAGGCCAAGGCTCAGTCTCCATCAACGAAGATGGCACGGTCAATTTCGATCCGGGTACGGATTTTGACGATCTGGCGCCGGGTGCAACGGAAGACGTGGTCATCAATTACACCATCAGCGACGGTGAGGGTGGTACCGCGTCAGCAACGGCGACGGTTACGGTCACCGGTACCAATGACGGCCCGGTGGCAGCAGAGGATAGCTTTACATTTGCCGAAGACGCAGCCTTGACGTTGAACCCATCCGATCTTCTGGGCAATGACGGCGATATCGACGGCGGCACGTTGGAAATTACCGGTGTCGGCAATGCGACCAACGGCTCGGTAACGCTGAATGAGAACGGTACGGTAACCTTTACGCCGGACGAGGATTACAGTGGCGAGGCGCAGTTCACCTATACCATCAGCGACGGCCAGGGCGGTTCCGATACGGCGACCGTCAATTTGACCATCACGCCGGAAGGCGATGTTTCCGTCGCGGCCGATGATGTTTCCGGCTTTGAAGACGGCGGCGCCATACCGCTGAACCTGTCGACCGCGATTACCGACGGTGATGGATCGGAGACTTTCGAGAGCATAGAAGTCGCCTTCACCGATCTTCCCGATGGCGCGACGGTTAATGCCGGCGCTTTGGAAAACGGTGTCTGGACGGGTACGGCCGACGAATTATCCAATCTTTCCGTCACGCCGCCCGCCGACTGGTCCGGTGAAATCTCCGGTGAACTGACGGTCACCAGCAACGAAGGCGGCACGGCCTCCGACACGTTTACCGTTACGGTCGAAGCGACCGGCGACGTCAACGTTGGCGTCGAAGACGATACCATTGTGGTCGAATCCCACGGTGCGTCGGATGATGACGATGATTCCGATGCGGATGCTGACGCCGATGCTGACGCCGATGCCGATGATGACGGTGGCGACGATGATGGCGACGGGGCCGATCTGACGGTCGATTTGGGGCTGTCGGCGTCCATCACGGACTCCGACGGTTCGGAAGTATATGAATCCATCGAAGTGGCCTTCACCAACCTGCCCGACGGCGCCAGCGTTACCACGGGTACGCTGACCGACGGCGTGTGGACCGGTACGGAAGCCGAACTGGCCGATCTCAGCCTGAATATTCCGGGCGACTATTCCGGCACCATCGGTGCGACCTTGACGGCGACGTCCAACGAAGGCGAAGCCTCCAAAGACTTCACCATCGATGTCGATCCCACCAACGAGGTTCCGGTGGCCATTGGCGGCGCGGAAGACGATCTGTTGGAAGACACGGCCTTTGTCGGCCAATTGCAGGCGACCGACGCTGACGGTGACGATCTGGAATTCTCGCTGTCCGAGAACGGTGGGCCCGAGCACGGTACCATCACCATCAATCCGGACGGCAGCTACAGCTATCAAGCCGACGAGAACTATTCCGGCACCGACAGCTTCACCTTTACCGTCGATGACGGTCATGGCGGCACCGATACGGCAACGGTAACCCTGTCCGTTACGGGTGTTGCCGACGATCCCATCGTCGTGGTGAGCGACGAGACGGGTGCGGAAGACCAGTGGACGCAATTGAATTTGGATACTGACCTGGTCGATACGGACGGTTCGGAAACCCTTGATGTCACCATCAGCAACGTGCCGGAAGGCGCCATTCTGAGCCCGGGTACCAATTTGGGCGACGGTGAATGGACGGTTTCGCCCGAGCAACTGCACCTGGTGTGCATCCGGCCGCCGGCCAACTTCAACGGCGAAATTGACCTGAGTCTGTCGGTGACCTCGACGGAAGCGGACGGCGATGCAGCGACGGTATCCGAAGACTTCACGGTAACCGTTGAAGCCGTCAATGACGGCCCGGTAGCGGCGGACGATGCCGCGGCGACGCAGGAAAATGTCTCCATTGATATCGACGTTTTGGCCAATGATACGGATATCGACGGTGATACCCTGAGTGTGACGAGCGCCAATATCGGCGACGGTCAGGGTTCGGTTTCCATCAACGACGACGGCACCGTTAATTTCGATCCGGGCACGGATTTTGATGATCTGGCGCCGGGCGCGACGGAGCAGGTGGAGATTACCTACACCATCAGCGATGGTGCGGGCGGTACCGATACGGCCACCGCCACGGTGACCGTAACCGGCACCAATGACGGGCCGGTAGCGAACGATGACAGTTTCACCACGGATGAAGATGCGGCGTTAACCTTGAATGCCTCCGACTTGCTGAGCAACGACAGCGACATTGACGGCGGCACGCTGGAGATCACGGATGTCGGATCGGCCTCTCATGGTACAGTGACGCTGAACGACGACGGCACGGTGACCTTTACCCCCGAAGCCAATTACAACGGCCCGGCCGAATTCACCTACACCATCAGCGACGGCCAGGGCGGTTCAGACACGGCGACCGTAAACCTGACGGTGGATTCCGAAAACGACGCGCCCGTGGCGGTTGACGATATTGCCACCACCGACGAAGACAGCGCGGTGACCATCAACGTGTTGGCCAACGACACCGATGCCGACGGCAACCAGTTGCTGGTAACGGGCGCCACCATCGCCAACGGCGCTGGTTTGGTTGTCATCAACGACGACGGTTCACTCACCTTCGATCCGCAGGATAACTACAACGATCTGGCGGTCGGAGAAGACGCCACGGTCGAAATCACCTATACGATTTCCGACGGCCAAGGCGGCACCGATACGGCGACCGCAACGGTCACCGTGACCGGCACCAACGACGGCCCGGTGGCGGTCGGCGGATCGGAAAGCGATCTGCTGGAAGACACCACCTTTACCGGTCAGTTGCAGGCCTCCGATGTGGACGGCGACACACTGGAATTCTCCGTCGCCGAAAACGGCGGGCCGGCGCACGGTTCTGTCACCGTCAATGCGGACGGCAGCTACTCCTATACGTCGGATGAAGATTACTCCGGCACCGACAGCTTTACCTTCACCGTTGACGATGGCCACGGCGGCACGTCCGAGGCGACGGTGACTTTGTCGGTCACGGGCGTTGCCGACGATCCGGTGATCGTGGTCAGCGACGAAACCGGATCAGAAGATCAGTGGACCCAGTTGAACTTGGATGCGGAACTCACCGATACGGACGGCTCGGAGACTTTGAGCGTCACCATAAGTAACGTTCCCGACGGTGCGATCTTGAGCCCGGGTACCAATCTTGGTGGTGGCGAATGGACGGTCTCTCCCGAGCAATTGCACCTGGTCTGTGTCCTGCCGCCAGAGGATTTCAATGGCGAAATGAACATGACCTTATCGGCGACCTCGGAAGAGGCGGACGGCGATATCGCCACGGTCTCCGAGGACTTTACTGTAACTGTCGAAGCCGTCAATGACGGCCCGGTTGCCGCCGATGACAGCGGCAGCACGTCCGAAGACGCTGCCGTTACCCTGAATGTCCTGGACAACGATACGGATGTCGACGGCGACGATCTGAGCGTTACCAGCGCCACCCTGCCTGACGACGTGGACGGTACGGTGACCGTTAATCAAGACGGTTCTATCACCTTCACGCCGGGCGACAGCTATAACGCGATGGGTGTCGGCGACAGTGAAAATGTCGAGATCACCTATACGATTTCTGACGGTGCCGGCGGCACCGACACGGCGGTCGCCACGGTGACGGTAAACGGCACTAACGACGGTCCGGTCGCGGTCGACGACAGTGCGTTAATCGGCGACGGCGGAGCCGACACCATTAACGGCAGCGTCATCACCAATGACAGCGATCCCGACGGCGACGCCCTGAGCGTCACCCAGGTCGAGTTTAACGGCGAAACCCACAGCTTCGATCCAGGTTCTGACTCCCTGACCATTGAAGGTGATCACGGTACGCTGACCATTAACACCGACGGTTCCTACACCTATGAAAAAGAAGATGGTGTCGGCGGCGAAACGGTAACCGCCGGTGGTTACGGTTCGGATGCCGGAGATTGGTCCGATGCAGGTGTGTCGATCTCGGCCTTCGATTTCGGTACGTCATTTACGGACGGCAACGGTAATTTTGATGCCTCCTTGGCCGACGACAGTGTAGTGGTTACCAGCGAAGGTTTGGGCGTTGAAGGCACCCAGGGCGGTGCCCAGGCGTCAACCCAGATTGAATATGATCCCAACTCCGGTGACAGCGAAGCCCTGGCTTTGACCTTCGATACCAGTGTATCCAGCGCCGACGTTACCGTCTCACGGCTCTACAGCGGCGAAGGTTCCACCGGCGAAATGGGGCAGTGGCAGGCATTCGATGCCGACGGCAATCTGGTTGCCACCGGCGATATCAATAATGACACGGTCGATCACGCCAACAGCAATGTCGGCACCTTGAGCATCGATACCGGCGGCGCCGAGTTCCAGACGGTGGTCTTCACGGCGACGCAAATGTCGGGCAGCCAGAGCGACTTCAAGATCCAGGGCGTCGAATATGAAACACCTGGAACGGCTGACGGCGGCGAAGACGTATTCACCTATACCATTTCCGACGGTGAAGGCGGCACGGATATGGCGGCGTTGACCGTGACGGTCGAAGGCGACGTCAACGTGGCGCCGGTGGCTGGCGATTCGCCCGAGTTCACCATGAACGAGGACGGTACGATCACGATCAGCGAATCTCAATTACTGGCCGGCTCGACCGATGCAGACGGTGATGAACTCAGCGTTACCGATCTCTCCGTAAACAACGGAGAAGGAACGCTGAGCGGACCGGATGCCAACGGCAACTATACCTATGAGCCTGATGAGAATTTCTCCGGTGAGGTGACCTTGAATTATAACGTCACCGATGGCGAAGAAAGCGTCGCCCAAACCGCCGAAGTAACGGTGGTCGGCGTCGCCGATGCGCCGACTCTCACGGTCGCGGTCGGTGAAGGCGTCGAATCGACGGTTGGCGGCGAAGCCGTTGATGTCTCGATCGGCATGGATAATGTCACCAATACCGATAACGGTTTCACCGTGACGGCCCGTGCCATCGATGAAAACGGTGAATTGACGGATGCTTCGGCTGACAATATCAGTGTCCAGGATAGCTATCCTCAGGGCTTTGGCGTTAGTGGCGAGGCTTCCGGAGCCGATTCCGAGCTTGGCTACGACAGTGACGCCGGTATTTCCGAACAGTTAATCGTTTCTTTCGATGACAGTGTATCGTCCGCCGACGTTTCCTTCGCATGGAAACATGCCGGTGAAGACGCTGTATATGAACTCTATGAGGACGGTGTGAAAGTCGGTGAAGGAACGATCGTCGGCGGCAGTGACGGTATCGATCCGGCGGTTACCTTGTCGGCGGATAATGGCGCCTCTTTTGACGAGATCGTATTCACTGCCCCGGGCTATGGAGATGATTTCCTGATCAATTCCATCGATTTCGAAACCGGCCAAAATGCCGAAGACGTTGTCACCTTCCCCGTTGAAATATCTACGGCGCTGGTGGATACGGATGGATCTGAGTCCCTGTCGACTGTTACCATTGAAATGGACGGCATGCCCGATGGCGCAACCTTCAGCGCAGGTGCATTGAATTCTGACGGGGATTGGGAAATTCCTTCCGATCAGTTGAGCGGTTTAACGGTTACGGCGCCAGATGGTTCAGGCGATTTTGATTTGACCGTTTCGGTTACGTCTACGGAAGACAACGGTGATGCCGCCACGACGACCGTTACCACAGCAATTGAAAATTCCAATGAAGCGCCGGTGGCAGGCGATTCGCCTGAATTCACCATGAACGAAGACGGCACGCTGACCATCAGCGAAGCGCAGTTGCTGGCCGGATCGACCGACGGCGACGGCGATGCGCTGAGCGTGACCGATCTGGTGGTCAACAACGGTGAAGGCACCTTGACCGGCCCGGACGCCAACGGCAACTACTCCTATGCGCCCGATGAGAACTTCTCCGGTGAGGTGACGTTGAACTACAACATCACCGATGGCGAGGAGAGCGTCGCCCAGACGGCAACCGTGGAAGTCGCGGGTGTCGCTGATGCGCCGACCCTCGATGTATCGGCGACCTTGGTTGCGTCCACCTCTGCCGAGACCGATGTGCCGGTTTCTCAGGAAACCTTGGAAGCGGCGGACGCTTCCCATGAAGTGACGGTATCCGGTGTTCCCAATGGCGCGACCTTAAGCGCCGGTACGGATAATGGCGACGGCACTTGGACACTTTCCGGCGATCAACTGGATGATCTGACGATCAACCCGGCCGATGGCGACTCCAGTGATATCCAATTGGATATTTCAGTGACCAATTCAACGACGCCTGAAACCCTGATCAGCGCCGAATTTACCGATGGCGCCCATGACGGCTTCAGCTATACCGATGACGCCTTCCGCGGCACCGATGAAGGCGATTACGCCAAGGGACAGTTCAAAGACGGCGGCCGCCGTAGCGACGACGGTTATATGCGTGTCCAATTGGGTGGTCAGGACGACGACGACATCACCGATATGTCCGGTGGCTTCGAGCAGACCTTCACGGTCAATGAAGACGGCACCGGTTCACTGACCTTCTCCTACAAGATCGATATGAGCAGCAAATATGAAGACGACGAATACGCCGAAGTGCTGGTCAGCATCGATGGTCAGTTGGTCAATGTGGGCGGTAATGATTACGTCGACCGCGTCTATGACGGAGATGTCGCCTGGACGGAAGTCACCATCGATCTCGGCGATTTGGCGCCGGGCGATCACACCGTAATGATCGGCGGCTACAACAACAAGAAAACCACGGATGACGAAAAAACCAAGATCGATTTCGATGACGTCACCTTGGATGTCACGCCAGATCCGGTCGAAGTGGCCAGTGAATCCCTCGACTTCACACCCAACGAAGTCGGTATCGAATATGATCTGGATATCACAACGGCGCTGACCGATACGGACGGTTCGGAAACATTGTCGATCTCCGTCTCCGTTGACGGTTTGCCGGAAGGTACGACCCTGTCGGCCGGTACGCCAAATGAAGACGGCAGCTGGACACTCGAACCGGGTGATCTTGACGGACTGTCCATGACGGTGCCGGAAGGAACCACCGATTTCGAATTAACGGTAACCTCTACCTCGACCGAAGCCAACGGCGATTCGGCCAGCACGACCCAGACCATGGATATCGATGTCGAACTGGGCGACCCGGAGGATTATGACAATCTCGGCGAGGATACCGACGATCAATTGGTCGGGACCGATACGGATGATGACGACGACTCCGACGCCGATGTGGACGCTGACGATGAGCTCTTCGGAGGTGCCGGTGATGATACCATCGAAGGCCAGGGCGGTGCCGATGAATTGTTCGGCGGCTCCGGTGTCGACTATATCGACGGCGGCGAAGGCGGCGACGTCATCTACGGCGGCAGCGGCGACGACGTGATCATCGGCGGCGAGGGCAACGACCAGCTTTACGGCGGTTCCGGCGACGATGAGTTCATCTTCAGCCTCGGTGACGGCGATGACACGGTCTACGACTTCGACAACGGCGATGTGCTGACCTTCGACGGCATCAATCTCAATGACGGCGACTCCATAGAAATCGCTGCCGACGGTGATGACGTTGTCGTTACCGTAATCGGCGCCGACGGCGAACAAGGTAACCAGGTTAAGCTGAAAGACGCCGCCAAGGATATGGATGAAGAAGAACGCGACAGCGTCGGCAGTGGCTACTCGGTCACCGATTCCGGCGACGGCACGGTCAATATCATCATCGATACACCTGGCGGTTAATCGTATCGCCACATCGAAATTGGGACGGGTGCTTTAGGGCGCCCGTTCTTTTTAATCCCGTGACCGGTCGATGATCATCTGTTTGAAAGCTTCGGTAATCCTGTCCATGTAGGGGAGGAGGTAGGGGAAGTTCTGGCCGTGGTCCGGGGCGTGGCGCATGGCCGGGTTCATCTCGTAGATCAAAATGTCCCCATCATCGGTGATATTGAAATCCACACCAAAGAAATCCAGGCCGATCAATTGATGAAGACTTTGGAGCCGCTGATAGATGTCCGGCTCCAGGAAGGATTCGGGATCGGCCATGTAGGATATTTCAACGTCCATCATCCAGTCGTTTTCCGCCATCAAATTGGTACGGTTGGAGCCGTGGACGTTCCAGAAACCGTCGATGTGATGAACCACCGGATAAATCTTCCCATCAATGAAGAACACCCGCATTTTCCGGAAAAAGTCGTCCCGGTAGGGACATGAGATGTACTGGGTCAGGTATATTTCCGATCCCGCCAGTTCGCCGGCGGCGGCCTCGAATTCTTCTTTGGTGTCGGTCTTAATGAAAGTTCGGCCGGTATGGGTCCCGGTCTGCCTGATCAGCACGGGAAACGCCAGTCTTTCCTTTGCCACCAGGGCGATCAGGTTGCCGACCTTCGCGTCATCGGCCGGTACACGAACCGTTTTACCCATGGTGAAACCAGGAAGGTCCTTGAGGCGCCGATAGTTGCGGTCCCGGCTGGTTTCCAGGACCCGTACCGGGTCGTTGATGATTTTGATGTCCGGGTTCTGATGGGCGAAGGTGGCCAGCGTCTGCAAGGTTTCGCTTTCGACATCGGGATCGGCGATGGTGTTGACCGCTACGTCGAAGCCGGGCAGGTCCTGCTCCTTAAGCAAGTTGTCGTTCAGGACCATATAGTTGATGGTCGTGAAATCGTCCTGCCCCCAAAGATACCGGTTGGAGAAATTACCCCCTCTCAGCTTTAGCTTCGGACTGCCGTCCCGGCTTTGACCCAGCGTGTAGTAAGCGTTCTGTACGCCCCGGATGCGCAATACGCGCGCTTTCGGTTCATTCCGGCACGGGCGGACTAATAGGGGGGTCCGCTTGACGCCGGCCCTCAGGGTCCGCCGCGCCAGCTGCGGTTTTTTCATTGCGCGCTGAACGGCCGAGAGTGAGATAAAAGGCTGCAACTGCCGGGGCAGAATATCGATCGACCGTTCAAACGCCCGGGCGGCGCGCTCCAGATCATTCATCCTGATGAGCGTGTTGCCGAGGAGATTAAAAATGTTCGAATTCTCGGGATCGGCGGCAAGGCCACGGCGGAAACACGCAGCGGCCTCGGTCAGTTTGCCTTTGTTGCGCAACGTCAGACCCAGCCCACGGAACACGGCGGCGCCCTTTTCGCCGTCTTTGATAAGCGCCCTCAAGAGAGCTTCCGATTCGTCCAGTTTTCCCTGCTGCCTGAGCGTATTCGCTTCAGCGATTTCTTTCGATTTGGATGGCTTTCTTGCAGACGGAGTCCGGGCCTTGATTGCCTTTGGGGAAGATGCGGGCCCGCCGTGTTGCTTTCAAGTGGAGGGGTTGAAATCCGCCCACTTATCGGTGCCGCCGCTGTTTTCCAGATAATTCAACAAAGCCGTAACGGCTTTGCGGTCATACTTGGAGCCCGATTCAAGCAGCAGCTTGTTGCCCGCTTCTTCGAATGTCATTTCAGACGACCCGTCGCTGGGATTGCACAGGGCGAGGAACGCATCGGCCACGGTTACAATCCGGGCCGCCATGAGCATGTCGTCACCCTCCATTCCATCCGGACCCGAGCCATCGAAGTTCTCCCCGGATTGGCGGATGGCGTCGACCACGGGACCCTCGAAATCGATGTCCTCCAGCAGATCGGCGCTGTCGCCCAAAGCATGATTGTCTTTCAATATCGATCCCACATAGCGAAGGGCGCCGGCGAATTCCGCCGTGTCCGCCTCGATTTTATCCATGCCCAGGGCTTCGGCGATGGCGCGGGCCACTTCACCGATATTGTTCGACCGGCTGGATGTGGTGGGATCGCGCTTATCGACGATCCCGGCCAGGGTGCCGACCAACTGACGCAGGCGGTTTTCGCTTTTGATCTGTTCCATGGAAAACTCGGTAATATCGTCCATGATCATCAAAATACCCGGCGGATGATCCCGGTCGCCGCGCAGCGGGATGTGGTCCGATTTGATGACTTCCATACCGCCGTCTTCGGTTTCAAAGCGCTGCACATAGGCCTTGCGTGTCTTTTTGACGGAATCCTCCATGCCCTGTTCTTCGGCCCGGGCGAATTCCGCCAGCAGTTCCTTATTCACCTCGGCGTAATACTTCGCCTTTACCGGTCCCATCACCCCGGCCATAGTTTTACCCATCATATCCTCCGGCGTGATTCCCGCCGCTTTGGCTGCCGGTTCGTTGGAAAAGGTATAGGTGGTGGTGCCGTCGACGGCGACGATATGGGTCGGCTGGCTATTGGTGATCACCCGCATGAACTTCGAGATGTTTTCGAACCGTTCTGCGGCGACGCGGAACTTTTCCGCCGCGGCTGCCGCCCGAAGCGACGTGCCGTGCCGCCAGACCGCGATCATGGCAATGCTGACGCCGACGATGATCAGCACGAAAACGATCAGGATGGTGCGCAACCGGTTCTCGTTGGCGGACAAAGCCTCGGCCCGGCTGATCTTCCGAACCAGGACCCAGGGAAGATCGGCAACGGGGCGGGATGTCACCAGGACTTCCTCTCCGGCATAATCGCGTTTGATCTCAAATCCGCCCGGTGTTGCCAAGGCAAAGGCGGCCGCAAGATCCTGGGTTTCAAGGGCCATGGTGCGTTTTAACGCCGGGGTGCCGTCCCTCAACGGCGTCAGATATTCGACCACATTGCCCGACTTTCTGACCAGGTAGGTTTCCGCAGATTCCGACGTGTCGCCCGGCTGTTTCAGCAGATCAAACAAATCCTCTTCAATCACCCTGATACCGATGGCGACGCCGAGACCCTTGGCGCCGGCTTCCTGCTGCACGCCATAGACGGGCAGGGCGAAGCCCATGGTGGGCTGGTTGGTGGCGCCCTTATACATATCGATCACCCCCGGCTCTCCCTGGAGGGCCTTGGTAATGGCGGTGCGCTGCTTGGCCGACAGCGGCGGCATTTCCGGCGTGACGACAATAGGATCGCCGTTGGCGCTCAAAAGCGCCATGCCTGCCGTACCGGCGCGTTCGACATTGGAGTTGGTTTCCTGGACCGGCGCCGGCGGCGTGAAGCCGTTGCGGTCCGCCATGGCGACCAGGAGGTTTCTCAAATAGCCTTGCTGGGCCGTGGCGTCATCGACCTTCTCCAAGTCTCCCTCGGCTTCCGACAATTCGGACATGTAGAGTTGCAGGGAGGCATTTTCGGTCAGTTCGGCGATGGTATCAAAATTAATTTCCATCCATTCGTTGACTTCGGCTACGCGGCTGTCGGCGACGATGCCCAGACGAATCTGCCATTCGTTGAGGGCCCTCAGGCGTTCGCTTTCGACAAATTGAAATGAGAAATAGACGCCCGCGCCGACGATTCCCAGCATGACAACGGCGGCGATTGCCACGATGGTATTCACTTTTCTCTTGGGCGTTTCTTCCGGTGCTTCCTGTTCAGCCTTATCGTTCTTCGCCGATTCGTCAGCCATCGAATTCTCCCCTACAGGCTTCCATCGAAAATATGGAACAAAACGTATTGATCTAAGTTACTTTAAATATGAGGTTTTTAGAAGTGGCGTTGTCGTATTTTAAGTGATTTTTGTCACATCTACGCGAGCCAATAGGTGCTACTATTCAATAGATGGTGATAGCCGGTTGAGCCCTTTGGGCGCGCCGACTACATTAAACGGTAGTTTGAATTTCGGAATATGGTGATTTGAAGAAGATTCCTAAAAGCCTGTTGGTCTTACCCCTTTGTGCGGGCATCGCCGGGGGTGTGGTTGCCACCGGCTCGCCTGACGTGGCCGCGGGGCCCGTCGCCATGATGTTCGCCATCAATGCCGAACTCACCACCGGCAATCCCAATATCATCCAAGTCCGCAAAAAACGCCGCCGCAAGTCCTCGAGCAAGCGGCGGTCCAGGGGCGGCGGCAAAGCAGTGACGGCCTCTGCAGTCAGGACCGCCAAGGAATTGGGTGGGCACAATAAGAATGAACTTCTCTTCGGCACCAAGGAAAAACGGTCGACAAAATTTAAAGCCTTTAAAAAATGGCGCGGGGTCCTGGAACGGATGTCCAAAGAACAGGCCAATATGGCATCCTTCAAAAAACGCTTCAGTAAATGGGTGACGTTCCTCGACAGCCTCAAGGGCAAAGATCGCTTGACCCAGGTGAAGGCGGTCAACAAATTTATGAATAAGTCCAAATACATCCAAGACAACAAAAACTGGGGAAAAAAGGACTATTGGGCCTCCCCCGGCGAATTCATGTCCCGGTTTGGCGATTGCGAGGATTATTCCATCGCCAAATATATGGCGCTCAAATATCTCGGCATTAAATCAGAGAATTTGCGCATCGTCGCGGTTAAGGATTTAAATCTCAAGGTGGGTCACGCCATTCTCGCCTATTATGAAAAAGGCCGTATTCTGATCCTCGACAACCAGATCAAGATCGTCGCCGACAGCCGTAAAATCCGCCACTACCAGCCGGTCTATTCCATCAATGAAAAATTCTGGTGGCGTCACCGGGCGGCTTGATTTAGCGTCCCTACCTTACCGCCCTTTAAATTCCGGCTTCCGCTTTTCAACGAATGACTGAGCGCCTTCCTTGTGGTCGTCCGTGAGTTTAAGAGTGCTCTGGCCGAGGCGTTCCAGGTTGCGGCCGGTTTCCGTGTCCACGTTGACACATTGATTGATCACCAGTTTGGCGGTGCCGAGCGCCAGCGGGGCTTTGGCGGCCAGCAGATCGGCGAAGTCGAGGCAGGCGTCCAACAATCCGTCATCAGGATGAACTTCGTCCACCAGGCCCAATTCCAAGGCCTTCGATGCCGGAATTATCTCGCCGGTCATCACCAGCCGTTTGGCCTTGGACGGACCGATCAGCTTTACCAATCTCGATATGCCGCCCGACCCCGGTATCAGCCCCACATTGCCCTCGGGCAGGCCCAGCCGGGCGCTTTCGGCGGCGAAGCGGAAATCGCAGGACAGCGCCAGTTCCATGCCGCCACCGGCGGCCACGCCGTTAATGGCGGCGATCACCGGTATCTCCATCTGCTCCAATTCGTCGAACACGCCGTGGATCAGACGTACCCGCCGGCGGAAGGCTTTGGGACCGATGGCGCTGAGATCGCCCATGCCCTTGACGTCTTCGCCGGCCGAAAAGGCGCGGCCCGTACCGGTCAGGATCAGAACCCTGAGGTCGTCATCCTCGACCATGGTCTGCACGGCGTCTTTTAGTTCCTGGCGCATCTGAACGTTCCAGGCATTGAGGTTGTCCGGGCGGTTGAGGCGGATGACGGCAATCTGGTCGTGCCGGTCGATGGCGATAAAGTCATAGGTCATA
Organism: uncultured Rhodospirillaceae bacterium; assembly: GCA_964574215.1. GTDB lineage: Bacteria > Pseudomonadota > Alphaproteobacteria > Rhodospirillales > UBA2165. The sequence goes on along the minus strand of CAZNLR010000003.1, from coordinate 103,948 downwards.
AAAGCCTCCTTTTGGGCTCATATTCCGTTACCGCATGAATGGATGCAAGGGGCGCGGGTGGAGGAGTTACAGATAGTGTCTGTTTTTCAGAGGATCAGGCAGGTCGAGACCGATATCCAGCAGCGCCGCGTCGACCGCCGCTTTATAGGCGGCACGGCTTTCGGCATTGATGCGGCCCTTGATATTCCATTCCCGGAATTGGTCTGAACGTTTCGAATCGGATTTGCCGAACATATCCAGACCACGCGGGTAAACCTTGTTGACCGCCGCCTGGGCTTCGGCTTTGCCTTCATCGGTTTCACAGAGATTTTTAAGAATGCGTTCGCCGTGCTGGATATGCATGCGTTCTTCCTGCAGGATGCGCGGGATGATGCGGGCCACCGGCAGGTAACAGCAGTCACTGAAATCTTCCAGATGGTATTGGCCAACCCGGTCAATCAAGCAACCGAATGCCCCCATATCCGCCCAGGTATCCAGGGGCTCACGAAAGGCCTCGAGGAGGCGTTCTTCCCGCCGGCGTTGGGTGATTTCTTTGGTGTCGACGCCCAAATCCTCCAATATTTTAGCGAAACGCCGGTGATGATCGATTTCCTCATAGGCTGTTTTCGCCAGCAGCATCTGGTCTTCCAACGTCGGCGCCTTACGCACCCATGTTTCCAGATAGAGATCCGGTCCGCCCAATTCGCTATCGGTTTGAATAACCAAAAGACGGATGAGGAGTTCCTTGAACTCCTTGGGCATCTTGTCGAAATCTTTTCGTTCAATCTTATCAGTGAACATTATGGGCGCTCCAGGCCGTAACGCTGTATGCTGTAATTGATAACTATTATTAATAAAATTTATTAGGAAATCAAATTACATTTATCGAACGGGTAATGGCGCTGTTCCTACATGGCGTTGAAACAACGTAAAACGGCTTCACGGGAGGCATTTGCGGCCTCGGCCTGATAGCCGTCTTTGGTCGGTTGGGAGAAATTATGGGAGGCGCCGTCATATACCACGATTTCCGCATCGGTGTGGCCGGCGTAGGCGTTTTTGATTGCGTCGACTTCGTCCATGGGCACGACCGGATCAGAGCCACCGAAATGAAAACTTACCGGACATTGGACCTTCTCCGTTTCGTCCAAATGTTGGCCGATCATGGTGCCGTGGTAGGCCGCAGCGGCGTCGACACCCAGCCGGGCGGCGCTGAGGTGGGCATAGCGCCCGCCAAAGCAATATCCCAAAACGGCGACTTTACCGTTGCATTGAGGCCGTGATCGTAAATCCGTCACCAAATCTTCGATGTCCAGCATGCCCTGCACCGGATCGAAAGCGTTATAGCGTTCAAACGCCTTTTTCATGTCCGCCGTCGGTCCCGGCATGGTGCGCCAGAAAATATCCGGCATGGAGACGAGATAGCCGTCCGCCGCCCACGCATCCGCCGCTTCCTGCATTTCCTCGTCGATACCGAAAATCGCCGTAATGATCAGGAGACCCGGCGCCGGGCCGTCGCTGTCCGGGGTGGCGAGATATCCTGTGAATTTTTCGTTGTTGCGGGTGGTGTAGGTGACGGTGCTGCTCGACATATGGCCCTCCCTGTTAGGTTGTAGTGACAAGCTAACCAAAAACCTTTGCCCGCGTAAAGATTAAAATAATTCCAATTATTACTCGTAACCGAGGGAGCCTTGGGGGAAATCGGCATCGAATACTTTAAAATCCGGCAACTGGGAGATGTCCGCCAATCCCGGTGCCAGTTGCCTGGCAAATCGGACGGCTTTGGCGACCGCCGCAGGTGGATCATCCGCCATGACAAAGGTGTCTTCTTCGAGAAGTGACGGCGCATGAATGCGGCAATACCAGGTTTCCAACGTCCCGTGGAAACGGGGCTTATAGACGAGTACGGCAATTTCGGCCCAGCTTCCGTTCCCGTTGCCCAATAGGCGGCCCAGCATTTTGACCGGTTGTTCGATGGTTTTCTTCATACAGTTGGTATGGCGGACCCAGAGGCAGTTTTCCTGCGACGTTTCCATATTTTTTTTCCGTTCTTGTCTTTTGCCGTCCGGCAGCTAGAAAGAAGGGAATAAACAAAAACAAATCGGGAAGAATAAGAAATGATCAACACGGCAATCGTTGGGCTGGGCTGGTGGGGCCGCCATATCGTCGAAACCCTGAGTGCAAGCGGCAGCCAGTTTGAGATTCAAAGAGCGATAGATATTGCTCCCGACACCGCCAGGGATTTCGCCGGCGCCAACAATCTGATCCTATCCGCCGATCTGACCGATGCCCTGGCGGATGAATCGATAGAGGCGGTTATACTAACCACTCCCCATTCCCAGCATGAGAAACAAGTGGTCGCCGCTGCCGAGGCCGGCAAGCATGTTTTCTGCGAAAAACCCCTGGCGTTAACCCGGGCCAGCGCCGAGCGCGCCGTCGCCGCCTGTGACCGGGCCGGAGTGGTCCTGGGGCTGGGCCACGAACGCCGTTTCGAGCCGGCCATGGTGGAAATCAAGCGCCTCGTTCAGTCCGGCGAGCTGGGTGAAATCATGCATGTGGAGGCCAATTTCAGCCACGACAAATTGGCCAACCTGCCGGCCGACAACTGGCGGGTCTCGCTCGAGGAATCGCCGGCCGCCGGCATGACCGCCATGGGCATTCACCAGACCGATATCTATCTCACCACGTTCGGCCCGGTCTCGGAGGTCTACGCCCAAACCGCCGTCCGCAATCCCGCCAACGCCAACGGCGATGTGCTGACTTTCACCGTAAGGTTCGAAAGCGGCGCCACCGGTTTCTTCGGCTGCGTCATGGAGACGCCGCTCTATATGCGCTTTTGCGTCTACGGTTCCAAAGCCTGGGTGGAGGCCCGCGACTACTCCCACCCGTCGGAAGAAGGGCCGACCGATCTGTTTATCAGCCGCGAGGAAGGAAGCATCGAGAAGACCACTTACGACTATATCGATACCGTGGCGGTCAATTTAAATGCCTGGGGGGACGCCATCCGCGGGCGGGCGGAGTACCCCTTTACTAATGACGAACGCATTCAAAACATTGCCGTTTTCGAGGCAATCTGCCAATCTGCTGGTACGGGATTGCCCGTAAGCATAAAATAAATCACCAACGACTGAAGAAAGAGCAAAAAATAGGGGAGAGCCGCTTGATTCACCATTCCGATTAAACTAGAAACAGTCTTCTATAAGACTAAAACGCATGACTTACAGGGTCGATATTTACCGCAAATCTAGAAAATAGATTGCAGATAGAGGAGTTCCCAATGGGATATACCGGATACGATATGGATACCACGTTCCTGCAAGAGGAACATCATACCAACCCACGGCGGTTGTACAGCACCACCGGCGCCGACTGGCAACTCAGGGTCGATCACGAACGCCTGCGGGCGGATCGCCTGGCCCGCGCCCGCGCCGAAATGGAAGTTGACGATCTCGGCGCCCTGGTGGTTTTCGCCGGCGCCAACATCCGTTACATCACTGGTTCCTACCAGGGTAACTGGAAATACAACATTAACATCCGCTATGCGGTGCTGTGCCGCAATGCCGAGCCGGTATTGTTCGAAACCGCCGGTTCGGATCTGCAATGCGCTATCATCGATTTGCCCTGGATGAAGGACCGCATCCGGCCCGCCATGACCTGGCAATGGGCGGAAGGCGCCGTCGGCGAAATGGCCGACAAGATGGTGGCTTCCATCCTCGAAGTGCTGAAAGATAATGGCGTCGAAAAAGAGAAGATCGGCGTCGATAATTTCGATATGCCGGCGCTGCACGCCTTTGAAAAAGCCGGCATCAACGTGGTCAACGGCTGGCCCGCTTTCTCCCGCGCCCGCGTGGTCAAAACGCCGGACGAGATCGAGCTTCTCAAGCAGGCCTCTTCCATCGGCGATGCCGCCATGTGGCATATCAAACACGAATGGCTGAAGCCCGGCGTCACCGAACGTCAGATCGAAGCCGAAGTGCACAAATTCATGCTCGATCGCGGCTGCGAGATTATCTACGACATCATCGTCGCCTCGGGCGGCAACACCAGCCCCTACCGGCGCTGGGCCACCGACAAGCTGATTCAGCAGGGCGATCTGCTGATCATCGATATCAACGCCGTGGGGCCGGGCGGCTACTACATCGACTTCGTGCGGTGTATCAAGTGCGCCGCCAAGATGACCCAGGCGGAAATCGATCTCTACCGGGAAACCTACGATTCGCTCTATGCCGGTCTGGAAAACCTCAAGCCGGGCAATACCTCGGCCGACGTGGTCTCCAAGTTCCCGGAATACGACGACGACAAGTACGGCACGGTGACCCTGCAGCAGTTCGCCCATTCCATCGGCATTACCTTGTATGAGGGCATGTGGATGAGCCGGGCCTACTCGCTCAAATATCCGGCCGAGATCAAGGAAAACATGTATTTTGCCATTGAGACGTTCGCCGGTCACCCGGGCTTGCCCCAGACCTGCCGTCTCGAAGAGAACGTGCTGGTCTCAAAAGACGGTCCCGTCATCTTCACCAAGATGGAACACATGGAAGAAGCCGTCGGCGACTACCGCCCCGGTGATTTCCACCACTCCAGCCTGGACGGAAGGGATCACTAAGAGTTACGGCGCGCCTCTGACGGCGCGTTACCGAACACATAAAAACCCCTGCCGGGCAACTGGCGGGGGTTTTTATGTTGCGATTTATTCATTCCATAAAAACAAAAAATGTTTGAGATCAAGGATTCCCTAACTTTTATAAATTACGTAGTATCAAAACTACTGCGAGGGAAAAAATGAACCCATTGATGACGATAGGTTACGAAGGCGCTTTGCCGACGCCATGAAATCCCGCCAGAATCAGCTGCAATTTGAAGAGAGCAGGGACCGGGAAGAGAAAGAGCCCCAATGGGCCGAATTGCGGCGCAGTAATAAGCGGAAATTGGAGGATCGGGATTGGCATGAGGAAAACGCCCAGATGCGCGCCGCCCTCGATATGGTGCCGCGTGGTCCGGACCGCCGCAAAAACAAAGCCAAGCACCAAGGCGCCGAACGCCGGCGGCAGCCCAAAGGACGGCGGGATCTAGACAATCCCAAACAGCAAGTCTGGTAGTTTCCGGATAATATAAACTTAACTAGATTTCCAGTTCGCGGATGGCGGAACGGTAACCGGCGTTCTGCTGCCAACTCCCCACGACCTTTTCTGCGGCCTCTTCGGACATCTTGTCAAATCGGCCGAGAATTTTACCGATATCCTGACGGCGCAACTTCGATCCCCGCTGCCGCGCCTTGTAGCCGCAGGCGAACAAAGACGAGAATACGGGCTTGCCCAGTTTTGCCGCTTTGCAGGCGATGGCCAGGCCGGTGGCGTCCCGGTCATTAAGCATTTGTAAAATTAGATTATCGGACACGCCGGTGTATTTCTTGAACATGGATATGAACAGGCGCACGTCTCCATCCTGGAGCACCCGCACCATGATATCCGGATCGAGGGGACCGTCCCTGGCGATCTCTTCGGTAAGCCGGTCGCCGTGGGCGCGGGAATCGGATTTGGATTTCGCCTCCATCTCCTCGAGCACCGAATCTTCGATTACCTTGTTCACGTAGTCCGGATCCAATTCGTAATTATCCATAATATATTGGCGCAGTGACGATGATACCCACCCGAACATACGCTCGCCGAGAGCCGGGTCCAGATCTTCGCGCCGCAATATGGGTTTCTGAAGTTTGGTCAATCGCTTGGATTCCTCGACGAGGTACTCGACGGTCGTGCTGGATATCCTCGAATTAGGATTCAGTAGCAAACTGGCGATGACGTCCTCATTGCCTTTCTCGACGAGGGCATCGGACACGGCTTCGTTGACGGCGGGCCTTTTGGTGACCGCAAGTTGATGTTCGACGGACCGTTTGTGAATGATCTCTATGAGATCGTCGTCCAACAGGGCATCACTGGTCGACAGAATTGGAAAGGCAACTTCGATTTCGTCATTGGCCAGGATTTTTGCGAGATTTCTCGGCACGCCTTCCGACGTTGCCAGTTTTTCACTAACCCGGACGCGAATTTCCATTTCTGCCTGGTGAATGCTTTGCTGCAGGATGTCATACATCAAGCCGCGTTCGCGTTTGGTCAGGCTGGGATAGTGTTTGAGAAAAGTATCCGATATGGTTTTGGCAAAGGTCTTCTTGCCGTCAGACGATTTGTCTTTGGCCAATTGATGAAGATAAATACTCTGGACCTTGCCCATTTGGAAAACCCGGTGAGCCCGCAATGCAGCGGTGTCAAAATTCCTAAATGCTGGTACTCAGAATGCTAAGCTTAGAAATATAACTATACTTCTTTTTACCTATAATTGTACAGATTCGTTTGATTCTAATTCGCTCGCCCAATCAAACCGTACAGAGGCGCTACAATATGTAAGGATCAGCGATCCATTTTTCTAGTATTACGCGATCATTATCGGTAATAAAGGAGAAATCGGTTTTGGACCAACTCATTTCTTCCCGAATCGAGTTGACCATGGCGTAAGACATGAATTTTTTGGTCAGCATCAGAAAGTACCAAGCCATGGGAAATCCGGCTTCCTGGTCCAGGCTTTTGAGCATTTTGATCAAGGTACCCCAACTGCCCAGACCGCTCATATCATAGGCGTGAATGATATCGGCATGCGGGGACAGCAGTTTTACTTCGTACTTGTGCTCGCCCACATCTTTGAGGATGGGCAGGACGTTGACCACCCAGCATTTGTGAAAAGGAACAGTGGCGCCCGCGCTGCTGTCTCTCCAGTCATCGATAAACCGCCGGAAGGCCGGGTCTCCGCTGTACTCGGACGTCAACTCTTCAGCCATATCGGTAAAGTGGGTCGCTTGCTTAAATTCGTATTTCGGGGGAGCGACGGGAGTCGGTTCAACCTCTTTACTTTCCAGTGGATCGACAATGTCTTCTATGGTGTCGGGAATGCGGTCCGGATCGAACAGTTCGTGATCCATGACTTCCTGCACTTCTTCCACTTCAAGCTGAATAAAATCGAGGGGCTGATCGCCGGTGACGGCAGACAGGTAGTGGGTTTTGCCGGCCTTTGCCGTTGTCCGGTATCCGCTGTCGCTATAGCGGGCGACCAAATCCATAATGTCGCCGCCCGATTCGCTTTCAACCCACTCTTCGAGATTTTCGGCCACGCGCTTACCGTCAGAAGTCACGATGCCGCCGACCCGGTACCATCCCTTTTCCGTGAAGGTCAGTGAAAAATCGTGATCCACTGCGGCGTCGTTGATACCTTGCAAAAGAATTTGGGGAGTTGCCGCCGGTTCGGTTTCGGCACAGATCCTGGATAGGTGTTCCGTATCCAGCGTTGTCGCGGTCATCGTTCTTATTCGCCCTTCCGTTTTCGGCCTGGCTTTGGCTCTATAATACCGTTCGCGTCATCGAGCCCATCTCGTAATTTGGGATGGTAGAGGGGAAGTTTCTATGGCGCAAGCCGCGTTTTGCGAGAGATTTTGCCATTGAAATAACGGAGCGGCTACTATAGTGAGCGTGAGGCGGCGGTGGCGGTTTATACTGCATCGCAATGATTATTGCGGAGATTCTGGTGCAAACAATTACGCCCGGTTCGGGTCCCGATCCCTCTTTGGAAGACAGCATGGTTAAAACCATCGCCCAAGTGGTCGAGGTGACGGATCGCGGTGTCGTCTTATCCGCCGAGCGCCAGTCGGCCTGTTCATCCTGCGCTTCGGCCAAGAGTTGCGGCGTTTCCACCTTGTCGAAAGCCTTCAGCAATAAGAGTCTGAGTTTTGAAGCGCCGCCGATACCTGAAGCGAAAGTCGGCGATTGGTTTACAATTGGAATTGCGCAATCGGCGCTTTTGAAGGCCGCTTCCATTATTTACATGATTCCCCTGGCGGTGATGATCTTGACGGCGGCGTTGGGGGTTTCGCTTGGCGCGCCGGACGGGTGGGTGGCGGTAGCCGCCGCCGCTGGATTGATTTTGGGTTTGTTTGCAGCCCGCGGTTTGGCGGGATCAAACCTGCCCATCGCGCAATCGACACCGACGGTTTTGGGGCCGGCGTCTGATGAACCCTCCAGAGGCGAGGATTGCGGTGTACTGGACTAACCGACCAAAGCCGATCACTTTCACTCTTTTGATCACCCTATTGATCACCGGTCTCCTTTTGCCCGGCGGGTGCAGCGACGCCGATCAGGAGCACAAGGAAACCGTTTACGTATTCGGCACGCTGGTCGATTTCACCATCAAAGGGGTGGACGAGGATCAGGCGCGGCAGGCCGTTTCAGCGGTCGATAGGGAATTTCGGCGCATGCACAAGGATTGGCATGCCTGGAAACCGGGTGAACTAAGCCGGTTGAACGCCGCTTTTAGCGCCGGAAAAAGTACCAAAGTATCGCCTTTTTTGCTGCCGTTGATCCGGCAGGCCAAGACCCTTTATATCCAGAGCGATGGCTTGTTCAATGCGGGGATCGGATCGTTGATAGGGGCCTGGGGATTTCATGCCGATGAAATGCCCAAGGGCGCCATACCACCCCTGGAAAAAATTCGGGCCCTGGCTATAAGAAAGCCATCCATGGAAAATGTGGTTATTGAAGGCGAAATGGTCCATAGCACCAATCCAGTTGTCCACCTGGATTTCGGCGGTTTCGCCAAGGGGGTCGCCTTGGACCGGGCGGTGGACATATTGCGGCGCAACGGCGTCGAGAATGCCATCGTCAACGCCGGCGGTGATATGAATACCCTGGGGAATGCCGGGGGCAGTGCGGGAGACCGGCCTTGGAAAGTGGGTATCCGGCACCCGGTCAACTGGGGTGTCATCGCCTCGGTGCGGTTGCGGGACGATGAGAATATTTATACGTCAGGCAACTACCAACGGTTCAGGGAACACGAAGGCGTCCGCTACGCCCACATCATCGATCCCCGGGACGGAATGCCGGTCCGCCATATCGTTTCCGCCAGCGTCATCCATGAAAATGGCGCCACGGCCGATGCCGCCGCGACCGCCATCACGGTAGCAGGTCCGGCTGCCTGGCATCGAATTGCCAAGAAAATGAGAATTAAATTCGCTCTCCTGGTCGATGAGCAAGGAACAATCTACGTCAATCCGGCCATGAAAGCGCGGGTCGAATTTGCTAAGGACGGACCCAAAAAGCTCGTCCTCAGCCCTCCCTTGTAGTCCCGCCTGCTTTTTAGACAGGCCGCTTGCAAAATTATAATAGTTTAGGTATAAACCAATAATTGCTTTATATTTAAAATGTTTGTATTACGAACAATAGAATGTCATTTTAGTCCGCAAATTGGGTGAAATTTGCATTTTATTAGCTAATTTGGTATTCTGGTACCGAATTCCTTATTAATAATGAGTGGCGTTTAAAAAACGCCCGAGGATTAAGCGGAAGATGAAACTGAATAAAGGAAACGCAACAACCTGAACAGTCAAAGGGCGACATGCAGGAATTGGTTCTTCTGGTCCTCGGGACCGCTCTTGTGAACAATGTGGTGCTGGTCAAATTTCTTGGCCTGTGTCCGTTCATGGGTGTGTCCAACAAAGTCGACACGGCGGTTGGCATGGGCTTCGCCACGACCTTCGTCTTGACCCTTTCGGCGGCGTCCAGTTGGTTGTTGGAACACGTTCTTCTGGCGCCTTTCGACCTCGGCTTTTTGCGGATTCTCACTTTTATTCTGGTCATAGCGGCGGTGGTTCAATTCACCGAAATGGCGGTGCGCAAAATCTCGCCGGTGCTTTATCAGGTGCTGGGTATTTTCCTTCCCTTGATAACCACCAACTGCGCGGTACTTGGCGTGGCGCTTCTGAACATTCAGGAGAAAAGCGGCTTTATCGAAAGCCTGTTGTTCGGCGTCGGCTCGGCTCTCGGCTTTACGTTGGTCATGGTAATATTTGCCGGCCTTCGGGAACGGTTGTCATTCGCCGATGTTCCCGCCGTTTTCGAAGGCGCCCCCATCGGTTTCATCGTCGCCGGTCTGTTGTCTTTGGCCTTCATGGGCTTTTCGGGCCTGCCGGTGAAGTAGGGGGGGAGATGCTGTCATCAATCGCAACATTGACGGTTTTGGGTCTCGTCCTTGGCGGGCTTTTGGGTGTCGCTGCTAAATACCTCAAGGTCGACGGCAACCCATTGATCGAGGAGATCGAAGAACGCCTGCCCGGCAGTCAGTGCGGCCAATGCGGGTTCGCCGGATGCCGGCCTGCCGCCGAAGCCCTGGCCGACGGCCAAGCCGCCGTTACCCTGTGCCCGCCAGGCGGCAAGGCGCTGGCATCGGAACTGGCGAGCAAGCTTGGCGTCGAAGTCGATCTCAGCGCCGTTGAAGAATCCGTTCCCATGGTCGCATTCGTCAACGAGGATCTATGCATCGGCTGCACCCGTTGCTTTCAGCAATGCCCCACCGACGCTTTTGTCGGCGCCCCCAAGCAGATCCACGCCGTTTATGGCGAAATCTGTACCGGCTGCACCAAATGTGTCGACATCTGTCCGACGGAGTGTATCGAAATGCGCCCCGAGGAAGTCACCGTGCAGATCTGGCACTGGCCGAAACCGAGTTTGTCCCCCGCATCATCCCCATCCGACGCCCCATCCGAAATCAAGAGTGCGGCCTGACAATGAAACTGTTTGGAATCAGGGGCGGGGTGCATCCGGACGGTCGGAAGAAACTTTCCAAAGACCGGCCCATTGAATCCATCCCTATGCCCGCCCGCCTGCATCTGCCATTGCAGCAGCATATCGGCGCCCACGCCGAGCCGGAAGTGGAGCGGGGCGACAATGTCCTGAAAGGCCAGATTGTGGCGCGGGCTAAGGGCAGAATTTCCGCACCGGTGCATGCGCCGACCTCGGGTACCGTTCTGGGCATTCACAGTTTTCCGGCGCCCCATGCCTCCGGCCTGACCTGGCAGACCATCACCATGGAACCGGACGGCGCCGACCGCTGGGCCGATCTGGCGCCCCACATGATCGCCAGCAAGTCGGCACCGGAAGAGATTTCCCAGCGGGCAGCCGCCTGCGGTATCGTTGGTATGGGCGGCGCCACTTTTCCCGCCGCCGTCAAACTCAATCTGGGTGATGACAACAAGCTGGATCGGCTGGTCATCAACGGTTCCGAATGCGAACCTTACCTGACCTGCGACGATCGGCTGATGCAGGAAAAGGCCGAAGGTGTCGTCGATGGCGCCCGCATCATGGCATTCGGTCTCAAGACCCCCGATATCATCATCGCCATCGAACGCAACAAGCCCGACGCCATCAAGGCCATTCGAAAAATCACCGACCGATACGACAATGTAAGCGTGGTTGCCGTGCCTACCCAGTACCCCATGGGTGCCGAAAAACAATTGGTGCAGACGCTAATCGGCGAAGAAACCCCGGCGGGCAAACTGACTGCCGATGTGGGTGTGGTCGTCCACAATGTGGCGACGTCCTTTGCCGTTCACGAAGCGGTCCGCTATGGCCGCCCTTTAATCTCGCGGGTGGTTACGGTAAGCGGCGGCGCCGTCGCAGAACCGAAAAATATCCTCGCTCCCATCGGCACGCGGGTAAAAAATCTGTTGGATCATTGCGGTGGCCTTACCGAAGAGCCTGAAACCGTTTTGGTTGGTGGGCCGATGATGGGCCAGCCGGTGGAAAATTTTCGCGCGCCCATTCTGAAGGGAACCAACGGCGTGCTCGCCCTGACCAAGGCGGAAACGAGGCGGCGGAATATCATGCCCTGTATCCGGTGCGCCAGTTGTGTCGAGGTCTGCCCGAGCGGTTTATTGCCCCTGGAAATGGCGGCGCGGATTAAAAAAGATGAATTGGATAAGGCGACATCGCTCGGTCTGATGGATTGCATCAGCTGCGGTGCCTGTAGCTATATCTGCCCGTCCCACATTCCTCTGGTCCAATATTTCAACTATGCCAAAGGCCGCTTGAGTGTCTTACGGGAAAAACAGACCAAACAGGATTTGACTAAAAAACTAACCCGGCTGCGGAATATCCGTCTGGAAAAACAGGCAGCGGAAAAAAAGGCCTTACTGGCCAAAAAGAAAGCCGAGCAGGCGGCCAAGGCCCTGGAAAAAGAAGCGGCTGCGGCAGAGGGGAATGCGGATGAGTGATTCCATCTCCCCTAAAAACGTCGCGGGCGGTCCTTTCGCCCACGAACAGAACAGCGTTCAGCGCACCATGCTGCTGGTAATGGCGGCCTTACTGCCGGCAACGGCGTACAATCTCTACCTGTTCGGTTGGCCCGCCATCAATATGTTCGTTCTCTCTATTGCTTCCGCCCTATTGTTCGAGGCGATGAGTCTGTTGATCGCCCGAAAACCGGTCGGGATGTTTTTGACCGACGGATCGGCAGTGGTGACGGCCTGGCTGTTGGCCATGAGTCTGCCGCCCTGGGCGCCGTGGTGGATCGCCGTACTCGGCAGTTTTATTGCCATCGTTATTGGCAAACAGATTTTCGGCGGACTCGGCCAGAACGTTTTCAACCCGGCCATGGTGGCGCGGGTCGCTTTGTTGATTTCGTTCCCCCTGCATATGACTACCATGGTCGCGCCGCTTCCGTTGATGACCGCAGGCGCCCCCGGATTCATAGAAGGATTGGGGATTACCTTTGGGTTCGGCACGTTTGACGCCGTCTCCAGTGCGTCGATCCTGGGCCATCTCAAAACCGAACTGAGCCGGGGGCTGACGGTTCCCCAGGCGCTATCCGGTCACGCCGATTTTCGGGCGTTGCTGATGGGCTATGTTCCTGGCAGCATGGGGGAAACCTCGACTGCCTTGATCCTTTTGGGTGGGATATTCCTGCTGGCGAAAGGCGTGATCCGCTGGCATATCCCGGTTGCCCTGATCGCCACCTTGGTTGTACTGGCGACCGTGTTCAACGTCGCCGATCCGTCCCGTTTTCCCAATGCGCTGTTTCATGTTCTGTCCGGCGCCACCATGCTGGGGGCGTTCTTCATCGCCACTGACCTGGTTACTTCGCCCGCGACCATAAGGGGCCAGCTTTTGTTCGGCATGGGATGCGGCGCGCTGGTGTTCATCATCCGCACCTGGGCCGGTTATCCCGAGGGCATGGCCTTTTCAATCCTCCTGATGAATGCCATGACGCCTTTGATCGACCGCTATATGAAGCCGAGAATTTTCGGGCGCACCAAAAAGGGCGACCCCATGCCGGGCGGGGAGGGGTAATGAACTCACCGTCAAATTTCGGTAAGCTCAAGAGAAACCTGGTTTTTCAAGCCATTCTGCTGGGCGCGTTCGCCCTGGTTGCCGCGGCTCTGTTGTCGGCGGGTAATCTGAGCACCAAGGACGCTATTCTGGCCCGGCAGGCCGAAGATCTAAAGGCCTCCATCAGTCAGGTGGTGCCCAAGAATCTATACGACAATGACATTTTGGCTGATCGTATAGAGCTTTCGGCTGGCGATGGCCAACCGATCATCGTCTACCGGGCGCGGCGGCGCGGCCGGGTTATCGCCGTCGCCTATCAGGTTTCAGGCCCGGGTTACGGGCGCGAAATATTATTGATCATGGGCATAGAGGTGAACGGCAATCTACTCGGCGTCAGGGTTCTCAGTCATGGGGAAACGCCGGGACTTGGCGACAAGATAGAACCCAAAAAAGACGATTGGATTTTGGGTTTCGAAGGATTGTCCCTAAAATCTCCGACGCCGGATAAGTGGACGGTCAAGAAAGACGGCGGTCACTTCGATCAATTCGCCGGCGCCACCATCACGCCCCGGAGCGTGGTCAGAGCGGTCAAGGAAGGACTGGAGTTCTTCGAGGCGAACAAGGTAAAAATGCTGGCGGTGACAAGTACAGGCAATCAGGAGGAAGCGGACAAATGAGCACGCCCTATCGGGATATCGCCAAGGACGGCCTCTGGATCAACAATATCGTCTTTGCCCAGTTGCTGGCTCTTTGTCCCTTGCTGGCGGTGACCGGAACGGCGACCAACGGGCTGGGCATGGGACTGGCGACCACGGCGGTAATGATCGTTACCGGTCTGACCGTGTCCTTGCTGCGTAACGTCATTACGCCGGAAATCCGCATTCCCGCCTTTGTCCTGATCATCGCCGCAGTAGTGACCCTGGTGGATATGGCGATGAACGCCTGGCTGCATGAACTTTACAAAGTTCTGGGCCTGTTTATTCCCCTGATCGTCACCAACTGCGCCATTCTGGGCCGGGCGGAGGCCTTTGCCTCCAACGAAAGCGCCTTGAGGTCCGCCTTCGACGGATTAATGATGGGGCTGGGTTTCACGGTCGGGTTGGTGATCTTAGGAGCCTGCCGGGAGATCATCGGCAGTGGCACCCTGTTTGCCAATGCGTCACTATTGCTGGGAGATGTATTTGCCGTCATGGAATTGCAACTTATCCCCAACTATGACGGATTCCTGCTGTTGATCCTGCCCCCCGGCGGTTTTCTGGTGTTGGGTTTCCTGTTGGCCGCCCGGCGGATTATCGAAGGGCGAATTGAGCAAAAAGCGGTTGAACGTCCCGTAGAACCAACAGAGGACTTTGATTTGGAGCCGGAGCCCGAGGCCACATGACGGACAAGCAGCGGGACATGATCACAGTAGGCGTTGCCCACGCCACGCTGGCCAAGCAGCTCTGGATCAAAATTCGGCTGCCTGTTGGCGCGACCTTGATGGATGCCATTGATGAATCCGGTATCCTCAAGGAATTTACCGATATTAATTTGGACGCTCAGAAAGTAGGCGTTTTCGGTAGGGAGGCCAAATTGGATACGGTCCTCAATCACGGTGACCGGGTTGAAATCTACCGCCCCATTACGGCCGATCCCAAAAAGGTCAAGCGCAAGAAGGTTGAGCGGAAAAAGAAAGACTAGACGCTTAATACTGCGCCGCTGGACGGCCAATCCGATTCGCTCTAACTTTGCCGATAAAGGGGAGGTTTAAGAATGAGTGATCACATAAAGACGAACCCGCCACCTTCGGTCGCCGGCAAGGGCGGCGTCAAAAATCTCGCCTTAAACCAGGATGAACGCGCCAGGTATCACGACCTTGCCGACCGGAAGATAAATTTAGGGCAGACCGATACCGTGGAAGTTCCGGCCCGTGAAGGCGGGGCCATCACGGTGCCAGCGGGATCGGTGTTGCGGATTACCTGCCATGAAGGGCCACAAGTCTGCGACATGATCGCCTTCAACGCCGATGACGGAAATGAAAAATTCTGGGCCGCGCGCACCCGGGTCATGCATGGCGGACATCTGTCGGTGGGAGACCGGCTCTGGAGTGTGCCGCCCTACACCAGGCCGATGTTTACCATTATCGCCGACTCCTTAGCCGGCCGGGAGTTTCCCGAAGGGGTCAAACCCCACGATCTGTTGTTTTGCCGCTGCGATGCCCGCCACTACGAGGTTAATCACGGAGACGCCAGCTTGCCCAATTGCCAGAACAATCTGGCCGCGGTGATCGCGCCGCACGGCTTGCAGGAAACCCACGTCCATGATCCCCTCAACGTTTTTATGACTACCGGCATGAACGAGGACGGACGGCCCTATTACCATCCCTCGGTCTCGGAAAAGGGAGACTATGTGGAGTTCGTGGCCGAGATCGACTGCTTGGTCGCCGTTTCGGCTTGCCCCGGCGGGTCCAGTGGTTCCGTCAGCAATGGGCTGGAGCTCAGCGTGTATCAGGTGTCCGAATAAGCCGCCTTATCTTTCCACCGGAAAGCCGACGATGCTGCCCCATTCGGTCCAGGAGCCGTCGTAGATTTTGACGTCCTCCCAGCCCAGAATAAAGGTCATGGCGGTCCAGGCCAGGGTAGCCCGGTGGCTGAGCCGGCAATAGGCGACGATCTCGTCCACTTTCTCTGGATCGGCGCCGACACCATTCAGGGCGGCGGTAAGTTCTTCCGGGCTTTTGAACGTGTCGTCGTCGTTGAGCAGTTCCTTAAAGAACAGATGCTTGGCGCCGGGTATGCGACCTCCCCGTTCGGCGCCGTGATCGAACTTACCCAGTTCCATTACGCGCTCACCGGAATATTCTTCGGGGCTTCGGACATCCAGCAGGAAGCGTCCTTCCTTACCCAGATTTTCCCGGACATTTTCGCGGCCCAGGCGCATCCATTCGTTCTTGCTTTGCACTTCGTAGTCGACCGCCTCTTCCTCTTTGGACCCCGATGTTACGGGTCTGCCTTCCGCCAGCCACTTAACTTTGGCGCCGTCGATGATGCGGATATCGGGATGGCCCGCCATGGTCAGCGCCCAAAAGGCGTAGGTGCCGTATTGCACCGGATCGCCGCAAAGAACCAAGGTGTCCTCTTCGCTGATGCCCACCGTGCCAAGGCGTTCCGCCAGTTTTTCCGGCGTCACAAACTGCCGGTCGGTGTCGTGCCAGCAGAGGTTCTTCCAAAAATACCAAATGGCGCCCGGAATATGCCCCTCCCGGTACCTGTCGTCGGTGGGCTCCGCAGAGACCTCGATGACTTTGACGCTGGGTTCCAGGATGCGGCTTTCCATCCAGTCGGTGGTTACGATCGGCGATTCCATGTGGTCTTCCCCCGAAGATTATTGATAGAGATTATTGATGGTAATTAATTAATACATTGGTTTTGCGTAAAATACCCCACGGTTACGGAAACTCAATCAAAACCCAAACATTTTCTTGGAGGTTCTCATTCCATTTTCACGACAACTTTGATCGCCCCGTCGGTCTGGTTCTCGGCATAGGAAATGGCGGTCGGCGTTTCCTCGAACGGAAAAGTGTGAGTGTGGATGGGGGCGGGATCGAACCGCTTCTGCGCCAAGAGGGCGGCGGCCCGTTTGACGGCGCTTTCTCCTTCACCCCGGATGCCGAACAGGTAGATATTGTTGCTCACCACATAGGCGAGATCGGTGGGAACCAGATCGGTGGCGAAGGCGGCTAGGCACAGACGCCCGCCCCGGTTGGTCATGTGGATGGTCTGATTGATGACGTCGGGAACGCCCGAAGCCTCGATGGTGAAGTCCGCCCCTTTGCCGTTGGTGAGCTCGCGCACCCTGGCGACCGGGTCTTCCGTCATGGGATCGATCAAAATGTCGGCGCCCAGATTTCTGGCCATTTCCCGGCGGTCCTCTCGCGGTTCGGATAGTATTACCGGAGACGCACCCAGCGCCTTGGCGATGGCGATAAACATGAGGCCGATGGGGCCGGCGCCTGCAACCACCAGGCTTTGCCCGGCCACCAATCCGCCCATAACGTCCAGACCGTACATGGCGGTACCGGCGGTAACCGTCAGCGTGCAGACCTCGTCGGAAAGATGTTCCGGCGCTTTAACCAATGTGTTGATGTTGTTGACGGCGTATTCGGCAAAGCCGCCGTCGGTGGTGAAGCCGTTAGCCCGGTGGCCTTTGGAGCGGTAGCTGTAATTGTGGCACGAGGTGTACATGCCTTCCCGGCATTTGGGGCAGCGCCCGCAACCGGCATGGACTTCGACGGCGATGCGGTCGCCCACTTGCCATTCATCGACGCCTTCGCCCAGCGCGGCGATCCGGCCCATATATTCATGGCCCATGGTGAAGTCCTTGTTGAAGGGCGACTCGCCCTCGATCATGGCCGGATGGCCGTGGCGGAGAACTTCGATATCGGTGTGGCAGACCGCAATGGCGCCCACCTTGACCAGCACTTCGGCGGGTCCCGGTTCCGGTACCGGCTTGTCGATCATTTTGATCTCGCCCGGGCCGCCCAACACCCAGGCGCGCATCGTCTCTGGAATATTATTTTCGTTCATTTGTTGTCCCCTATATTGGATTATCCTAAAGTCAAAAAAATTAATTCGCATCCAATAATTTCGGGGGAGATAAAAATGGCGAAATTTACGCGGGACGAGATCAACGCGCGGCTCAAAGCGGAACGGGACGCCGGGCGAGCGATTTACAACGCTCTCTGCGGCACCGGTGTGACCGCCAAAATGGCGTCCAAGGGCGGCGCCGATCTGATCACCACGCACATTCTGGCTTATTTCCGCATGCAGGGGATGAGCTCCATGGCGGGCTATTTGCCCATCGGCGACGCCAATGCACTGACCCTGGAACTGGGCGAACGGGCCATGATCCGGATGGTGCAGGAGACACCGATGATTGCGGGCATTCTCTGTGTCGATCCCACCAGGGACATGAACCGCTTCGTCGACCAGCTGGCCGAGGCCGGTTACGACGGCATCATGAACTGCCCGACGGTGGCGTTGATCGACGGCAAGTTCCGCAGCGATCTCGAACAGACGGGCATGGGCTATCAATACGAAATCGATGTGCTGGGCTACGCCTCGAGCCGGGGGCTATTCACCAAGGCCTTCTGCACCTCACCCGATGAGGCTCTCGCCATGGCCGAAGCGGGCGTCGACAATATCATCGTTCACTACGGCAATTCCTCCGGCGGATCCATCGGCTCCTCATCCGTCATGAGCGAGGAAGATTCCCTTGACCGCACGGCCACCGTTATCGACGCCCTCCAGGTCAAGCATTCGGACCTGATAATCACCTGCCACGGCGGCGGCATCGAAACCCCCGACGACTTCGCCAAATTCCTTGATGGCGAACCCCGCCTCGACGGCTATGTCGGCGGCTCCTCGGCCGAACGCTTCCCCATCGAACAATCGGTGCCCGAGGTGACGGCCGGTTTTAAATCGGTGAAGCTGAAAAAGGGATGATGGTCGGAACCTTCAGACTCAATTATCTGAATTTCGATGGTATCCCGGGTTAAGTAATCCCTGTGAATTCGATCCGATCTATTTCCGTCTCACGAACAGGAATTCCCCGCCGTCGTGTCCGGCGCGGCGAACATCCGAGTATTGAGGCGTCTGGTTGGCCTCAACCATTACCGGGCGACGGATGGCGTTGAACAGATTTGAACCGTCGATCACGCTATTGTTGGCGTAAAGGACCTGCAAAAAAGCCCGGGCGAACGGCGAGTGGGCGCCTTTGCCATCCTCGACCGGTTCCAGTCCGCCGGAAGTAATCACAACGCGCGTTTTTTTGCGTGACATTTGTTGGAAATATTCGGGCGTGTCGGCGTTTTCAATTTTGACGTTGGCGTCTCGAACCATCCGGCCCGAAAAACAACTGTCGGCGACCACCATCACATGTTTGGCTTTGAGTGCACGGATGTTGGTGGTAATCGAGGCGTTGGAGACCCATCCGGATTGACGGTTTTTCTTGGCATTCGCCGGCAGCCAATAGCCTTCGTCACCGGCCTCGTCGAGCCAGCCGTGACCGGCGTAATAAACGAGAAGATTATCCTTGAACTCCAGGTTGGTGCGCAAATCATCCAAGGTATCCAAAATTTCGCTGCGCGTCGGATTGATGAGTTTGGTGACCTTGAAATCGTAGGCTTCGGATAAAACCTTTGCCACCGCCTCGGCATCGGCAACGGCGGTCTTGAGTGGTATGAGGTTCTTATAATTGTCTATGCCGATCACCAAAGCATGGTAATTGCCGAAATTGATATTGGCCGTGAAATTCGAATGGGGTTTTGCCGATTGTTGTTGCCGCAGGTAGGCCAGTTCCTCGGTTTTGCGTTTGGTCTGATCTTCCAGCTTGGCCAGCCGCGCCTCCAATTCCGCTTGCCGTTTCAGGGCCAATTCCTCTTGGCGTTTAACCGATTCTCGACGCTTGGCGGTCCGCTCCTCCTCCAATTTTCTTGTTTTTTCCTGTTCCGCCAGGCGTTTCGCTATTTCATCCGACAGACGCTTGGCGATTTGATCGGCTTCTGTACGGACGGCGGCGCTCTGATTACCTGCCGGCGCTTCCGTTATTTTGGCTTTCTGACGTTCCCGGGCGATGGTTTCTGGGTCCTTGCCGGTGATCAGGGAATCGGCATGGATCGATTCCTTGGGGCCAAGCCTCAAGGTCGCTACGCAAATCGCTCCACTGTCCAAACCACCCACCAACTCGCCCTCGAACCTGCCGTCGGCAAAAGCGCCACTGAGTTTCACACCCGCCGTTTCAGAAGCGTTGCGATCAACGTCCAATACTTCGAGATTCAACCATTTGACCAGTTTGCCCGATGGATCGATTTTCGCCGATGCACTGGTGCCTTCGTAGTCGAAATTGTCCTCGACGTCTTTGGAGATCGCCTTGGAGAAAGTTGCCAAGAATTTTCCCAGTTCTCCGGATTTGGCGATTTGCGCCGCTTCGAGGCTGGGACCGATTATGATCGTAACCCTGAGGTCTTTGACGATAACCGCCGGTATGGTCGATTTGATGGTGCAGTCTCTTACACTGATATTCTCAATAGTACCTACCCATTCGCCATCCCACCGGCCGGCACCTTGGGCCATGCCGGGCATCAGCAGCACCAACGCCGCCAATGAGGCGGCAATTGCCGATATTGATTTATCGTTTAAAAAAAGGGCAAATCGTCCACTCATTAGAGCCTCGACAGCTAAAATTGTGACGAATGCAACGCCGTTACAATCAATGATACCCGAATTCTACTTTGGCTGTAAATATAGGGCGCCGTGCAGCTACAAATGATGGCAGTGGGAAAACCTTGGATTGGTCAGATACCTCATCGAATAATCGGTATCGGAAGTGACGGCCGGGTTTAAAGCGGTTAAGTTGAAGAAGGGGTGAGGAGATAAATTTCAGGACAAGAGTTCATTTGTTCAGAAAGGAAAGAATATGGCCAAAGCGACTTGGAATGGCGCTGTCATCGCCGAAACAAATGATTTCGTGTTTGTCGAGGGAAATGTCTACTTTCCGCGCAGCGCCATCGCCATGGCATATCTCTCTGCCAATGAAGATATCCAGCCCACCTATTGCCACTGGAAAGGCATCGCCAAATATTTTGACGTCACCGTTGACGGTTTAACCAATTCGGGTGGTGCCTGGTATTACCAGGAACCCTATCCGCAAGCCGCGGTTATCAAAGACCATATCGCTTTTTGGAACGGGATCGAGATGTCTGGCGCTCCCGAAGGTGACGGATTGGTCGAAGGGGAACCAAGACTCGACGGCAAGATAGGCTGGGAGGCGTTGTGCTGGCTGATTAAGTTCTCAAAGAACGACGTCATTTCGCCGGAAGAAATAAAAAAAGTAACGGGAGTGGCCGAAGATAAGCTTGCGGACGTCTGGCAGATCTACGACGTGCAGCGCTACGCGGACCGGTATCAACGAGACTTGGTCGGTGGCGGAGATGAGCCATTGCGGATCATCCGCCGGTAGGCGTGATAGAGAGCTGACGGGAACGGCTGTCTGGGTGCCGCGAGGTATCGCCGAATTTTCTGTATTTAAAGATTTAGCTTTTCCCGGCCGATACGTTCGGCGACCTGCCGGCGCTTTTCGATAATGTCTTTCATAAGCTCTTTAACCTGAGAGGCTGTTGCTTCTCCAGCGTTAGCCAGAGAGCCGCTCTGGAAAGGCGGCGCCGGATCATATTCCAACAACAGCTGAATGCGTTCGGCGGCATCCTGGCCAAGCAGGCGTGACGCCACGACCAAACCGAAATCAATGCCGGAGGTTACGCCGGCGCCGGTGATGATATTGCCATCTTCGACCACTCTTTCTCTTACGGGCGTTGCGCCCATAAGTTCCAAAAAGTCAATTGAACTCCAATGGCAGGTGGCCCGCTTGCCGATCAATAATCCCGCTGCCGCCAGAATTAGAGAGCCCGTGCATACAGACGTTATGTATTTGCTGTCTTCCGCCGCATTGGCGATAAAAGCGATCAACGCCTCGTCGTCCATGGCTTCCAGGATGCCTGGCCCACCGGGCACGAACAAAATATCGGGCTGGCCATAGTCCGAAAAAGTGGCAGTTGGGGTGAGTACCATGCCGCCCTGAGCAGTGACCGGTTCCAGCCGGTGCCACAAAAAATCGACTTCCGTAATTGGCGAGGCATTAAGCACTTCGTAGGGACCAGTCAGATCGAGTTGGGTCAGATAGGGAAACAACACCATTCCGATTCTAATTTTTTCTTGGTCGTTCATCGCACGGTCCTAATTTTTGCCGGCCACAAACAGCACGTTGGCGAAATCCGTTGCAAACGCACCTTTGCGTGCCCGATAGCTCTCCCAATCGCTTTCCGCCATACCGTGGGGGAGGATGAGGCCGAGCATCCGGTAGTCGAGGCTGGTCAAGATTTGGTGGATTTTCTCCCGGTCTTGGTCTGGGTCGATGCCTGTCTCCAGCACGATGGCCGGCTTTAAATTCCTGAGGGTTTCCCGGGCGCCTTCCAGCACGTCGGCTTCGTGGCCTTCCACGTCGATCTTGAGAAAATCCAGGCGGTCGATGTTGCGGTCCCTGACGACAGAGTCCAGTGTGACCGTGGGGACGGAGATTTCCTCGGTCTCGTCGCCGGTGCCGCTATTGCCGAAGCCCGACTTGCCCGAGTGGTCCAGGTTGACGGCAAATCTGGCTTCGCCGTCCCGGTTGCTGACGGCGGAGGTGACGATCTCCGTCTGCCCGAGGCCGTTGACGTCCATGGTTTTTTGGGCGCAGTCGGCGAGGCGTTGCACCGGCTCGAAGGCGTAGACCTTGCCTGACCGTCCGACGGCCCGGGCCATCTGGAGCGCCCATTCGCCGTAATTACAGCCGATGTCGATGACCGTGCCGCCGGGAGGGCAGAAATTTTTGACCGTAGGCTCGGACTCGGCGGGCCGGATCAGGTAATGGGTGGACATGGTGTCCATGCCCGCCGGCAAATAAAGATAATCCCGGTCATTGATCAGCACATAGCCGCCGGTCCAGTCGGCCAGGATTTGTCGCTCCTTCTTTTTCCGCCATTTTCCCCAGCGGAGGAGAAAGGGTACGCGGTCGAGAATGCGCCGCCGGTTTTCCCGCACCCGGTAGACATGGCGCAGTAATCGTTTGGAATCTTCCAGTGAAAGGGCTTGCTCGGCGTCCTCTTGCATCGACGTCTCATTTTCCATTTATTTGATCTCGAGAGGATTGGTAGTCTTTATTGTCGATCATGTTAAGCTCAAATTTGAAAATCCGAAAATTGCCTGAAACGGGCGAGAGTTAAATCAGGGGAAGTAAACATGGCTGAAGCCAAGGGAATTCGTGAAGTCGCCTATGTGGATTGCAAGGGCGGCGGACAGATCGAAGTGGTCAACGGCACGGCCTATGTGGGCCATACAGCGGGGCCGGAAGCCACCACCATCATCGACGTGCGCGACCCGAAGAATCCCAATATCGTCAATCAGTTCACCTGCCCGCATCAGAATGTTCATGCCCATAAGGTGCGGGTGGCCAACGATTTGATGCTGACCAATTACGAGAGCATTGACTATATGGGTAAGCCCAGTGAGGGATTCCGGGGCGGGCTTAACATTTTCGACGTCAGCGATCCCCACAATCCCCGCCATCTGCATTTCTGGGAAACCGCCGGGGAAGGGGTCCACCGGTTTACCTTCGATGGCCGCTACGCTTACATTTCGCCGACGGCTGAGGGCTACACCGGGCATATCTGCATGATTTTGGATTTGCAGAATCCCGAACAGCCGGAGGAAGTGGGTCGCTGGTGGTGGCCCGGGCAATGGCTGGCGGGCGGTGAGGAGGCGGACATGCCGCTCAAATACCTGCGCTGCCACCATCCCATCCGCCAGGGCGACAAACTCTATGTCAGCTATTGGCACGCCGGTTGGGCGATCCTCGACATATCGGATATGAGCAATCCCCGCTGCATTTCGAAATTTACCAATACGCCCGCCAACGCCCATCCGACCCACACCTGCCTGCCCATTCCCTTCCAGCTTCAGGGCATGGATGTGATGCTGGTGGCCGACGAGGACGTGGCCAAGCTGCACCCCGCCGGTCCGGCCTTCATGTGGCTGGTGGATATAACCGACGACAGCCAGCCGCTGCCCTTCGCCAGTTTTCAGGTCGACGGTCTGGAGTCCGGTGAAGCGGCGCCGGCGCGCCTGGGCTGTCACCAGCCGGTCGAGGTGGTGCGGTCGACGGAAATACCGGTGGCCTGGTTCGCTCAGGGACTACGGGTGGTGGATATCGCCAATCCCCACGCGCCTGAAGAAGTCGCCTTTTTCAAGCCCGATCCGCCGCCGGGCGCCACCGAACTCTTGTCCAACGATGTGTTTCAGGACGAGGATGGTTTGATCTATCTAGTCGACCGTGACTGGGGTCTGCATATTTTGGAACGCGTCTGATCGATCAGGAATTTATTTAAGACCGGCCTCTTTGAGTAGGGCCCGCACCTTGGAGACGGGAACCCCCAGATTGGAGCCGCCATATTCGGGCAATATGGCCGCATTGACGGCGACTACCGCACCGTTGATGTCGAGCACGGGGCCGCCGCTGCCGCCATGGGTCGTTTCCGCGTCATACACGATGGTCGCCTTGGTAGCCTGGCCGACGATTCCCCGGCTGGCCAGCGGCGCGATATAGCCTTTTTTGGCCAAACGGGACGCCACGCTCCAGAATTCCGTGTCCCCCGTCTTCTGAAGCTCATCGATAAAAGCCTCGCCGGATTGGGCCAGCATCGATCGAAGGCCGGTCGGGTAGCCCATTACAATCACTTCATCACCGGCGGCCGGCGGTGCGTCGGCGAGCTTTAGACCGCGTATTTTCCCGGCGGCATCTTTTCGGCGCAGGACAGCGAGATCGAATTCCTTGCTTGCCCGCACGAGCTCCAATTTGCCCGAATTCGCCTGGCCCGGAAGGTAGGAGATAAATTTTATTAGCACGGGCTCAAGACCTTGCTCCTCCAGCGCCTTGATATTGGCGTCGTTTTCCCACGGCAGCGCCACGTGCCGGTTGGTGACGACAATGCCGCCGTCGTTCACGGCAAATCCGGTACCGGTGAATTGACGCTCGGCGACCGGACCTTCGCCCTCCAGGGTCAGGAGCGGTTGGCCGATGGGCGAGATCAGCGGCCGTCCGTCTTCACCGGTGATTTGGCGCAGCATGCGGCCGCTGGATTTTTCCCGGAATCCATAAGCGCCCTGAAGGAATACGATCGATGGGATTGAATCGGTAATGACACGAGCGCTGGCCTTGGAGCGCCGTTCCAGGGCAGCCAGCCGTTCCGCATTCAAAACCAGCCGGTGGCCGAGTTCCTGACGCAAATCCTTCAGATCGCTCGGCGTCAACGCCTCTTTCCGGGCGCGGGTCAGTGCACCGGCAACGCTCTCCAGGCGTGAGGCGCTTTTTTCGATCTCTTGCTGGAGAGAAACGTTCAGCCGGTTTTGCTGGTAAGCCAATGCCGCCAGAGCGGCCAAAGCGATGAAAACGCTGATCCGGAATAAAATGGTGGTCTCACGTGTCAATCTACGAAGCAGCCCGTAAATTGCTCTGGCGGCGCGATTGAGAATTGGTTTCCGGCTTACCCGCAAATAGGTGAATACGTCGCTAAAAATTTGACCGACAGTCTTGTGAAGGGGCTGGTTTTCACGATAGAGGCGAAACCGGGACAAAGGTCCGCTGGCGCCGAATTCTATCATGTCGCCGTGATTGAGCCTGGTTTCGGTGACATGAATGCCGTTGACCCATACCGATTGGCCTTTTAGGTCTTCGATTTCATAGGTGTCGTCCACGCGATGGAGATGCGCGATCAATTCGTGTTCCGGCAAGTCTGCCGGTGATTTGGTAATTCGTATCAGCCGGTTGGCGCTTAGAGACACGCTCAAGGTTGGGCCGCTTAGCCATGTCACGGTTCCCCGGGAAGGTCCGGTCTGATGTTCCAAGGCCGCCGCGCCAATCAGCGGTTCAACGTCACCTTCTTCAGCCATCAATTGCTGTCTTCCTCCCCCATAATCGGTTACCGCCAATCTATATAGACGGCCAAATCAATTATGGCATGGACTTCAGAGGTTGCAAAAGCCTCTGGTTAACCAAATGACAAAGGTGGCGCCACGCCGCTCAGCGACGCGGGCCTTACGCAGTGTCTATCCCTTTACGGGATACTTCGGTTCTTCACCGGCCAGAACGGCGGCGACGTCGCTGGCGACAGTGGTCTGAAGATCCAGCAATGCGTCCTCGGAATAGAAACCGGTGTGCGGCGTCAGGATAACGTCGTCCCGGCCCAGCAGCGGATTGTCGGCTTCCGGCGGTTCCACGGGCATCACGTCCAGCGCGGCGCCGGCGATTTCGCCCGCATCCAGGGCGGCGGCCAATTCATTGACTTCCACCAAAGGCCCACGCGCCGTGTTGACCAAAAACGCCGAGGATTTCATTTTCTTGAAGGCGTCCATGTTAAACATGTTTTCCGTTTCCTCCGTCAGCGGCGCATGGACGGAAACGTAATCGGACCGGGCCAGCAGGTCGTCCAATTCGACCTTTTCCACATTGAGGCGGCTGAAGACGTCTTCCGGGCAATAGGGGTCGGAGGCGATCACATTGATGCCAAAGGCCTGCGCCTTACCGACGATCTGCTGCGGAATATTGCCGAGACCGATAAGCCCCATGGTCTTGCCACGGAAACGGCCGATGGGCGTGACCGCTTTCATTTCCCAGCGGCCTTCCGCGGCCCGTTTGTTGGCAAAGGGAATTTTGCGGGCCAGCGACAGCAGTAAGGCCATGGCATGGTCGGAGACTTCGTCCAGGCAATAGACCGGCGCATAGGTTACGGTAATTCCGGCGTCACGGGCGGCGGGGATATCGATGTTATCGATACCAATGCCGAAGCGACCGATAACCTTGCAGTTGTTAAGACCGGCGATGACTTCAGCCGTAATCTGGCCGTAGGTGACCAGCAGGCCGTCCGCATCGGCGGCGACAGCCAGAATTTTTTCAGGTGTCGCCTCTTCGGCCAGCTTCAAATCGGCATTGACCCGCGCCAGCGCTTCCTTGGCGGGTTCCAGGCTTGGAAATACAGAATCGGCGACTGCGACTAATGGATTGGCCATGAAATTTTCCTCTTCCCTAATTTAGAAATTTTAGTTTTTTAATTGATGAGGCGTCAATAACACCCACACCGCTTGCTTGCCAGAAATTTATCAATCACAGTACCGCTAGTTCAACCGTTTGCAGAAAGTACTCTTGACAGGTTCCTGAAAAAAATAATAGCTTGCTTAAGTCTTATATAAGACTGATTGTTTGATTTCCAGAAAGAAAACAAAAAAAGCCTCCAGGGAACCTGAATATGAAACAAATAAATGTAGGGGTTATCGGCACCGGGTGGTGTGGCGGTATCAGGGCGAATACGTGCGTATCGAGCCCGTTGGTTAAAGATCTTCATATCGCAGAGAATAATCCGGAGCGTCTCGAGGAGGTAAGGAATCTGACCGATCCGGTGACGGCAACCGGCGACTACAAGGAACTCCTGAAAAACGACGACATCGACGCCTATTTTATATCGGCGACGCCGGAGGACATCCACTATCCCATGGCCAAGGATTGCCTCTCAGCCGGCAAACATGTGTTTCTCGAAAAACCACTGTCCCTGACGTTGCAGGAAGCCGACGAGTTGGTCGATCTGGCGCTCAAGAACGATGCAAAATTCACCATCGGCTATTCCCAGCGTTTCAATCCGAAATTCGCCTACGTCAAAAAAAGCCTCAATGACGGCACGCTTGGATCGCCGGTTGCCGCTGTGGTCAGCCGCCATATCACCAGGGGGTTGGGTAACAAAATCGGCGGCCGCATCAAACTGTCTCCGGCGGCCATGGAAGCCACCCATGACCTGGATTTCCTGCTGTGGTGTCTGGAACCGGCGAAACCCATCCGGGTTTACTCCCAATCCGCTTATGGCGTTATGAAAGACATTACCGGATTGGAGGACGCCCAGTGGATGATGGTCACCATGGATAACGGCGTGATCGTGACCGTCGGCGCCGGCTGGACCATGCCGCCCGGGCATCCCAATTATTCCGGCACCTGGATCGAATTCACGGGCACCGACGGTATGCTGGTGATCGACGATACCCACCGGGACGTCATCCTGAATACCATGGAAAACGGTATCCGGCTGCCCATGTCCACCATGCCGGGCGAGCAGGTCGAACATGTTTTCGCCGGTCCCATGCACAATGAGGGGCTTCATTTTCTGGAAGCCGTCGCGCTTGACCGGCCGGTCATGGTGACGCCTGATCAGGCCCGCACCGTGATGGAAGTCTATATGGCCGCGGATTTGTCGGTGGAACGGAACGAGCCGGTTACATTGCCGCTGAATTCCAGCGACATGTCGTCAATCAGAATGCCAAGTTAGTGTTAAGTTGAACTGCCTTCGGGGAAGAAACATAAAATGACAGCAGACCAAACTGCAAATGGTCAGACCACTCAACGGCGGTTCAACTTCAACACGGTTGCGGCGATAATCTTTATCGGACTGGCGATCGGGCTCTACCTGATAATCCCGTATCACATCGACAAACCGTTGATCCAATTATCGGTCGGCCAATTCAACCTGCCGCCGGAATTGTTTCCTCAGATTGTCGCCATTGTTTTGTTTTTGCTGGGTGTCTGGTTCCTGATCGTCAGTTTTGGCATCGATCAGAAAAATCTGCTGCGTGATCTGGACAAGGAAGCCATCACCAATGTGACCATAACGCTGATCATGATGGCGATCTATGTGCCGCTGATGGTCAATCTGGGCTTTGTTTTTGGCAGCGCTATTCTGGTGTTTGCGATGTCGACTTATTTCGGCAACCGCAGTTTTCTGCTGGGCGGTGCGATCAGTCTGATAATTCCCATGGGGATCTACCTAATTTTTCTCAAGGTGTTGTTTATCGAATTGCCGCCATTCCCCGTTGATGATTTGATTTCCAAAGGCTCGTTCATTTATGAGCCGGTGAAATTCCTGTCTAATAATTCGTTTTTCTAAGGAGCGCTGAATGTTTGAATCATTTATCGAGGGCATCGGACTGGCGTTCCGTCTCGACACCATGCTGTACATGTCCGGAGGATTATTCCTCGGCATGTTCGTGGGCTCGTTGCCAGGATTCACCACACTGATGGCCATGGCGATTTTGTTGCCGATTTCGTTTTTCCTCGATCCGCTCTTGGGTATTCCGTTCCTGATTGGCGTCTATAAAGGAGGGATTTACGGCGGGTCGATCCCCGCCATCCTGGTTTCCATGCCCGGCACCGGCGCCGCCGTGGCGACAACATTTGATGGTCCCAGTTTGACCAAAAAAGGCCAGGCCCGGAAGGCGCTGGAAATTGCGCTGTTCTCTTCGGTTTCCGGCGACCTGACCAGCGATATCATCACCATCGCGTTGATCGGCCCCATTGCAGCCGTAGCTCTTTTACTGGGCCCGCCCGAATTGGCGGCGATATTATTCTTGGCGTTGGTGGTGATTTCCGCGACATCCAGCGGCGTTTTTGTCAAAGGGTTATTGATGCTCATGGTCGGTCTGTTCTTTGGCATGATCGGTCAGGACCCCATCGGCGCCTTGTCCCGGTTTTCTTTCGGCTTTCCGGAAATTGAATCGGGAATTCCATTGCTGCCCATGCTGATCGGCGTCTTTGCCCTGCCGGAAATATTTTCCGGCATTGAGAAAAAAGCATCGTCCATTGTCGCCAAAAGCGATTTGAAGATTTCCGGCGATCGTTTGACATTTGCTGAATTCAAATCCTGTGGCCGGACCATTATACGTTCGACCATGATCGGCACCTCCATCGGTATGGTACCGGGCGTCGGCCAAGTGGTGGCAGCTTTTATGGGCTATGCGGCAGCCAAGGCAGCCTCTCCTCATCCTGAAAAATTCGGCACCGGTGAAATTGAAGGTGTAGCGGCGGCGGAGGCGGCCAACAACGCCGTCAACGGACCGACCCTGGTGCCGTTGCTGACACTGGGAATTCCCGGCGATAATTTGACGGTCATCCTTGTAGGCGCCTTTATCGCCCAGGGTATGCGGCCGGGCCCTCAGCTGATGGAAGAACAGGGACCGATGGTTTTCGCCATTTTGATCGCCATGGTCATCGCCAATATTTTATTTCTGGGGATCGGTTACCTCTGCATTCCGTTTTTCGCAAAGGTTGTGACCATCCGGAAATCGTTTTTATTGCCATTGACACTGGTGTTCGCCTTCGCCGGTACTTGGATATTCAGGGCTCAACCCTTTGATCTGGGCGTTCTCGTCTTCTTTGGCGCTTTCGGTTATATCGCCAAGAAACTGCATTTCGACGTAACACCGATGGCCATGGGCTTCATCCTGGGGCCGACCCTGGAGTACTCGTTCGGGCAAAGTGTCACCTTATCGAGCGGAAATCTGCTTCAATATATGATGTTCGATCGTCCTATTTCCGCCGTAATTTTTGCGTTAACTCCTATCGTCACCTTCCTGATGTGGCGGCGTAGCGCTCGGTTGCGTAAAGAGTTCGGGGCGGGTTAGTCGGTTAAGTGCCATTAGGGACTTGACGAAAGCATTCCCCCTGATGTCTTATATAAGACTAATTTAGGGGATTTGGGTGTATCTCAATCCATTCGGGGGAGATACTAAATTTTAAAAGAGTAAAAACAGAGAGGAAAGAAAATGCGAATTCGCAATTTAACGAAACTTCTTCTGGGTGCGGCGCTCGCATTGGGGCTCGTCATCGACGACGCCAAGGCCGAATATCCGGAAAAACCGATTACCTTGATCCTGCCGTTGGGTGCCGGTGGCTCCCATGACCGTAATGCGCGGGTCTTTACCAGTGTCATTCCCGAGTTTCTGGGTAATGCGC
Source organism: uncultured Rhodospirillaceae bacterium (assembly GCA_964574215.1). Taxonomy (GTDB): domain Bacteria; phylum Pseudomonadota; class Alphaproteobacteria; order Rhodospirillales; family UBA2165. The sequence goes on along the minus strand of CAZNLR010000003.1, from coordinate 73,433 downwards.
TGATCGTGAAATTGATGCCGGGAGCTTCCGGCCAGGTCGGTACGGCTGCCGCCGCCAAGGCGAAGCCGGACGGCTATACGCTGCTGTTCACCCATAACTATTATGACCAGCTGCAAAAGCACGTCAAAAAGCTTCCCTACAACACCGACAAAGCTTTCGTCACGGTGGGCAAATTGAATTCGGGCAGCTTCTCGGCCATAGTGCGCGCCGACAGCCCATTCAAGACCTGGAAAGACTTGGTGAGTTTTGCCAAAGCCAACCCGGGTAAATTGAAATTCGCCCATTCCGGTAATTGGGGCGCCACCCATGCACCGGCTTTGCAGCTGTTCACCGAAGCCGGTATCGTCAAAGATATCGTCATGGTTCCCTATAAAGGCGGCGGACCCTCCCTCAGGGGTTTCCTGGCCGGCGAAGCCGACTTCACCTTCCAGTTCAAATCCACCATTAAGGCCCAAGGCAAAAAAGTCCGCGTCCTGATTAGCGCCGGCGAAAAAACCGCTTTCCCGGGCGTGCCGACCTTTAAAGACCTCGGTTACACGGCGGATATTGGCTTGATGCACCGCGTGCTGATGGCTCAGCGGGGAATCCCGGCTGACCGTCTCGCCAAATTGCGCGATGCGATGACCAAGTTGCAGGGCCATAAAACTTACAAACGCCTGATCAAGGCTATTGGCGAAATCACCGACTATGTGCCGGGCGAAGCTTATGAAAAACAACGCCCAGCCCAGAGCAAGGCGTACAAAGCCATGGTTCAAGGTTTGATGAAAAAATAAAGACTAATAATACGTATCTAAAATTAGGCGCTCCCTTTGGGGGCGCCATTTTTTTTAAGATATTTTCTCGAAGTTTTGATAGAGGCGGGTGAAGTCATCTCCTGACATGCCCTGCTTGATAGCCCGCTTCAAATAGGTATGGGTATCTTTACCAAGTTTTGTCGACATACCCATATTTACCGCCATGTTCACGGCCATCCCCACATCCTTGTGAAGATTGTATACGCTTGACCGCCCGTCCCAGGTTTCGGATAGGATATGATTGGGGAAACGCTGTTCGCTGATATAGCTCCGCGCATTGCCGGCGTTGACGACGTCAATCATATCGCCCAGGTCAATCCCGGCACGTTGGGCCAGGTGACCGGCTTCGCAAAGGATGAAGAAATTGGTGTGCACCACCATGTTGAATATCAGTTTCAACGTATGACCGGCGCCCGATCCCCCCACGAGGAAGGTTCGCTCAGTGAAGGCGGCGAGATACTTGCGCGTTCGCTTGTAGGCCTTTTCGTCGCCGCCGATCATCAGAGACAGGGTTCCTTTGTCCGCGCCTGTAGCACCGCCGGTCATGCCGGCATCCATATAAACGACATTTTTTCGGGCGGCTTTTTTCACCAGCTTTTTGGTCTCCGTGGGATCGGACGTGGTGAGGTCATAAAGGACAAGATTGTTCCGAGGCTTGGAAAGCATGCCACGCCGACCGGACATCATGCCGCTGATCTCTTTTGATCCATGGACGACGAAAAATATGATTGAACAGGCAGCGGCCATTTTGGTGGGGTCGCTTACCGTCGCCTTTTTCCTGAATGGCTTTAAAGCCGGGTCCGATAGGTCCCAGACATGGACATTATATCCGGCTTTAATCAAATTACGGGCGATGCCGCCACCCATGTTGCCAAGGCCGATCACACCAATTTTGATTCTCCCAGCTTTAGAACTCATTGTTTGATTTCTCCTCATCCGTCCGTTCACAATTAGCGGCCCGTTCCATGGCGGCGCAGACGGCGGCAGCGTCCTCGTCGTGATGGCCCTGGGCGACGGCAGCGTAGTAGGGCTGCAAGGCGGCATGATATATGGGTGTCGGTACGCTTAGTTTGTGGGCATGGTCGGAGATAAAGCGGGAATCCTTGATGGGGATCGAAAAGTTCATTCCCTCGTGGATATAGTTGTTGTTGGCCATCATGGCGCCCCTGGTCTCGAACATGGACGAGGACGATCCCGACCCGCTGATCACCTGATGGATCATTTTGGGGTCCAGGCCCGATTTCATGCCCAGAACCATGACCTCGGCGGCGACGCTGTTGTGAACCAAATTCAATATATTGGCGCAGAATTTCATTTTCATGCCGCTGCCGAACTCGCCCACATAGAAACACCGGTCAGCAAAGCCCTGGATGACGTCTTCGACCTCCCGATAGGCGACTTCCTCACCGCTGGCGAAGGCGGTCAGTTGCTTCTTGACGGCCAGAATACGATTGCCGCTGACAGGGCAGTCGAGCATACGCTTGCCGGCAGCCTTCATCACCTCGTTGGCCTTCTCTTTCTCGTCGACGGGGAAAGTGCTGGTTTCAATGACGATTTGGCCTTTTTTGTCGGCCTTGTCGATGCCGTCCGGTCCGCCATAGACATCGTGCAGTATTTCTATGGTCGGCAGGCAGGTAACGACGACGTCAGACTGCTGAGCGATGTCCCGAGGCGACGATCCCGCCGCCATGCCAAGCTTGCCCAGTTCCTCCAGAGTTTCCGGGCGGATATCGTAGCCGACGACATCGAAACCGCTTTCCAGAAGATTGGGTGCCATGGCCGAACCCAAAACGCCAAGACCGATAAAACCGATTTTCTTTGTCATTATTTATCCCCTCATTAAAATAGGGGCAGTCCCTTCAGCTAGGACTGCCCCCTGGTAAAACCGTAATCTAGCCCCGTTCGGCGACGTAACGGTAGTTGCTTGTCTCACAATGGCTGACGCGCATTTCAACCGGACGTCCGTCCAGCATTTTGGCAACCCGGTCGATTTCGAGCAACGGCGCACCTTTATCGATACCCAGGAATTTCGCTTCCTCGGCGGATGCGCCAACCGCTCTGAGAGTTTCCTCCGCCTTCGAAACCGTAATGCCGTAATTCGATTGGTAAAACCGGAATAAATTATTGGGCGGCTCCACATCGGTTCCGAATCCGGGAAAGTGTTCCAGAGGCAGGGTGATATTTTCCATGATGGTGGGAATACTGTTGAAAAACCGAACGCGCCTGAATCTGACGACCTCTTCACCGGGGTCGAGTTGCAGCCTATCAATCTCTTCGGCGGTCGGCTTGACCTCGGCACATTTCAAAATCTTGCTTTCCGGCAGCAGGCGTGAACCGTCATTGCCGACGATGCTGAAATACAGGAACAGCGCCCGCCGTTCCGTATGTTCCGATACGAAGGTGCCGAGCCCCTGTCGGCGATACAATAAATTTTCCGCCACCAGATCGTTGAGCGCTTTCCTCACCGTCCCCTGGCTAACTTTAAGTTCCGCAGCAAGTTGCATCTCCGACGGCAGAGCGTCGCCCGGCACCCAGACATTATCGATAAGTCGTTGGCGGATAATGTTGTCCACCTGCTGGTAGAGCGGCTTGCCGCTCGACTTTTTCGCCGGAGGACGCTTTTTGTTCGCTTTGGCATCCCGGCCGGGTTTTGTATTCATATTGGCAGCGGCAGCGCTCGATTTTTTTACCATGACAACTGTCTTTTCATCTAAATAGTCTTATATAAGACTTTGCGATTTCCTTGCTATTAAGTATGCTACGGAGATCGGTTTAATTCAATCGATCAATCGAAATAACAGACCCGCCGCCGGGAAACCCGGAATAAGCGCGAGACTGAAATAACAATAATAAGTGGGGGCAGGGAAGGGAGGATCAATGTCCGAGACAACGATCATTAAAATCGAAGATGTACCCGTCTTTGAAAGAGGCGACGGAGTCAAAACGACCCTTTTGGTCGGCAGGGAAAAATGCGGCGCCGGCATAACCTCCGGATTGACGAGCTTTCCCGTCGGCAAGGAGGTGCCGGTTCACTGCCACAATTGTGACGAACAAGTGGTGTTGCTGGAAGGCAATTGCGAAGTGGAAATCGAGGGAGAGCGCACGCCCGTCAAGCCGATGGATACGACCTTTATTGAGGCGGGAAAGTATCACCGGTTTGTCAACATCGGCGATACACCGGCCACCATTCTCTGGACCTACGATTCCGACCACGTGACCCGCACCTTCGAGGGGACCGGAAAGACGGTCGAACATTTGTCCGGCGATGACGTCGTAACACCCACCCAACAATAAGATCGGGGAAAATCATGGCTGGTGACAAAGGTCCTGTCAGGCGTTACGCCGCGTCCGACATAGAAGCCTTTATATACAGTGCCCTTACAAAATCCGGGATGCCGAATGAGGATGCATCCATAGTGGCCAAACTGATGGCGGATGCCGACTTGAACGGCTCGGACGGTCACGGGGTATTCCGCTTGCCCGGCTATATTAAACGCATCAAGGCCGGGGGACTGAATTTGACGCCCCATATCAGAGTGGAAACGGAAAGAGACGCCACGGCCCTGGTCAATGGCGATAATGCGCAAGGCCATTTGGTGATGCGGTTTTGCGCCCAAAAGGCCATGGAAAAAGCCAGGAAAAGCGGCATTGCCTGGGTCGGCGCCCATCACAGCAACCATGCCGGTCCGGCGTCCCTCTATGCCAAAATGCCTCTGGCGGAAAATATGATCGGTCTTTACGCGGCCGTCGGCAACGCCAATCATCTGCCGCCCTGGGGCGGGACCGAAATGCTGCTCAGCACCAATCCCATCGCCTTCGCCGTTCCGGCCATGGAAGAGCCCGACGTGGTGCTCGACATGGCGACAACGGTGGCGGCCTACGGCAAGGTGAAAACGGCCGCCCAGCGGGGCGAGCAAATGCCCGAAGGCTGGATGATCGACCGGCAAGGCAAGCCTCTTACCGATCCGACCAAGGCTGACGACGGTTTTCTACTGCCCATCGGCGGGCCCAAAGGATATGGCCTGGCTTTGATGATCGGTTTTCTGGCGGGTACCCTGAACGGCGCCGCTTTCGGCAAGGACGTTATCGATTTCAATGCCGAATTCGTGGCCCCCACCAATACGGGTCAATTCGTCGCCGCCATCGACGTGGCGGCTTTTGCCGACGTGGAAGCTTTTAAACGTCAGGTCGATAGGGTGATCAGATCAATGAAGGCGTCGCCTACTTTGCCCGGCTATGACGAAGTTCTCCTCCCCGGTGAACAAAGTCACCGTAAGCGCCAGGACCGTGAAGAGAACGGTGTACCCCTACACGATGGGCTTTTAGCCGTGCTGGTCGATCTGGCCGACGATTTGGGGATCGAGACATTGTAACGAAGAATAATTTCCAACCTGACTTAGCACCGGCTGGAGAGAAGGACTATTTCGTGGGGCTAAAAGTCTCTGCCTGCGGTAATTCCTCCGTGAGCGTAATCCAGATTGCCTTGGCCAGCCCGCAAAGTTCTCCTTTGGCGGAATAGAGCGCCGTGCCGACGAATGTTTTCCGGCCTTCCTGAGAGATGCGCCAGCCCATGGGAATATAGCGTTCGCCGGCTTTGACCGGGGCCACGAGGTTCGCCGCCATGCGCCCCAGGATGATGGGCGTTTCAAAATTTCCCAAGGTGGCGATGCCGCCCGGGCAATCCAGCGCCGCCCAGACAAATTCAGGCCTCACCCAGCCGTCCCCATCGGTAAGATCGACCGCCGGTATCCAGGTGGCCGCGAAAATATCCGCATCCGGTATCAGTCCGGCAAAAATGCTCAGACCGTCCTGATCGGGCCGTTCGGGACCGCAGACGAAGCATTTCGGGTAGGGATGGAAGTGAAAGCCGCTGTAGCGGGTGCTGGCGTCCTCGGCAGCGGCAAAATCCGGCGGCGGGGGCGGGTCGAGTTCAAAGGAACAGGGTTCGGCCTCGGCGATGAGATCGTCTTTAAACCAAAGGGATATCTGATCGTTGGCGGCGGACCGCACGTCCAACGGCATGTCCAACGGTACGGGTTTTCGCAACGTTATTTCCGCCGTGTCGTCTAAATGGGCCGCCAGGCGACCGCAGGTATAGCCGCCGTTGCCTGATCCGGTGGGACCGTTGAAGCGCGAAGCAATGATGATGGTCTCGCTAATGCTGTTTCCCCCGTCGGAGCTGCCGAAGAGTTATTTATAGAATTCCTCGGGATCGATTGGGAGAGAAACTTCTGCACCAGTTTTGGCCGAAAGATCCATGGCCATGGTGTGGAGCAGGTTGTTATGACCTTCTTTGGCCGTGGCGTGAGGCGTGGGAACGCCCATCATGATACGGCTGAACCAGCCGATGGTTTCTTCGCGCATGGGGCCGTAAAGCTGGTTGTTCCAAAGATCACCCGGCGGATAGGAGGTCAAAAAATCCACATGCCGTTCCGGCGCTTCGTAACCGCCGGAGATGTAACCTCCCGGCAGCTTTTCCTCGGTGGCCAGAACCAAATCCCGGTGGGTGTCCTCGATATCGATAACGCCTTTTTCACCGACGATACCGATCTCCAGGCCATAGACCGTACCGGGCCAGACCTCGGGCAGGGCCCAGCAGATGTTCATGGAAAAGAGGGTGCCGTCGTCCATGGTGAAAATCCCCAGGGTCGAATCCTTGGTGCCCCATTCGGACAATACTTTGTCGACCGATCTGGCGTACACCGACACCGGTGTCTTGCCTTCCATCAGCCACATGGACATGTCGAGACTGTGGGTGCCGGAGACCACCATGGGCGTCAGATTGTGGCGCTCGTTGGTTTTGGCGATGGTGGCGATGGGCACCATGCGGTTCATGAAAGCGCGTGTGGTCACCGTGTGGACTTCGCCGATCTGGCCGCTCTGCAACCTTTCTTTGACCGTCAGGAAACGGCGGCGGAAGCGCTGGGTGTAACCGATGCAGGCATCCAGCCCGGCGTCGGTAATGGCGTCCAGGATTTGCAGGCTCTCCCGCGCCTCGGTGGCGAGGGGTTTTTCGATGAACAGTTTGTGGCCCTGTTCCACCGCCCACAGCGTCGGTTCGGTATGCTTGTTTTCCTCGGTGATGATCATGGTCGCATTGACTTCGGACCGCCTGATCAGTTCCTCGGCGTCGGTGGTGAAGAAATCCGCATTGACGTCCTCGGCCAGCTGGCGGCCCAGTTCCTCGTTGATGTCGCACAACCCCAGCCATTTAACACCGGGATACTCCCGTGCATACTTGGCCCGAATCCTCCCGATGGTGCCGCAGCCAATGATCGCCAATCCAATTTCACTTACCGTATCCGTCATTTTTTCCTCTTGTTTTTACTTATTGCTCAAATTTCAACTCATTGATTTCACTGCATTTTCTATTTATCGACTGTCGATTAATTAACGAAGTTGTGAATAGGTGTGAATTAATCGACAGTCGATAAATTAACTATTTGCCCCGTTTGAAGATGCCGTCATAGAAGGTGTAGATGACGACGATCAGCAGGACCGTGCCGATGGGGCGGTCGATGAGAATGGAAAACCAGCCTTTATCCTCGAACACCAGCAACGCCCGGCGGAAATTTTCATCGGCCAACGGACCTAAAATCACCGCCAGCACCATCGGCGCCAGGGGAAAGCCGTACCGGTGCAGGATATAGCCCACAATACCGGCGATGAACATCAGATAAACGTCGAAATAGTTCAAATTGACGGCGAAGGCGCCCATCATGCAGATGGGTATGATCAGCGGCATCAACAGAGTACGCGGCAGACTGAACAGTTTGACGCAGGGTTTGATCAGCGCGATGGCCATGCCGTACATCAGGAAGTTGGCGATGATCAGACCGATATAAATGTAGAAAATGATGCCGGGATTTTCCGTCTGAATGGTCGGGCCGACAACGACGTTTTTCATCTCCAGCGCCGCCAGAATGGCCGCCGCCGCCGCATTGCCGGGAATGCCCAGGGTCAGGGTCGGCAGCATGGAGCCGCCGATATTGGCGTTGTTGGCCACTTCGGCGCTGACGATGGCTTCGTAGCTGCCCTTGCCCCATTTGGCGGCCTCTTCGGGTTTGGCTCGCCGGCGGGCGATGTCATAGGACAGAAACGACGCTACATTGGCGCCGGCGCCGGGAATGGCGCCGATGATGGTGCCGATCAGGCCGGAACGGATCGACGTCCTGACATATTTTGTGATCATGTTTAACGGGGGGACCACACGACCCACATCCGACGGAATGCCCGGTGGATTTTTCTGGGGCAGCACCTTGAGAACTTCGGTTAGACCGAACAGGCCGATCAGCAACGGAATATAACTGATGCCGTCTTCCAGCATGCGCACGCCAAAGGTAAAGCGGGGGACGCCGTGAATGGCGTCGAGCCCGACAAAGGAAATCAGCAGGCCGATCCAGCCGGAGATCCAACCCTTGATCGGCATATCGCCCGCCGACATGGAGCCGCAGATGGCGATTCCCCACATGGCCAGCAGGAACATTTCCCAGGAACGGAACTGCAGGGCCAGGAACAGAATAGCCGGAATAAAAGCAATCAGCAGAATAATGCCGACCCAGTTGCCCAGGAAGGAAGCGGCGATGGCCGTGCCCAGTGCCAGTCCGCCTTCGCCCCGTTGGGCCAGTTGATGACCCTCCATCATGGTGGGAACCGCGTCTGGTGTGCCGGGAATATTGATCAGCACGGCCGATATGGCGCCACCGAAAACCGAACCGGTGTAAACGCCCAACATGAACATAATAGCGACATGCTGCGTCATACCCGTGGAAAGACCGATTAACAGTGCCATGGCCATGGTGGTGGACAGGCCCGGCATGGCGCCCCAAAGAATTCCCAGGGTAACGCCAATCAAACAGACCCAGAGCATCCAGGGTTGGAAAGCGATCGCCAACTGTTCCATAATTTCCATGTACATGGCGCGATCCTACCCGGTACCCGGTAATAAAATTAGGAATCCGTCCCGGAAAATCGTCGCCAAAGCGACGACAATGACGGCCGACACCAGGACGCAGAAAATCACCCGCGCCCGCCAGAACAGCCACAGGATATACGCGATAACGGGGATGGAGATGGCTTCATAGCTGGAGAAGCGGAACGTATGGAAGTCGGTTTTGAAACGAAGGTCGAAACTGATAATCCCCACCAAAATGACGTAGGCGCCCACAATGACCATAAGTAAGGCCGTCCGTCTGGCTTCTTCATTGGCGACAAACTCGGTGAAATGATTGATGCCGCTGCTTTGCCGCATGGCATCCCAGCCGTGGACGCGTATGGTTCTTTTAATCAGGCCCAATGCCATAATGACCAAAGACAATCCGGTCACGAAGGGCAGCAGACCAGGCGAGGTAAAGACGGAAGCCGGCGTATCCAGTTGTACGGAAAGAACCATCGCCAAAATGCCGATGGCGGCGACGGCGATTGATGACAGGAAATCTTTCCGGGGGGTAGAGCGCTCGCTGCCGCCCTCTTCACCGGTAAAGGCGCCTTTTTCCAGACTTTCGATGTCGGCTTCGATGCGTGATTTTTTTTCAGCAGGCATGATTATGTGATGTTAGCAGGTTGTTGCTGATGTTGGAAAAAAACTGCCGGGTGAGTCATTAACGGAATCACTCACCCGGCATATTGTATGTAACCTATTGATTATTGCTTAGAGCGGCTTGTAGCCTTTCGGCGGCCACCATTTATCGAAGTTCGCAGGTTTCGGCAGGCCAAGTTTACCGCTTGGCTGCGCACCCTTTATGCCGAGATTGCCAAAGGTTTCCGCCGTGATTGATTCGACCTGAGCTGCCCTCCGGTCGGCTTGTTCGCCGGTCCGGATGTCGATCTGGAAGAACTTCTTTTTGGCGACGGCGGCGAATTTATTTGATTTGACCGCTGCGACAAAAGCCTTCTGGACTTTCATATGAACGCTTTTTGGCGCGCTACGGCGAATGGCCAGATTATAGATGCCTGAGAACGGCAGCTGGCCTTTGATCTGCGGCAGGAAATTACCGATCGACGGCATGACTTTTCCGCCACCGGCGTCGATATCGGCGGGACCGGTCTGTTGGATCGGCCGCAATTTGCCGGCACGCACATGTTCGATATGTTCGTGCACACCGCCGCCGGCGATGTCGGCTTCACCGTTGAGCCCGGCGAGGGTCGCATTCTTTCCGCCCTTGTACGGGAGATATTTCAGCTTGATACCGGCCGATTGAGCGACGATGGCCGCCAATTCATGCCAGAGACCGCCTTGACCGGAAGTTGATATTGAAACCTTACCCGGATTGGCTTTGGCTGCCATAACGATGTCTTTAAAGGATTTGAATTTGGAATCGGGACGAACCGACCAGCTGGCCCGCGAATTCGCCGCCTGCATATATTGCCAGTCTTCCCAGGCCCTGGATTTCGAATGACCCATGACGCGGACGAATTTGTTGTAATTCGCCGCACCCAGCCACGTGTAGCCGTCAGCCGCTTTACCGAGAACGTATCTGGTGGCGACGCCACCGACCGCACCCGGCTTGTTGATCACATTGATCTTCCAACCGGTCGATTTCGCCATCTCGCCGACCAGCGTTCTGATAACCGTATCAGTGCCGCCGCCCGCGCCATACATAACGACGACCGTAATCGGACGTTCCGGCCATTCGGCCTTCGCTGCACCCGGCTGAAACGCAATTGCGGCCGCACCGAGAGCAAGCCCCGTAAGGGCTAATTTCTTTACCTTCATTTGAGGAACTCCCTATCTGTCTTCCCGAATTAATTTATAATCCCAAAATCACGAGATTTTCATTGCCTACAGTCTTCTATAAGACTTGGAAAGAGTATTATCCCTTGGGACTCGGAGTCAAGGGAGAGTTGGGTATAGGGAATGCCCGGACAGGCATTTATTTCATTTGCCGGGCAATTATTTCAAAATACTTTTGAGGGTTTTCGGCGCGCCGTTTAAAAAGGACGCAACCGTATCCTTGATCGCCGGGTCGAAGTTGCCCCTTTTTTCCACACCATAAATGTATTTGCGAATCGCCATATAAAAGATGCCGCCGTGAAGGCTCCAGGCGAGATCGAGTTCCCGCTGGGTGACGTTGTTCTTAACCGGCGCGGGCAATCCATAGGTGGCGCGAAGTTCAATGCAAATCCTTTTGAGGATACGATTACGAATCAAGCCCAAGTATTTTTGATAAGACGTCACGCCCTTGATACCGGAAAATATCAATATCCGAACCCATTCATATTCAAAAATAGTGCGGGTGTAATCGAGATAAAAATCCGTTAAACGATCACTGAGGGGCAGGCTTCTGTCCTGAAGCAAATCTTCCCACTCCGGTTTCCATCGTCGCAAATACACCTCTTCGTAGACCCTTTCGACGATGGCGTCCTTGGAGGGGAAATAGCGGAATAATAAACTTTGAGATATGCCCAGACGGCGTGCCAACTCTCTGGTTTGACCACCGAAACCAACCTCGGCGAAATAGCGGACGGCTTCTTCGACGATTTGCTGCTCCCGCTGCTCCCGACTCAGTCGCGTGCGCTTTTTAGCGGGCGTGAAATTCCCCGCTTTCCGTTTACTTTTTCTAGTCAAGCTCACCCCGTTAAAGTGAATCTTTTGTTATCCATTGACTCGTTCTTCGATGAGTCTAATATTGCTTTAATGATCAAGTGATCACTTTAAACGTTTCCGCTTGCTCTGCATAGGGTAAGAATTAAGAGGAACGCAAATAAAAATATTGGGAGGCACAATTGAAACCTGCGCCGTTTGATTATTTCAAGCCGTCTTCGTTGGAAGAAGTGTTCGGCATGCTGGAAGAGCATGGCGACAACGCAACTATTTTGGCGGGTGGGCAAAGCCTGATGGCGACTTTGAACATGCGCCTGGCGGCTCCGGAATTGCTGATCGACATTAACGGGATCGATGACCTAAAGGGGATATCCGTCGAAGGCGATCGGTTGCGCATCGGCGCCTTGGCGCGCCACCAGGAAGTCGAGCAATCGCATGATGTTGCAGAGAAGACGCCGCTGATAGCGGCCGCCATGCCCTTTGTGGCTCATCCGGCCGTGCGCAACCGGGGAACTTTCGGCGGCAGCGTGGCCCTGGCCGACCCGGCGGCGGAACTGCCCGCCTGCATTACGGCCTTGAGGGCCGAGATCGAGATCGCCGGCGGGTCCGGCCGGCGTAAAGTCCCGGCGGAAAAATTCTACCGGGGACTGTACGATACGGATTTGGCTGCCAATGAACTGGTGACGGCGGTCGAAATTCCGGTGATTCAATCGGGCTACCGGTCCGCCTTCGATGAATTGGCCCGGCGCCATGGGGATTACGCCATGGCCGGTGTGGCGGCCCAGGCGCAAATCGACGGCGCCCGCATCAGCGATGTCAGACTGGTGTTTTTCGCTGTCGGCGGCACGCCGGTCATCGCCGAAAGCGCCGGACATATGCTGGAAGGGCAGGACATCACCGACGCCACCATCGAGGCCGCGCAGGATGTCCTGGATCAGGATCTGGAACCGTTCGACGACAATAATTGTACAGCCGAAACCAAATTGTACTACGCCAAGGTGCTGGCCGGCCGCGTACTGAGAAAGATTGCAGGCTAGGATAGGGACATGACAAAGCAAATTCAGATATCCATGACCGTGAACGGTGAAGCGGTTTCCCGCCTGGTAGAGCCGCGCCAATCGCTGGTCGACTTCCTGCGTTACGAAATCGAATTGACGGGCAGTCATGTGGGGTGCGAGCACGGCGTCTGCGGCGCCTGCACGGTGCGGGTAAACGGCGATATCGTGCGCGGATGCCTCATGCTTGCCGTCCAGGCGGACGGCGCCGAGGTGATGACCATCGAAGGCGTATCCGACAGCGGCGAGATTGCCGATTTGCAAAAGGAGTTTCACGAACGGAACGCCCTGCAATGCGGGTTTTGCACGCCGGGCATGCTGATGACGGCGGCGGAACTGCTGGAAAGCAATCCGCGTCCCAGCCGTGAAGAAATCCGCAACAGCCTGTCCGGTAATTACTGCCGCTGTACCGGGTATCACGCCATCGTCGATGCGGTGGAAACCGTGGCCGAAAGCCGGGGAGGGTGAGGACATGACCGACAATAGAATCACCGACCATATTCTCGACCGCCCCAACTCCTATATCGGGCGCACGGTGCCACGGCCCAACGCCAAACGGCTGCTCAGCGGCCACGGCACTTTTACCGATGATATAAAACTACCTCGCATGACCCATGTGGCGTTCGTGCGCTCGCCCTTCGCTCATGCGGAAATCGTCTCTATCGATAAATCCGCGGCGGAACAGGCCGACGGCGTTGTTGCCGTCGTAACCGGCGAAGAAATGGCCGAATACTGCGAACCCTGGATGGGAGTACTGACCCATCTGGAAGGTCTGAAATCAGCGCCGCAACATGCCATAGCGATCAAAAAGGCCAGCTGGCAGGGAGAGGCCGTCGCCGCTGTCGTCGCGCAAAGCCGCGCCCAGGCGGAGGACGCCGTCGAACTGGTTCAGGTCGAATGGAAAGAATTGCCGGTCGTGGCCGACATGGAAACGGCGCTTGATTCGGAAACGCCTGTCATTCATCCCGACCTCGGAGACAATCTGGCCTGGGTGAGGAATTTTTCGACGGATGGCATCGACGACGTTTTCGATGCCGCCGATCATGTGGTGGAGGAAACCTATCACTTCGGCCGTCATACCGGTGTCACACTCGAGCCCCGCTCGTGCCTGGCCGACTTCAATCCCGGCGAAGGGCAGTTGACCATCTATCTGTCGACCCAGGCGCCCCATATGATGCAACATCTGTTCGCCAAACATTTGGATGTGGAAGAACATCTGGTGCGGGTGATCTGTCGGGATGTGGGCGGATCCTTCGGCATCAAGGTTCATTCTTATGCCGACGAATACGCCACCGTGACCCTGGCTTATATGTTGAAACGTCCCGTCAAATTTATCGCCGACCGGCTGGAATCCTTTACCACCGATATCCACGCAAGGGATCATCGGGTGAAAATCCGCATGGCGGTGTCAAATGACGGCGAAATTCAGGCCACTGAAATCGACGACTTGACCGGCATCGGGCCTTATTCGGTCTACCCAAGGACGTCGGGCATTGAAGCCAATCAGATCGTCAACCTGACGGCGTCGCAATATACCTGCCCCAATTACCGGGCCAAGGCGACGGTCGTGTTCCAGAACAAAACCCCCATGTGCCAATACCGGGCGGTGGGGCATCCGGTGCTGTGTCTGATTACCGAGGGCATCGTGGATACCGCGGCCGACGCCATTGGCATGGACCCGGTCGAAATCAGAAAGAAAAACCTGATCCCGGACGACGCCTATCCCTGGACGACGCCGGTCGGCATTCCTTATGAATTACTGTCTCATCATGCGTCGCTGGATAAAATCCTGGAGATGATGGACTACGAAGCGTTGCGTGCCGATCAGGCGAAATGGCGTGAAAGTAACGTTTACCGCGGCATCGGTTTCGCCACCTTTGTCGAAGTGACCAATCCGGGACCCGCGTTCTACGGTGTCGGCGGCGCGCCCATTTCCGCCCAGGACGGCGCCACCATGCGGCTGGATGCCAAAGGTAACGTCATCGTCGAGATCGGTGTGACCGAACAGGGTCAGGGCGCCGAGGCCGTGGTCGCCCAATGCGCGGCGACGGCGTTGGGCGTGACCATGGACAAAATACGGGTAATTACTGGCGATACGGATATTACGCCCTATGGCGGCGGCACCTGGGGGTCCCGGGCGGCCGGTATCGGCGGTGAAGCGACGGTGCAGGCGGGCAAGGCCTTACGGGAAAACATACTGATCGTGGCGGGCGTCATGCTGCAATCGGATGCGGCGACGCTGGATATTCAAAATAATAAGGTGGTCGACATCGCCGACGGTCGTGAACGCATCGATCTATCCGAAGTCGGCCGGGTTGCCTATTACCGTCCCGACACCTTGCCCAAGGACTTTCAGTCGGAACTGGTCGTCACCCGTCACTATGTGCCCAAGGCCTTTCCCTTCGCCTTCACCAACGGTGTTCAGGCATCTTACCTTGAGGTCGATACCGAGACCGGCATCATTACTTTGCTCGATCACTGGGTGGTTGAGGATTGCGGTACGGTGATCAATCCGCAGCTGGTCGATGAACAGGTGCGGGGCGGCGTCGTTCAGGGGCTGGGCGGCGCGCTCTACGAAGAATGCCGCTACAGTGCGGAAGGGCAGTTTCTCAACGGCACCATGGCCGATTACCTTGTACCCATGGCGGCGGAAATGCCGGACATCAAAGTCGATCATGTTGAATCGCCAACGGCAGATTCCGAACTTGGCGCCAAGGGAGCCGGTGAGGCCGGCACGGCAGGCGCTCCTGCCGCCGTAATGAACGCCATAAATGATGCGCTGAAGCCGCTGGACGCCAAGGTAAATGCACAACCCTTTACGCCGGAAAGAATATTACAAGCCCTAGGCAAGGTATAAGGGGAAAGTTTCATAAGAAAATGATAGCATTTGAGGAGTTTCACATTTATATAAGACATGATGTGTGATAAAAGTTGATCGAATGATCAATAAGCAATCGTCGGGGGATCGGTTGAAGAATTTATTCTGATTTCCCAAAACTTAACAGTCCTGCAAAGGACGATCCTTTTAACAGGGAGGATACATAAAATGACATATCTCAGGAAAATTGCGTTTGGCGTGTGGCTGGCGTTGGGCATTGGCCTGGCGTCAATGATCGCGTCTCCAGTCGCCAAAGCGGCGGACCCGCTTAAAATTGGTTTTTCCATGGCTCTGACCGGTCCCTTGGCGGGAGCGGGCAAAGCGGCCTTGATCGCCATGAAAATTTGGAAAGACGACATCAACGCCAAAGGCGGGTTGCTCGGCCGTAAAATCGAATTCATCTATTATGATGACGCCACGTCACCGTCGAAAGTTCCCGGCATTTATTCAAAGCTGTTGAACGTCGACAAGGTCGATCTGGTGGTTTCCAGTTACGGCACCAACGAAATATCTCCGGCCATGCCGATCGTTATGCGCAAAGGTCTGGTGTTTATGTCGTTGTTCGGCCTGGCGGTAAACGACAAGTTTAAATATGACCGCTATTTCCAGATCATGCCCGCTGGCCCCGTTCCGACCGATGATTGGTCGCGCGGTTTCTTTAGTCTGGCCAAGGCACAAAGCCCGGCACCGAAGACCATCGCCTTATTGGCGGAAGACGCCGAGTTTGCCCGCAACGCCGTTGCCGGCGCTCGCCGCAACGCCAAAGCCATGGGTTTGAAAATTGTCTATGACAAAACTTTCCCCTTCGGTTCGCCCGATGTAACGTCGGTTATGCGGGCCATTAAAGCGGCCAATGCCGATCTGGTTTATGTCGGCTCCTATCCCGGCGGTTCGGTCGGATTGGTCAAAGCGGCCAACGAACTGGGCCTCAAGGCCAAAATGTTCGGCGGCGGCATGGTCGGATTGCAGTTTGCGGGTATCCAGAAAAACCTCGGCCCGATGCTGAACGGTATCGTCAATTATGATTTCTGGGTGCCGGAACCGACCCTTAAATTTGAAGGTGTCGAAGCATTTTTGGCCAAGTACCAGAAGGCCGCCGTGGGCAAGGGTGTCGATCCTCTGGGTCACTATCTGCCGCCATACGCCTATGCCTATTTGCAGATTTTGGGTGATGCGGTCACGGCTGTCGGCAGCCTGGATCAGAAAAAGATCGCCGCTTATATCCACAAAACGACCTTTAAAACCGTTGTTGGCGATGTTGCTTTTGCGGAAAACGGCGAATGGGCGAAAACCCGGACCCTGCAAGTTCAGTTCCGCGATGTTCAGCCTAATAATATGGCGCAATTCAATAAGCCCGGTAAGCGTATCGTGTTGTATCCCAACAGCGTGAAATCCGGTGACATTGCCTATCCGTATAAAAAATAAAAATTAATAATAAAAACAATAACGTAAGACACTAAAATGGGAGCCCGGAGTTACAGTGACTGAACTATTCCTAAACGCTGTGGCTTCGGGCATCCTGCTTGGCGGTTTCTATGCCGCCGTTGCCTTGGGGCTGTCCATCACGTTCGGGCAACTGGACATCGTTAATATCGCCCATCCCACTTTCGTAATTTTCGGCTCTTACGTCGCATTTATCATCAATGAGCATTTCGGTTTTGACCCGGTGCTTATCGGTGTGGTCTTTGCGCCCGCGTTCTACGTTTTGGGGATGGCGCTCTATCGGATTTACTATTCCAGTTTCGAGAAAACCGGTCAGGAAAGTCTCTCTGGGTTGGCGTTTTTCTTCGGCCTGATGTTCATTATCGAAGTTTTTTTGATTTTGACTTTCGGTGTCGATTACCGGTTGGTTGAAGCGCAATATATCGGCAAGACCCTACATATAGGATTTATCGATCTTCCGCTTCGAATGCTGGTGCCCTGCGTCGTTTCCTTGATTATGACGGGTGCCGTTTACCTCTACATGTCAAAAACCTTTATGGGGAGGGCCATTCTGGCGGTCTCCCAGGATCGTCTTGCCCTGCAACTGATGGGCGCCAACCCAATAAAGGTCAAGCAGATTGCCCTCGGTATCGGTATTGCCACGGCGTGCATCGCTGGCGCACTGCTGATCATCATTCAGCCGGTCGAGCCTTCGGTCGGGCGTCTCTACATTGGTCGGGTTTTTGCCATCGTGGTGCTGGGCGGCATGGGCAGCATCAGTGGCACGCTATTGGCCGCCCTGCTGATCGGTATCGTTGAAAGCCTCGTCGCTACTTTCTACGGGCCCTCCTGGGCGCCGGCTGTAGGGTTCGGCATTCTTCTCATCACGTTGGCCGTCAGGCCACAAGGCATATTCGGTAGGGCGTGATGAAAATTAGTAAATTCTGGATCATATCGCTGGTTATATTCATCGCCGGTTATCTCTTCACCAAAGGCGTCGACAACGAGTTTTATTTCTTTGCTTCCTATGTCGTTCTGCAAGGTCTGATTATGGCCGTGGCCTGGAATATCCTGGGCGGCTTCACCGGCTACGTGAATTTCGGCAGCGCCGGGTTTTTTGCCGCCGGCGTTTATACATCGGTTTTTCTGCATAAGGCTTTCGCTTTGCCGCTGCCGGTCCTGATCATCGTTGCCGGTATTGTTTGCGGTTTGGTCGGTTTGGCGACTGGATATCTCACCTTGCGTTTGAAAGGCGTTTACTTCGCCATCGCCACGCTCGCCATGGCGATCATGTTCGAAACCGTTGCCAACAACTGGGATTATGTGGGTGGTGCCGCGGGCACCTATATTTTAGCTCCCAAGGATTCCTTCATTTTCGACAATTATGTCGAGCTTCTCTTCGTCGTTATGTTGGGATTGGCGATTTTGGCCACCGGACTAACCCGCTATCTGAGCACATCCAGGATCGGGCAGGGGTTGGCGGCCATCCGGGATGACGAGGTCGCCGCCGAGTGTATGGGTGTGCCGACGCTGAAATTGAAACTAATTTCCGCGGCCGCTATGGGCGTCATGATGGGCGTTGCCGGCGCTCCATTTCCCTTTTTCATCTCTTTCGTCGATCCCATATCGTCCTTCTCGCTGTTGATTGCCGTCAATGCCATCGCCATGCCGATGATCGGCGGCTCGGCCTATTGGTACGGACCGGTGATCGGCGCCCTGGTGTTGGGCACCATCCAGGAAATTACCACGGTGACGATTTCTTCCGAGATGAATCTGCTGATTGTCGGTGCCATGCTGGTGGGATTCATTACCTTGGCGCCGCAGGGGATCGTCGGTCTTTATAAAAAATACACGGCGAAGAGGCAGACGTGATGGCGGAACGAATTATCGACGTCACGGATCTGACCAAACGTTTCGGCGGTTTTGTAGCCCTCGATACGGTTAATCTTCATGTGGACGAGAATGAGCGTCTCGGTCTGATCGGACCCAACGGTTCGGGCAAGACGACCATGATCAACTGCATTTCCGGCGCCTTGTTCAATGATGAAGGGACGGTGGTCTACAAAGGCCAGGACATTACCGGTCTGCCGGCCCACAAGCGAGCCCATCTCGGTATTGCCCGTAGTTTCCAAATTCCCAAACCGTTTGCTAGCATGTCCGTGATCGAAAATCTGTGCATCCCGCTGGAATACGCCGCCTGGGACCGGACCGACCATCGCCACATTCGGGAACAGGCGATGGAGATTCTGGAACTCATCGGGTTTCAGGACAGAGCCGATGAAAACTCGGCCGGTTTGACCCAGGTCGATATGCGCAAGCTTGAACTGGCGCGGGCCCTGGCGGCCAAGCCGTCACTTTTGGTGTCCGACGAGGCCATGGCCGGTCTGTCCAGTTCCGAAGTCGACGAAATATTGGAAATTCTGTTCAAGCTTAACGAACAAGGCGTTGCCGTCATTATGATCGAACACATCATGCGGGCGGTGATGCGGTTCTCGGAGCGTATCATCGTTTTGGATGCCGGCAAAAAAATTGCCGAAGGCAACCCGGACGAAATCGTCAGCAACCCTGATGTAGAGAGGGCGTATCTTGGCGAATAGTCTGAACATATCCAATGTGGAAGCCGGATACGGATCGGTGCGCGTTCTTCATGGTGTGACCATTTCGGTCGGTGAAGGCGAAACGGTGGTGATGCTGGGCTCCAACGGAAACGGTAAAAGCACGCTGATTAAATGCATCACCGGCATGGTGCAGCCGGGCGCCGGCGAAATCGTACTGGAAACCGACAGCGGTCCTGTCGACCTGATCGGTAAGACGCCGGAGGAGATCGTCGACCTCGGTATCGCCCTGGTGCCCGAAGGCAGGCGGTTGTTCCCGGCTTTGACGGTTGAGGAAAATTTGCTGCTGGGGGCGTTCCGCAAGGAAGCGCGGTCCAAGATCGATGAAAATCTCGATTTCGTTTTTCAGACCTTTCCCCGTTTGCTGGAGCGCAAGGATCAATTGGCCGGTTCCATGTCGGGTGGTGAACAGCAGATGGTCGCCGTTGCAAGGGCGCTGATGTCGGATCCGAAAATCTTGCTGGTGGATGAACCGTCGGTGGGATTGGCGCCCATTCTGGTGAGCCAGATGATTGCCAAGATCAAGGAATTGAAAGAACAGAAAAACCTCACCGTTCTGATGGCCGAACAGAACTTCAACCAAGCCATTAAAATTGCCGATCGGGGTTATATCATCGTGCATGGTGAAATTGAATTCGAAGGCAAAACCGCCGACGATCTCGCCAACAACGACATGATCAAGCAGTATTATCTGGGTGCTTAAAAAAGTGTACCAGGAATAATTTCCCTATTTTTTTGGAAATTATTCCTGGTACACTTTTTTTCAGACGTGGACGGGTTCTCCGAACCCTTGGCTTCTGCGCCGTAAGCCAAGAGGCCGGCGGCCTCGCCCGGCGTTTGAGGGACAATAAAGTCTATTCTAATTCCTCAAGCGCTTTCTTGAACCGATGGCAGTGGGATTTTTCGGCGCGGGCGAGGACTTCGAACCAGTCGGCCAGATCGTCGAACCCTTCTTCCCGGGCGGTACGCACCATACCGGGATACATTTCCGAGTAGGTGTAGGTTTCGCTGGCGATGGCCGATTGCAGGTTCAGCCGGGTGTTGCCGATGGGCATGTCGTTGATGGGATCGCCGATCTCTTTTAGTTTTTCCATATGTCCCTGGGCATGGCCACCCTCGCCCGTGGCGGTCGAGCGGAACACATCCGCCGTATCCGGATACCCCTCGATATCGGCCTGGCGGGCGAAGTAGGTGTAGCGCCGGTTGGCCTGGCTTTCTCCGGCAAACGCCTGTTTCAAATTGGCTTCCGTCTTGCTGCCCTTGAGTTCCATCTCCGCCTCCTAAAAAAGTGTACCAGGAATACTTTTCTTATTTTTTCAAAAAGTATTCCCAAAAAGTATTCCTGGTACACTTTTTTTATATTGCCGGGTTGGGGCCGAGGCCTAAGGCATAGCGTCCCCATTCGGCGCCCATAACGTCCCAGGACATGCTGATGTGGGAGATGCCGACGCTGATATCCCGGTAATGGCGTTGGATCGGATTGGTTTTATAGGCGCCGCGGCCACCCGTCGCTTTATAGAGCCCTTCGACGGCGTCGAAACACAGATTGGCCGCAAAGGCGGCATCCCGCCGCCATCGGTGTTTCTGCTCTTCCGTACAGATTTCGCCGCCTTCCAAAGTAGCCGTCGCTTCGGTGCAATCGGCAAAGATGGATAGCTTGGCCGACCGTACCGCCGCCGCCGCCGAGGCCGCCTTGATCTGCACCGCCTGATAACCGGCGATTTGGGATTTGTTGTAGGTGGACGTTGCCGATTTGTTGGCATCGATAAATTCGTCGCAGGCGCCTTCGGCCATACCGATGATGGGGGCGGCGATGATGTGGGGGAATAGGCCCGCCTGGGGCAGATTGAAGAGAGGATTCGAATTGACCGCCGATCCGGGGGTATTGCAATTCTGCATGTCCTCGCCGGCGATGGTCATGTAGTCGGGTACAAGCAGTCCATCAACGGCCACATCTTTGCTGCCGGTGCCGCACAGGCCCGAGACCTGCCAGGTATCGATAACCTCGACATCCGATTTGCGAACCAGGAACACCCGGTTTTCGGCTGCATTTCCGGAACCGTCCTGGACGACACCGCCCAGCATGATCCAACCGGCGCAATCGACACCGCTGCAGAAAGGCCATCGGCCGGAAAGCCGATAGCCGCCGTCGGCAGGTTCGGCTTTGCCCGCCGGATAGATGACCGAGGAGGCAATCAGGGCATCCTTGTCTTCGTCCCAGACGGTATCCTGCCCCTCAACCGGCCACATGCCGAGCATCCAATGGTGGCAGGCCAGGTTGACGTAGACCCAGGCGGTAGAGCCGCAACCCCGTCCCAGGGTCATGGTAATTTCGAGCATCAGCCGATAATCGAAATCGCCGCCGCCGACCCGTTGCGGCTGCGCTACACGCAACAGGCCGGTATCGTGCAATTCATCGATGGTTGAATCAGGGAGTTGGCGGATTTCCTCGGTTTCGATGGCCCGCTCTTTAAGGGCGGGAATCATGGCGACCGCCCGCGACAACATCTCATCACGGTCGGGGAAAGTCAGGGCGCTGTTTCGGGGCATCTGTCCGTCCTGCTCTTCAGTCGTAGTAATTAATTTCGACGGTGATTTCGTTGGGGTCCTCGGCGAAGATCTGGAGCAGCCCTAAATCCGGCACCTCGCGTTCACGGTACGGAATGTCCCGTTCGTCCAGAACCTTTTTCAAACTGTCGGGATCGCTGGCCCGGAAGGCCATATGGTCAACCGCACCGCCGCCGTCGGGAAACTCGTAATCCTTGACGCCCAAATAATCATACAGGCCTTCCGGGTTTTCCTCGTCCAATCCCACCAAGTGAACCACCGGCGCGTCACCGGCGTAAAGCCAGTAGCCAGGAAACGGAAAGGGCGGCCGGTCGCCGGAGCGAAGACCCAGCGCCTCATAGAATTCCTTCGTTTCCTCCATCTTCAAGGTGCGGATGGAATAATGATCCAGTCTTTCCAGTGGCATGTTTCCTCCCCCAAAAATTTGTTTCTTGATCAAATGATCATTAAGATCATACACTGGGGCGGCTTTATTTGCATTCTAAAAAATTAAAAAAAGAGGCGGCCACAATTGGCCGCCTCCGAATTCGAAGATTAGATTTCTTATCGTTATTTAACTTCGTAATTGATCGGGAACTTGTGACCCGCATCTTCGGTCGCCTGAATGAAGGCGCGCATAATTTTCGGCATGTCGATTTTCTTTTTGGCTTTAACCGCCTGGGCGCGTTCGTTCGGCCAGGTAGCCAGTTTCTGAGCCCATGCCAACTTGGCGGCGGGGTCAATAACGCGGATTTTGACGCCGGCGCCTTTTAGTTTATCAAGGCCCCACTGGTGGTCCCTTTGCGCCGAGGCGGAAGTACGGTTCTGGTACTTCATCGCCTCTTCGTCGATGATCTTCACTACTTCCGGCGGTAGCTTCTTGCGGGTGCGTTGGTTCATGGTGAGGGAAATCTGCGTCACTGCGCCGAAATCCGTAACCGTGTAGTAGCCGCCCTTAATGGCTTCGTGGAGTTTCAGTTTGAAATCCGTATCCGGGAAAAGGACGATGCCTTCGCCAACGCCGGTCTGCAACTGCTGCGCTGCGGTCGGAATGGTGGTCCTGACAGGAATTCCTCCCTTAACCCAGGGCAGGTTCGGTCCGGCAGCCAGAATCTTGCGGCCTTTGAGATCTTCAAAGCGTTTCCAGTCAAAAGCGGTTAGCAAACCGTAATTGTTGAAACCTGTGACGGCGAGGAGTTTTTGTTTGTAGCGTCCCTCATAGTCTTTATGGATATCCGGATACTTGTCGACAATGGACGAAAAAATCTGGGTCGCTTTGATGGCGTTGGGTTCACCGAACGGCACATAATAGGAAAGGTTCATGGCCATGGCTTTGTCGTCGTCGAAACAGACGCACCAGCCGCCGATATCCAACCGGCCGTCTTGGACGCCTTCAAGTGTATCAAACACTTTAACGACCGTGCCCGAATAGTGTTCCTTAAAT
This sequence comes from uncultured Rhodospirillaceae bacterium, assembly GCA_964574215.1. Taxonomy (GTDB): domain Bacteria; phylum Pseudomonadota; class Alphaproteobacteria; order Rhodospirillales; family UBA2165. The sequence continues at coordinate 50,135 of CAZNLR010000003.1, read as the reverse complement.
TTCAATTTGTAGTCGGTTTCCTTGGCGACGCGCTTGACCACGTTGGGACCGAAATATTTGGACATCTCTTTCACATAGGTAATAAACGGCGGATGGCCGGACCCCATGCGCAGAGTGATATCTTTTCCTTTGATGGTTACCGCATCGGCGGTGTTGGCAAACATAGCGACCGACGCAATGGCGATCCCCAATATGCCGGTTTTACGGATGACGTTTTTCACTGTGAAATCTCCCTTGATTTTGTTTATCCGTTTAAATTCCGAAGAGTCTTATATAAGAACTAGGAGCGTAATTCTGATCTCTTATTAGAGTCAAGTTTTCCTTGGCTATAATCCGCTATTTTGTGGCGATTTCGAGGCGTAACCCATTCAAATAACTGTTATCTCAGCATCTTTGACGGTAACCAGGTGGCGATTTCGGGCATCGCCCAGATCATCAGCATAACCACCAGCATCAATATCCAATAGGGCACCGAGCCCTTGAATATCTCCGACAACGATGCTTCCGGGTCATTGACCGAGCCTTTAACCGTATAGACGAGCAATCCGAAGGGCGGGGTTAACAGGCCGGCCTCGATCACCAATATACCGAAAATTCCGAAGGCGATGGGGTCGAAGAAGCCCTCCGTCAACGGGGCGAAGATGGGTACCGTAATCAGAATAATTGAAATCGAATCCAGGATCATGCCCAGCAACAGCCAGATCACGATGATTACCACGATGATGGCGGTGGTGCCCAATTGGTTGGCGGCGAAGGTTTCCCGGATCAATTCCGACATACCGGCGGCTTCCATGAATTTGGCGTACATGTTGGCGGTCAGCAGCAGGAACATGATGGGCGCCGCCGTTTTACCGGAATCGACCACGGCGAGGGCCAGTTGTTTCAGACGCATGCCTTTGAGTATGCCGAGAATCATGGCGCCGGCGGCACCCACGCCCCCGGCTTCCGTCGGCGTGAACAGGCCGCCCCAGATGCCGCCCAGAACAAGCAGAATCAATAACCCGATACCGATGCCGCTGGCGATTTCCGCCCGGCTGATTTTCATCTGCTCGGCGTCCTCGGTGAAGGTGGGCGCCAGTTCCGGTTTGATAATGACCGAAATGGCGATATAGACCATGAAGAAACCCGCCAGGATCAGACCCGGAATGGCCCCGGCGATAAACAGGCCGGCGATGGATTTTTCGGCGACGATGCCCCACACGATGAGCAAAACGCTGGGCGGAATGATCATGCCCAGGCAGGCGCTGCCGGCGACCGATCCCAAGGCGAACTGCCGGTTATACCCGTGATAGCGCATCTGCGGGTAGGCGATGCGGCTGAAAGCGGCGGCAGCGGCGATGCTGACGCCGGTAACGGCGGCGAAGACGGCATTGCCGGCCACGGTGGCGACGGCCAGACGGCCGGGTATGGCTTTCAGCGCATGGTTGATCAGCTTGTAGAGATCACGGGCCGAACCGGATTTATTGACGAAATCACCCAACAGCATGAACAGAGGGATGGTGGCGAACACCTCGCTTCGAAGATATTCGTAGGCGACGCTGCCGACCCCGCTCAAGGCGATATCGAAACCACCCTCGAAGTCACCATCCATACCGCCGAAAACCAGAATATTGCCGACCAGGGCCGTAATGCCGAAGGCGAAACCGATGTGGACGCCCACCAATATGCCCACCAGCATAATGGCGAACATGCCGATGAGTATTACGTTTTGATCTATTTCCATCGTCTATTCGCCCATACTTTCCAGCGACGGGGAATCTGAGTCCTCGGGCCTTGTCAATGCGTGATAGACCATCAAGGAACAGGCGAAGGTGCCGACGACGCCGATGAAGACGACCAAAGAGCGGATGGGATAGACCGGAATTTCAACAATTCCCGATCCTTCCTGTTCGAGAATTTCCCAAGCCTCGATCATGTTGGGCCAACCGCCAATGGCAATGGCGAGAAACAGGAGGGCGGCCAGGAAGTAGGACAGGGCATCGATCATCCCTTTTCCCCGGGTTCCGACCTTACCGTAGAAAATGGTCGTGCGCAGCGATGACCGGTTGATGATGGAAAGGGGCAGCTGCAACAGCAGCACGGAAAGAACAGAGTTCGATACGATCTCGTTGGTGCCGTAAAAGGGCGAACCGAATGCCTCCCGGCCTACCACGTCGTACAATATAAGTACGGCAATGGACGCCAACCAAACCGCCGATACTATGTTTAGAAATTTTGCGAAAGCCTCAACGAATTTTTCCGTTTTGTCTTCCCATCGTGTCACTAGACTCGCCATATCGTTCCCTGATTTTTATCATTATGCGCGACAATACTATACAAGGTTGGACTATAATAGGTTGGTTTACAGTTGCCAGCCCCCCCTACGCCAATGTGATGGATAAAGGGCGCCTAATTGGCGCCCATTCCTTCCGTTGCGTCCATGATAACGGTCTCAACCTCGCCGGACCCATCGCGCCGGTGCGCGGCGGCGGCTTTGTATTCATCCGATTCGAAACAGGCAACAGCATCTTCGAAAGTAGGAAATTCGACGATGACGAAACGATGAAAATGCTCGGGGCCTTCCATGATCTGATATCTGCCGCCCCGGGACAACGGCTTGCCGCCGTACTTTTTCAGTATGTCACCGACCAAAGCGGTGTATTTGGAATAGTTATCCTGATCGTTGATTTTCGAACGTGCCATCCAATATGCAGGCATTTTGGTCTCCTAATAAAATTATCTTCCAGAATTCGCCCTGCGACAGTTTAGGGCATCGGCATGGGTTGGTCATTCTCCGGCACGTTCCAACCACGCTTGACAGCCGGCCGGTTGGCGATATCGAGATACCAGCGTTTGACATTCTCGTACTCGTTGAGATCAATGGTCTGCCAGTCGAATCGTCCGACCCAGGGGAATATGGCGATATCCACGATTGAATAGTCGTCGCCCAGGAAGTACTCGTTATCAGACAGCCGTTTGTCCATCACACCATAAATACGCTTGCCCTCATTGAGGTAGCGTTCGGAGGCTTCTTCATTCTTGCCTTCGCCGTACCTAACGAAGGTATGCACCTGGCCGAGCATCGGGCCGACGCTGCCCATCTGAAACATCAGCCATTCCATCATTTTCCAGCGGCCCACCTCGTCGGTCGGCGCCAGCTGTCCGGATTTTTCCGCCAGATAAAGCAGGATGGCGCCTGACTCCATGATCGAAAGGCCGTTGTCCCGGTCGACGATAACGGGAATTTTGTTGTTGGGACCGATTTTTAGAAATTCCGGGTCATGCTGTTCACCCTTGCCGATGGCGATTGGATGGACTTCATAGTCCATTCCGATTTCTTCCAGCATGATGGAGACTTTCCGCCCGTTGGGCGTGAACCACGTATAAAGGTCAATCATTCCGTATTCATCCTATTTTTTGATTATAATTTTACTTTTATCTTCCCCCGAAATACGGGTGAGGCGACCATAAAGAAAGCCGAGACGAAGCACAATCCCGCAACGGATACAAAACAAAGTCTTTCGCCCCGGATTCGACCAGCGTTTAACCTCGCATGGGTATTTGGCATCATTTGCCATGGCTTGAACAAGAAGATATCATCTAATCCAGGCACGATGATGACCAATTGCAGGGGAGGGCAAGATGTCTCAAGAGAAAGAATCACTAGATGGTCAGGCTGCTTCAAAAGAAGCCACCGCCGAAGATTTTTACGCCAGCATGGAAAAAGCAGGGGTAACGCCGCTGTGGGATCGGTACAACGATTTGATCCCGCATGAGCCGACCCCTCAGGACCCCGGTACACAGTGGCGGTGGGAAGTACTACTGCCCCTGATCGACCGGGCGTCGAGCGATATCAAGACCGAGGATGCGGAACGCCGTGTTCTGATGCTGCTCAATCCGATATTCGAACAGGCAATGACCACCACCGGCATGTTCGGCGCCGTACAGATATTGCTGCCGGGTGAAATGGCGAGGGTTCATCGCCACTCGGCCACCGCTTTTCGATTTATTATGGACGGCAAAGGCGCCCAAACCACGGTCAACGGCAAAGTTTGCCCGATGGATGAAGGTGACGTAATCTTGACACCCAACTGGGCCTGGCACGAACACGCCAATCCGGGTGACGAGAGAGTTTGCTGGTACGATGGCCTCGATTATCCGATAGCTGCTTTCTATAACGCGGTTTTTTCAGATCACGGGCCCGCCGGAAATTTTCCGCCCGATCAGTCGACCCTTCCGGATGGCGCTTATTCGACGGCCGGGCTGGTTGCTGATACCGATCGGGATCAGGTGGCTTTCTCGCCGATGTTCCACTATCCGTGGTCCGGCGTATGCGCGGCCCTGGCGTCCATGGAACCGGAGGCAGACGGCTCCCGCCGGCTCCGCTACACCAATCCGGTCGATGGCGGTCCGGTAGTACCGACCATGGACCTCTATGCGCTCCAATTAACGGCAAATTCGGAAACCAGGCCCGCCCGGACAACCAGCAACGCGATCTGTGTTGTTGCCGAGGGCGAAGGGGCGTCCAATATCGGTGATAAGCGGATCGATTGGCAAAAGAACGACATTTTCACCCTGCCGCATTGGACTTGGATTTCTCATGTGGCGGCAAGCGAAAACGCAAAACTATTTCTGAGTACCGACCGGGCGGTGCTGAAACAGCTTAGCCTGCTCCGGGACGAAGTTCAGGATTAGACTCGATTGCCAAACGGGCTAATCAATCACCGCCGTAGCTTCAATTTCCACCAGCCAGTCGGGGTGGACCAGGCGTGAAACCTGGACGGTGGTCGAGGTGGGTTTGGTGTCGCCGAAAAATTTGACCACCTCGGGCGCGCCTTCGCTGACGTAAAGATCCACGTCCAGGGCGTAGACATTGATGCGCACCACGTCCGACGGCTTGGCGCCGGCGGCGGCGAGGGACCGTTCCAGATTTTCCAGTATTTTGTCCACCTGCACCCGCATGTCGCCGACGCCGACGATGTTTTGATTTAAGTCGAACGGCACGGTGCCGGCGATGTGGACCTGCCTGCTGCCGGTGGCTATTACGACTTGGCTGTAAATATTTTTGTTGGGTTTATAGACGTCTTCCGGATTGATGCGTTCCAAGGTCATTGTTGCTTCCTCAATTTTTTGTCGGGTCGACTATTACTCAAAGTCCCGCCGCAACGTAGCGTAATGGGTGTTGGGCCCGGGCCTGACGGGAAAGGAATTATAATCTCGCCGCAGCTCGTGGCGTACGTCCGACGCCATGGCGGCGTTGAAGGAATCGAGTGAATCGAACACCACTTCATTGCCCAGAAAACAATCGCTTGGCGGTATGTCGTGGGTGTCGGTCCATTCCACCGGCGTATAACAGAGCACATTTCTGATTTCCGGCAAGTGGGCCAGGATTTGCGGATGGTGAGCGAGATAAAATTCGTTGAACGCCGCCTCGTCGGCGACGGGACGGTAATAACGGACATTGAAGGACAAGGGCGCCGTCCGGGGCTTGGGCGAGTCCTCACCGGCGATGGAGTAGTCAATGGTCTCGAACGCCTCGCAGGCCAACTCCCCGTTACCGCCGGCCTCAACCAAGGCCTTGAATTCGCCGGTCGCCAGGACCGTTTCCAAATCGGCCACCGTTGCGGTATCGATCTGCACGATGGCAGGCGGTGGATTTTCATCCTTGGTATAGGGGTCCTCGGCCTGTTCCGGCGCATAAAGACAAAGACGCCCGGCCTGGGGCAGGGCGAGAAGATTGGGAATCGCGGTCTCCGCCAGTTCCGCATGCAAGGCTGCGCCGTCGGCTGCCGTTCTGAATTCGAGAAAATAGGCGATGGTCATGTTTGTTCCTTATACCATTCCATGATCTGCTGGCCGGTCCAGATGAGCACGTCGGGCTTACTGGTGATATACTTGTAAACTTCCTCCACATATTTACTGCGGTGAGGGACACCGGATATATAGGTGTGCATGCTGATCCCCATGATGCGGGTAATATCGGCGCTGTCCTCATAAAGCCGGTCGAAATGATCGATGCAGCGTTTGGCGAACTCCTCCGATGAATGTTGTTGCAACGCCATCATGGTGATGTCGTTGGTCTCGACCGGATAGGGAACCGAATACATGGTGCGGCCCGTGTTGGTCACCAGTTCAACCGGTTGATCGTCCAGCGGCCAGTCGGCCACATATTCGATCCCGGCATCCGACAGCAGATCGAGGGTTTCCATGGTTTCGGTCAGTCCCGGGCTCTCCCAGCCCACCGGTTTTTTGCCGGTGAAATCCTTGATGGCGTCAACGGTGCTTTGGATATGGTCCGCTTGGTCGTCCAGCTTGTGCATGGGGCCCTGGCGGTAGCCGTGGCCCATGAACTCCCAGTTTCCTTTGAGCGCCGCTTCGGCGATGCGCGGATAAGATTCCAAAATAATGCCGTTCATGGCCAGGGTCGGCTTGACGCCGTAATCGGCAAACATATCCCTGAGCCGCCAGAAACCGACCCGGTTGCCGTATTCGTGCCACGACCAGTTGGGCACGTCGGGCAAAAGGGGCTGCCCCATGGGTGGCGGCAGAATGGTGCGAGGCTGGGCTTTGGTGGAATCCCAGTGCTCCACATTCATAATGGTCCAGACCGCCATGCGGGCGCCGTCGGGCAATTTCAAGGGCGGCCGGTCGACGATGGCGGAATAGGGAATTCGTTGCCTAGGTGTGGTAGGGGGTGTGGTCGGTTTGGAATTCATATCATGTCATCCTTTATCGCGGCCCATTTATTTCCGTTCCAGGCCCGCCATTTTTTCCAACACCTTGCAGACGGCGGCTGTATCCAGCTTGTCCATGCCGTTGGCCAAGGCCGCCCGGTAGATATCCGTGCCCGCCGTAAACAAGGGAGTCGGGCATTTCAAGCTATTGGCGAACTCACCGATGACCGTCATATCTTTTTTCCAGATATCCATTTTCATGGTGGCCGGTTCGTAATTGTCTTTTACCATCATCGGTCCGCGCAATTCAAAAATTCGGGAATTGCCGGCGCCGTCCCGGATAACGTCGTAGATGGTGGCGGGATCGAGCCCTGCTTTCATACCCAGAACCATGGCTTCCGCCGAGGCAATATTGTGAATATGGACCAAGTGGTTGGCGACGAATTTCATTTTGCTGCCGTTGCCGAACTCGCCGACATAGAAATTAGCGCGGGCAAAACCGTCGAACACAGGCACACATTTCTTCGCCGCGTCCTCGTCGCCGCTGACATAGACCGACAAGTCCTTGGTCACCGCCTGGGCGCCGGTGCCGCTGATCGGGCAATCAAGCAGGATCATGCCCATTTTTGCCAGGGCGTCATTGGCTTCCTGCTTGTCCTCAAGGGGCAGGGTGGAGGTTTCAACAATAATCAAACCTTCCTTATTCGCTGATTTGAAGCTGTTGGCGCCGGTCATCACGTCGTGAAAGGCGGCGATGCTGGGAAGCGACGTGATCACCACATCCGACTTGTCGGCAACGTCCTTCGGAGACGTAGCGGCTTCACCACCTGCCTCCACCAGCGCCTGAACGTTCTTTTCGACTAGATCGCAGCCGACTACGGGAATGTTGTCCGTCCGCAGATTTTTCGCAAAAGCGCCGCCCATAATTCCCAATCCGACAATGCCTACTTTTAACGTCATTCAATCACTCCAAATTACAATGTTACCTTTACAGCCCACCGCCGAGGGGCGGGGTTCCGATACGATCCTGGACCGGCCCGAGGGCCGCATCGACGGCCAAAGCAGCGCTTAAAAGATTTTCCTCGTGATGCGATCTCGATATCAATTGCAGACCCACCGGCATTCCCGCCTGATCGAGGCCCACCGGCAGCGTAACCGCCGCCAGCCCCAGAACGTTGCCGGGCATGGTGTTGCTCAGGGCCGGCATGTTTTTCGACCGGTAGACTTTCAGGTCCTCCACTTCTTCGACGGTGGGGGGTGTAATGGGAATGGTCGGGACAGCCAGCACATCGACGGCGTCAAGCGCTGCGTCGGCCTGAGCGCCCAGCAAGGCCGCCTTTTTGCATGCCCGCACATAGTCGGTGCCGCTTACCTTGCTGCCATCCTCGATGCGCGCCCGCACCCTGGGTTCCAGGGTTTCGATCCATTGGGGAAGGTCGGTTTCCAGAAAGGCGTAGATTTCGGCGGCGACTATGGCGCCTTCGGCCAAGGTTTTGAGGGATTCATCAGCCTGCGGAAAGGGAACCTCTATAGATTTCGCACCGGCAGAGGATATCGTCGAAATAGCTTTCTCCGCCACCTCAGCGATGTCGTCCTGACATCGGTCCCAAAAATAATCCTTGGTGACGCCCAGCCTGACCTCCGAAATTTCCTTGGGCTCGATCGTGGCGCCGCGGTGGCGGCATTTGGGGTCGACGGCCTCGAAGGCGTATACCGCATCCTCCATCGACTTGGCGATGACGCCGGGCGTATCGAACGAGGAGCTCAAGGGAACGATGCCGTCGGTGGACCAGCGGCCCTTGGTTGTTTTAATGCCCACACAGCCGGTGAAAGATGCCGGTATGCGCACCGAGCCGCCGGTGTCGGTGCCGAAGGCGAACGAGGCCGAGCCTTCCCACAGGCTGACCCCGGCCCCGGCGCTGGAACCGCCGGGAACGCGGTGTTGGTCCGCGTCCCAGGGATTGCGGGGTGTTCCCCAATGAGCATTGGCGCCGATGCCGCCATAGGCGAACTCGACCGTGTGGGCTTTGCCGGGAATGACCGCCAATTGCCGCCGCACGGCTTTGACGACGGGACCTTCCGTTTCCCAGTTTTCGGGCAGGCGGTTCGGTGTGCCGGCAAAGGTGGGGAGGCCCGCCACCCCGTACAAATCCTTGACCGATATGGATATGCCTTGGAGAGGGCCCAGATCATTGCCGGCGCGGAAAGATTTATCCGCGGCGGACGCCTGTTCCCGTGCGAAATCCGCATCCCAGCTTTTATAGGCATGCAGGGTATCGTCCCACTTTTCGTGGCGGGCGATGGCCAACTCGGTCAGTTCCTCGGCGGTCAGATTTCCATCGCGTAAGGCTGCCGCAATTTCCCGGAGCGGGCGGTCCATCCAGTCTGTCATAATTTTGCTTCTTCTCCCTGCTTCTTTTTTATGCCGGTTCCCGGCGTTATCCCATTCTGCAAAATTAGTAATCAGATGATCAATATGTCTCGACAGAAATTTGTCTCTAGCCTAGACTATTTGAAAAGACAAACAAGGGAGGTTCGTCCAATGGCTAAGAAAGCAACGGCCAGAAAAACTGCGGCCAAGAAGTCTGTTAGAGCTAAATCGAAAGTCCAGGCAAAAGTAAAATCCAAAGCACCAAAAAGAGCCAAGAAAAAGGGGCTTACCAAAGCCGCCGTTTTGCGCAAAGGGCGTCAGCTTTCCAACTGGGGAAAGTGGGGTAAAAGGGACGAGCTAGGCGTTCTCAATTACATCACGCCCAAAGATATCGTCGAAGCCTCGAAACTGATCCGCCGGGGCAAGGTCTTCCGGTTGGGGTTGAACCTGGATGAAAAAGGTCCCCAGAACGGCCTGTTCGGCGGTCGTTGGAATCCCATGCACCACATGCTGGCAACCGGCACCGATGCTGCGGCGGGAACGCAGGACAAATCCGTCGGTCTCCGCTACGCCGACGATTTTATCAATCTGCCTACCCAAGCGGCGTCCCAGTGGGATGCGCTGTCCCATGTCTTCGCCGAGGAGAAAATGTGGAACGGCTATGACGCCAATCTGGTTGATTCCAACGGCGCCCATAAATGCGGCATTGAAAAATTCGCCGATAAAATGGTCGGCCGTGGCGTTCTTTTGGACGTGGCGCGCTACAAGAAAAAAGACCGGCTGAAGGATGGCTATGGCATCACCGTTAACGACCTCAACCGCACGGCTAAAAAACAGGGAGTTGAAGTGCGCCGGGGCGATTTCGTTTTGGTCAACACAGGCCAGATGGCCGATTGCCTGGATAAGGGTGAATGGGGCGGTTACGGCGGCGGTGATGCACCGGGACTGGCATTCGAGACCGTAGACTGGATACATGAAAAACAGATCGCCGGTATCTGCTCCGATACCTGGGGAATCGAGGTTCGGCCCAACGAGACCACCGACGGCACCAATCAACCGTGGCATTGGGTGACCATTCCCTATATCGGTATTGTCCACGGCGAAATATGGTATTTGCGGGAACTGGCGGCGGATTGCGCCAAAGACGGGATTTACGAGTTCTTCCTCTGTGCGCCGCCCCTGGTCATCACCCGCGGCACCGGCTCGCCGTTGAATCCCCAAGCGATCAAGTAGTTGGCGATAAAATAGCCGCAGGATAAAAGGGGCGCAAAAAATGGCCCGTATGTTCGTCGATATTTCTATGCACCTGGAGAACGATGTCGTTTCCGATCCGCCGGGCTATGGCCCGGAAATTGAGTACTTCACCCACAAGGATACGGCGAGCGACGTCACCGCCTTTTTCCCCGGCCTGGAAGAGGCGGACCTGCCGGAGGGCGAAGGCTGGGCCATAGAAAAAGTGCATTTGATTACCCATAACGGCACTCATCTGGACGCGCCGTATCACTTCCACTCCACCATGGATCAGGGCAAAGAATCCACTACCATCGACGAGGTGCCTCTGGAATGGTGCTTCCGCCCCGGCGTCAAACTGGATTTCCGCCACCTGGAGGACGGCTATGTGGTCACGGCCGAAGATGTGGAAGCGGAGTTGGATCGTATCGGCCACGACTTGCAGCCATTGGAGATCGTGGTGGTCAATACGGCGGCGGGCGGGGCTTACGGCAGCGACCATTATGTCGCCAGCGGGTGCGGCATGGGACGTGAGGCGACTCTGTATCTGTTGGAACGCGGCGTCCGGGTAACCGGCACCGACGCCTGGAGCTGGGATGCGCCCTTTGTTCACACCAAAGACAAATATGCCGAAACCGGCGATGCGTCGTTGATCTGGGAAGGTCACAAAGCGGGACGAGAAATTGGCTACTGCCATCTCGAAAAACTTCACAACTTAGAGTCCTTGCCGGCCAATGGCTTCGAGATTACCTGCTTTCCCGTGAAAATCCGGGGCGCGTCGGCGGGGTGGACGCGCGCCGTCGCCATATTTGAAGAATAACCGACAGGAAAAATCTAAATGCAATTACCGTCAAAATTTGTCGATATTTCCATGGTGCTCGACAACGAAACCGTCAGTGACCCCGATGTCATGCGGCCCAACATCGAATATATGAAAGGCGCCGACAATGCGGACGTGATCTGCAGCTTCTTTCCGGGCCTGACGCCTGACCAACTGCCGGACGGTCAGGGCTGGGCGTGGGAGCGCATCAACCTGGTGACCCATAACGGCACCCATTTGGATGCGCCCTATCATTTTCATACCCATGACAAGACCGGCAAGCCTATGATGACCATCGACGAGGTGCCACTCGATTGGTGCTTCCGCCCGGGGGTAAAGCTGGACTTCAGGAAGCTGGAAGACGGGCATGTGGTCACCGCCCAGGAGGTCGAGGAAGAGCTGGACCGTATTGGCCACGATTTACAGCCCTTGGATATCGTTCTGGTTAATACCCGCGCCAGCGAATGCTACGGCACCGACGAATTTATGACCGCCGGGATCGGCATGGGCCGCGAGGCGACGATATATTTAACGGAGCGGGGCGTACGCATTACCGGCATCGATGCCTGGGGATGGGATGCTCCCTTTCATCACACGGCGAAAAAGTGGGAAGAAACCAAGGACCCGGCGATCATTTGGGAAGGCCATTACGCCGGGATCGAAAACCAATACTGCCATCTCGAAAAATTACAGCATCTGGAAAAATTGCCGGCGACCGGATTCTGCGTCGCCTGTTTTCCATGTAAAATTAAGGACGCCTCAGCCGGTTGGACGCGGGCTGTCGCCATGTTCGACTAAACAAAGGGAAGAGGAGAACAGCAAATGTCAAATAGCGTCATCATCACCTGCGCAATAACCGGTTCGATCCATACACCGTCCATGTCGGAACATCTGCCGATCACGCCCACCGATATTGCCGAGGATGCCATTGCGGCGGCCGAAGCCGGCGCGACGATCCTGCACCTTCATGCCCGCGATCCGGAAAACGGCCGTCCGACCTCCAATCCGGACGTTTTTATGGAGTTTTTGCCGCGGATCAAACAATCCGTCGATGCGGTCTGCAACATAACGACGGGTGGCGGTCACGGTATGACGTTGGAAGAACGGTGCGCCGGCGCGCTTCGGGCCAAGCCGGAAATGTCGTCGCTGAATATGGGCTCGATGAATTTCGGATTGTTTCCCATTCTCGGCAAAGGTCTCGACTGGAAGAACCAATGGGAACCCGAATATCTTGAGATGACCCGGGATTTTATTTTCCGCAATACCTTTAAGGATATCGAATGGGTCTTGAACAATCTTGGCAAAGAACACGGCACCCGTTTCGAATTCGAATGCTATGACGTCGGGCACCTCTACAATCTCGCCCATTTCGTCGACCGGGGTCTGGTCGAGCCTCCTTTCTTTGTGCAGACCATTTTCGGCATTCTAGGCGGCATCGGTGCCGACATCGACAATTTGATGCACATGCGCCGGATCGCCAACAAGCTGTTCGGTGAAGATAGCTACGAATGGTCGATTTTAGCTGCCGGCCGCCATCAAATGAGCTTCGTGACCACGGGCGCCATTATGGGGGGCAACGTCCGCGTCGGTCTGGAGGATTCTCTGTATATCGGCAAAGGCCAAATGGCTGAATCAAATGCCGACCAAGTGGCAAAAATTCGCCGTATCGTGGAGGAACTGTCGTTGGATGTTGCGACGCCTGAGGAAGCACGGGAAAGATTGAATCTGAAGGGCGGCGATCAAGTCGACTTCTGATCAACCGTTCGAATAATCAAGTCGCGCCGGTAAATTTATAACCGAAGCCGGGCACGGTAATGATCAGTTCGGGCTTTTTCGGGTTTTTTTCGATTTTTTTCCGTACGCGGCTGACCAGAACGTCGATCAGCCGGTCCGACGGAGCGTCGTCGTCCCGAGCAACGGCGTCCAATAGAAAATCCCTGCTGAGCACTCGATTGGGTGCTTTGACCAGGGCCGAAAACAAATTAAACTCGGCATTGGTCAAAGCGATTTCCTCGCCAGAGGGACCATTGACCGTTCGTCCGGCAATATCAATTTGCCAACCGTCGAATTCGATCAACTCACTTTCCAAAGCGCTTGTATCGACATTGTTTTCGCCTTGTGACCGGCCCAGGACATTATGCACCCGCAGCACCAATTCCTCAGGATCGAAGGGTTTGGTGAGATAGTCGTCGGCACCCATTTCCAGAGCCGCCAACCGGTCCTCGCGGCCTTGTCGCGCGGTAATGACGATGATGGGAATATTCGAACGAGCGCGTGTCTGACGGGTCAAGGTCAGACCGTCTTCATCGGGTAAGCCCAGATCCAACAGGATCAGATCGATTTTTTCCGAATTGAGGATCGCCAGCATTTCCTTTCCGGTGCCGGCATAGCTGACTTTGAAACCTTCCGCTTTCAGATAAGCCGCCAGAAGCGATTGAACCAATTCATCATCTTCGACGATCAATAAATGCCCAGACATCCTACCCCTGTACTGCTTTTTGCCGGATCGACCGGATTGGCTGCATTTATCAACTCTCCGATCCCGGAAAAGCTGAGAAACTCAAGCCACATTAACACTAAAATTCGCCTTTGTAACAACTATTCACAACTTTATCACAAGCTCTTCATTCTGTTGAAACAGCGGCCGCTTATAACCGACGATAGATAAAAAACAAAACGTCCCCAAACAGCCATGAAGGCGAAAAAAATGAATATGCTGCAACGCGATCCCAACGCAATCGATCATCGAAGAAAATATTTACGCGGGAATATGGCGCGTCAATCCTTTACCGAAATTAAAATCGATCCGGTTGCTCAAAGCGCAATTCAAAAGGAAGAATTCACCCGTCGATTTGATGACGTATTCAAGCATCTCAATGGTCGGGAAAAAGATTCCACCTTGTTGCTGGCCGACCTGAGAGAAGTCAAAAAAGGTGAAATCATTTTGGAACCTGGCGAAGTCGCTGAAAATATTTTCATCGTCGCCAATGGAAAAATTGCAATCAAATCGGACGGCACGGGTGAGAAAACGCTGTTGCCTGGCGAAGTATTTGGCGAGTCGGCCTTTTTGACGGGCGGTGCCGAGCCAAGACAAACCGTCGCCGCGTCCGATGGCGAAATTTTATCCATTGATCTTAAAATATTGAACACCCTCGTCCGCAACAATTCGTTCTATCACGGGCGTCTCAGTGATTGCCTGACGAGAAGTTTGCAGAAGAAGTGGCGGACTTAAAGAATTTATCATGTCGATCGAACCTAAAATCAAGAATAGCAATTCGAACGCTAAAGCCGAGAAGGGCCAGCTTTTACCCTTGGTGTTTTACGGCGCCCCCCTGATTTTGGTTCTGTTTGCCATGTTCAAGATTTTGTTGACCAGTTTGGGGCTCGATGGGGTTTGGCTCTACTGAGCCGTTGGACCTCGCATTCCGTCCATTTGCACCTCATCGACAAACTTAATGGGGCCGGTTATCCGGTCCCATTTTTTTTGTGAATTTTAGGCTATAACGTGTACAGTACAAAATTCGGTAAAGCTCACTAAACTAATGTTTCTATGATCGAAAAATTGAAAGTTTGGGAAGAAAAATGGGTTCTGAACTAAACAGTATTTTATATGTTGAAGATGAAGAAGATATCCAGGCTGTCGCCAAAATTGCTCTGGAAGCGGTCGGAAATTTTTCCGTTAACATGTGTAGTTCAGGTCAGGAAGCGCTGGGCGTTATTCCCGAATACAACCCAGACCTTATATTATTGGATGTTATGATGCCGGGCATGGATGGGCCGACAACTTACCAAGCGATCCGGCAATTGGACGGCTATGAGAAAACGCCGATTATTTTTATGACGGCCAAAGTGATGGAGAGTGATCGGGAACACTATAAATCATTGGGAGCCATCGGTGTTATCGCCAAACCCTTTGATCCCATGACCCTTTCCGACCAGATTAAGGAAATCTGGGGCAATTACCATGACGGATGAAAATCCGGAAATAGCGAGAAAATTAGCCGAACTTAAGGCCACCTACATATCTCAGTTAGGAGAAAGGGTCGGTAATTTGAATACCGCTCTCGCCGGATTGTCCGCTGATTCCGAATTTGGGCTGCAAGAAACCTCTATCGAGGATTTAAGATTTCATGCCCACAAACTGTCCGGTACGGCCGGCACTTTCGGTTTTCCGGAGTTGGGCAATGCAGGCGCAACCATTGAGCAAATCTGTGAAGGATTGATCGTCGCCAAGTCTGCACCGTCACAGGAACAAGTGACCGAGTTGCAGGCTTTGGTTAAGCAGTGCCAAAGTCTCGCCGGACTGTGAGAAAGGTTGGTACGAGAAAAGGCGGCGCCAAGCGGCGCCGCCTTTATCTTTTCCATTAACCGTTACCGGTTTTTACGCAGATTGATCCGATCAACGGTGAAAGTGTTACCGGCGAAGACGACGCGGCCTCTGACACCCAAATGGTCCAGCATGCGCCGCAGATTGCGGTTCAGGCGCGCCGATTCACTATCGGTCTCGTACCAGTATTCGGCGTGACGCATATCGTTTCGGACGGGCCGGTGATGCCGGTATCCTCTGAAGGCGACGATGTATTCCTCGATACCGTCGATGTCGTCGGCGTTGAAGCCGTTAAACCGCAGCGTATAGGCGGTCGGCAGATAACCGTCCCGTCCGCCGAAGGCGTAGTCCCGGTCGCCGAATCTGCCGCCATCGGTCATGTGGGCGAGCTTTTCCGTCAGCACGGCACCTAAATCCTGCGACAATAGCCTAGCCTGTCTGCCGACGGTCTCCAGCAGGCATTCCCGGGTGCAATCGTATGGGGCGATTATGGCGCGGGGAATTTCGACCTCAAAATTTCCCAGCCGCTGCCCGGAACGCACGTTCAGCATCCGGCCCTCGATACGCGCCCGGATTCTGGTGGTGTAGTCCGACTGCTTTGAACTGGCGTAAATACCGAAGATCACCGCGATATCGACGGGCGGGCGGTGGATTGAACGGGCGATATCGATAATCTCGCCGTCGCTCCTGCGAACTCTGCCCTGAACGAATTCATCCAAGGTGACCGCGGTTTCGTCGAATACGTTAAAACCCTCATCGTTCAATTGATTGGCCAGGGCGTTCAGCACCCGCTTAAATACGCGGCTGTTGCGTGGCACGGTTTCACGGTCGGCATCCTCGCCCATGATCAGAATATTCGGCCGGTCACCGGCGAGAGTCTGACCAGCGTAGCTCGTGCAGGACATCAGGACGAACCCGGCGGCCAATATGGAAAGTAAACGTTTCATCGAGGTTTCCCCCTTCTGTAAATCGGTTATACCAAATGGGATGACTTGTTTCATCCTCGATATGCAGGGACCAGAGGCCGGTTTCCCGGGAGACCGGAAAATTTTTTTTAAAAAAAGCCCCGCCAAAGGGGCGGGGCGAGTTTAGTCAGGGAGGAAATGGGATTCGTCATCGAGTGCAACCAATTGCCGCCACGGAATTCAGTGCCATTTCGTATACATTTCTGGAACTCGTATAATTGACGTTCTTCGTAGTGTCATAGTCGATGCCGTGAGAGTCCAAAAACTGTTTGATGATGTGAGATTTCAAAGCGAAATTGAATCCTTCCGCATCGTAATATTTGTCACCGTTCCGATATTTTTCAATGCCGTGTTGATATATGGCGACCACGTCTCCAAAACCATTGATTACGGGGCTTCCGCCACTTCCGCCATTGGATGCGGCGTCAATTTGAATAAGCGTACTGTTATTACCAGGCCCGGTATTTGAGACGATAACTCCAGAGGTAA
This sequence comes from uncultured Rhodospirillaceae bacterium, assembly GCA_964574215.1. Taxonomy (GTDB): domain Bacteria; phylum Pseudomonadota; class Alphaproteobacteria; order Rhodospirillales; family UBA2165. The sequence goes on along the minus strand of CAZNLR010000003.1, from coordinate 33,280 downwards.
TTTTTAGCGGCGTCGAGACGCTCCTGGATAAAGGATATCCGAGTAAGTTAATTTTTGTTCCTGGTCTAGCTTGGTATCGAGATAGCCGAATATGGGCCATGCCGTGACTTTTACCGTCATTTGGTAAGACGGAACTATTGGCTTCCGATACGTTAAATGAATAAAAATCATTTAGATTTGTCCATCCTCTTCGAACAGATTTTTTTATGTTTTGACGGGGTGCTTTCAGGTAGCTCATTGCTCCACTAAAGGAAGAAGGGTTCACTTTTAAAACAGCTAGATTATTTGGGATGTCTCTAGCGACCACTTGTGCAACAGCAACAGTATTTCGAATCTTTACAGTAACTTTACCGCAGCGAGACGAGTATTTTTTACCGTCGTAAGCTGTCCTTTGGTATGTGACTATTTCATTAGTCGTGATCAGGTATCCGTCCGATCTGAATACAAATCCGGTGCCGTATATGCCTGCGATAGCTTGAAAATTCGAAAGTAGTACTACTCCAAGGCTGGTCAGGACTCTGAATACGAATTTTACCATCTTCTGTACCTCGCTTGTCATTTCAACTGCGCCCGTTTCGGACGCTTCCATCGTCTATGGGGGGGCGAGGCGGCGGTTTCCCGGCTGTACCGAAAAAATTTCGGAATAATTTTGAAAATATTTGAGTGAGCGCGGAAAAGCGCTGCCTGGGTCCTCCATAAGCAATGGGAAGACGACACGAACCAAAGGATGGCTCATGCAGGCCGGATCACAGACCAACGCCCTCGCCGAGATCGCCCTGGCGCTCTCTATGGGGTTTTTCAGCATCATGGTTCTGACCCTGGTGTCCATGAGTGCCGGCAAACGGGAATTTGTGAGCAGCCTACCGGATACGATCGACGTGAAATCTTCACAGAATAGTCAGACCCAGATTCGTCGGACCGTAAAATCTGGCCGCCAAAACATTCTTGTTTTTTACGAAGGGCAGTTTTTTGACGGTCGGTTGAAGGAGACCTCACCGGAACTGTTACGAACCGCAAATAACGGGCGAAATGAAAAATTGATACTGGCCGTCGAACCGAACCTGTCGATGGAGGAAGCCGTTCGCGTCCGCCGCCAATTTGCCGGGCGCGATCTTACCGTTACCACACTTACACCGGACTGGTTAAAGCGACTAAAGGAGACCGAAAAATGACCATCAATTCAGCGTTTAAACTCAGCATGGCTGCCATCCTGGCCGCCTTTACGATCATTGTGCTGGCGGCGCAGGCCCATGCCCTGTCCCGTCAGGAAATTAAGGACTTGGTTATTCGCGAGGCCGAAAACAGCCATGTGCCGCCTTCCTTGGCCGTTGCCGTTGCCAAGGTTGAATCGGATTTCAACGCCAAAGCCCTGAGCACCGCCGGCGCCCGCGGGGTGATGCAAATCATGCCCAAAACGGCGGCAAGCGAATTCAACGTCAAAAAGGATGAGCTTTGGGATCCCAAACTCAACATTCAGCTGGGTATCGAATATCTGGGGAAGCTTTATCGCCAGTACGAGGGCGATTGGAAATTGGCGCTTTCCCACTACAACGGCGGTACCTTGAAAGGCAACGGACGCTGGGCGGAACCCCATGCCTTTACACGGGACTATGTCAGATCGGTCATGCGCTGGCGGCGGCATTTTGCTCACCTGGATTCCGAACCCGGTAATTGGAAAATTGGAGACCGCACATGGCGGGTTGCCGGTAACCGAAATAATAATGACTGGTGGTTTAATGAAGACTGGGAAATTGACGAAGACTGGCTGCCCATGCGGAAGCGGTTCGGCAAGAAACGCCGCAAAAAAAGGTGGAGCGAATATGACCGCTTCAGCCATGACCCAGAGCGCCGCTATGGAAGCTGTTATGCGGACGGCCGCTACGGCTATGACCGATATCCGGGGTGGTCGGGCCGCAACCGGGTCCGAACATCCTGGGGATATTCAAACTGGAATGACCCCTGGGAATATAGCCGCCGGGGTCACAACCGGTGGAATCAAGGGCGCTGGAATCGTCCGGGCTGGTGGCGCTATGGAGATCTGAGGGAACGCATGCGCCGCGCCCGCTATGATCTGGACGATTTTGCGCCAACGTTTCGCCGGCGCATTTGATGTTTTTGCCTTGCAACCTTGACTGGATAGAGGGAAAAATGAGCCTTAATGAAAGTCGTTTAAATCAATTGGGTGGGCAGGGTATGGACGACGCTATCACGACCATAACGCGATCAGGGGCATCAGGTTCGCTGCTGGCTGATTTTAAGGCTATCGAAGATGCCTCGTCATCCGATGGACAACCCAAATACGCCAAAACTCCCGTCATGGCCTGGTTGGCGAAGATGATCGTCGGCCAGGCGGGCGGTCCCAACAAAGATGCCCCGCTCTTCGAACTTTGCCATTTGGTTTACGCCGTTGACGCCTTGAGCAACCAAGATAACAAAAGCGATAACCGCAGTATTTTCTTTTTAAGCGCTGACCGGGCGGTACCCAACCTGTACCGGGCGGCATTTGAAAGCCGGTTGTCGGCAATGGATTGGCGCCTGCCGGGGATGTCAGCCGATGAAAAAGGCGTATCCCTTGAATATCAGGCGGATTTTCCGGGCGACGTTGATGATGGCGAGGAAGGTTTCGAGATCAGATTCGGGCGCATGCCCTTTCTTTCAGCGTTATTTGAGTTCCTATTGGGACTCGACGGATACGACTATTATCAGGAGTTGAACGAACTTTTCGATGACCTGTCCGGCGGCCAATTCGACCGAGACGCCGTTAAAAAGGCGAGCAACCGGATTTCGGCCCGCCTTCGACAATACCGCCGCGACCATTTGAGCCGGGTTCAATATGACGAAAAGTTCGACCGAATTGCCGGTTTCCTCAATGACCGGGCAGACGACAAAGCTTGGCGGATTGATGATCCGGCAATCCTTGAATTTTGGCTCGATTTCTCGGAAAGCGGCGATTTCAAAACCTATAAATTGGTGTTCGACAGTTTCGTCACATTCATGCGTTCCTTGGATGAAGCCGGTGGACTGGAAACACTGGAATCGGCCGCGTCCATTGGGACCGACAAAGAAGCCCATGAGGTGGAACCCGATGATTCCGCCGGAGAATTATGGGTGCAGGGCGACTGGCAATCGCCCTTGCCGTTTCTTGACGACGAGCCGCTGGTGGACATCAATTTCCTGAAAAAGGAATCCGAACGCAAACCCATAGAGAGTCTGATGCACTATGGCCCCTATGCCGTCAAATTACCCCTGGCGTTTCTTCGCCTCGAATCCTTCGGACCTGTGCAGGCGGCGATCACCAACGATCTTCAGATCAAGCGCGGCTCGGACTCCATTCGGCAAAGACTGACTTGCGATGAAGCTGATCGCTATCGGGAGAAGCGGGAAACGTTTGACAAAATTCTTCACCATGTCCGCAATCTCCAAAAAGCGGTTTATTATGTGCTCACCAATGGTTCCGAAATTCAGGAGGTGCCGGAATCTGAAAATGTGGTCGCCCTTCGCTCCCACGGCGCCGACGGATTGGCCGGCGGACCGGCGGCAACGCTGTTCGAGAAGGCCAGGAATGGTGCGGATCGCGAATCGCCGGATTTCGAGGGTCAGTCCGAACTGATGTTGGAATGCCGCCGAGCTTTCTCCAACATTTACCGCAAGGGCTTCGACGAAGACAGTTTGAGCGATCCGGATAATCTGGCAGCTTATCGTGTCGGCGCCGGCGTTATGGTGACCATTGCGGATCAGATGGAAAAATACGCTGCCCATCTTGAAAATCTAGGCGGTGAGGAGGAATTGGATGAACTGTTCGACCACGACCGCAAAATTTTCAGTAAACAGTTCGGCGCGTTATATGGAGCAACGGCATGACCAAATTCGAAATCCCTTTGGATGAACGTTTGGAAGACGCCAAGCGGAAATTCTCTGAACTGAACCAGATGAAAGAATTATTATCGGCCACGACCGGGAAACGGATTTCCCCCTCCAGGCTATTTACCTATGTCACGGAAGCGGTAACCGTCGATCCGGATATTGAAGCTGCATTGGCAGCAGATGAAAATTTGCGCCGGGTCTATCGCGACATGCTTGAACAAGGGTCCACCTACCATGTGCCTGAAGCGATGGCCGCAAGCAGCGGCGAATGGCCGGTCCGGGAAGGCAAGGGATGCCGCATCCGCCTGGAACCATCGCGGGCCGAGCCCGATCAGATATACGTCATTGTCGAATTGACGGGTGACGAAGGAAATACCGCCACCGCTCTGGTGATCTGCGATACCGACAACAATTGCCGCCGTTATGCGCTGCCGGGTGTGCGCGACGGGGTCGCCCAGATTATCACCGGCCGGGATTCCGATCTGGTTGGTTTGTTGAAAGACCCGAAAACGGAAGCCTTTATTCGTTGAGAAAAATTGCCATATACGTGGCCACCACCGGCGGGCCCGTTCAAGTCGAGCGTATTACGCCGGAATACGCGCCCCAATCACTGGTGTGCCTGCGCCGGAGTTCGAACGTGCTGCCCATTAGCGGCGACTACGACGATTTCGTCAAACGGGGCAGCGGTGTCATCGAGCGGGAGTTCGGACCTTTCGACTACCAGTCTTTCCGTCTCGACGTATCCGACAATGTCGGCGCCGGGCTGAGCTGGCAACTGGCCTTTTTCGCAGCCCATGCGGTAAGCGTGAGCGGCAGTCTCGAACTGGCGGAAGCTGAGGATAATCCTGATCAAATCTTCTGGCTGACCGGCCGCGTCGATTATGACCTTAGTGTGGGGGAAGTCGACCATCTGGCGGAAAAATTGGCGGCATCGGCGGATCGTTTTTCCGCCTGGATGACAGAAGGCATACCGGTCGCCGTTGTCTGCGCCCCCGGTAACAATCATGAAGATGTAAAAAATCAACCGGAGCTGGAAAATTGCCGAATTCTGGCTTTGAACTCGGCCGAGGAATTGCGCCGGGAATTTGAGGTGACCGGCGAAGGAGAATTTCAACGCGGTGGAACGGTAAATGATCCGGGTGGGAGAGCAACTGCCGTCGCCGCGTTCGACGGCAAAAAAGTGGTGGCGCTGATAATCTTGTTTCTAGCCATTGCCTCGGCGCTGGTCGTTGCCGCCGCCGACACCGGCGCGGTCGGTGCCTGGAAGCGAAATCTTCTCGCCAAAGTCGGATTGTCCGACGCCCCTGACAAATCGGCGGCACTATCAATTAAAACGAACAAAGCCGTATCGGGAACAGATATCGGTTTTGACATTTTCGAACGCCTGCCGCCGGAAGGAAAAAATTGCGCCCAGGTTCATTTCAGCGGCATAGCGGCCGCGACCAAAAAAATTACCAAAAACGATCAAGGAAAAATTCAGCCGAGCTCGCTGAAAGGACTTTGCGGGCTGCTGTTTGCCTTTGATCTTGGTATTACGTCGAAATATCTGGCCGCCTATATCGAAGTCGAGTCGGGGCGGTTTATCAGCGCCGGTTCGAAACCAAGAATTTTGTCCGGTAGAAAATTGATCAACGGCCGTCATAGTTGGCCAATCGATGTACCGCGCCGCCTAGAGGAGCCATTTGTCTATAAAATCGTCTCGATTGCCGGCAACAAACCGGTGGCCGACAAAATTTCCTGGCTGAAAAATCACCAGGACTGGTCAACGGCCGTAAAGGAACTGTCGGCGAATGGCATGGTCGTGACGGTCAACGAACACCGGGTCGAGCCATGAGCGGAAAATTTCGTCTTGGGAAGCTCGCGGCCTATGCGGCCTTTACCTTGGCGGTGTCGGGCTCGGCGGCATATCCGCAAACGGTTCAGGATATGAGATCAAGCGGTCAAATATACCAAACGCTCGCCGATCAGATTATTTCCGGGCTGTCGGCTGCCGGCCGGTTGCGGCCCGCCAAATCCCGGACCGAACAGGCGGTCCACTATTTCAAGCAGACCTACGCCTACATCTACGGTGATAAACAGCGCGTCGCTATCTGGCCGTTTCAAAAGGACAACATTCCCATCCCAAAACAGGTCGCCGACGGATTTAACGACAAGCTTCTGGCGGCGCTGTTAAGCCGGACCGGAGGACGATACGAGTTCGTCGCCCGCGATGCCCTGAAGGCGATAATCGCGGATTTGGAGCAAACCGGAGGTCTCGACCAAGACGGCGATCCCATCGCGGCATTGATGAAGCGGGCGCGGGACATCGATATTTTAGTCGCCGGCCGTGTTCGGCTGACGGATAAGGGCCTGACCTTGGGCTACAAAGCCGTGCGCGTGGATGGCACAATTCTCGCCCAGACCGACCGGTTGGCAATAGCGCTTTCGGACAATAACCGGTCCCAACCCGATAACTTGTTGACTCTAGATCAAGCGGTCAAAGCAGCAGCGCGCCGATTGACCGAACTGGCGCCGGAATTGGAAGAAATCCGGCTGGGCGGCGTCCGCTATCAGTCATCGGGACTTCACCCTCCTTTTGGCCGCTATCTGCAGGACCGAATGGCCGCCGCCCTGCAAAACGCCTTTGCCGGACCGTTGTCGGGCCGGGTCATCAAGATTCGCGATTCAAGTTTGATGCGGGATATAAGAGGGGTGAAGGTAACGGCGAAGGATTTGTCGGAATCCCGGTTTTCGAATAACCGGGCGTCCTATCTGTTCACCGGCAGTTACTGGTTGATGAAAAACGCCATTGAACTGCGTTTCAGTTTGCAAAATCCGTTGGGGGAAAGGGTATCATGGACCGGCCGTATCCGTCCCGAAAGTACCGATGGACTGGCGCTCAAGCCCAAAGGAAATTTCAACGCTGAACGGGAAAATGACGGGCTGGGACCGTTTGAATTCCAGTTGACCAGCGCCAGTGGCAAGGACCCGGTTTATCGGGTGGGCGAAAATCTCGATCTTCTTCTTCGGGTCGGTACCGAGGCTTGGGTTTATTGTTTTTATCATCAGGCCGATGGAAAAATTATCCAGATTCTGCCGAATCCGCATTTTTGGAAACGGTTTAATGCGCCCCGCTTCGACGCTGCCAAGGTTCACACCATTCCCGGTAAAACATTTTTTCCATTCGATCTGACCATCACCCTACCAACGGGCCGGGAACTGGTTAAATGCTACGCGGCGGCGCGGGACGTGACCAAAGACCTACCGGACCGGTTTCGCGGTCTTTCCCTGTCTCCCATGTCGTCGAAAGACGCTTCGGTTCTTTCCAGTACCTTCCGACAATTGCCCTATGCGGCGGTCAACGAAGCCAGTCTGGTCATCACCGTACTGGAGAAGCCGGACAATTCAAAAACCGTTCCCGAAGCCATCATCACCCGATCCCTGTCGAGCAAACCTGCCAACCTACGGGGAGTTGACGTCAAATGGCGAGACAAACCCTACGTCGATATTCCCATACGTTTCGATTTTGATTCCGACGCCATTCGCAACGATCAACAAAGGCAGATCAGGGAAGTCGTCCGGGCGTTGAACAGTCCATCACTTAAATCGGCGAAGATACTTATTGAAGGCCATACCGATGATGTCGGCGGCGAGAAATATAATTTGGCGTTGTCCCACCGCCGGGCGGAGTCCGTCCGCAAAAATCTGATATCCGTCCACGGCGTCGATCCCGGCAAACTGGACATTACCGGATACGGCGAAAGCCAACCGGTCGCTTCCAACGACCATGACGGCGGCAGGGCCAAAAACCGCCGCGTCACGTTCGTAAACATCGGTGCCAAATAACGGTACTGCTCCAAAATCGGCGGTCCGATTATCCCGGCAGATTTTTTTTAAAATTTATTTTTATCCCGCCGGAAACCGGTGCCTGGGACCGCCATACCCCCAATAGAAAATTCGTAATGACCATCGAGACGGAGGGACAGAAATGTTCGAACTTCGAAAACTACCTAGAATCATGGTACTTGCGGCCACGGCGTTGGTGGTCGGGGCTTGCAATATGTACACGGCGGATACGGCTAGGGAAGGGATCGGCTACCGCGAAGTCAGGTTTGCCGAAATCTCCGCCATGCGGAAATACCGGGCTTGCCGGGACGACGCCATGGAAATCGACCGCAAAGCCAAGTCCGAGACGTCGACGGCCCGCTATCTGGCGAGTGCGCGTCTGCTCGAAAAATGCGAATCCGAATTGGGACCTGAGGCATCGAAGGTTGCCCGGGAAGAGCGCATGCGCGCCGTCGCTCTCGCTATTCAGAATTATTTCAAGGGCGGCGATATCGCAAAATCCAGGAGCCTGTTGCAAAAGCTGAAAAAGGTTTTTCCCGGGCATGATCTCCATCTGGCCGACGGTTCATCCTATCTCGACACCATGGAAGTTCTACTGGGTGTTCAGGACAGATCGTCGATTGGCGAATTTTCCGTCGCCAATGTCAGCGGCGAAATGAAATCGGAATTGCGCCGCTTGCGCTATTGGCAAAAAAATTAAGACGAGGAATGTCCGATGAATAACCGCCCATGCGCCTTTCAAATATATTCAACCAAAATGGCCGCCGTGGTCGTTGTCACTGTTGTCCTGCTGACTGGATTTTCGGGCCCGGTTCCAGCAGCCGCGCCGAACAAAGGCGATCCCACTTGGTCGCCGAAGTCGAGCGAAAAACTTATCCGGCTGCCGGCCAGTTACCTCAAGAAATCCCTTGATCACGACTTTCAGGAATCTGCTTTGGGCGTGGCGATCCAGAAAAATGAGGAAAAGGCCGGACTCAAAACCAAAACCTTAAACGACCTCCGAAGCGCCATCGAGCGCGCCGACGGCGAGGTGAAGACCGAGCTCAGGCATCAGTTTCTGGCGGAAAAAAGAGCCTATCTCGATCTGGTATCCCAGAAAAACGATTTTCGCAGAACTTACCTTCTCACCAAACGGCGTCTCTTCGGCCGCATGATGAAAAAGCTGACCGGTCGGGAAAGAAGTCTGACACCGGCCCGGCGTGAGCTGATCAGCCGCCAGGATGCCGCGCAGAAAAGATTCGAAACATCTCTCAACAAAGTAGACATGCGTCTCTTTCAGTCCGCCGCCGTTCCCCAAAGCAAGTATACGGTCAAATATGCCGAAAACGTTGCGGCCATCGAAAAGCTGGTCAGCCGCATCCAAAATCATCGCATGAGCGCGTCGGCCCAGGCCGACGGCAAACCGCTGACGAAGCAGGAATATATCCGGCAGTTACTGTCCGATACGGAGGCCGAATTGGCTGTCCTGGAACAAGAAGAGACCGTTCTCGGTTACATGGCCAAACTGGTTGCCCTCGACGCTTTGGCCCTATCCGAGCAGGCGCTCGACGATGAATTGGCGGAAAAGGACGGTTCAACCGGCCGATTGGCCAGTCCCGCCAAGGCTGTGGATTTTTTCATAACCAATTGATTTATCGGAGAAGAAAATGATCAGAATTCCAAAAAAGTATTTCACCTTTTTTGCCTCCACCCTTGTGACCGCGGCTCTCGTCTTTCCCCTCGCTGCCCAGGCGGGGTCACTGGAAAATCTCGAGCGGGAAAGAGCCCTGACCCTGGAGGCTTTGCTGGACCCTGACCTTCTACCCTCGGATCGCCAGGAAAAGATCGCCGGTGCCAAGGTGCGGCTGATCGACCTGGAGCGCATGGTGCTCCGCGACAAAAAACTGAAGGGACGCAATACGCCAACGGTGCGACGGGCGTTCGAAAATTATGACCTCACCTTCCTGGTACATTCGGCGGTGGAGAAAAACGTATCCATCCTCGATAACTGGCTCGACCAGCTGGGCGTCACCACCCAAAGCGTGATGTCGGCGACCTTGCGGCGCCGATAGGGCGGCGATGAACGCGCTGCTCACTTTTACCGCCACGTCTTCCCGAACCTTAAGCCTGCTGTTGGGCACTTCGGTGATTGCGCTGGCTTTGACGGCGGCGTCGACGGGAATCGGCATCACGGACATCGCGTCTTGGGCGATGCGGGTGCTGGGTATGGCGTTTATTGGTCTCCTGGCGGGCTTGATCTTTATGGCGCTATTTTGCTGGGTGCGACTGGTCGACAGCCAACGGACAAAGAACGAGCCTGGCGCGGCTTTGTGGCTGGAAAGCGGGCTCCACGCCGCCAACGGGGTCGCCACCTTGGCGCTGACCTTCACCCTGCTGGGAATCAGCCTCGGGATCGGAACCTTGGCGGATCAGGAGCTCAACCACGACACCGTGCAAGGAGTCATCCGGGGCCTGACGGAACATTTCAGTCTGGCGTTTATGACCACGGTCATCGGTCTGCCTGCCGCCGCCGTACTGCGCGCTCTGCTCGGTGTAACCGGTGTCCGGCATTCGTCCAAACATCCTAAAGGAGAAATAATATGAAATTCCTATTGTTCAACGCGGCGGTAGCGGCGGCGATCGTTTATTTGCTGGCGGTCGATGATGGGGATACGCCCGTATCGACATTGCCGGCCGCCAGTCAGGCGGAATGGCAGCAGAAATTCGACCGCATAAAGGACCGGGTCGCCGCCCTGAAAAGTGAGGCGGCTGAACCGCAAGAGGCGGTATTGCCAATTCCCGAACTCGCCAAGGGAGACTCGCCGATATCGGCAGAAAAAATCGACAAGCCGGAACAAAGCCCGCTGGAGAAGGCGCCAACACAAACGCCGCCACCCCTGGAAGCCGAGCGTGAAGTTGAAGTTTTAACGCAGCCTGAAGCGCTCCGGCCTGCTCCAATCACCGGCGATGTCGTCAAGCCGGGCCCGGCAACCCCCAAAAACATGACTCCCCGGCAGCGTCGGCGGGAACTCAACCGCCTGGTCCACGATATGGAGATGATGTTTGCCGATAAGTTGGCGCAATAAAACGATGTCCGGCGCCGGGTGGCCACGACATGCGTCTCTTTTCATGTCGTGCTGCCTCGGCGGGCTTATATTGGCGCTGTTCGCCCGGCAGGACCCGGTCTCCCGCCAAAACCCATTCCATCCAAAGGCACCGGCGCCACAGCATCATGCAAGCCCGGATGATCTGGCGAATTTTGCCATTCAACTGCCGCCACCGCCGCCCGGGATAGCATCACCAGCCACTATCAAAACTCCAAAGATCATGCCGTCGTCGAAAACGGATGTGGCCACACCGCCGTTGGAGACTACAATCCCAAAACAGCCGGAGGTTCAGGCAGACCACAATATTTCCGCGCAAATTGAGCGGGACGGACGCAGCTTGTTGCGTTTGCTGGAGCATGGCGACGGCCCGGTGATTGAAATCGCCTGGCCGGCAACGGTGCAGGAAAGAAATCGGCTATATGGGTTATTAAAACGCTGCTACGGCATGCGCCTGGCGATCATGGATGACAAAGGCCGGCTTTTCAGCCTGGAAAATTCAGAGGCCGGTCAACCCTGGGATTTGAATCTGGACCGTTTCTCCCTGTTTATAAGACATATTTCCGGCAATCCGGCGCCAGTTGAGGCGCGGGAAGCCCGGCAAATAAAGTCCGTTCACGGATTACTTCCCACCGGGAAAATCGTTCGTGTTTTTCCACGCCGGCTGGACGCAAGGTTGCTGGGCGGGCTTCGCCGGATCGTCGGGAACCGTTACCAATCATCGGGAACTCTCAGAGCACGGTATCGGCTCTCCGGCAACCGGGTTTTCTTATCTGACGTCAACGTTGATGGGGAACGCCGGGAGGGTGACATCGAAATCGGTTCCGGGGGCGGTCCGGCGGGCCGTCCCTGCGGCAGTCAAGGTGAATAAATATGAAAATTATTGCCCTATCTGTGCTGAGCTTGGTTCTAACGGTCAGCTTATCGGCCTGCATGCAAACGACTTACCGGTCGACCGATCAATCCCGGGCCGATTTGGAGACATTCGGCCGCCGCGTCGAATTTCTGGTCAGCAAAGAATTCTACCGTGATCCTCCCGATTGTGTGGTGGTTCTAAGATCGTCCGGGTTGGCGCGAACCAATCACCGGCGCATGATAGAGCGGGCGGCGGCGCGGCATTTAAGTGGCAAGTTTAAACAAGTCATGGGGCCTGACGAGCGGGATGTGCTGCTGCGCCGTTTGGCGCTCGACCTGAATCATGGTGGCGATCGAAATCGATTCGCGAAAATGCAGCGTTGCCGTCACTTTGCCCGGCTCGAAATTCGCAATATTGAGGAGAATTACGCATTCATCTGGTCACATCGGCGGGTTGATCTGGCCATGGCGATCTATTCCGTTGCCGGAGAAAAACCGCTTTGGCGGGCCGCCCATAGTGCCGGCAGAGGCGACGGCGGACTACCTCTATCACCGCTATCCCTGGGGGCCGCGGCGATTAGCGCCGGCCGAATGCATGGTGATCGGGACGTCCTGCCATCAATAATCGAGGACGCTTTCCGGCGCATGCTGGTCACATTGCCCGACGTCCGCAACTTTTAATCGTTACTTTTTTTTAATTTCCCATCTTTAAAATTATCTCATGTCTATTTAAATTGAAGTAATGAATTGGTCTCGGTTCCAGAGTAATTAAGATGATTTTTGAAATAGAGGGGGAATTATGGCTTTGATACTTGGAGGCTTGGCGCTTGTTATCGCATTGATCGCCATGTGGCTGGTGGGGGACGCCCGCCGTATGATAACGGGCCGGAATACCGAATTCCTGCAAGCCCACATCAAACCCATTAAGGACGCCGCTACGGAAAACCGGCATGAGTTAAATGAACACAAGAAAGATATCAAAAGATACCGGGACATTATCGAGACTTTGTCAGAACGGATCAGCGAGATCGAAGATAAAAACCGCGACATGACCATCAAACTTAAATCCTTGGCCAGTGAGCAGCCAAGTTCCAGTCAAAAAAGTGGTCGTAAAAGCGCCTAACCGAGAGGCCCGACGGAGTATTATTTCCGGAATATTGGTCGAAAGCCGCCGGTTAGGCGGCTTTTGCTTGTTGAGTGGAAAGGCTTGATTTCCGGCGGTTTCCCGTGCTTTCCTGGTGATCCGATCCGAAGGCATTCGTGAACCAGAAAAAACGGGGGGCAATTCCATGAAATTCGGACTTAGGGATCATGTGGATAAGTCGGACAAGGATCTAGCGACCCAGTTTGACGAGCGGTTGGAATTCGCCGCCGCCGCGGACGAAGCGGGGTTCTACTGCTATCACGTCGCCGAACATCACGCCACGCCCCTTAATATGGTGCCCGTACCAGGCGTCTATCTGGGCGCCGTGGCCCGGATGACCAAAAAAATCCGCCTGGGTCCCCTGGTCTATCTGCTGCCGCTATATTCTCCCCTACGCCTGATTGAGGAGATATCGATCCTCGATCACCTGTCTCATGGCCGGCTGGATATTGGTGTCGGCCGCGGGGTTTCGCCTTTCGAACTCAATTTTCACAATGTCGATCCGGAAACCTCGCGGGAAGTATTTATCGACGCCCTGGCGGCGGTGACCGAAGGTCTTACCCATGAGCGTCTCACCTATACCGGCAAACATTTTTCCTACAGCAATGTTCCCATGGAACTGCGCCCCAACCAGCAACCCCATCCGCCGCTTTGGTACGCCTCGACCAGCGATGTCGGGTCGAAATGGGCGGGCGATATGGGGTTTAATTTTTCCACTTTGGGTGCCATGGAAAAGGCTGCGAACACCATAGCGATTTACAAAGAAGCCTTGGCCGCGCGCGGCGGGCCCCTGGTGCCGAACCCTGATTTCGGCGGTGAAACAGCCATCGGTGTGGTGCGCCATGTGGTCATCGCCGAGACCATGGATGAGGCCGTTGCCGCTGCCGTGCCGGCCTACGATCACTGGTACGCCAGCCTGACCAAACTGGAACGGGACAATGTCGCCGGGCCGCGTATCGCCACCAGCATGTTCGAGGATGTCAACGAAGCCATCGACAAGGGTTTGGTGATCGTGGGAACGCCCGATACGGTGAAGGAAGCGCTCAGAAATCAGTTCGATGTGCTCGGCGCCAACTACTATATTTTGGGATTCTTTTTCGGCACCTTGCCCAAGGAAAGCGCCCTACGCTCGCTTAATTTGTTCGCGACTGAAATCATGCCGGAGCTCAGCGCAATGTAGTCGCTTATCAAGAGTTTTTCAGGCCGCTGACGAATTTTGCCGAAACTGCGACCAGGACGAACAATACCACGACCGACAGATAGGGATCTCCGTAGGGGAGAGGGGCGAACAATCCGCTCCAACCGTCCCAGAACTCCAATACGGCGCGTTTAAGATAATATACCAGCATCGTTTCTCCTTTCGTCAATCCCGCTGCCCTAGCCCGGTGTCAGTAACCTGGGGGCCTTAGGCTGGAAACTTTGCGTCCCGCCGTTTCCGGCGGTTTGCCCTTATCGTGGAAAAACCGTCTCCCGATTTCTCACGGTGAAACTTAAACCTAGCAAAATCCAGGGCGCTTGGCTGTGATGACGGTCATAAGCGTGAATTGGACGGCTAACACCGTAAAAATTGTTGGACTCTGCGGCTTGAGCCGGTATAGCGAACGGATGCGAATATTGATTTTGTCGTTAGCGTTATTTTGCCTATCCCTTGCGACTGCTGCTGAAACGGCCAGGGCGGAATCCCTGGCAGGCACAGCGACGGTCGTGGACGGCAATCACATTGAAGTCCAAGGAGAAAAGATCAAGCTTCTGGGCATCGATGCACCCGATCTGGAACAGACCTGCACGACCCGTAAAGGAAAAACCAAATTTTGCGGCCAATTGGCCAAGCAATATCTGGCCCGGCTGCTGGAAAACCGCAAAGTGAAATGCACCGGCGATAAGCGTGGACCAAAAGGACATCTGCTGGCCATCTGCATCATCGGTCCCTTCCGGGTTAACGAGCAGATGGTGATGAACGGTTGGGCGCTGGCCGACCCGGTCACCGGCGAGCTCTACAAACGCGCCGAGCTATTCGCCCAAATCAGAAAAGAAGGCATGTGGCGCGGAAAATTCGAAAATCCCTGGGTATGGCGCCAGGGTCGCTAGCAGTATAGATGATTAATCGGCGGGACAATGATAAGTTCCCGTTGTCTTAACCGAGGTAAATTTGAAATAATCCGCCGTCCGTCCGAAAACGAAAGTTACCCCTTATGTTCTTTTTGCCCATCAGCCGCTACGAGTTTCTAAAATTTATGCCAAAAGGCGGGACGGTTGCCGAAATCGGTGTTGCCGAAGGCGAGTTTTCCAAATGCATATTAAACGACACCAAACCCGAAACCCTGCATTTGATCGATCCGTGGGAATTTCAGAACCGCCAAGACTATATCGACGATGACAACAATGTCGATGAAGAGGAACAGGAACGCCGTTTCAAGCAAGTCAGTTCGATGTTTACGATGGAAGCGATGAAAGGTCAGGTAAAAATCCACCGCACCTATTCGTCGGAGGCGGCCAATAGTTTTGAAGGCGGAAGCCTGAATTGGGTCTATCTGGATGGTATGCACACCTATGAAGGCGTTCTGGAAGATCTCATGACCTACGAATCGAAATTGACGGAAACCGGGTTTTTCCTGTGTGACGATTTCACCAACAATGCGGCCGCCCGGGAGATGAATTTCGGAGTGGTCGACGCGGTGCGTGAATTTACCCGATCCAACGGCTGGCATTTAATCGCCATGACCAATGATATGTTTCCCAATTGTCTGTTGGCGCGGGATCCGGGGAACGAAAAGACCACGAAATTGATCGGCGATTTGATTTTGAATGTTCCCAATATCGTCAAGATTAACGATCCCTGGAATTACAGCCACGATCATTTCAATTTCGACGACAACGAATTGAGGCTGGTGCCGACCTTTTAACCCGCGCGCTCTGTTACGTCAGTTTCGATTTAATCCGGTCGTAGACATGGGACAATATGGCGTGGTCGGAAAAATCATTTTTGAATTTTTGGTAACCGGCAACTCCAATCTCCTTAAGCGCTGTTTCATCGTTAAAATACCGGCGTGAAAGTTCGTCGAACTCTTCGAAGTTTGAGAACTCCAAATAATGCACGCCCGGTTCAAAAAACTGGTGCATGTCTTCTGCATATTCTTGTACGAGGGGAACGCCGGCCGCCATCGTTTCATAGGCTCTGCCGGGAACGATCTGGGTGCCGTTGGTTCGGGTGGTCAAGTTGATGCCGATGCGGGCGGAAGACACTCTCCCCATATATTTCCGGTAGCTGTCCAAAACATCCGTATCTTCACTTTCGTGACCGGAAATATCAACGTCGATGTCCGTATGATTGACCGTGAAGTGGGACAGCCAGAACAATCGGCTGAAATTGGCGAGATTAATGCCGCCGCTAAATCGAATTTTGTCGCCGGGGTTTGATTTTTCGACGTCTATGCCGATGGGAACCGGCAGGTAGAGAATTTTCTCGGCTTTGAAGTTTTCGGCAAATTTTCGCCGTCCCGTGACTTCCCAAATAAAATCGAACGACTCATCGTATTCGGCTATTTTCTGGTCGACGGACGGAATCCATGAATCCGGGAACACACCGATGGTAATTAAATTCGGATTGGCGTTCCTGACCGAATTGCCGAACGCGCGTATGTCGCGATTATCGAAATAAGGTGACTGGGCGTCCACCATGAAAATATCGCAATCGAGTTTCTCTTCTTTCTCGACTGCTTGAATGATTCTTTCGTTCGATTCCGATCCGGGATAATCGAAATCGATCAATTCCATCGCCCACCCGTGGCGGGTAAACGCTTTTTGAAACCGTGGCCCCAGATCGTGCCGGCGCGATTCCGGCCCGTCCCAGAACCGCCGCGTGGCGAATATGACCCGGGGCGAGAATTTGTCCTTCTCGAAATCCGATTTGGAAAATTCGATAAGGCCCGTGGTTTGATAGCTATCGTCCTGAGGTGGCTGACCGGTGCCGATGATCGCCGCAATACTGTCGTCAAAACAACCCACCAGTTCCGATACAGACATAAGGTCTTTATGCCGGCCATCACGAAACAGCCCAAACAACGCTTCGACGATGAGCGGATGTTTGCTGAGGCGATTTTCGTCCAGATGGGTTTGGGTTTGCCGGAATTGGCGCATCAGGCCGGTTAGCTCTGCAACGGAGTCTGGCTTGTTGAAGTACTTTCCGATGACACCCTTGTAGAGGATCAAATTGGCGACGAAAAAACCGTTATCCAATAAGGTTTGAATTTTAGTAAGGGCAGATTCGTGATCGTTCGCATTCACTGATTTCAGAATATCTTCGATCTGGCTGTTGAAATCGGGCATTCAAACTTTCCAGTAGGAGTTCGATCGGCACAAAATGCGAACGGACGTTGAGCAGCACGAATAAATTTTATTTATCAACCTGTTACAGACGTATCGCTGGTAACGTTTATCACGTCCCGATACCAAATTTCAAATGGTGGTTTGTCCGCTCCAGACTTCAACCTCAACCAAACACAAGCTCGGGGCCATGGCTTCGGCCTGTTTGATTTGTGAACGTTCAGGTGTGAGCAGATTGAGGCAGCCGCCGGTTTCCGGTGCGCCCTCGGATTCGCCGGTCCGACTATAAACCGCCGACGATTCGTAGCCATGAATGACGCCGGGATGAATCCTTTCGGTGAGTTCAGCCGCGCAAATAACCGCTCCCCGGTCATTGAATACCCTGACGAGATCATGCCGCTTGATGCCGCGCTTTATAGCGTCGTGCGGGTTTAGTCTCAGGATTAAATAGTAATGGCCATCAATCAGCACACGGTGATCCTCGATATCGTTAATATAGCTGTCCTTGCCGTCGCCTTGGGTATGAAAACTAAAGCGCGGATGGGGGGACACCAGTTGCAGCGGGTATTTGTCGTAGCCCGCCGCGTCCAGTCCTTCCCAGGGGCGCGCGTACTTGAGAATCGGTGGCCGCTCTTCATCGTTTGGATCGAACGATTTCAAGGTATGGCATTCAAACTCGAACTTTCCGGACGGTGTCTGGAGCCCGTGCAAAAATCCTTCCTTATATTCGGATGGCGGCGGATAGGGCTCCGGCGCATCTTTCTTGCGGCCCTCGTAAAACCAATTAAAGGCCACCGGCGGGCGTTCCTCAGGCGGCGGTGCGGCGATAACGGCATAGCCTTTGCGGCGGAATTTCCGCCATGACGTAATGGTCGGCAGGTCGGAGGCATCGAACATCCGTTTGGCCCAATCCAAATCGCTCATGCCTTCCGAAAAATAGGCGCTGAGACCCAGCCGCTTCGAGATTTCAACGAAGATGTCGTAATCCGACTTCGATTCACCAAGCGGCTCGATGCATTTGTGTTGCAGCATGATAACCCGGTGATTGACCTGGGTTTGACCGTGATGGCCGTAGCCGCCGAAGCCGCTCCATTCGCTTATGTCCCAGCGCTCGAAGCTGGTGCAGGCGGGCAGGATGATATCGGCGAATTTCGCTTCTCCCTCCATCCAGATCGACTGATTGACGACGAATTCCAGATTGGGCGAGCGGTACATGTCGATATAGCGGTTGGCGTTGGGCATGGTGCTCAGGTTCGATCCGCCGTATTTGTAGAGCATGCGAACCGGTGAGTGGGCCGGCGCCGGATACCTGATTTTGGCAAACTGGCCCTCAAGCGAGAGACCGTCCCTTGGGTAACCTTCGACTTTTCCGTTAATGATCGCCTCCGGCAATTGAACCCGGGGTATTTTCTGCATTGATGTGTTGGCGGTCGGCAGTTGCGGCATGCGCTGGTAAAGCTGGATTGCCAGGGCGGTGTTTTGCAGGTCTCCCGATATGCCGCCGTCGCCGTAACCCGGGAACCAGAAGGACAGATCAAGCGGCGTTCCCCATTGGAGATTTCCCATGTTGACGCCCGGTCTGCCGAATCCCTGCATGGCGAGCAGGCACACCATGGCGCGAGCCCAGCGAATACCACTGGCGTTGCGGCAGGCCCCGCCCCAACCCATGCCAAGGCCTCCGGCCCCGAGGTAGGTTTTCCTGGACCCCCATTCCCGGGCCAAGGCCCGGACCACGCGAGCGGCGATACCGGTTTCCGCCGCCTGCCATTCCGGTGATTTGGCGATGCCGTCATCCTGGCCCAGGATATAGTCTTTCCAAACATCAAAGCCGACGGTGCGCTCGGCAACGAACGTCTTGTCGTAAAGGTCTTCGGTGATCCACACATAGGCGATGGCGAGCGCCAGGGCGGCATCGGTGCCCGGTTGCGGCGCCAACCATTTGCCGCCGAGAAACGCCGCCGTGTGGTTGAAATAGGGATCGATGTGAACGACTTTGATACCGAGCTTTTTCAACCAGGCGCGGCGGACCGTACCCTCCTGTCCACCGTAAACGCCGGACGTGGATTCCGGATCGCTGGACCAGAACACCACCATCTCCGCTTCGCTGAGCAAATCCTCCACAGTGCCGTAGCCCTCGCTCAAGCCGAGCCGCATGGAATTTCCCCAATGGTGCATGGCCCCCCAGAACCATCCCTCCCAACTATCCGGGTTGTGCACGATTTTGGTGTGGCCGACCAAATTGGCGAAGCGGACCAAGGCGCTGAATAAATAGCCGATGTTTCCCCAGCTGTGGTGCGAACCGTGGTTGAAAGTGATGGCGCCTCTGCCGTGCTCGGTATTCATCCGTTTGATCTCGTCGCCCACGATGTCGGCGGCTTCGTCCCAACTGATGCGTTCGTAACCGGATTCGCCCCGGTTTTCCTGATTACGCTCGCCTTTCGGGTCGAAATCGACCCGCTTCATGGGATAAAGCAACCGGTCAGGCGAATAGACCATGGATTTCCAGTTCATGCCGTGTGGGCTCATGGTCGTCTTGCGGGGAGGGGTCAACCGCTGACCCTTGGCTTCTATGGTCCAAGGCGCAGGATCCGATTCATCGAACTCGATCGGCGTAATGCGCAGGATTTTGCCGTTTTTCACATAAACGAAACAAGGCCCGCCGTTGGTCATGCTGGTATAGCGGGTGACATCGCCTGCCAACTTGGTGCCGAATTTCCAGCCGGCGCGTTGGGCGATCATCAGGGTCTGGGCAAACCAATAGGTAAGCTCATCCGGACCATCCAAGGTCAGATCGAAATTCTTCTGAGCACTGGTCTGTTCCAGCCAATCCACCGGCGGGGTGAGCAAACGAGCGCCGATATCGGCGTTGTGAAAGGAAAGGACGACGGTGGCGTCCGGATGGAGACCGCTTTTTGAGACAACCTTGCTACTGCCGAAGGTGAACCAGCGGCCAACCTTCCCGTCCTTGGTCCGGATTTGGGCAGTGAAGGATTTTTCCGATAGACGATTCTTAAAATCCGGATGCATTCGCGCCGCAAAGCGGAGCAGCCATAGCAGCCCGTACAATATGACCGGGAATTTCATTTACCCCCCTTAATTCGAAGCACCGCTGATCATAGCCCGGAAGGGCGCAGAGCCGCAACGTGATCCAAGGGGTGAGGTCTATTCTAGAAAAGTTGGTATCCCCAAGGGGAGTCGAACCCCTGTTTCCGGCGTGAGAGGCCAGCGTCCTAGGCCACTAGACGATGGGGACCTAGATTTTTCTATTGGCCGCTATTTTACTGGAAAAAATACCTTTTGATCAAGGGCTGCCCTCCCGCATGGTGATTTGAAGTTCCCCGAATTGTCCAGTGGCCGGATCGATCCGGTAGGACTTGATCTCACCGGACGTGCCGTCCTCCACGGCGATGATCACCCAGACCAGTTCAGGCTCCCAGGCTTTTTCGAGATCGGTTTCGGAAGGTTCCGCCGGATGGTCGGGATGGGAATGATAATGGCCGATAATGCGTTGGTCGGTGTCCCGAAGTTCTCGAAACAGATCGATCTGGATTTGCGGGTCGACCTGAAAACGGTCGTTCGCGCCGTCGGCGAAGATATTGGGGCTGGCCACAATGCGGGTGACGAGAAGGCCGCTGTCCGGTGCATCCTTCCCCACCAGCATGCCGCAGCATTCCGCAGGATAGGCACGTTCGGCCTCTTGAGCGATTTGGTCCAGTTGCCGTTGCGTAAATGAAATCACGGCCGGGCTACGGACGAGTATCGAAACGGATACGCCGGATCACGGCGCCGGTATCGGCATCCAAAATCAAAATTCGGTCACGTTTTGTATCGTTGGTAATGTGAACGATGATCCTGCCGCTGGTGATTTCCATTTCTTCAATCCAGTAACCCTGGGGCAGCGGAATTGATACGTTGGCGGGAAAAGGTTTCTCGGTTGGTGAAGGGGGAACCGCAGGGGTACTTCTAACAAGGGCGGGCTTGTCATCAGACTCCGAGAACATCTTAAAGTTCGGATCAGCCGATTTCTGGTAGAGACCCCAGACCAGAATGATCAAACCGGCAATAATCATCAAGCCGAGTCCGACGACGAGAGAAACGAGAGCCTTGTTTTTTTGCATGTTTTTGGTCCACTTTGTTCCGTATGAATACGGAAAACACATCTACTACATATACCGTTGCCGCCGGTTCAACCGACGGCGGTTCCCGCTTGGATAAATTCCTGAGCGACCGGCTGGAAACACTATCCAGAAGCCGCATCAAAACATTGATCACCGGTGGGCATGTCGAAATTTCGGGCGCGAAGGTAACCGACCCGTCCCGGCGGGTCAAATCCGGCGACAGTTTCGAGGTTAATGTGCCGCCGGTCAAACCTGCGGTCCCGGCCGGTCAGCATATCGAGTTGGTTATCGCCTACGAGGACGACGATCTCATCGTGATCGACAAACCGGCCGGTCTGGTGGTGCATCCGGCGCCCGGCAACCCCGACCGAACCCTCGTCAACGCCTTGATCGCCCATTGTGGTGACAGCCTGTCGGGGATTGGCGGCGAAGCCAGGCCGGGCATCGTGCACCGGTTGGATAAGGGGACCAGCGGCCTGATGGTGGCAGCTAAAAACGACCAGGCGCATCGGATTCTCGCCGATCAGTTTGCGGCTCATAGTTTGGAGCGCGCCTATAAAGCGGTGGTCTGGGGCGTTCCCAACAAGAAGAAAGGTGACATCGAAGGTAACATCGGCCGCAACCCGCGTAACCGCAAAAAGATGGCCGTTGTTAAACGAGGCGGCAAAACCGCGTTGACCAGATATCGGCTGATAAAGCCGGTCGGCGATTGGGCCAGTCTGGTCGAGTGCCGGCTGGCGACGGGACGGACCCATCAAATTCGTGTGCATATGGCATCGCTCGGTCACGCCGTCATCGGCGACCCTCTTTATGGCGGTAGAGACAGCAAAAGATTCGAAAAGAACATGCCGGAAAATTTTCTTATGGCTGTCAAAAATCTCGGCCGCCAGGCTCTACATGCTTATTTAATCGGATTCGACCATCCCAGAAACGGTGAAAAACTAAAATTCGAAAGCCTGCTGCCGAGCGACATTTCATCGCTTCTGTAACGGGCTTCTTGCAATTGTTACATTCGCTTACTCGATAATACACTCCGTTCATTGATCCCAGATGCTGTTCCAGACATCATTGCTTAACCGATCGTTAAGACGATTGCTTAACAGCGGAAGCAACCAACAGACAAATTATCAAGATTTAGGTGGACGGAAAAATGGCAGTTCAAACTTTAAATCTCACAATATCCCCAGAAGCAAATCTTTCCCGGTATCTTCAGGAAATTCGAAAATTTCCCATGTTGAAACCGGAAGAAGAAGTCAGCCTGGCGAATAGCTGGCTAAAAAACGAGGACCATGAAGCCGCCCACCAACTGATCAACAGCCATTTGCGGCTGGTGGCCAAGATTGCCATGGGTTATCGCGGCTACGGCCTTCCCGTCGCGGAATTGATCGCCGAAGGCAATATCGGCATGATGCAAGCGGTCAAGCGTTTCGACCCGGATCGCGGCTTCCGCCTCGCCACCTATGCCATGTGGTGGATTAGAGCAGCCATGCAGGAGTACATTCTGCATTCGTGGTCGCTGGTCAAAATCGGCACCACCGCTGCCCAGAAGAAATTGTTCTTCAATCTCCGCAAACTAAAAAGCCAGATCAAAGCGCTGGAAGAAGGCGACCTTACACCGGAACACGTCACCGATATCGCCGAGCGGCTGAATGTACCGGAAAAGGACGTCGTTTCTATGAACCGCCGGATGGCCAGGCCCGATAATTCCTTGAACGCGCCTCTCCGTGAAGACGGCGAAGGCGAGTGGCAGGATTGGCTGGTCGACGAAAGTCAGGATCAGGAGCAGGCTCTGGCCGACAATCAGGAACTGGATAACCGCCGCCAGCTTCTTTATACGGCCCTGAAAGGCCTCAAAGAGCGCGAGAGGCATATTCTGTCCCAACGCCGGTTACAGGACGAACCGGTAACCCTGGAACTTCTGAGCCAAGAATACGGCATATCCCGGGAGCGTGTCCGGCAGATTGAAGTCCGTGCATTTGAGAAATTGCAAAAATCAATGCGCAATGCGGTGATCGACCAAAGGATCAGTTGCTAGATCGATCCCATGACCGATAACAAAGCGCCTCATACGTGGGGCGCTTTTTTTTTAAGGCCCGGTAATCTCGGTTAACACCGGAGCTTCGTCGGGGTTTTCCGCACCATCACCGTTGGCATTGCCAGTTCCATTGCCAGCTCCATTGCCAGTTCCATTGACAGCTCCGTTTCCATTTCCGTTGGCCGGTGGAACTGCTGCTGCACCTTCCGGCGGTTGATCATTTTCTTGAGTTCTGGTGGCGATATCCTGGCCCCATTCCCGGATCAACTCGCGTTGTCTTGATCTCAACTGAGCGATCCGGTGTTGCGCGGCAACGGCGAGCAGGGCGTTTACCACAGGAGGTACAGCAATATAGATGAGCCATCCAAATGACGCGGCTGCATACATAACGATCAAGTCGAAGATATTGGTCAGGATTTCAATGGCGTGAGGGATGGTATTGTTTCCGGTCCACAATTCTCCCAACGCCGGAAACACACCGGACAGATTCATGCCGCCAACACTGAAGGCGGCATACTTTTTCGGGGTTTTGTCGATGATGTAGGCGACCACGGTGGGCAACATTCCGATAAACAGCAAAATAATCAACTGGGGGAAGGCCATCATGACCAGAACGAACATGAACGCCCAAAGGATCAACGAGAAGCCTTTGCCTCCCTTTCGAGCGGGCTGCCTGGGCGCTTTCTGTTGTTTCGGTTCTTTTGCCATTTGCTGCTCGTGCTTATCCCGTCATTATCATGACGGAAATGATAAAAATCATGATCAGAATTGAGGTTACCGCGGCCACCTGTTTACTGGTTTTGTCGGCAGCATCCGAATTTGGGCCCGTGTCGAATTCAATTTTCACGATCTCCTCTTCGGCGGTGCTGAATTCCTCAATGGCGTCTGCGTAGCCCGCTTCATCCCTCAACTTGGTTTCCGGGTCATCCATCAGACCGAGCAGTTCATCAAGGTCTCCCGTCCTGACAATTCTCGGGATCTCCGCTTCAATGGCTTTGCGTGTTTTTCGGCTTTGGTAAATTTTTATCACCGGACCCATCAGACTGCCCAGCCATTTCGACAATCCGTGCTGAGGGCCTGATTTCAGGCGTTCCTGCAAATGAGCCAATAGTCGCAAACTGCCTAAGATTTGGATGGTTTTATCGGGATCCGCAATTTCTCCCAGTTCGCGGTCAACATTCACTTGATGCCGAGCTCCGATAAAGGCGGCAATATGGCGGTCGACCGGATTTTTCTTGGTATCGACATTTTTTTCAGCGGCGTTAAGCGCCGGGATCAACTCATCTATTTCAATAATATTATCCGACTTTATCAACGGGCTTTGGCAGGGATAGCCCGGGTTGGTTTCATACAAACAACGTTCAACACCATATCCGGGGCCGGCTTTTTGTAAATGAACGCGCAATTGTTGAAACGCTTCCATATCAGTGAATTGCGTGGCGCTTCCTCCATCCTGCAGATCGAACCAAATTTGCGGCGCCTCGGCGACGATGGCTTCCGCCAGGGTCTTAATTCCGCCGCCCCGCAATAGTTCCACACCAAGCGAGCCGCCGAACGAATCCGGCATCAAAGCGATGGATTTGTAGTGGATGGGACCTAACGGATCCATCAGCAACAGTACTTTGGTGAGCAACAAATCATCCTCACCCGGTTTTTCCTCGGCTTTAGCTTTGGTGACTTCGACAGCGGCCTCAATAGCGGCGCTCAATTCCTTGTCTTCCAAGCCACGCGATACCCAATGCAACAAGGTATCGTCCTTGATCATTTTCATCGCGCTTTCGGGACGAAGCGACATTGAATAAGCCAAGGTTCGCGCCGTGACATGATCAAAATCACCGAATTTGAACGGGCGCGGGGACCGGTTAGGCGGATGGGACTGAGTCGGCGACACCCGTCGGCCACTGGACCAAAGTTCAAGCTCCTCAAACCCCCAGCGCAATTCCGGATCGTCCTGCATCAAACCTCTCATCGGATCCAACAGCGAAGAAGTAATCAGGGATTTGCCGACCAATGTCTGGAACGAGGATTCGGATATCTTAGATAATATTAATTGCTCTCGCCCGAGCCCTTTGACCGGATTTTGCCGTTGTGCCAGAAAGGCCATGGTGGCGCCAAAGGCGTAAAGATCGTCATCAATAATGCCGGCGCCGCGCCCCCCTTCATAGGCCATACTTCTCGGGATGGTTTCGAAAGCCAACGGCTGATCAAAACCGGGCGGCGAGGTAACGAAACTGCCCAGGACGACTTCTTCCTGTTCCTCATCCATAAAAAACAAATTGTCCGGACGGACTGAACGGTGCGTCATATCGCGAAAGGCCAATTGCCGGAGACCATTCATGCCGGCCTCGACGACCTCCCGGACAATGTCAATTTTTTTGAAATCCGGCATATGAGGGTCGCCCAACGCCGTGCTAACCCGGCCACCCAGCGGCCGTTCATAAATCAAAGCGAGGCATTTCTGTCCCAATAGCGGCCAATCCACATTGCCGTAGCCGATCAAGGGAAGATTAAAGGGAATATCCTGCTCGACTATATCTTCGATTTCCTCCCATCTTACGGGCATGCCGGGAATGCAAATCAAGGCGAACAGTTTGTGAAGGGGTTCCATCCGGTCATCGACCTCGAAAGCACGTGCCGATGGGCAATCCAGATCGGCAAGCGGCTTGGCGGGATGGATATCGTAACGGCCATGCAAAATTGACGGTGGCGCCGATTCGGGCGCCTCGGCAACCTGACTTTCCGGTGCGGCTTGTGTCTTCGATGTATCGGGGAGATCTTCGTCTTCTTCCTCCTCTTCTTCTTCTTCTTTCTCCTCTTCAGCCCCGTCTTCTATTTCGTCCTCTGTGGCTGCTTGATCCTCCGATCCCTCTTCCGTTCCCTCTTTCAGGCCCACTTCCGGGCCCGCTTCCGATTCCTGATCAGTTTTTAATTCAGGATCCTCTGCGGAACTTGCCTCTTCAGATTCGGCATCGTCTTCCGGAGGCGTGTCATCATTTTCTTCAACCGGCTGATCAGCCGCCGGACCATCCGAGTCCCCGGGCGGTGCCGGGACTTCGTCGCCGGGTGCATCAACGGGGTCGCCCGGCGGGATGGCGTCTTCCCCGGAATTATCCGAGGTGGCGTCCTGGGGCGCTTGCTCCGTTGCGGGAGATGGAGTTTCGCCGGAAGGAGTTTCGCCGTTTTTAGTTTCGGGTTCGGTAGAAATATCAGCCATCGACGCCGACTACGATCCAATAAGTTGATTGTTTGAACAAACGCAAACCTTAGCCGGTGATTCGATTCACGGCAATTGCCTTATTATATCACTTCCACGACTTCCGGCAGACCCTTATCGCAGTTGATGATTGATAAAACTTTAATCTGCGAACGGATCTTGGACGAGAATAGTATCGTCTCGCTCGGGACTGGTCGACAAAAGAGCTACCGGCGCCTCAATCAATTCCTCAATCCGCCGAATGTATTTTATTGCCGTCGCCGGAAGATCGGCCCAGGATCTGGCCCCTTCGGTGCTTTCAGACCATCCTTCCAGGGTTTCATATACCGGCTCCACTTTTTCTTGAGCGATGATCGAAGCCGGCAGATGGTCAACGCTTTTGCCGTCGATCCGGTAATCGGTGCACACCTTCAATTCCGGGAAACCGTCCAGAACGTCCAACTTTGTTAAGGCGATACCGGTGATGCCGCCAACTTTGATAGCTTGGCGGACCATGACGGCGTCGAACCAGCCGCATCGTCTTTTGCGGCCCGTTACGGTACCGAATTCGTGTCCCCGTTCGCCCAGCCTTTGACCGATTTCGTTTTCCTGTTCGGTAGGAAACGGACCCGAACCCACACGCGTGGTATAGGCCTTGGTGATGCCGAGAGCGTAATCAATCACCCGCGGCCCCTGTCCCGATCCCACCGCCGCCATACCGGCGACGGTATTGGAAGACGTTACAAACGGATAGGTGCCATGGTCGATATCCAGCATTGTACCCTGAGCACCCTCAAACAGAATGCGTTGTCCCTGGCGGCGCGCTTCGTCCAGCCGCAGCCAGACCGTATCCGCGTAGGGGAGAATTTTCGGCGCAATTTCCAGCAACTGCGATAACAATTCCTTGCCGTCGATTTCAGGCGAGCCATATCCGCGCATCAAGGCGTTATGATGAAACAGCATATTTTCGATGCGGGCCTCCAAATTGTCCTGGTCCGCCAGATCGCCCAGCCGCAAGGCCCGCCTACCCGCCTTGTCTTCATAAGCGGGCCCGATGCCACGCCCCGTCGTACCGATCTTAGCGCCACCCATGGCTTCTTCCCGCGCCCGGTCGAGTTGCGAATGCAGCGGCAGGATCAACGGCGTATTTTCCGCAATGGATAGATTGTCGGGTGATACGTCGACGCCTTGTCCCTTGAGGGTTTCGATTTCGCTGAGCAAGGCCCACGGATCGAGTACAACCCCATTGCCGATCACGGACTGTTTTCCTTTACGCACGATACCCGAGGGCAACAGGCTTAGCTTGTAGGTCACATCATCGATGACCAATGTGTGACCGGCGTTATGGCCACCCTGAAAGCGGACGACGACATCGGCGCGTTCAGAAAGCCAATCGACTATTTTTCCTTTGCCCTCGTCACCCCATTGAGCGCCGACAACGACTACATTGGCCATTTTCTATTCTTTCCTTTATTCAATCTGCAGTTTTTTTAATTTCGACGCCGTCCCAATAGTTGGAACAACCCAGGCGAACAGCCTCTTTTGCTGCCGCCGCGCTCCGGTTAAATCCTTCGATGACAATCCAGCCTTCGGAACGCAACCGGTCGTTGGTCTCCGCCGGTTGACCCGGCGGCACATATAGCCGGTCCCGGAGTGTCGGTCTTGGCAAAGATCGAAGGATTGAATCGAGATAGAGGGTAACACCCGTAGCCGGTTCCGAATCCATTCCGGACCCTGTCTCGGTGTCAGATGCGCCAAACGCATTGCCGGCCTCATAGCGGCCGCCCCGACCCAATTCTCCCCGCACGTCCAGGGCAAAAAAGGTGAACGTCACACCCGTATGGTACTCGTATCCTCTCGATTCCACCGGATCGATGGTTAAGATCAGACCCGGCGCCCGGCGGTTTAGGCATTCAACAACGTCAGCCAGATTTTTAAGTTCGCTCAAGGCTTCACGGGGCAAATCCAAATCCATTATTTGTGCCAATGCCTGATCGGCAGGACCCGAAGCACTCAATAACGCGCTGAAAACTCCGGCGGCTTGAGGTCCCAACTGACCGGCCAGGGAATTGATTTCGGCAACGTCTTTTTGATTCAAAGCAGCCCGAAGCCTGGCGCCATCGCCGTTTGCATCGATTCCAAGGGCTGAGCAGATGATGGGAACCAAAGTGGGCAGGCCCAGATCGACCGATAAACCGGGAACACCAAAATTTTGTAGAGCCCCCGCCGCCATGGCGATGACCTCCGCATCCGCTTCCGGAGCATCAATGCCAATTAGTTCGGCACCGATTTGTCCGAACTGCCGGCCCGGCCTCAGTGCAGAGCCCTTGACCCGCAAAACCTGCCCTGCATAACTCAGCCGCAATGGTCTTGGCGCATCGGTCAGACGGGTGGCGGCAATCCTGGCGATTTGCAGGGTTATATCGGCGCGTAAGCCCAGCATGCGTTGGGAAATGGGATCCATCAGGCGGAAGGTCTGTTGAGCGGTTGCCGCACCACTGCCGCTGAGCAGACATTCCTCAAATTCGATCAGCGGCGGTTTTACTCTTTCATAGCCATATTGCGAAAAGGCGGCGACGAGTCCTTCGGTCACGTGCGCCTCGTATTCCGCGTCCGGAGGCAGTATATCCGCCAATCCGGCAGGAAGCAGTCCAGGATGGGGTGTTTCGGTCATCCGCATTGAGCCTGTTGTTATCGCATAAAATAAGTTCTGTTGATTTTAAGGGCAGAAAAATTCGGCCATGGGTTCTTGTTGGCGGCCTGACATTGCATGATACGGGTTTTTCGACTGTATAAAGAGAAATTTGTCTAAATGCACCTAAAATTCCGGCCTATCTATTGAAAATCGAAGGATTCCCGTCGAACGGTTTTTCCCATTTTTTCCATCAGGACCGGGATCAATTTATGAACGAGTGTGCTGACATTAGCGGAACTCTGATTTGCCGAAGCCTGACCCTGCCACAAGCGTCGCCCCTTGTTTATATCCACGGTTACCTCCAGCATGATTTGCGGCGCTGTTTTTTTCCCCTTGCGGCCTTCCGGGTCCGCCGGGCTATTTAGCAGTCCGCCTTCCTGGCTGGAGTAAAGATTGAGCCGGACACGGGCCTGTTCGCCGCCTCTTCTGCCGCCATGTCCCTCTACCTCCAGAACGTGGCTGCGGGCGTCCTTGGTCCAAATACCTTTGGTTTCTTTGGTTTCGAAAGAAAGAATGAGGTCGCCCTCTTTGGCGATTTGGTAACCTTTCGTCTTTAAATAAGCTTCGATTCTGGTTGCGTAATCCTTGTTTTCATCGGAATTGTCCCAGGCCTTAACAGCGATGCTCGCACTACCCGGCAGGGGTTTGAAGGAAAGCGCATTGATATGGCCGTCCGCACCCAGGGCTTGTCCCGATGAGAAGCTCAAAACCAGCAACCAGGCGACGGCTACTACCACCGCGGCATTCTTCGTGCCGCAAAATCTTCGCCAAAAACAATTGTTCCACGTGTCTAAAATCTTCATAGGGGAATGATGATTTGCCGAAAGGCGGCTGTCAATGCCCCACGGCATGACGCCGACATCAGACCGGTGCCGGATGGTTACAGATAGGGGTGCAGCGGCGTTTCAGGCTGGTTCTGAACGTCAAAGTTGAGAAAACTGATAATCAATTGGGCGCCGATAAGGAACGGCAGTGCGGCCAGGATGATAAGGCCGGTGGCCGCCGGTATGCCCGTGCTGACACTTTCGTACCAACCGGCGAATCCAACAATACCGCCGAACGCCAGCAACAATATTCCGGCGACTAATTCTATGGAAGCGATGCTGAAATCCCGCAAAAAATAAGAGTAAAAAATTCGGCGGAACAAATTGCCCACGTGCTTACCCATGAAAGGCAGAAGAATGCGAGAAATTTTGAGGCTGCTGGATTCATCGCCGTAAATGGCTTGGATCGGCACATCGGCGACCACGGCCCGGGTGATATTGAGATGAAACAGCATATCGGATTCAAAAAAATATGAGGGATCAATTTTGTCTAAGGGTAACTCTCTCGCCACCTTGGCGTGGATGGCCGTAAATCCATTGGTGGGATCGAAAATCTTCCAATAGCCGCTGGACATTTTCGACGCGAATGACAGGGCGAGGTTGCCGATCAATCTCAATTTCGGCATTTGGGACAGGCCGGTAAGGCGAAAAAACCGGTTACCTTTGGCGTAGTCCGCCTGTTGACGCAAAATTGGCTGAATCAAGGACGGAATCATTTTGGGGTCCATCTGGCCGTCACCGTCGACTTTAACGATAACGTCGGCGCCGAGTTCCAATGCCTTCTGATATCCGGACAACGTTGCGCCGCCCACGCCCGTATTTTGATCGTGACGTATGATGGTGATCCTGTCATCTGAGCAATTTTCCCGGACAAAATCACCCGTGTGATCTGGGCAGGCGTCGTCAACCACGATGAGATAATCTACGGCGCCCGGAAATTTCTCCAGAACGCCAAGAATATTGGTTCGTTCCCGGTAACAGGGTATTACGGCAGCAACTTTAAAGCCGTCTGTTTCCGAACCGATATTCGCGCTGGAAGGCGTCAATTTGGCTAACTTTCAATCTCAATTGGTTAATGTTCCGGCTAAGCCCGCAGAATCATAAAGACCAGCTAGATAAGGTGCAAGCTTCCCAGATCGGGATTCACACTGTAAAACAATACTTTGCGACCTATTTAATATTACAAGGGGGGCTCGCTTTCCGGTTTGGCAGCCTCAAACATGCAAAAAAAGGGGTAGAGGACGCAGAATTGAACGCAGCGCAAAAACATGATCTCCGAAATATAATTGTACTGTCAGATCTGAACGATGAGGAATTGCGCGATTTCGAAAAATCGTGCCGGTGGCGCCGATTTGCCGAAGACGAACAAATCATCGATCAGCAGGCATCGACGCGCGACGTCTATTTCATCACTAAGGGACGGGTCCGGGTGGTGAACTATACAATATCAGGCAAAGAGGTGGCGCTGGAAGATCTTGGCGTGGGAACCTATTTCGGGGAATTGGCGGCGATCGACGAGCGGCCGCGGTCATCGTCGGTGGTCGCCTTGGAAGATGCTGAAATCGCCAAAATGTCGCCGGAAAGATTTATCAATTTGATGAAGAGGTATCCGGAAGTAGCGTTAAAAGTGATGGTAAATCTGGCCACGGTAATACGGGTTTCAACAGACCGGATCGTGGATTTAAGCACCCTAGGCGCCAACAACCGGGTTCATGGGGAGCTGTTGCGCCAGGCCATGGCGGTGAAGCAAGAAGACAATATTGCTGTCATCAAACCCATTCCCGTTCACAGTGACATGGCGAGCCGGGCCAGCACGACCCGGGAAACCGTCGCCCGGGTCCTTAGTGAACTGGCGAAAAAAGGCATTGTTAAAAGGGAAAAAGATTCACTCATCGTTTGCGACGTGTCGGTTTTAGAAGAAATGGTTGAAGAAGTAAGAGGTATATAACCAGAAATAATGTAGATTCAGTGCTTGATTGTCCGGGATTAATGCCAAAATATAAAGTATTAAGAAATCACCGCATTTGACACGTTTAGATCGTGGTGAAAATTTGCATCACCGCGATATATTTGGAGCCTATTTTTCCATGGCGAAAACAATTCTTATCGTTGAAGATAACGAACTAAACATGAAACTGTTCAATGACCTATTGCAGGCTCATGGATATGACACGCTCCAGACCAAAGACGGCCACGAGGCCGTTTCCATCACCGAAGAACATCATCCCGATCTCATTCTAATGGATATCCAGCTGCCCAAGATATCGGGACTGGAAATCACCAAAATGATTAAGGAAAAGGAAGAGCTAAAGGATATTCCGGTAATTGCGGTTACCGCCTTTGCCATGAAGGGTGATGAAGAAAAGATCATGGAAGGCGGTTGCGACGGCTACATCGCCAAACCGATCTCGGTGCCGAACTTCTTGGAAACCGTAGCCGGCTTTTTGAACTGACCTCTCCGATTAATGTTGTTCGTTGCCTTCAGACAGCCCTCTTTATCTGCCGCCGGTAAAGAGTTAAATTGCCTTGCCTGAATGCCGATGGGCAGAGATTAATAATGAGAACATGCTATGAGTGACGAACAGGCGCCTGCGGCCTTTGCCGCCGCCGTTTATACCCCGAAGGAAACCGACCGGGCGGCTCTGTCTGAATTTGTCGCGAGACTAAAAGAGGAAGACGTTTCGGTCGCCGGTATTCTTCAGGAAAGCCGGATCATTCCCGGTGACAAAATGCGGACTATCGA
This sequence comes from uncultured Rhodospirillaceae bacterium, assembly GCA_964574215.1. Classification (GTDB taxonomy): domain Bacteria; phylum Pseudomonadota; class Alphaproteobacteria; order Rhodospirillales; family UBA2165. Next base: position 578 of record CAZNLR010000003.1, on the reverse strand, counting down.
TTCGGTGGATATCGCCACCGGTCATCGCATTCCCATCAAAAAGCCCATGAAAAATGAAAAAGATTGCGGGCTGGATGTTTCAAATCTGGTCGAAACGTCGGCCATCCTGCGGTCGGCACTTGACCGGCGCCCTGATCTGGTGGTGGTTGAAAAATTCGGTGAGCAGGAGCAAAACGGTGAAGGTTTGCTGGATGAAATCCTGCAGATTATCACCGAAGGGATTCCCCTTCTTATCGCCGTTCCTGAACCGGCATTGCCGACCTGGAACGATCTTTGCGGCGATCTCGGCGCTACCCTGAATTTTTCTGCCGATGACATGTTCAGCTGGTGGTCGGATCTGCCGAAAAGCTAAGCCAAACGGCAAAAGACCGCCTCGGATGAGTGACGGCGGTCTCAATTACTGCTTTGCGGTCCGACGACGAAGCATCGTTCGCAAGCGCTTTATTTGATTTTGGATTCCTTGAAAAGAACGTGCTTGCGGGCAACCGGATCGTATTTACGGAATTCCATTTTTTCCGTCTGGTTGCGCGGGTTCTTTTTCGTCACATAGTAAAAACCGGTGTCAGCCGTGCTGACCA
>CAZNLR010000002.1:90766-196047 GCA_964574215.1 uncultured Rhodospirillaceae bacterium | reverse complement strand
CCAGGCTGTGTCAAAACGCAATCTGTGATAGAATCCTGCCATGTTGATTGCGGGGGTTTAACGATGAAGCGTTTTATCGAAGGCGAAGACCGCAGCCAGATCACTTTGTTTCCCGAGCGCCTTGAAGATTATGTTTCCGAAGACAATCCGGTTCGCGTTGTTGATGCGTTTGTCGATCAACTTGATCTTGGTGGACTGGGATTTAGCCGGATTGTTCCCCGCCGGACGGGTCATCCAAGCTATCGTTGTTCAGATTTACTAAAACTCTATGTCTATGGCTATCTCAACCAGATCCAGTCGAGCCGTCGCCTTGAATTAGAGGCGATGCGCAACGTGGAAGTGATGTGGCTTGTCGGTCGCCTGGTTCCGGATCACAAGACCATATCCAACTTCCGCAAAGACAATGGTATCGCGATCCGCAAGGTCTGCGCCCAGTTTGTTTCCTTGTGCCGCCAGCTTAACCTGTTGACGGGAGCCAGCGTCGCCATTGACGGCAGTAAGTTTAAGGCCGTCAACACTCGCGACAAGAACTTCACGCGGGGCAAAGTGAAGCGCCGCATGGATCAGATTGAGGAGAGTGTTGATCGCTATCTGCACCAGTTGGACAGCGCCGACAGACAAGAACCATCCATAGCTCGGACCACCAAGACTGAACGCCTTGAGGACAAAGTAACCAAGCTGCAGGAGGAGATGCAGCGCCTAAAGAAGCTTGAGGTGCAGATGCAGGCAACGCCGGACCAGCAGATATCGCTCACCGATCCCGATGCCCGGTCAATGGCGACCAGTGGCAAAGGCAGCGGCATGGTCGGTTACAACGTTCAGTCCGCCGTGGACACCAAGCATCACCTGATTGTTGCCCATGAAGTCATCAATGACGGCAGCGACCGTTCTCAACTCTTTGCCATGGCGACGCAGGCGAAGACCGCCCTTAGGGTGGATAAGCTCGAAGTCGTCGCCGACCGGGGTTATTTTAGCAGCCTGAAAATTCTGGACTGCCATAACGACGATATCACGGTCACCCTTCCCAAGCCGCAAACCTCGGGCAACAAGGCCAAGGGTCATTTTGTTAAACAGGACTTTCGTTATCTGGCCGCAGACGACGTCTATCTTTGTCCCGCCGATGAGCGCCTGGTTTATCATTTTACAAGCGTGGAACGGGGGTTGAGATTGCGTCGCTATTGGAGCAAGGCCTGCCCGACCTGCGCTATCAAAGACCAATGCACCACGGCCAGGGAACGCCGGGTCGTGCGTTGGGAGCACGAACATGTTCTTGATGGGGTTCAGCAACGGCTCGACGAACATCCGGAGAGGATGCGCCAGCGTCGTGAAACGGTTGAGCATCCGTTCGGCACCATCAAATACTGGATGGGTTATACCCACTTCCAAACGAAGACGCTGAAACGGGTCGCCACCGAAATGGCCTTGCATGTGCTCGCCTACAATATCAAGCGCGTCATCAACATTATCGGCATCCGTCCGCTGATCGCAGCGATGATGACAGCATAGGTGGTCGTCTACCTCAATTTGCACCCTATCCGGCCCGATTGTGGCCCAGAATGCTAATATCCGGCTAATAATGCATCAATGATGATAAAAACCAGAAAAGCTGTGAATCCAATCGAAACAAATCGTCAGAGCGTATGGTCCCGCTATATCGATAAATCAGAAAACGTTCTGACACAGCCTGGACCCAAATCAGCCATTAGTGGATATGCCGAAAATAAGTGTTATCTGTGAATAGTCGAAGTCGATGCACGGAGTGCGTCGTCAGACTTTGACATATAACTTTTTGACATATAAAGATGATTTCGATCCGGAGTACAACTTGATGGATGGGAACAATTCTCTGGCTTCACAATTCAGCTGTTTAAATCACCGGTCAGGAATGAAAATGAGTATGAATTTTTATGATGTGGAAAATGATGCGAGGCGTGCATTCGACACGTTGATGGCGGGCGGCGCGGCGATCATTCCCACCTATGTCGGCTATGCTATCGTCGGCATTACCGAAGAGGCGATTGACCGCACATTTGTCGCCAAGCGTCGTAAAAAGGGCAAATTACATGCCTTTACCGGCAGCCCCGAACTGCATGACACTCTGCATATTCTCGATGATAAAACCCGCCAGGTGATTCGATCAATTTGGCAAGAAGCCGGGCTAACCATCGGCTGTGTGGCGCCGGCGCGGATTGATCATCCAATGATCCAGAAGCTACCGGAAGCCATCCGCTCTCAAAGCATTAAGGACGGAACCATCGCAATGCTTCTGGGCGCCGGTCCGTTCCTCGACGTCCTCGGACGGCTTAGTTTCGAAAATCAAATTCCCATCATCGGCTCGTCAGCCAACGTAACCCAGCAGGGTGTGAAATTTCGCGTCGAAGATATTGAGCCCGAAGTAATCGCCGCCGCTGATTTGGTTATCGATTATGGATTGATGCGATGGGCCTCGTACAATTTTTCATAGACCATGATCGACTTTCGGGACTATTCGGTGGTTCGCAATGGCGCTTGTTTCGATCTGCTGCAGGATCTTTTGCACCGTCAGTTTGATATCAATATCTAGTCGGATTTTGTGCTCTCCTTGGCAAAATCCAGGAAGGATTGCTCCCGAGCCCGCAACTCCGGCAATCCAACCACTTCCATATAATCGTCGAAGGTTACCATCTCGCTGGTAAAGGCTTTTGTCGAACCGGTTTCGGCGATGGTTCGATAGAGGGATTGCATTTGCTTGGTAAGAGCGAAAACGCTCGCCACCGGCCAGACGGCAGTGGCGTAGCCGAGTTCTTCTAATTCCTTGGCGTCAAGGGTGGGCGTCTTGCCGAATTCTATCATGTTGGCGAGCTGAGGCGCATCGACCTCGTCGCAAATGCGCTTCATATCGTCGGTCGTGGCCGGCGCCTCGACGAACACCAGATCACACCCGATCTCGGCAAATTTTTGAGCCCGTTCAATGGCGGCGTCGAGACCATCTATCGCCAGGGCATCGGTGCGACCCATAATCACCAAGTCCGGATCGCGTCGGCTGTCGAGGGCCGATTTTAGCTTGCCGATCATTTCCTCCAAGGGGATCACGTCCTTCCCCGGCGTGTGGCCGCAGCGTTTTGGAAACACCTGGTCTTCGATGAACAGACCGGCGACACCGGCCCTTTCGAGTTCGCGCACCGTGCGCGCCACGTTGGTTACATTGCCGAACCCCGTATCACCGTCGGCGAAGATCGGCAATTCGACAGCGTCGCAAGCTCTGGCGTAATGGTCGGCCAATTCACGCAAGGACAATTGCGAGCTGTCGGGCTCGCCCAGCAAGACGCCGCTCGCGGCATAGCCGCCGAGGGTCAGCGCTTGAAATCCTTCGGCGGCGGCGATACGCGCGCTTAGGGCGTCGTGAATTCCCGGCATTACCAGGAGTTCATCGGCATGAATCAACTGCTTCAATCGCGTCGTATGTCGCATTTTTTATCCTTTAGATTTTGGTCTCTGGAATTTGGTGAAAATTAACGTCGTAAACCCAAGGGCGAGACCGGCGGTCCTTGGCTTGGAAAGCCGCTACGTCCTGTTCGTATTGCAGTGACGCGCCGACTTCGTCAAGACCTTGCAACAACACTTCTTTTTGGTCCGCGTCCACGGCAAAGCTAAACGCGTTCTCTGGCGAAGACTCCGCTTGCTCCCAGGTAAAGATTCCGGCAGCGAGATCGACCGAAGCCGTCAGGCCATCCGGAGCGCTCAAGGCGGCATCCAGAAGACGGGCGTAGTCGGCAGCCTCGGGAATGATCGGTAGCAGACCTTTGCGGAAACAATTGGCGTAAAAAATATCGGCAAAGCTCTCGGCGACAACGCATCGGATACCGGCGCCGAGCAACGCCCAGACAGCGTGTTCGCGTGAAGAACCACAGCCGAAATTCTTACCGCTGAGAAGAATGTTGGCAGACTTGAAGCGGGCGCTATTGAGCACAAAATCGGGACGTTCCTGGCCGTCCGGCGATTGCCGCCAATCCATGAACAATCCCTCACCAATGCGTGACATGTCGGTGCCGATCAGCTTGAAGATGCCCGCTGGGATAATAGCGTCGGTATCAATATTATCACGCAGCAAGGGGGCGACGGCGCCGGTCAAAGTTGTGAAAGCCTCCATCAAGTTACTCCTTCAAATGTCGCGGATCGGTAATGACACCGGTCACTGCCGCCGCCGCCGCCATGGCTGGGCTCATTAGATGAGTGCGGGCGCCAACACCTTGACGGCCTTCGAAATTACGGTTCGAGGTTGAGGCGCAGCGCGTGGCTTCGGGCACCACGTCGCCGCCAACTGCGCAGCACAATGAACAGCCGGTCTCATGCCACTCAAATCCGGCGGTTTTGAATATTTCGTCCAGCCCTTCGGCCTCGGCGGCGCGTTTGATCGACTCCGAGCCGGCAACGACGATGGCGCGCACTCCCTTGGCGATAGATTTACCCTGGGCTATGCCGGCGGCAGCTCGAAGATCACCGAGCCGCCCGTTGGTGCAGGAGCCGATGAAAACCGTATCTATGGGCAAGCCTTCAAGCGGCGTTCCCGGCGTCAGCCCCATATAGTCGAGAGCCGTCTGCTTCGCCTGCCGATCTTCGGGAGAAGCATAGGCTGTCGGGTCCGGCACCCGCCCCGAAATCGGGGCCACATCCTCCGGGCTGGTGCCCCAGGTCACGATTGGCTCGATAGTGGCAGCGTCGATGGTCACTTCTTTGTCGAAAACGGCCTCCGGATCACTGTACAATTGCCGCCAAGCCGACAGGGCCGACGTCCAAACCTCGCCGTCGGGGGCGAAGGGGCGTCCTTTCAGATATTCGAACACGGTTTCATCCGGCGCGATCAAACCAATCCGCGCGCCGAATTCAACCGCCATATTACAAAGCGTAAAACGCTGTTCCATGGGTAACGCCTTGACGGCCTCACCGGCGAACTCAACAGCATGTCCGTTGCCGCCGTCAGCCCCCAGAACACCCAGGATATGCAACACCAAATCCTTGCCCGTGATAAATTCCGGTAGAATTCCTTCTACGGTTATCCGCATGGTGGGCGGCTTTTGCAGGACCAGGGTCTGGGTCGCCAGGGCGTGTTCAACGTCGCTGGTGCCGATACCGAAGGCCAGAGCGCCCAAAGCGCCCAGCGTACAGGTGTGGCTGTCGCCGCAAACTACGGTCAGGCCGGGAAGAACGACGGCGAGTTCATGAGAGATGACATGAACGATGCCATGATGCGGATCGCCCAGATCAAACATCCTGATCCCGGTCCGGTCGCTGTTGCTACGCAGGGCCTGAACAAATTCCCGACCCGGAAGAAAGCTGGACTCGTCCCGGCCCGGCAGGGTCGCCACCATATGATCAGCGGTGGCCATGGCCAGTTCGGGATTTCGGGGATGACGGCCCGCCGCTTCAAGGGAGTTGAAAGCTTCGACCGAAGTGATGTCGTGCAGCAGGTGCCGGTCTACATGGACCATGTCACGTCCGTTTTCGAAATGACGCACCACATGGCTGTCCCAGATTTTGTCGAACAAAGTGGCTCCGGTCATGGTCATGGTCCTGTCTTACGTCCTCTCAGAAAGGCCCTGGCGATAACCGCGATGGTCATGACGATCAGGACCAGGGCGATGGGGTAATTGACCAGCGCGGCGATATTTCCCTCCATCAGAATATAGGCCTGGCTTAAGGAAAGCTCCAACATGGGAGTCAGCACAAAACCGATGATAAAGGTGACAAAGGGATAGCCGAGCTTTCGCATCAGAAATCCGAAAATGGCGAAAACGATTGTCAGTTCAATGGCGAAAAAACTTTGGTCGTTGAGATAAGAGCCGGTAACGCACAAAAACACCAGCGCCGGCAAGATAACCGGCTTCGGGATAGCCAGTACTTTGGCGAACAGTTTCAAGCCGACCCCGCCGATTATCCAGTTGAGGAAATTGGCGATAATCATGGCGGCGAACATACCGTAGATAAGCCGGCCGTGATCCTCGAACATCCAAGGCCCCGGCGCGACGCCATGGATAATGAAAGCACCGACAAGTAAAGCCGAAGTGACGTTGCCGGGAATTCCCAGCGTCAACAAAGGTATCAAATTGGCGCCGACGACCGCGCTGTTGGCGGCCTCCGCCGCCGCCACGCCTTCGATTTCGCCCCTACCGAAATTTTCGGGAGTCTTGGAGGCTCGCCTGGCGGCGCCGTAGCCCAGAAAACCTGCAATAGTCGCGCCCAGGCCGGGCAATGCGCCGATAAAGGTGCCGATCACCGCCGAGCGAAGCACCGTGCGCCAAACCGCCAGAAACATGCGAGGCGTCAGGCGGTCATCGGGCAAAGATTGCACATCGACCGCCTCTTTAGCGCCGCTACGGCTGTCTCGCAGGTAATTCTCGATCTGTATCAGTACTTCCGAAAGCGCCAGCATACCGATCCCGATGGCCATCAAGGGAACGCCGCTAACGAGATTTATATTATCGAAAGTCAGGCGCGGCATCGACAACATTGGATCGGTGCCGACAGTCGCGAAAAATATGCCCAAAGCCGTAGCAATCAGCCCTTTGATCAGCGAATCTCCCATTAAGCCGGAGATCATGGCGAAAGCGAATATAACCACCGAGCATATTTCCACAGGCCCCAGTTTCAACGCCACCAAGGCGAGGGGGGCGGCTACCAGGATCAGAACGATGTCACTGAAAAGATCGCCGCAGACCGAAGCGCCTAAAGCCATTTGCATGGCGGTAATGGGACGACCCTTGCGGGCCAGCGGATAGCCGTCTATGGCCGTCGCCGCCGCTTCCGGCGATCCCGGCGTGTTGAGTAAAATACCCGAGATCGAGCCGCCGAAACTACCACCTTTATTTACTGAAATCAGAAACGCCAAGGCCGCCAAGGGCGACATGTAAAAGGTAAGCGGCACAGCGATGGCGATGGCCATGGGCGCATTCAAACCTGGAATGGCGCCGACGATGATACCTAGGCAGACTCCCGCCGCAACGGTTAGAATGGTTGTCAGGGTAAAGGCGTCTTGAATGCCGAGAATGATGATATCCATCGTCGCCTGCCTTTATGGTAGAGACAGCCGCAGCCCGTGCCAGGCCAGCAGATAGCTGCCCAGCGGCAGAGCGACGGCGATGGCCAACAGCCACCAACGTTCGGACCCTTTGGGCCGCATAATGAAACCAATTAGAGCAATCGACGAAATGCCGCCGGCGATGAACCCAAAATTCATAATCATGGCGACAACCAGCCCGAACACGGCGGACGAAGCAATTATAAACAGGATCGAAAATCTATCGAAACCTGGCGTTGGCACCTTTTGGCCCACACCCGCGATGACTGTCTGAAAGCCAGCCAGAGTAACGATAACGACCGCCGCCACCGTCGGCAGAAATGCGGGAGCCATCTCGCCCGGATCACCCGGAAAGGATTCTGGGGGAATCACCCATATCGCCAATACCAATCCGAAAAGAACCAGTGCTAGACTCGATATCAGGTCTGTAAAACGCATAGAATAAAATCGTGGGGCGACCGAAGCCGCCCCACGAGTCTCAAAGTTATTTCAGTGAATTGACCATCTTCACATAACGCTCATAGGCAGCGTCGATGCTAGCCGTCAATCCTTTAGGACCAAGTTGCTCTTTGGGGAAGGGCAACTTTTTAAGGATTTTCGCCACGGCCGGACCATTGATGCCTTTGTGAATGGCGTTCAGCAAAGTCTTTTTGACGTTGGCTGGAAGTCCCTTTGGCGCCGCCAGCATAAAGTGGGCTTCGAAAGTGATCGGGTAACCGACATCCATCAAGGTAGGGATTTTCGGCGTGTCAATCAGAGGCTCGCCGCGCAGGCTGACCAAAACGTTGATCGACTTCTTACCCAGCATCTTGATGTGAGTACCGCCGGAGAACCCCATATCGGTATGACCGCCCATGATATTCTTGAGAGCGCCGGATCCACCCTTGGTGGGGATCGTCCGAATATTTACGCCTTCTTTCTTGTTGATGTAGCGAACGAGCAGCTTATCGAAGGGAGTCACCGCCGCATAGGTCAGCTTATTGCCCTTTTTGGCGTAGGCGATCATTTCACGCCAGGTTTTGAAAGGCGCATCGGCTTTGGCGTAGACGGCTTCTTGTGCCTTGCTTACACTTTCAAGATAATCGAAGTCGTCTTTGGTGTAGGGCGTCTTTTTCGGAATGGCCGCCGTGTTGAAGGCGAAGGTTGGCGTGACGGCCATTACCAATGTATAGCCATCGGGGGCCGCCAGTTTTGCCGCCGCCGCCGCTTTGCCGCCGCCACCGCCGGCCCTGACTTCCTTAACCACCGGTTGGCCGAGTACGGCTTCCATTTCTTTAGCTAAGGCCGTTGCTAAGGCGTCTGTGCTGCCGCCGGCGCGGAAGCCGACGATCAATTTGATTGGTTTTTCCGGAAATTCGGCGAATGCTGGCGCCGCCCCGAAAGCCATTACTGCGGTGACGGCGAGCGCCGTTAAAATTCCAAAATAACGATGAGATGATTGACGTGGCATAGTTTCCTCCCCACTGTGTTTACGATTATTAATCCGATCTTTGAGGGTAATCCCTTTACAGCCCGAATGTGCGGCGAGGATCGTAATATACGTTTGGAATAAATGCAATTGCTAGAAGTAGTTGATTTTCTTAATAAATTATAATCTATACTAGAGATGCTCCCGCCCGATGATTGAAGTGTTAAGAGCCAGCGCCGAGGATTTAAGTCAGCAATGGGCGCCGCTTCTGACCGGTCTGATTATTGGATTGGTCGGCGCCGTTATGTTTCTCTTTTTGACACTGCCGCTGCCGTGGATCATCGGACCGATTTTCACGACTTCAATCGCCGGTTTGAGTGGCGTCCGGCTTTGGGTGCCGAATTGGCTTCGGCTTATAAGCTTTTGGATTGTAGGGGCCGTGTTTGGCTTGACGATCACTGCCCAAATCGGCGAGCAGTTCCTTCACTGGCTTCCCAGTGTCGCTCTCGTCGCCCTCTACACTATCACCGTTGTCGCCGCGATCACGTTGTATCTGATCCATATCGCCAAACTTGATCCGCTGACGGCTTATTTCAGCGCTACTCCGGGCGGATTGGTGACCATGCTGGCACTTGCCGAAAGCTATGGCGCTGATGTCAAAACATTTTCCTTGATCCAGTCGATGCGTCTGATCGTCGTCATATTCGCCATTCCCTTGGCTTTCAGAATATTTGCTGGCTATGTCCCGCCCGCATCGATGAATTTGAGTTTCGTTCCGGCAAATCCCGATTATTCGACGTTGTTCATCCTGGCCGTGGTGGCGCCGGCATCCTATGTCATCGCCAAATGGTTGCGATTTCCAGCTCCGTTTTTTCTCGGCCCCTTTATCGGCGTCGCTGTGTTTAAGTTATCTGGCCATGTCGATACGGATATTCCCAACGGCGTCATTTCATGCGCCCTCCTCTTCATCGGCGTCAGTATCGGCGCCATGTTCTTCGGGGTTCATTTTAGAGAGGCGGCTGGAAAGCTCTTTCATGGCGCCATGGTGGGATTTTTAATGTTGTTTCTCGGGGTTGTGTTCGCAATGATCAGCATGCTTATCGTCGATGACGCCATCAACCCCATCCTCGCTGCAGCCGGCTACAACTTCCGCCTTATCCTCAAATGGATCAGGCTTCTATTGTGTCAATTCTGGATATTATGGTGGGATGCTCAATCAGCGGAAACCGCGTAGTTCACGGTCGACTAACGCCTTCAATTAGCTTTTCAAAAGTCATTCTTACATGGCGGCGTCTAATTAAACACGGCGAATGCCTTAGTTGGCTACAAGCAAACGAAATCAGGGGTGCTGAACAGCGTCCGTTTTACACCCAATTCTGTTGCAAAACTCTCATTTTGCAGTTGATTTAAAAATTTCCGCAGCATGGACGGGCAGTTCTAAAATTTAGTCGGGGGGACAGCCGTCAGATTGATATTTCGCTGAGCGAAGTTCTGTGTAACGTACAAAGGCAATTTAGATGCCATTCTTGGCGAAGTTGGCTTTTGGAGGAATTATTGATCGTCACCAATTTCGAGTTTTACAACAGAATAGGGGGTAAAGCAGACACTCCTGACATTTGCGGACCATCGATAATATCCAATTTGACCCTGAAGAACTTGAACTAAAACGACATCAAGATGGATACGGGTTGCGTGTTTGGGGCATTGACGAGAACAATTAAGAACAAAACTCCCGATTTGAATCGTTGCAAGCAATTTTTCTATCGTATCGATAAATTAAAAAGAGCCCTAACCGGGAATATTTTTGTGGGTAAAATTGTTGGTAATTTTAAATATATTATATAACTAACTGTTATTAAATAACAAAAAAGGAAAAATGGCGGAGAGACAGGGATTCGAACCCTGGGTAGGCTCGCGCCCACAACGGTTTTCGAGACCGCCCCGTTCAACCACTCCGGCACCTCTCCGCACTGAGACGGTGGTTTATCGGATCAGGGGCGGATTGGGAAGCGGAAAATAGCCGTGACCAACAGATTGCTGGGACCGTTTAAAAAAATTACTTCGAAAACACTTGCCGCTTCTCAAATATTAGTTTAAGATTAAACTGTTTAGATTTGAACTATTATAAAGTTTGCCCCGCACCCATGAAAAAACAGCGCTCCACTTCCTCCGCCGAAGAAACGACCGGGATGATTCCCGAGCCGACCGATTTCGAAACCGGCTTGGACGAGGATGATCTTCTCGACCTGCGTATCTGGCTGCGTCTGTTGACCTGCGCCAATCTGATCGAACGGCGCATCCGCAAGAAATTGGACAAGAATTTCGATACCACCCTGCCCCGCTTCGACGTCCTGGCGCAGATCGAACGGACACCGGAGGGCCAGCCCATGCGGGAGCTGTCGAAACGGCTGATGGTGACCAAGGGAAATATCACGTCACTGGTCGACCGACTGGAAGACGACGGCTTGGTCGACCGCAAAACATCGCCGCAGGACAGGCGGGTGCAGAATATCCAACTGACCAAGAACGGCGAGGCGGCCGTCAAGGAAATGATCCCGGCGCACAATGCCTGGCTGACCGAAATCATGGACGGATTGGACCGCGACGCTGCCTTTGAATTACATGCCCTGTTGGGTGAATTAAAAAAATCAATTTTAACGACCGAACAAGAAGATATTTAGAATTGGAGGATAAGAAAATGAAGTTATTCGAGCCCCTTGATATTAACGGTATGGTCATTCCCAACCGGGTTTTGGTGCCGGCCATGGTCACCAGGCTGTCCGGCGAAGACGGCATGGTCAATGAAGACATTATCGAACGATACGTTCGATACGCCGAAGGCGAGGTCGGGCTGATCGTCGTTGAAGCCATGGCCATCCATGGCGCCAAGGCCGGTCCCTTGTTGCGCATCAGCGACGACAAGTTCATTCCCGGCCATGCTGAATTGACCAAACGCATCCATGATACGTCGGATTCCAAAGTGGTGCCGCAGATCATCCATTTCATGAAGATCGCCCGGTCCGGCTGGCGCCAGACCCTGGATATGCTGTCCGAGCAGGAGATCGAGCAGATCATCGACGAGTTCGGCGATGCCGCCGTGCGCGCCCGGGAAGCCGGCTATGACGGCGCCGAACTGCATGCCGCGCACGCCTATACGCTGTCATCGTCGCTTTCCGCCCTTAACGGACGGCGCGACGACTATACCGGCCGCACCCTGGAAGGCCGCCTGCGCATGGTCGGCCGGGTGGTCGACAATGTGCGGAAAAAAGTCGGCAACGATTTTCCCGTCGGCATCCGCATGCTTGCCGATGAATATCTGCGCGACGGCTATACGGTAAAAGAGGCCAAGCTGATCGCCCTCCGCATGGCCCAACTGGGCCTCGACTATATATCGCTTTCGGTCGGCGGCAAATTCGAAGACGCCGTTCATAAACCGGGCGAAATCCTGCACGGCTATTCGGGCTATTCGGGCGAACGCTGCATGCCGGGGGACAATCATCCGGATATGCTGCATGTTCATCTGTCCGAGGAAATCAAATCCTTCATCAATTCCAAAGGCTATGACACGCCCATCGTCACCGCCGGCAAGATATCCAAACCGGAAAACGCCAAAATGGTTGTTGAAGAAGGCAAGGCCGATATTGTCGGTATCGCGCGTGGCCTGTTGGCCGATGCCGACTGGGTGGTCAAAGTCCGTGACGGCCAGGAAGACCGCATCGTCCATTGCACCTATTGCAATGTCTGCAAGGAACTGGACGGCGCCCATAAGGAAGTCCATTGCTTTCTCTGGCCCAAACACGCCCGTCAGGCGCCGCCCGACCAGCCCGACAGCGATGCCCCCGTCTGGGGCGACGATCATGGCGGCCTGAGCGTGGAACAGGCCGATGGCGTCGCCACCTTAAAATGGTCCAAAGCCGAAGGCGAGGTTTCGGGCTATGATATCTACCGCGCCGACGATAACGGCGACGTGGAGATCATCGAGGCCGTTAAAGGCACGCGTGTCGTCGACCGCACCATTTTGGCCGGCATGCCCTATCGCTATTATGTCCGGGCCTACAACAAGGTCGGTCAGGCAAGCGTCCCCTCTGACAGCGTGGTCATCGAACCCGCTTTACCCGATTACACATCGGCGGTAGCCTAGGAGACCGATCAGATCATTTGATTTAGGGGGGGATTAACATGCTGGAAGGCTGTACGCCGTGGCCTGAGGAGTATCAGCGCCGCTACCGCGAAGAAGGTTATTGGCAGGATATAACGCTTTGGCGGATGTTCGAAGAGAGCGCCGCCAGAAATCCTGACAATATCGCCTTGGTTTACGAAGATCAGCGCATCACCTATCGGGAACTTGAACGCCGAATTAACCGACTGGCGGTAAAACTGTCGGAACTTGGCTTGAAAGACCGCGACCGGGTGATCTTCCAGTTGGCCAATACGCCGGAACTGGTATACGCCTTCTTTGCTCTGATGAAGATCGGCGTCATTCCGGTGATGGCGCTTCCCGCCCACCGGTTTACGGAAATCAGCCATTTCGTGAAACATGCCGACGCCGTCGGCTATTTGATTCCCGATCAAGTCAGAGGTTTCGATTTCCGTGACCTGGCCGAAGAGGTCAAGGCAGCCTCGCCCTGCCTCCGACACATCATCGTCGCCGGCGAGGCCAAGGAAGGCCAGTCTTCAATCAATAATCTTATTGCCGATTGTGACGGCGACTCCGTGCCCGATGATTTGGGCGATCCCTCCGATGTCGCCTTGATGCTGCTGTCCGGCGGGACGACGGCGCTGCCCAAGCTGATTCCCCGCACCCACAACGACTATGTCTACAACTGCCGCCAGCACCGTAAGATGGGAGAGATCAACGAAGAAACGGTCTTCCTCGCTCTGTTGCCCATGGCTCATAATTATAATCTGGCCTGCCCCGGTATTTTGACCACGCTGGATTGCGGCGGCCGGGTGGTGATTGCGCCGCACTTAAATGCAGAACAGGTCTTTGCGCTGATCGAAAAGGAGAACGTCACCATCGTCCCTGCCGCCGTTCCTCTAATAACCAAATGGCTGACATCGGGTCTGGTGGAAAAGTTCGATTTGAGCTCCCTTAAAACCATCATGAACGGGGGTGCTAAACTGGTGCCAGAGCTACGCCAGCGGATTCGGGATGCGTTCGGCTGCAATTTCCAGGAAAGTTTCGGCACCGGCGAAGGGTTGATCAACGTCACCCGCCTGGACGACGACGACGATGTCATCCTGCACAGTTCCGGGCGACCCATCTCGCCGGGCGATGAAATCAAGATCGTCGATGAAAACGGCAATGAAGTTCCCGACGGCGAAAAGGGCGAACTGATCTGCCGGGGGCCCTACACCATCCGCGGCTACTACCGGGCGCCGGAAAACAACGCTTCCGCCTTCACCGAAGACGGCTTTTATCATACGGGCGATCTGGTCAGCCGCCGTGATGGCAATTTATACGTTGAAGGCCGCATCAAGGATTTGATCAACCGGGGCGGCGAAAAAATCAGCATCGACGAGGTGGAAAACCATATTCTGGCCAACGACAAGGTGGAAAATGTCTGTATTGTCGCCATGCCGGACCCTCAGTACGGGGAGAAAGCCTGCGCCTTCGTCAAGCTCAAGGATGGCCAGGACATTACCTTTGACGAGCTTTCAACCTTTCTGTTGGGAAGGGGCATCGCCAAATTTAAATTACCTGAACGTCTTGAAATCATTGAGAATTATCCCTTGAGTCCGGCGGGAAAGATTCTGCGAAGGGAATTGCGGCGAATGATCGAGGAAACCCTTGAGGCCGAGGCCAAAATATCGGTGGGTGACGAAATAAACGCCTAATTCGGTAAATACTTAAAAAAAAGGCTCAAAATATTTGCCGACTGAATATATAAACTATTCAGCAGATAAATAATAATTATCCGAACCAGAGAGGCCTGCCCATGTCATTGCCCACGTCCCCCCCGGGCGCACCGACAGCCCATATCGATACCTTTGCCCGCGATCACCTGCCTGCTGACGATCTTATGGCCGAAGTGGACTATTCCGGAACGCCGGAATTGGCCGCTTACCCGGGCCGTATGAATGTGGCGACCATGCTGCTGGACGACATGGTGGCCGGCGGGTTCGGTGACAATCCGGCCGTTCATTTGGGGGACGACAGCTGGACCTACGGCGAACTAACTGCCCGCGCCAACCGGATCGCCCGGGTGCTGGTAGAGGATTGCGGCTTGGTCACCGGCAACCGGGTTCTGATCCGCTCGCCCAACACGCCCATGATGGTGGCCTGCTGGTTCGGCATTCTGAAAGCGGGCGGCATTTGTGTATCCACCATGCCCATGTTACGGGCGCGGGAACTCAGCTACGTCATCGAAAAAGCCAAGGTCGATTTCCTGTTCTGCGACATCGGGCTTGAGGAGGAAATGGCGGAAGCCGCCGAGGAAAAAGGCCTTGCCGGCAAACTATTTTACTTCACACCGACCAACAGCGGCGGTGACGAAGCGACGCTCGAGACCAAGATAGCGGAAAAAGAGGACAGCTTCGACAATGTGGAAACGGCGGCTGACGACGTGGCCCTGATCGCCTTTACGTCGGGCACCACGGGCAATCCCAAAGCACCGGTTCATTTTCACCGGGATATCATGCAATGCGCGGATACGTTCGGACGCTACATCGCCACTTTGGAACCTGACGACGTGGTCACCGGCACCCCACCCCTCGCCTTTACCTTCGGGCTCGGCGGTTTATTGATTTGCCCGCTCAGGTTCGGTGCGTCGTGCCGCTATCTGGAAGGTCCCTTACCGGAGCAAATTCTGGAAACCATTCAAAAGTATAAGGTGACCCAGCTTTATACGGCGCCAACAGCCTATCGGGTGCTCACAGATCTGGCACGGGACTTTGACATTTCGTCTCTGCGACAATGCATTTCAGCCGGTGAAACTCTGCCCAAGGCGACCTTCGACGGGTTTTTCGAAGCCACCGGAATCAAAATCATCGACGGATTGGGTTCGACGGAAATGTTTCACGTCTTCGTCTCCGCGGCGCCGACGGAAATGCGCGGCGGCTTTACCGGCAAGGCGATCCCGGGATTCGTCACCAAAGTCATGGATGACGACGGTAACGAAGTCGACCCCGGCACGCCGGGCATGCTCGCCGTCCGCGGCCCCAGCGCCTGCAAATATCTGGACGATCCCGAAAAACAGCCGGTCTATTCCAAGGGCGGCTGGAATTATCCCGGCGATGTCTACGAAATGGATAATGACGGCTACTTCAAATATGTCGCCCGCGGCGACGATATGATCATCTCGTCGGGCTACAATATTTCCGGCCCAGAGATCGAGGCGGTGCTGCTGGAGCATGCAGTCGTGGCCGAATGCGCCGTTGTGGCCTCACCGGACCCGGAGCGGGGCAATATCGTGAAAGCCTTTGTGATACTGCGCGATGGCGTTATGGGCGATGATGATTTGGTCAAGGAGATACAGAATTTCGTCAAGAACGAAATGGCGCCCTACAAATATCCGCGCGCGGTCGAATTTATCGACGAGCTGCCCAAAACGGCCACGGGCAAGGTACAGCGGTTCAAATTACGCCAGATGGAAACCGGCTGACTATTTTTTATTTTTTAGTTGTCTTGTTTGTGGGTTTCGGCATCCAGGTCAGGGTGGCGGTATCACCCTTGCGTCCGCACAAATCCTTCAGAATGGTCGGCGAGAGACGGCGGGACATCAACCCGTTGACGACGATACTCCCTCTATTGACCAGCCCCCAGGCGACATTAAAACAAGCCTCCCGGGGAACGTCTTTGGCGGTGACCGACAACCGTCTCTGTTCGGAACTTCGGGACAGAGCGCCGCCGTATATATGGGTTTTCGGCACGTCGCCGATACTGGCCTCTTTGATCTGCTGAATGAGGACGGTTTCCTTATTGATCTCTTCCGGCGGCGGCGGTTCGCGAATCAGGAAAAACCACACCAGACCAGCCGCCACGGCAATCGCACTGACGCCACCGACCCATGGGGTTAAATTCGCCTGTTTTTTCGGCTTCAGTTTTGGCGGCTGCTTTTCCGGCGACCGGCGGTTGGTTTTCTGGCCTTCCTCGGCAGGTTCGTCGGCGATTTCGGAAAGGGAACTTTCGTATTCGACTGCCTTGCGGATTCTTTCTTCTTTAACCTGGCGCATCACGCCGACCACGGCGTCCGAGACCCGCGACAGGCTGTCCGCCGGCAGATCGTCCGGGATCAATTCATTGAGTTGGGTGAGGAAGAGCTCGACCTTGGGCGGGTCGTCTTTGCGGGTATAGAGTTTCTCGATAACGACGACGGCAATCTTTTTCAACGCTGCCGGGCTGTGGGCCTGCTGGACCAGGGGAATCAGCCCGAGCGCGGGGGCTTCAAACACCGTCTCCCAATCGATGGTGCCCGACGAATTCTTAGGCCAGGACGACGCGCCTTCTTCAAGCATCGTAATCTCTATTCAGCCGCAGCTTTCAACTAAGTTTCTGTTGAATCAAGTATCCCTTTTACGCGCTAAAATCTGAATAATTGTTAAAGACCGTATCAGGCGGGATTTTCCGAACGGTGGTGGCGGGTATATTCCATGCCCATCAAAATTGCCCCCAAAGCCAATCCCACGACGGCCAGTGGAATTCCGATATCCAAAAACCGGTCTGGGATAAACATGCCTGCTCCGGCAATGATAAATAGCGCACGTGTGGCAATGTTTATCGGCCCGATGACGTATCCCATCATGGCCACGGAAACGAACCAGATTCCCAAGACCGTTTTGCCCGTAACCAGAAGAATATCCACGCTTTCTCCCACCATAAGCAACTCGGGTACGGCGACGAACAGGAACGGCACCAGGTAGGCGAACCAGCCGAACCGCATGGCGGCAAAGCCGGTTTTCATGGCGTCGGCGCCCGTCAAGCTGGCGGCAGCGAAGGCGGCGATGGCCACTGGCGGCGTAATCATCGACATCATGCCGAAATAGAGAATAAAGAGGTGGGCCGACATTTTGTCGATCCCGACTTCGATCAAGGCGGGCGCCACCAACGTGGCCAGCATGAGATAAACCGCCACCGTCGGCATGCCCATGCCGAGAATGATACAAATGACGGCCGAGATGAGGAGCAGAAGCAGGATATTACCCTGGCCCAAGTCAACCATCGCCAAGGACAAGCCAAATCCGATGCCGGTGGTGTTCAGGACGCCGATAACGATGCCCGCCGCCGCGCCGATCATGATGATGTCGAGAACGGCGTATCCGGTTTCCCGTATCGCCGCCAAAATATCCAGGGGCGCCAGGCGCTTGCCTTTGTAGCCGATGAGCATCCCCATGACGATGATAACCAACGCCGATATAAGCGCCGATTCTTCCGGTGTATAGTTGAGAACAAATAGGGCTACGATCAGCACAACGAATGGAAGCGGGAAATGCCAACCGGTTTTCAACACTTCTTTGAGGTCTGGAATATCCTCTTCGGCGACTGGCTTGATGCCGGTGCGGGCGGCCTCGAGATCGGCCAGAATGAACAGCGCCACATAGTAAAGAATGGCGGGAATCAGAGCGGCAACGACGACTTCCTTATAGGGTATCTCCAGAAATTCAGCCATGATGAAGGCGGCGGCGCCCATGATGGGCGGCATCAATTGCCCGCCCGTGGAGGCAACCGCTTCGATGGCACCTGCCTGCTGGGCGCGGTAACCGGCATTGCGCATCAAAGGGATGGTAATGACGCCGGTGGTCACCACGTTGGAAACCACACTGCCCGAGATCGAGCCGAAAAATCCCGAAGCCGTCACGGCGATTTTCGCCTGGCCGCCCCTGAACCTTCCCACCAGGATCATGGAAATCTCCGTGAAAAAAGCGGAGCCGCCGGATTTGGTGAGAACCTGGCCGAAGAACACGAAGGAAATAACGATGGTGGTGACGATTTTCATCGGTACGCCGAGAATGCCGGTCGGATCCCAGGCGAGATAGAAAAACAGAGTGTTCCACTCCATTTCCAGCCCCTGTAATTTTCCGGGGATCAAATGCCCGACCATGGCGAGAATAATAAAAAACACCACCAAGCCCGTCAGAACATGACCGACCGTCCGGCGCAGCCCTTCGATCAAAAGAGCCAGGATAATGGTGCCGGATATCAAGCCGTCGATGGGTGCGGTCGCCACCAATTCTGCAAGCACGGGATAGCGCACGGCCAAATGCATAGAGGCAAAAAATCCCAGCAATGACGCGACAATATCATAGATCGGAATGCGACCCGTTCTTTTGGTTCTATCGGGCCGGATAGATAGAAAGACAATCGGGATGGCGATCGCCAAAATACCCCCGAGAAACTGTTCGGTGTACAGCAGCAGGCCAACCGTTCGAAACAGGTCGGCCGACCAGGCGATCGCCCCCAGGATCAAAACAACGGCGAGGACGGCCGTTAAGCCTGTCTTCGCCGTGTTTTCCGATGAGGCCGAGTCAGAGATAGAGTCGGTGCTCAATTAACCAGTCTTACTTTACTATTTCGGCGGCCATTGGCCGATTTCTTTGTAGTATTTTATGGCGCCCGGATGATAGGTCAATGTCGGAAACTTGATGGCCATATTTTCCGGTTTGAATCCGCCCCAGCCGGGGAAGGCTTTGACCAACGCGCCGCGCTTGTCATGCATGGTCTTGGTGACCTTGTAGACAACATCGTCGGGCACATTTTTGTGGGTTTGAAGGGTGTGCCAGTAGGTCATAACGTGAATTGGTGAAGACACGCCGACATTGCGCTTGGAAGGCTTTTCCGGTTTGGCATAGGCGGGCGGCACGAATTTCCTGGCGGCGGCCAGAGATTTCGGCGACGGGTCGAAATTCAAGACACGCAGGCCACCGACCTTGGCGTTGACTTCGCGAACCTTACCGGCGCCGAAAACGAAGAAGAAGATATCCGTCTTACCGGCGGCAAAATCATTGGCGCCCTTGACCACGTTGGGGGTCGGCACTTTGACGACATCGTCATAGCTCAAACCTTCACTGGCCAACAATGCGTCCAAAAGAGGCTGAATAATTTTCTGGCTCGACCAGCCGCTCGGCACCCGCTTGCCTTTCAAGTCGGCAATTCTTTTGATGGGCGAGTCTTTTTTCACGAAAATGGCGACGCGGAACGGAATGGTCGCCGTAACGGAGCGCAAATTCGGATGTTTGCGGCCGGGATAAATACCGGTGCCCGTCACCGCGTACATGGATTCCAGTTCGTTGACCAAACCGAATTCCAATTTGCCGGCGTTCATGGCCGGTACATAGACGCTGGACCCACCGAACGGTTGTGACCGCATTTGCAGATCGGTCGACTGCGACACGACTTTGGAAAGTGATTGGCCGGCCTGATTGGTGAAGCCGCCCTTGGTGGTCCCGACGCCGATGGTCTTGGCGACCGCGGCGCCCGACACCAGCGCCGTAGCAGCCAGCATGGATACAAATAGACGTTTTCTCATAAATTCCCTCCCATGGTGAAACAAAAATTATTGAAATTGTTCATCACTTAGAACCCTAAGAAACCCAATACCTTAAGTCAAATGGTTTGGGTCACGAACTTATAGGGTTTTCCGAAAGGAATTGGGCCGAATTATGGCGAATATATCAATAAACGGACGGTGGCCCGCCTTTAACCTTTCTAATTTCTATGATTGCAGATTGGCATCCCAGCCGGTAAGAATTTTTCCATTGTTTCAAATGGCGATTTGTAAAACAGTTAAAAAATATAGATTTAAAAAGTACCATGCGTAAATTCCTTATATGGCGGCTTCTTCCCATCGTATTAGTCATCCTGGCCGGTTGGGGCGGCATGATGATAATCGATAATCTTGAACCGGACGAAGCCAAGGTAAAAAAAGATAAAAAACTGATTGTCAGAGGAGGCTCTTCCACCGCCACCGGGGGTTCCGGATCGGACCAAAGAGGTAACGCCGGGCGGCGAAAAGCCTCTTCTTCCATTTCTCGCAAATCTACGAGCAATGGATCGGCCGCCGATAATCAAGCCGCCTCTACTGCCTACAATCCCGATCAGGACTTCGTCGCGGGCGAAGTCATGATTCTGGATCCTCCCGACAATTTCAATGCCGTCGTCAGCCAGATGGGCTTTACGATTATCGAAAAATCCAACTTGGAAGCTTTGGACTTAATGCTTCTCCGGTTGCGTGTTCCGCCCGGAATGACTGCGGACCAAGCAAAGAAACAGTTGGCCGCCAGGTTCCCGGGACTGACTTTGGATGTCGATCATGTTTTCGAGCCCTCCCAGGATCAAAGCAGACCAGCGGTCATCAGTCCGACCCGGAGGCGGCTATCGGAAGAAAATATCAGCGGCCGCGACCGAGATAATTCCATGCCCGCGCCGGTCGACCGCCGCACCATAACCAGTCGGGCCAGAGCCCGCATCGGCTGGAAGGACATTCCGCCCAATTGCGGTGCCGGTGTGCGCCTGGGCATGATCGATACGGCCGTGGACGTAAACCATCCGGCTTTGGCCGGACAAAAAATTGAAACGCGGGCCGTATTCAATCCCATGCGGCGACCGGGACCTGCCGGGCACGGCACCGCCGTGGCAGCGCTTCTTGTCGGACAACCGAGCGATAAAGGATGGGGTGGTTTGCTGCCCGGCGCTGACTTGAAAGCGGCCAATATTTTCGAGATCAGCAAAACGGGAAAAACCCTCGGCAAAGCCTCCAGCTTGTTGAAAGCCGTCAACTGGCTGGTGCGCGAAAAAGTCCACGTGGCCAATATCGGTCTTACGGGGGCCAACAACAAAACGGTCCGCAAAGCCCTGCGGGTGGCGCGCAAGTACGGACTTGTGGTGGTAGCTGCCGTCGGCAACCGCAAATGGCGGAAACGGCGCGCCTATCCGGCGGGTTACGATCAGGTGGTTGCCGTCACGGCGGTCGGCCCCTACCGCGGCGTAATGAACAATGCCAACCGTGGCAGCTATGTCGATTTTGCCGCACCCGGGGTCCGTATGTGGACCGCCGTACCGGGCGGTGGCGGCAAGTACCAAAGCGGTACTTCTTTTGCGACGACTTATGTAACGGCGTTGCTGGCCCTGGAAATCTCTAAGGGCGCCTCAAAAGAACCGGACTCCCTGCGCCGGATATTGCAAAGCGAATCCCTTGATCTAGGCTCCCCCGGCAAGGACAATATATACGGCTGGGGATTCATCAGAAAAGACCCGCACTGTTAAGCCCACCCGCTACTTTTGGTGATTCCTATTCAGCAAAGATTGGAAAAAACGCTGGATTCATGGAATCCACTACCTATATTTCAATTTGCACGTGAAAAGTCCATTTTTAAAGTCCTGCCAGTGACTTAGGCCAGCGACTCAGGAGAACGCTAAATTGGATATCGCCACCCTACTCGGTTTGATCTTCGGCGTGACGGTTGTGTCTCTCGCCATCGCCACCGGATCCGACTTTAACATTTTCCTGAATTTGCCCGGGTTTCTGATAGTCGTCGGCGGCACATTCGCCGCGACCATGATTAAATTTCCTCTGTCGGGTGTTTTTATATCCATGCCCATCGGCATCAAAGCGGCTTTCACCAACGAAAAGGAAAAACCCCGGGACTTTATCAAACTGGCCGTTAAATTCGTGAAAATCGCCCGAAAAAAGGGCTTACCTGCACTGGAAAAGCAGAAAGTCCGTAATCCCTTTTATCGCAAGGGGTTGCAGTTGTGCGCCGACGGCCGGGATCTGGACTATATCCGAAAAGTTCTCACCCAGGAGATGGCCCAGTCGATCCAGCGGGAGGAAGTGGGCGCCCGGGTGTTCCAGGCGATCGGCGATGCCGCGCCGGCCTTCGGTATGTTCGGAACCTTGGTGGGGCTGGTCCAGATGTTAAGCAACATGTCCGACCCGACCACCATCGGACCGGCCATGGCTGTCGCGCTATTGACCACACTCTATGGCGTTTTGTTCGCCAACCTGATCGCCTTACCCATCGCCGATAAACTTGAAGACAAATCGGCGCGGGAAAAAACCCTGCGGGCGCTGATCATCGAATGTGTTTTCCAAATTCAGCAATTACGAAATCCCACGGAAGTTCGGGAAGTTCTCGAGCCCTATCTGCCGGAAAAACAACGATCCGCGGGTGCCGGCGACACCTGGACAGGCACCAGAAAATAAACTCTGACGCCCAAATTTTAATGGCCGGATAAAAATATGGCTGCAAAAGAAAATTTATTGAGAAAACCCAAAGGCGCACCGCCGTGGATGGTGACCTTTGCCGATCTCATGGCATTGTTGTTCGCTTTGTTTGTGCT
Organism: uncultured Rhodospirillaceae bacterium; assembly: GCA_964574215.1. GTDB lineage: Bacteria > Pseudomonadota > Alphaproteobacteria > Rhodospirillales > UBA2165. The sequence goes on along the minus strand of CAZNLR010000002.1, from coordinate 173,307 downwards.
GATTCTTTCTTTTTCCGACGTTGACAGCGATAGTTTTAAACGCAATGCCGGACCGATCGCCGCGGCCTTTAATCAGCCGAGGCCAATAATGATCTTGAAAAAGGATCAGTCTTCAAAATCAAAATTTGAAATTCCTCAGCAGCAGCCTCGCGAAAAAACGGAATCGACGCAGGAAGCCTATCTTAGAACCGTCGCCCGCACCAATCTGGAAAATTTAATTAAATCGTCGATCGCCAACGAATTGCTGAACAACATAATCGAGTTAGTCATCAAAGATAACCTCATCATCATGCGGTTTCCGGCCAGCGCCGCATTCGCATCTGGCAGTGCTGATTTAAGCACCAAGATATTCGGCACCATTGACCGTATCGCCGATGTATTGGCGCGCACCGAAGGAAAAATTCTGGTAGCCGGCCACTCGGATGACACGCCCATTTCGACGGCGCGCTTCCGCTCAAACTGGGATTTGTCAACGGCACGGGCGGTATCCGTTGTGCACCGGCTATTGCGCCATGCCGGGCTCGACCAAAAACGCGTATCCGCGACAGGTTATGCCAGCACGCAACCACTGGTCGAGAATGACTCACCGGAGAACCGGCAACGCAACCGCCGCGTCGAGGTCGTCGTAGAGATCCCAACCCCGAAATAAACGTCGGCAAAAGGCTAGGTGTCAGGCCGTTCCCTGCCGGCGTACATCATGCGGTCGCGCTCCTGCAGCCAAAGGTCGGCATAGCCGCAATTCCGATACTCCTCGAAGTAAGGGCCGCCTGTGGTGTAGTGCAGGTTCGATATATCCTCTGCCGGTAAGGCAGGGTCGTAGTCCACCAGATGGTTCCAACGGGGGGGAATTTCACCGATCAATTCGTCGGATTCCAGCCAATTAAACCGGTGCAGATCCAAGCCCGTCGCGGAATTTACATAGTCGGGCGTCAAAACCGAGCATTTATCATTATTGAATAGCATAACACTCGACCAGTTCTTCTTTTCGTACTTAGTTTGAGGCTGGTCGAGGAATTTTCTTTCTTCAGGCGGTTGATGATCATGTTTGACGCACTGTACGGCAAAATTATCGTCCCGCAGCGCCCAAAGTCTGGCAATGTCATCAAGCACCAACATGTCACAATCCATAAAAAGGGACCATCCTTCAAAGCCGCAGAGATGGGGAGTGAGAAACCGGGAAAAAGAAAAGTCGGTGGATTGCAGGTTATGGCGCTCCCGCCACATGAGACCATTAAGCTGGCTCAGCATCAACGGGGCAATCGATACCGGTTCACTCGCCCGGGTTAAAATAGAATGGCAGAGAACATTGTAGGCAATTGATTCCCTTGGATCGTAACCGATGAAAATTCGGATCATTTATTCTGCTCCTTCGTCCGGCGGATACATTAGAGTCTATTCGACATGAACTCGGAAAATCTATTTCAACCCTGACTCATTTAATATTAATCATTCTCGGTTAAATTCATCCTAATCAGTAACGGAGAAAAATAATGAGATATGATTACCGGTGGGATGAAAAGTGCAAATTGTGGATGGTTGTCGACACCTTCGAGAACGATCTGAAAATTTCCGTTCATTGGACATCCACGGACGCCGTCATCTATATGATGAAACTTGAAGAATTGTCTGAAAAAGGTCTGATGCCGGTAAAAGCTGCCGCCTAGAACTAACCAGAACTAATTTACACCTTGTGCGACGCGAGATGGGCCTTAAAGGCCAGATCGGCCTCGAATGCATCGGCCATCAGGCACTCGATCAATTTATCGATCAACGCATCCCAGGCCTTGCCACCATCCTGAATTTTTTCGCTTTCATCAATGAGGCGAGGCAGCTTCAGCATAACCTGCCGGTGGCGCGCCGCATGTTCGTCCACCCACGGAAATTCCGTACCGTGTAGAATCTCCTCTTCACGCACCATATGTTCCTTCATTAATTCGATAAATCTGAGAATCAATTTGGTGGCGTCGTGAAATTTGGAATCTTCCAAGGCGGCGGCGGTTTCATTGATAATACGGACCATTTGAGCATGATCGTCGTCGATAATCGGATGGCCGATGATCAAGTTCATCGGTAATTCAAAAACTTTTCGCGGCATTAAGCCTCCCCAACGTCCGACACGTGATTCCCCTGCGGTCCTGGACGTGCCCGTAAAAAACGGGCGTGCATACCTAGCTATTCAATTTTATTTATCTTCTTATCTACCCTGATTTTTGCTCGGCAAAATTGATTTAAATCAAGCCTGATCTAGAATGGTTATAATTGCCGTTCGACCATGCGGGTCCCTATGACCCATATTGATGGATAATTTCCCTGATATTATGTGCTTTGGCCTGTCCGGCGGCTCTTTAAAAAGAATAGGAAATTAAAGGGCAAAAACATTTGACATCCAGCCACGCGCCCGCTAATTTCCGCGCCTTCCGTGGGGGCCCTCCGAGGAAGCTTTTGGGGGTGCCCCGTTTTTGCACGGGCTAAACAATATCAATACGAAAAGAGAACAATGTACGCAGTCGTAAAGACCGGCGGTAAGCAATATCGGGTTTCTCCGGGCGATGTGATCGTCGTTGAGAAACTGCAAGGCGAAGCCGGCGCCAAAGTGAAATTGGACCAAGTGTTGATGGTCGGAGAAGACGGCAAGTCACCCGAAGTCGGTGCGCCGCTGCTGGCCAGCGCCGCCGTCAATTGCGAAGTGCTCGACCAATCCCGTGCCGACAAGATTATCGTCTTCAAGAAAAAAAGGCGTCAGGGCTACAAGCGTAAAAAGGGCCATCGCCAGGACCAGACGGTTCTGCGCATATTGGATATTAACGGCAAAGGTGCTGTGAAGGCCTCCGCCAAGAAGGCCGCTCCCGCCAAAAAGGCGGAAGCCGAGGAAGCGAAACCCGCAGAGGAAGCCGCTCCCAAAAAAGAAGCGCCTCAAAAAGATAAGGCGGAAGAAAAGACGGCGGCGCCCGCGAAGAAGAAATCGGCTGCCAAGAAAAAGGCGGCAACCAAGAAAAAGGCAGCGGCTAAAAAGAAAGCCGCTACCAAGAAAAAAGCTGCAGACAAGAAATAGGTTTAAGGAGTTAGGTTATGGCTCATAAAAAAGCAGGCGGTTCATCCCGTAACGGACGCGATTCTGCCGGTCGGCGCCTCGGCGTAAAAAAATATGGCGGCGAATCGGTAACCGGCGGCAACATCATTATCCGGCAACGGGGCACCAAGTACCATCCGGGCGAAAATGTCGGGATGGGCAAAGACCATACCCTGTTCGCGCTGACGGAAGGAAAGGTCAAATTCCAGAAAACCGGTGCGGGTAAAACCTTCGTCAATGTGGAGCCGGCCTCCTGACATAGCGGCAGCCAATCCGAGAAATAGGGGAATGGCTGTCCATTCCCCTTTTTTATTGGCTATAAGGTAAAATAAACCCGATTTATTTTAGGTAGATTGACGTGAAGTTCCTGGACCAACAGAAAATCTTCGTCAAAAGCGGTGACGGCGGCGCCGGTTGCGTCGGCTTCCGCCGTGAAAAATACGTTGAGTTCGGGGGACCAGACGGTGGCAACGGCGGCAAGGGCGGCGACGTCGTCGTGGAATGTGTCGCCAATCTCAACACCTTAATCGACTTCCGCTTCAAGCAACATTTCAAGGCCAAACGCGGCAATCACGGCATGGGCGCAAATCGCTCCGGCAAAGCCGCCGAAACGATTGTTTTACCGGTCCCCGTCGGCACTCAGATATTCGACGAGGACGGCGAATTTATGATTGCCGATTTGACCGAGGAAGGTCAGACATTCGTCATCGCCAAGGGCGGCGACGGCGGGTACGGCAACGCCTACTATAAATCCTCCACCAATCAGGCACCCCAGCGCGCCGACGACGGCTGGCCGGGCGAGGAGAAATGGCTCTGGCTACGGCTAAAATTAATCGCCGACGCCGGCCTGATTGGTTTGCCCAATGCCGGCAAATCGACCTTTCTGGCCGCCGTTACCAGAGCCCGGCCCAAAATCGCCGATTATCCCTTCACGACCCTGCATCCCAACCTCGGCGTCGGCTACATCGACGGTGATGAAATCGTGCTGGCCGATATCCCCGGACTGATCGAAGGCGCCCATGAAGGCGCCGGTCTGGGCGACCGGTTTCTCGGGCATGTGGAACGTTGCCGGGTCCTGCTTCATCTGGTCGATGGCACCGAAGACGACCCGGTGGCCGCCTACCGCACGGTCCGTCACGAACTGGCAGAATATGGCGGCGGCCTGGCGGAAAAAACGGAAATCGTCGCCTTGAACAAATGCGACGCCCTGACCGACGATGTCATCGAGGAAAGAAGGATTGCCTTGAGCGAAGCCGCGAACCAGGAAGTCCTGACCATCTCCGGCGTGTCAGGCCTGGGCGTCGACGACACCTTGCGCCGCCTGTTCAAGATCGTTGCCGACGCGAAAGCGGCAGAGCAATCCGAGGCCGTTGATTTGCAGCACGGCGTGACGGCATGAGCAGCAAAGCTAATCTCACGCACCTGAAGAACGCCAAACGTATCGTGGTGAAGATCGGTTCATCCCTTTTGGTCGACCCCGAACGCGGCGTCCTACATCGTAAATGGCTGGAATCCCTGGCCGACGATCTTGAAGAGATGAGGCAGCGGGGTCAGGAAATCATCATCGTGTCTTCGGGAGCTATTTCCCTTGGCCGCCGTTATCTCGGCTTTGCGTCGGGCGATTTGCGCCTGGAGGAAATGCAGGCGGCGGCGGCGGCGGGCATGGTGCGGCTCGCCCACGCCTATCAGGAATGTTTGGGCCATCATGGCATATCGGTAGCGCAAATCCTTCTGACGCTGGACGACAGCGAAAACCGGCGGCGTTATCTCAACGCCCGCTCGACCCTGATGACATTGTTGAAACTGGGCGCCCTGCCCCTGATCAACGAAAACGATTCGGTGGCTACCGACGAAATCCGTTTTGGGGACAATGACCGGCTGGCGGCCCGGGTCGCCACCATGGTCAGCGCCGATCTGCTGGTCCTGTTGTCGGATATCGACGGATTGTATACCGCCGATCCCGCGCAAGATGAAACGGCCAAGCTGGTGCCGGAAATACATGAAATCACTCCGGAGATTGAAGCCATGGCGGGAACGGCGGCGTCCCTGGACAGCCGGGGCGGCATGGTGACCAAACTGGCAGCGGCTAAGCAATGTCTCAGCGCCGGCTCCGCCCTGGTGATCACCAAGGGAGAGGTCGACCATCCATTGAAGGCGCTTGAAAACGGCGCCAATAGCAGTTGGTTCATTCCCCAGGGCAATCCTCAAACCGCTCGCAAACGATGGATCGCCGGTTCCCTTCAGCCGGTCGGTGCCATTACTGTCGACGACGGCGCCGTCAAGGCTCTGTCCCAGGGCCGCAGTCTGTTGCCCGCCGGCGTGTCGGGCATTACCGGCGATTTTCAGCGGGGCGACGCGGTGACGGTAACGACTTCGGACGGCAAGGAGATCGGCCGCGGACTTTGCGCCTATTCCGCCGGGGACGCGCGGCGCATCATGGGTCACAAAACGAGTGAAATAGAGAAACTGTTGGGCTACCGTGGACGGGACGAGATGATCCATCGGGACGACCTCGCCCTCTCATAGCCGGATAAAGGGGTTGGAGAAAATTATGGCGGATGCCGAGAACATTGTTGAAATGATGCAGGAAATTGGCCGGGCGGCTAAGCAAGCGGCGCAGACCCTGGTCAACGCCACCACCGACGCCAAGAACAGGGCGCTGAGAGAAGCGGCCACTGCACTACGCAACCGCAGCGACGATATTATTGCCGCCAACGACAAGGACATGACGGCGGGCGAGCAAAAAGGCCTGACCCCCGCCCTCTTGGACCGGCTGAAACTGAACCGGGACCGCATTGAGGGCGTCGCCCAGGGATTGGACGCCATTGCCGAACTTGACGATCCGGTCGGCGCCGTTATGGATGCCTGGGACCGACCCAATGGCTTAAAGATTTCGCGGGTACGGGTGCCCTTGGGTGTGATCGGCATCATCTACGAATCCCGGCCCAACGTGACCGCCGATGCCGGCGCGCTGTGCCTGAAGTCCGGCAATGCGGCAATCCTCAGAGGCGGCTCTGAAAGCTATAATTCGTCGAACGCCATCCTCGACTGCATGAAGGAAGGGCTGCGGCAGGCCAATCTGCCCGAAGCCGCCATTCAGATGGTGCCCACCATCGACCGCGCCGCCGTCGGCGCAATGCTGACCATGACCGACTATATCGACGTCATCGTCCCCCGGGGCGGCAAATCCCTGGTGGAACGGGTGCAAACGGAAGCCAAAGTACCCGTCTTCGCCCATTTGGAAGGCATCTGCCATACCTATGTTACCGCCGACAGCCGACCGGATATGGCCAAGGATCTGGTGATCAACGCCAAGATGCGCCGGACCGGAATATGCGGCGCCACCGAAACCCTGTTGATCGACCGGGCCGCCGTTCCCACCCACCTGCCGCACATCCTGGATGCGTTAACCGAGGCCGGATGTGAAATTCGTGGAGATCAGGAAACACAATCTTTCGATGATCGGGTCTCAGCGGCGACCGACGAGGACTGGGACACGGAATATCTCGACGCCGTCATATCCGTAAAACAGGTCGATGACGTGAACGAAGCGGTCAGCCATGTGAATGCCCATGGCACCGAACACACCGACGCCATCGTTACCGACAATGCGGATGTCGCCGAGAAATTCTTAAACGGCGTCAACAGCGCCATCACCATGCACAACGCGTCGACCCAGTTCGCCGACGGCGGTGAATTCGGCATGGGCGCGGAAATCGGTATATCGACCGGCAAAATGCACGCCCGTGGCCCCGTCGGCGTCGAACAACTCACGACGTTCAAGTATGTCGTCAAAGGAGACGGGCATACGCGGCCTTAACTTAGCTTTTTTAAACATAGCGTTCTAACACCTGTTCGAACGGTTCGTTGAATTAAGGGGGTAAAGAATGAGCAAAAAATTAGATTTATTCGTATTCTCCTCAAACAATAAAACAAATATTTGGGCTGGAATTGGTGCGCAAATGTGGGCTGTTTCTGCAAACGTCAATAGTCGAACCATCAAGGCTCGTAAAACTAATTCAAAGAAAATGAAAATTGGCAGTCTCGGATTACTTTATTGTAAGGAGACTAAAGAATTTACAACACCATTTGTCGTTTATTCGGAAGTTGATGGTAATTCCGAGGTGAGGGATATTTGGCCAGAACCTTGGATTTTGCCATTCAAAATTAAAACTTTGGGCACTCCAAACCTAGCAATGTCTATAAATGACGTTAAGAAGCAACTTCCTGTGTATTACAAATCTGGAAAAAAAAACATAACCCATGTTTTGTTCCTTCATGGCAAAATGGCATTTACACCAAGCAAAATTTCCGATGAAGATTGGAAGATCATTATACAGAATCTGGCGGATTGAGAATTGGCTTGTCATGGCTTGATTCCCGCCCCGGTCCTCCATCGTGAGGCGGAAGGGGGTGTATGTGTGTGGTGGGGGAAATGGGGTTCTAGCGCCGCCATAGATAGTGGGAGCAAGATATTAAATGACAATCACCACCCAGCTCCCTCCCCCTTCGAGGGGGAGGGTTGGGGTGGGGGGGCTGCCCGATGCCGTCACGCAGAGCCAGATATCTACGAAAAAACCTCACGGAGGCCGAAAAGCTGCTGTGGCGACGGCTACGCTATAAACAGATTGATGGCTTCCGATTCCGGCGGCAAGCACCACTGGGACAATTTATTGTCGATTTCCTTTGTCCGGAAGCGCGGCTTGTTATCGAGTTGGACGGCGGGCAACATGCGTTTACCACTGACTATGATGAACAACGGACAAAGTGCTTTGAGCTTGTCGGCTACCGGGTTCTCCGATTTTGGAATCGTGATGTATTTGAAAATCTGGACGGGATGTTGGAAAGAATTAGAGAAGCGCTACATCACACCGGTTGAAGCTTCCCCCCCATCCCTGCCTTCCCCCTCCAGGGGGGAAGGAGAATTCTTTGTGAGGCTCGCCTGTGCCGGTTAATCATGACGCCAGTCTCCGTAAACGTATCGGCCTGTTGGGCGGATCATTTAACCCGGCACACCGGGGGCATCTTCTCATCAGCCGCCAAGCCCTGGTGCAATTGCGGCTCGATGAAGTTTGGTGGATGGTATCCCCGCAAAATCCGCTCAAGGCGGAGGCCGGTATGGAGGATTTTACAGCTCGGATCGATTCGGCCCGATCCATCGCCTGCGATCAACGTATTCAAGTTTCGGATATTGAGAGTAAACTGAACACCATCTATACCGCAGATACGCTTTTATCCCTCAAGAAACGGCATCCAAACGCGCGGTTCGTCTGGCTTATGGGCGCTGACAATATGTTGCAGATTCCGCAATGGAAGGATTGGGAAAAAATATTTCGGACAGTCCCCATTGCGATTTTCCCCCGGCCTTCCTATTCTAAGAAGGCGTTGACGGGAATTGCGGCACGCCGGTTTGCTCGGTATCGCATCGACGAGAATCGGGCCGACCGCTTGGCAATGATGGAGCCGCCGGCCTGGGCCGTTCTCAGTATGAAACCGGATGCTATCTCGGCGACGCGTATTCGGGCCGGTATCGGCGCGGTAAAATTTTATTAGCTTGTTGAAAAGGAGACCAACACCATTTCAGGCAAAAAAAAGACGCCCGCAGCTTCCAGCCAATTGTTGGAAGTGACCAAGGCGTCCCTTGATGACGATAAGGCACAGGACGTGGTCGTCATCAATCTCGCAGGCAAAACCAGTTTTGCCGACTACATGGTAATCGCAACGGGCACCTCCCAACGGCAGGTTGTGACCATGGCCCAGCATCTCCAGCAAATTCTGAAAGCGGAAGGCCTAACCGAAGTTCCCTTGGAGGGTATGAACCAGGGCGACTGGGTGCTGATCGACGGCGGCGATGTGATCGTACATTTGTTCCGTCCGGAGATCAGAGAATTTTACGATCTGGAGAAAATCTGGGGTACGGCCATGCCACAACCGGACCAAGTGGCGTAAACCTATTGCCGTGAAGATCACCCCATGAAGATCACCATCGCCGCCGTCGGGCGCCTGAAAGCCGGACCGGAAAGGGAGCTTTGGGATCAATATACGCGCCGCCTTAATTGGCCGTTGACCCTCAAAGAGGTCGAGGAGCGCAATCCCCTCAAACCGGCTAAGCTCAAACAAAAGGAGGCGGCGCTTCTTGTGTCCGCCATACCGGACGGCGCATTGATCGTCGCCCTGGACAAAGAGGGCAAATCTTTTTCGAGTGAGAAACTGGCGGAACAATTCGAAAAGTGGATGCACGAAGGTCCCACCGACATTGCCTTCGTCATCGGCGGCGGCGAAGGCCTCGATCAGTCTATTCTCCATAAAGCTCAGCTGAAAATCGCCATGGGCGCCATGACCTGGCCCCATATGCTCGCCCGCATCATGCTGATCGAACAAATTTATCGCGCCCAGTGCATACTTGCGAATCACCCCTACCACAAATAGCCGTATAACCCGTATTAGCCCTACGTATTTTACACAAAACCCTAATAATTTCATTGTCTTAGAAATTTTTCACCGTATGTTTCGACGTCGACAACCCATCCATAAATAGAGGCAGGTTTGACGATGACTATTGAAATGAGTTGTGGCGACGGCAATTGGTGCGGTCGATGCGATAACAACAACGAAAATGCCACAAATGTTAAAACCTTCAGGCGCAACGGTTTGGGCCGTTGTGATTTCTATGAAGGCCCCGGCATGAAGGGTATGAGATATACCATCGGGCAACATCGCACTGTCGAATGGAGCGAATTCGATCCTTATATGGCGAAGTAATCTCATATTTTGATCACCGGATAAAACCCTTGGCAACACACCAAGGGTTTTTTGTTGGGAGTGGCCGTCGGGCGGGCCAAAAACCAACCAATGATTGCCCGGTTCAATTGTCCGAAAAATCGGCTATTGTATCGTGGGGGCTCTTTTGCCACATATGACTGATGACCGACGCGATAATTCAAGAAAACGCGAATTCTGATAATTCCGGCAGAAATGCCCGGCCCGTCATGTTGTGTATTCTTGACGGGTGGGGCATGCGGGAAGGCGGGCAGGACAATGCCATCGCCCGCGGTGACACGCCCAATTGGGACCGTTTCCTTGCCCGTTACCCGTCCGCAACGCTGAACGCTTCCGCCCTGGATGTGGGACTGCCGGCGGGACAAATGGGAAATTCCGAGGTCGGTCATACCAATCTCGGTGCGGGCCGCGTGGTCATGCAGGATCTGCCTTTGATCGACGAGGCTGTTGCATCCGGCGAAATGGCCGAAAACGCCCAGCTACTGAATTTGATCGGCAAACTCAAAGAAAGCGACGGCTGTTGCCATTTGATGGGTCTGGTGTCGCCGGGCGGCGTCCATTCCCATCAGAACCATCTTATTGCCCTAGCTGAAATCCTCGATGGCGCCGGCATCGATACCCGGTTGCACGCCTTTCTCGACGGCCGGGATACGCTGCCCACCACCGCCAGGGATTTTATGGATACGGTCCTTACAGCAACCGCCGATTTAAACCGCTTTTCCATCGCCTCTGTCAGCGGCCGTTACTACGCCATGGACCGGGACAACAATTGGGATCGGGTGAAGAAAGCCTACCGCGTCCTGGTATCCGGCGAAGGGGAACGAAATGACGGCGCTCTGGACATGATCACCGCCAACTACGACAACGGCGTTACCGACGAATTTATGGAACCGACCGTGATCGGCGACTATGACGGCATGAATGATGGCGACGCCATTCTGATGTTCAACTTCCGGGCCGACCGGGCGCGCGAAATTCTGGCCGCCTTGACTGATCCCGAGTTTGACGGCTTCGCGCGGCCCCGGACGGTCCAGTTCGCCGACCGGCTTGGCATGACGGAATACTCGGTAGAACTCAATTCCTTTATGGGAGCCATGTTCCCCCAGCGCCCCCTAAAAAATATTCTGGGGCGATTGGTGGCCGATGCCGGGAAAACCCAGCTTCGGATCGCCGAAACGGAAAAATACGCCCACGTCACATTTTTCTTTAACGGTGGAGAGGAACGGGTGTTTGAAGGCGAGGAGCGCATTCTCATCCCTTCTCCCAAAGTGGCGACCTATGACCTGCAACCGGAAATGTCGGCCCACGAAGTTACCGACAAGCTGGTTGCCGCTATTGAAAGAGATCAATTTGACCTGATCATCGTCAACTATGCCAATGGCGACATGGTCGGCCACACCGGCATTTACGAGGCGGCGGTGAAAGCGGCGGAAACGGTTGATCTGTGCCTCGGCCGCCTTGAGCAGGCGCTTCAGGACAAAGGCGGCGTTATGCTGCTGACCGCCGATCACGGCAACGCCGAGCAGATGACGGACCCTGAATCCGGTGGTCCCCATACCGCCCATACCATGTCTCCCGTTCCGGCGATCCTGGTCAATCCGCCACCCTACGCCGGGGGAATCAATCAAGGTGTACTCGCCGATGTTGCGCCGACCCTTCTGCATCTTTTGGATCTCGAACAGCCTGCCGATATGACGGGGCGTTCACTGATCGTCGAAAAAGATGCGACGGCTTAGCCTTTCATCCCTACTGATTATTTGTGTTTTGGCCGGATTGCCGCTGCCTGCCTTTGGTGAAGACGAAAATGTCGGCAGCCGGCTCAAGGAGGTCGAAAAGGCGATTGAAGCGGGCAAAATCAAAGCCCACAAACTGAGACGAAAAGCCGAAACCCTGCAGCACGATCTCAAAAAGGCAGGGCGGCAACGAGTGGCTCTGGCCGATTCGGTGCAAAATTTGGAAGTCAAGGTTTCCGAGCTTGAACAGGAAATCGACGACCTCAACAAAGCAGAAAGTGAAAAGCGGAATCTTCTCGCCGATCGACGGGATCAGTTTTCACAGGTTCTCCTGGCCTTGCAGCGTTTATCCCGCCTGCCGCCGGAAACCGTTATCGCCTATCCGGCTAAGGCGTCCGATCTCGTAAGGACGGCAATCCTCTTGAAATCTTCGGTACCGCAGATTGAGGATCAGGCGGGCCGTCTTCGCGAAGATTTGATCGCCCTCGCCGCCACCCGTGATTTGATCGCCAAACGTAAGTTGGAGCTCGACAAATATGGCGAGGATCTCCGCAGCAAACGCCGTCGGATGGACGACTTGATCAAAAAGAAGACGGCGGCCCACAAAATAACCCTCGCCGCTCGGCAAACGGAAAGCGAACAGGTCAAACGGTTAAGTGTGGAAGCGCGGGATTTACGCGATCTATTTAAACGGCTCGAAAAACAGCGCATCAAACAATTGTCTGAATTGAGAAAAATTAGGCAAAATCAAAGGGATAACGGGGGAAAACAGGGTGACCCGAAAGCCGGGGATCGATCCCAGGATCAAATGGCAAGCCTCAGACCCCTGGCCCGATTGGCGGAGCCACGCCCACTTAAACCTTTTGCCCTGGCCAGAGGGTTCCTGCGCTATCCGGTTGTCGGCAGAACCGTCGGTAGTTACGGACAGACCTTAAGACGGGGTTTTTCCCGCAAGGGTATCACCCTCGAAACACGGCCTGGCGCGCAGGTTATTGCACCTTACGACGGAAAAGTCGTCTTCGCCGGAAATTTCAGAGGATACGGCAAACTCTTGATCATCGAACACGGCGAGGGATATCATAGTCTATTGGCGGGCATGTCTCGCATCGACGGCATATTGGGACAATGGTTGTTGTCCGGTGAACCCGTCGGCGTCATGCAAATTCGCGGGAAAGAAGACAGCGGCAAAAAGCCGTCCCTCTATTTGGAATTACGGCGGAACGGACAGCCGATTAATCCCGTTCCATGGCTGGCAGCAGGAAAAGGTAAAGCAAAAGGATGAAAAAAATATTTATTAGGGCGGCCGGTGCCGTCATGCTCATAACGGTTCTCGGCATTGCATCGACCGCGGCCATGGCGGACGAAAAAGGAAAAAAGGAAGTCGACACCTACCGTATGCTCAATCTATTTGGCGACGTCTTCGAACGGGTGCGTGCCGCCTATGTAGAAGAAGTCACCGACGAGGACCTGATCGAAGCCGCCATCACCGGCATGTTGACCTCCCTCGATCCTCATTCCAGCTATTTGAACGCCAAGAATTTCAAGGCCATGCAAGTGCAGACGCGGGGCAAATTCGGCGGTCTGGGTATTGAAGTGACCATGGAAAACGGCTTGATCAAAGTAGTGTCGCCCATCGACGATACGCCGGCCCACCGCGCCGGTCTCCAATCCGGCGATTTCATCACCCACTTGAACGGCGAACGGGTATTGGGCCTGACCTTATCGCAGGCGGTGGACAAAATGCGGGGCAAGGTCGGTGAGGATATCAAGCTGACCATCCGGCGAAACGGCGCCAAACCCTTTGACGTTACCATCACCCGTGGCGTGATTCCCATTCGCACGGTCCGTTCACGGACCGAAGGCGACATCGGCTATGTGCGAATTTCATCCTTTAGCCAGCCGACCGCCGGCGGCATCAAAAAAGCCATAGGGAAAATAAAGAAAGAGTTGGGTAAAAAATTCAAAGGACTGGTGCTGGATCTAAGAAACAATCCAGGCGGTTTGCTGGATCAGGCGATAGCCGTATCGGATGTGTTCCTGGAACGGGGCGAGATCGTATCAACCCGCACCCGCAACAAAGAGGAGCACCAGAGGTTCAACGCCAGAAAAGGCGACTTGACGGGCGGCAAACCTATTGTTGTCTTGATCAACGGCGGTTCAGCGTCGGCATCGGAAATCGTCGCGGGCGCCTTGCAGGACCACAACCGCGCCATCATTCTCGGCACCAAATCGTTCGGCAAGGGATCGGTGCAGACCATTATTCCTCTGGGCCAGCATGGCGCCATGCGATTGACCACGGCGCGCTATTACACGCCGTCGGGACGGTCGATCCAAGGGGTCGGCATCACCCCCGATATTACGGCGGAACTGGTTAAGGTGGAAAGGCTTACCACCGGCCACAACACCAGAGAAGCCGATTTGCGGGGCGCCCTGAAGAACCAAGGCAATAACGGTGCCGACAAGACCAAGGCGAAAGCTGACGATAAAAAGAAAGATGGACCGAAATCGAAACGGCCGATCGATTCTCAGCTCCAGCGCGCCCTGGACCTTTTACAAGGTGTTTCGATGTTTTCCCGGCACCAAAAAGGTTAAGACCTGATTAGGGTATAGAGAGTAAAATATCGCTTCCTAAACCGGATGACCGATATGGCGGACGAAGACGATTTAGACGAAGATTTCAGCGACATCGATCTCGACGACGGAGATGGAGAAGACGCCGGCGATATACCTGCCGATGAGGATTCCGCCCCTGATTCCGGCGGAGATTCCGGCGATGATTCCGACGATGAATTCGGCGAGTCCGGCTCTGACGAGGATTTGGACGGCGGCGATGGCGGCAGTGATGGCGGCGGCGACAGTCTGGACGATTTGGATGATTTCGATGATCTGGATTTGGACGATCTGGATTTCGATGACGACGATGATTTCGGCGACGACGACGAAGGCGGCGGCGGCGATAAAAAGAAATGGCTCGTTCTCGGCGTCGGATTGTTCCTGATTGTTTCCATCATTACCGGCGCCGGGATGTTTATTCTGGGCGGCGGCGAAGAGGAAGATCAAGTGGCGGAGGAGGATGATTCACCGATTCCCGTGGTCAACATGGCCATTCCGCCAAAAAAATCCAAAATGAGGACAGGCCGCGAACTCCTCAAACCGCCGAGTTCAGCGCCGAAGAAAATGGGAAGACCGCAGGCCGGAAGCGCTCCTGCGCAAACTGCTGCTACGTCGCATGCGGCTACAAGCCCGACTTCACCGGCGGGATCACCGCAAGCGCAAGCTCCCCGTCAGATGACAACCGGTGCCTCGCAAAGGCGGGGTAAACCGGGTGCTGGTCTGGTGGTGCCTTCGGTGACCGCCGTCTCCTATCGCGGCATTCCTCTTCAAAAGGGTGGAAAATCGTTGGCGGCGCCGGAAGCTAAATTAAGCGAGTCGGGAGCCAGCGGCCCCATCCCCCGCACCGGCGACGACGGGCGCCAGGCGTGGCGGGTTTACGCCAGCCCGTTTACCGGTGATACCAGCCAGCCTCGAATCAGCATCATATTTACAGGTCTGGGATTAAGCCGGGCCTCTACCATGGCCGCCATCAAACAACTGCCCGCCGAAATATCTTTGTCCTTTAACCCCTATGCAAGAAACGTGGCCGACTGGGTGGGTATGGCCCGCTCCGCCGGCCACGAAACGCTGATGTCTCTGCCTATGGAGCCGTCTGATTTTCCGGTATCCGATCCAGGCCCGTACGCCTTACAGACCGATATGGACCAGGCGGAAAATATTGAACGTTTGAAATTCGTCATGGGCCTGGCACCGGGCAATATCGGCATGCTGCAGATGATGGGGTCCCGTTTCGTGACTTCCGAACAAGCCATTCGGCCGGTGTTGGAGGAAATTCGCAACCGGGGCCTGCTTTTCGTCGGCAGAGGCCAGGCGGATAACAATCGAGCGGTTAAAATCGCCTCAGCCATCGCTTTGCCCAGAGCCGGCGCCGACATGAAAATTGATTCCGAAGCCTCCCGGGCCACCATCAACCGCAATTTAGCCAAGCTGGAAGTTCTTGCTCAAAAAAACAAGATAGCCGTAGCGCTGGCCGAACCCTATCCGGTTACCATTTCCTATATTTCCCGTTGGGTGCAGACACTGCCCAGTAAGAAACTTATTTTGGCGCCGATTTCCGCCGTTGCTCAAATCAGTGGTGTGGTGAATCAGGAAGAGGAGCCCCAGGAGGGCCAACCGGCGGATGGTGCTCAAGGCGAGACCAAAAAATAACGACCGGTTAAGCCCATGACCCCAGAAGAAATAGATCGACTACCCTACCGTCCCTGCGTCGGGATTGTCCTGTTTGACGCCCGGGGCCGTGTCTTTGTTGCACAACGCATAGACATGAAGAAGGATGCCTGGCAGTTGCCCCAGGGCGGCATCGATGAGGGCGAAGAGCCCAAAGATGCTGCTTTGCGTGAACTGAAAGAGGAGATCGGCACCGCCAATGCCGAGATCCTGGGAGAGACCAAGAGCTGGCTAAACTATGATCTACCTGCCGATTTGGTCGGCAAGGTCTGGCGGGGGCGTTACCGGGGTCAGACCCAGAAATGGTTCGCCATGAAGTTTTTAGGCGATGAGTCGGAAATATCGCCGGAAGATGTCGCACACCCCGAGTTCAGCGCTTGGAAATGGACTACATTTGAAGATATTCCGGAATACGCCGTTGAATTTAAAAGAAAAATTTATCAGGCAGTGGTAGATGAATTCGCTTCTATAGAGGAAAATATTCGGTTATTAGCCAAAAAAGGCAGTGACTAAAACCTGAGAAAATTTCTTCTTCAGTTCACTCGAAATTGACGTGATTTGTCATACAAATTCAAAGTATGATTTTGTGCACAGATGGTTTGCCGCATAGTGGCTCGTATGATATTAAAATCGCCGTTTTTAGCGTTCGGTTCTGGGGCTAATGAAATCTCTTCGACATAAATTTGAATACCGCGGTGATTCATTCGCCGAACCGTTATTGTGAAGTTAAGCCGGGCCAAAAAATTAATTGGCTAGATCCCTGATAGATCATACGGCATATAATTTAGGAGTGTGAAGCGTATGGAAGGCACGGCAGGCGTCGCGGTAAACGAAGTAATCCGCGAAGAAGTCGAAGACGTTGTTGTTCGATTTGCCGGAGATTCAGGTGATGGCATTCAAATCACCGGCGGTCAATTCACTCTGACAACGGCTTTGGCCGGCAATGATCTTTCAACCTTTCCCGATTTTCCGGCTGAAATCAGAGCCCCTGCGGGCACGACTTTCGGCGTATCGGCATTTCAGATTCATTTCGGTTCGCGTGAAATCAGAACCGCCGGCGACGCGCCGGACGTCTTGGTGGTTCTCAATCCGGCGGCGCTGAAGGTCAATTTGGTCGACCTCAACCGGGGCGGTTTGATCGTCGCCGACACGGGTGCCTTTACCGACCGCAATCTCAAGAAAGCCGGCTATGAAGAAAATCCTCTGGAGGATGGCAGCCTTGACGCTTACAAGGTGATTGCCGTCGACATCACCAAAGCCACCCTTGAAGCCGTCAAACCCCATGGCTTGACCCAAAAAGAAGGCGCCCGCTGCAAAAACATGTGGACGCTGGGATTGATCTATTGGCTGTACGACCGAGACCGCCAGCCGACCATCGACTGGCTCAATCAAAAGTTCGCCAAACGCCAGGAAATCGCCGATGCTAATATCGCGGCGGTAAATGCCGGTCATATATTTGGTGATACGTCGGAAATTTCCGGTGAGACGACCGTTTACAAGGTTGCCCCCGCAGATATTGAACCCGGCTTGTACCGTACCGTGACCGGCATGGAATCGACCTCCTGGGGATTGGTCGCCGGGGCGCAAAAAGCCGATCTGGCGATGACATTCTGCGGCTATCCGATTACACCGGCCACCGCCGTTTTGCATAATCTTTCCAAAATGAAGGATTTCGGGGTCGTCACTTTTCAGGCCGAGGACGAAATTGCCGCCGCCTGCGCCGCCATCGGTGCCTCCTATGCCGGCACCTTGGGCGTGACAGCGACCTCGGGACCGGGTGTCGCCTTGAAGTCGGAAGCAATTGGATTGGCCATATCCGTGGAACTGCCGCTCGTGCTGGTCAACGTACAACGGGCCGGACCGTCGACCGGCCTGCCCACCAAGACAGAGCAATCGGACTTGTATCAGGCGGTCTACGGCCGCAACGGCGACGCGCCCCTGCCCGTCATTTCGGCACGCTCGCCGGCGGATTGTTTCAACGTCGCCATCGAGTCCTGCCGCATCGCCACCAAATATATGACCCCGGTCATCATGCTGATGGACGGCTACCTCGCCAATGCATCCGAACCGTGGCTTATTCCGGACGTCTCGGAAATCGAAGCCTTTCCGGTGGAATTCCATCAGGACCCGGAAGGGTTCCATCCTTCCATCAGGGACGAGGAATCCCTGGCCCGGACATGGGCGGTTCCCGGCACGCCGGGCCTTGAGCACCGGGTCGGCGGTATCGAAAAATCCTATGAGACCGGCAACCTGTCCTACGATGCCGACAACCATCAAAAAATGACCGACGTCCGCAAGGCCAAAATCAACGGCATCGCCAAGGACATTCCGGACCAAGACGTCGCCCGCGGCGAAGATAGCGGCGACATTGCCGTGGTCGGCTGGGGATCGACCTTTGGCCCCATTTCACGCGCCGTGCAGAAAGTCCAGGCGGACGGCCACAGCGTATCCCATATCCACATCCGCCATATCTGGCCGATGCCGGGCAACCTTGAGGAACTGTTGAATAACTTCAAAACCGTCCTCATTCCGGAAATGAATACCGGTCAGCTGATCACGGTCATCCGCGATAAGTTTTTAATCGACGCCAAGGGACTGAATAAAGTCTCGGGCAAGCCGTTTAAGGTCTCCGAAGTCGAAGAGGCCATCCGCGAATATTTGGAGAAGTAACATGAACATCGCCACCCCTCCCGAAAAATTTGCCCCCAAAGATTACGCGTCGGATCAGGAAGTCCGCTGGTGTCCGGGCTGCGGCGATTACGCCATCGTCCGGTCCATGCAGAAGGCTCTGGCGGATATGCAGGCGCCATTGGAAAAAACCGTGTTTATCTCGGGCATCGGCTGCGCTTCCCGTTTTCCCTATTACATGTCGACCTACGGCTTTCATACCATCCACGGCAGGGCCGCCGCCGTTGCCACCGGCACCAAACTGGCCAATCCGGATCTCGACATTTGGGTGATTTCCGGTGACGGCGACGCTTTGTCCATCGGCGGCAATCATTTGATGCATGTATTGCGGCGCAATGTCGATCTGCAATACATCCTGCACAACAACGAAATTTACGGCCTGACCAAGGGCCAGTATTCTCCGACGTCCCGGATGGGCACGCGCTCGCCATCGACGCCGACGGGGTCGATCGACAATCCCGTATCGGCGACCGAGTTCGCGCTGGGTTGCGATGCCCATTTCGTCGCCAGGGGGATCGATTCCCAGGTCAAGGTCTTGCCGGAAATTCTAAAACGGGCCAAAGAGCACAAAGGCGCTTCTTTCGTCGAAGTCTTCCAGAACTGTGTGGTTTATAACGACGGCGTTTTTGACCACTTCACGGAAAAAGGCATCGCCGGTGACATGCAGTTGATGGTCGAACACGGCAAACCGCTGCTTTTCGGCAAGGAGAATTCCAAAGGCCTGCGCATGAAACCCGGCCGGATCGAACTGGAAGTGGTCACCGTCGGCGAGGGTGGCCTGCCGGTCGGTGATATTTTGGTTCACGACGAGACCAATAAAATGATGGCGACGTTGCTGGCCCACATGCAGCCGCCCCATTTCCCGGTGGCCATAGGCGTTCTCTATTGCAATCCGGCGCCGACATATGAGCGGGCGGTGCATGACCAGATCGATGATGTCGTTAAGAAATCGCCGGGCGCCGATTTGGACACGCTGCTTCGGAGCGGACCCACCTGGACGGTCGACGCTTAAATTATCGGTCTATTTGTAAATTAGGCCTACTTGCCTTAATTTTGGCCCTGTTGAGTGCTATTTCTATGGCAGACCGCAACGGGGCCAAATTTATGAATCGCTTTTACCTTTACGGATCGATCCGGATAATCGCTTCAGCTGTCGTATTTTTGGCCGGACTATTCTCGATAACATTACCTGTCGCCGGAAACAGTCTCGACCAATCCAAGCGCCTGAGGCCGGGTGACATTTTCAGAGACTGCGATGCCTGCCCCGAGATGATCGTCATTCCCGCCGGCACGTTCCGCATGGGTTCCACCAAGGGCAAAAAACGCGAACTGCCTGTGACCGAGGTCGTCATTCCCCGGCCTTTGGCGGTCAGCCGATACGAAATTACTTTTAACGAGTGGGACGCCTGTCATGCCGACGGCGGCTGCACCAAAAAACCGTTCGACCGGGACTGGGGCCGCGGTAAGCGTCCGGTGATGAACGTCACCCATGACGACGTCTGGGAGTATATGGGCTGGATCAGCAAAAAAACCGGCCATACCTATCGCCTGCCCTCGGAAGCCGAATGGGAATACGCCGCCCGGGCGGGCTCGAAAACCGAATATTGGTGGGGTGACGATATGCTTCCCGGTGCGGCCAATTGCCGGGGCTGCGGCACCGAATGGTCGGGTGTTAAATCGGCACCGGTCGGTTCCTTCAAGCCCAATCCCTGGGGACTATATGACGTTCACGGCAATGTCTTGGAACATGTTTCCGACTGTTGGAGCACCAGCCTGAACAATCTGCCCCAAGAAGGGTTACCGAAAATCACCAAGAAATGCCTCAGCCGGGTGGTAAGGGGGGGCGCCTGGTATTATCTTTCCAAAGTCTCCCGTTCGGCTTCGCGGGCCCGCAACGACATCCGCATTTTCAGCTATTTTATCGGCTTCCGGGCGTTCCGCGAAATCGAATAGTCAGTCGGATTTCCCACTGGAAGGCCTCCAATCGGGCGGCGCCATCTCGAACCCGTCAAACGAAAAAGCCGGAGCAACGGTACAGCCCACCAGCGTCCAGTCGCCAAGGCTACGGGCCGATTGCCAGGCATCCGCCGGCACCACGGCAAAGGGCCTTTGGCCGCCGCTGAAATCGGTCCCCAATACGTGTTCTTCGACCTCCCTGCCTTCTTCACCGATGGTCAAGGCCAAGGGCGCACCGGCATAGTGGTGCCACATTTCAACCGCATCCACCCGATGCCAGGCCGAGACTTCTCCTGCCTGCAGCATAAAATAGATGGATGTAGCTGCGCCCCGGCCACCGTCCTGGGGTAGATCCCGGTAGATTTCCCGATAACACCCACCTTCTGGATGCGCCTCCAATTCCAGCCGGGCGATTAGGTCGTCCGCGGAATTGGTTTTATCTTCAGACATAACCCCTCCTCCAAGCAAGGTACCCAGTACCTTATTCACACACTTTCACAACTTCCTTAATTAATCGACTGTCGATAAATTAACCATTTGCTGAAATCAGTTGCGAGTGTGATAAGTTCTATCTGTTATGTGGTTGGATGTCGTTGATTTAAGGGATTTTTATGCGTCGCCCTTGGGCAGGGTCGCGCGGCGGATGATCGGGCGCCATCTGCGCGCGGTCTGGCCGGACGTTACCGGTATGAGCGTCCTGGGGCTCGGGTTCGCCACGCCGTACCTGAATGCCTTCCGCCAGGAATCGAACCGCATGGTCGCCGCCATGCCGGCCTCCCAGGGCGTGCTCCATTGGCCCAACGAAGGCCCCAGCGAAACCCTACTTTGCGGCGAAGCGGAACTGCCCCTGCCCGACTACTCCATCGACCGGGTGATTATGATCCACACGGTGGAATTCAGCGAGCAGATCAGACCGATGATGCGGGAGGTTTGGCGGGTACTGTCGGGCAGCGGCCGTCTGATCGTCATCGTGCCCAACCGCAGGGGCATTTGGGCCCGGTTGGAACGGACGCCGTTCGGCTACGGGCGGCCCTATTCACAGTCCCAACTGACCCGGCTGTTGCGGGATTCCATGTTCACGCCCATCGCGTCACGGGCGGCCCTATTCGTGCCGCCCGGCAAATCACGCATGCTGATATCCTCGGCGCCCGCCTGGGAAAATGTGGGCACCCGTTGGTTCGGCGCCGTCGGCGGCGTGGTTTCCATCGAGGCCAGCAAACAAATCTATGCCGCCACCCCGGGCTTAGAGGCGGCCCGCAGCCGTAAATATATTACGGTGACGAACGAATAGTTTATTTGCTCCTCAGTTGCCGGGGGAGGGGCAATCGAGACTCAAAAATTATTTTTTTTGAGCAGAAACACCGCCTGTTCGCCCATCCAGTTGGTGAGGAACATACTGGAACCGATACGCCGCGGCATGCCGAAGTGATTGAGCGCCATACTGCGCTCCACGGTTACGTCGATTTCCCTACACAAGGCCACGAAGTCCTTGATGGTGCAGAAATGAATATTGGGCGTGTCGTACCACTGATAGGGCAGTGAATTGGTGCGCGGCATTTTTCCGGCCAACAATAAATGTGTCCGCACCCGCCAATAGGCGAAATTGGGGAATGAGACGATGGCGTGTTTGCCGATGCGCACCAGATTCTCCAGCACATCCCGGGGCGCCATGGTCGCCTGAAGGGTTTGACTCAGCACCACATAGTCGAAAGCCTGATCGGGATAGTCGTTTAAATCCGTGTCGGCATCCCCCTGGATAACCGACAGTCCGGTCGAGACACAGGCGTTCACGCCTTCAGTACTGAGTTCGATGCCGCGCCCGTCCACCTGCTTTTCATGCAGCAGGTAGTCCAGCAACTCGCCGTCGCCGCAGCCGATATCCAATAGACGGCAGCCCGGCTCGACCATATCGGCGATCAACTGAAGATCGACGCGAATGGCCTTTTTTTGGCTTTCGGCCATCATCATCGCCGTGTCCCCGCAATATCAGCGTTTAAGGCCATAACGGTCCGCCGCTCCCTCGATAAATCCCGACAACACGTTCCAAAATTCCGGTTCATCCAGCAAGAAGGCATCGTGACCATTGTCGGATTCGATTTCAGCAAAACTGACATTGGCCGCCACCGCGTTAAGGGCGTGAACGATGCGCCGGTTTTCCGACGTGGGATAGAGCCAATCGCTGGTGAAGGATATGATGCAGAACCGCGTATCGGTGCCTCGGAACGCCTCCGCCAGTTTACCGCCGCCATGACGCTCGGCCAGATCGAAATAATCCATCGCCCGGGTAATGTAGAGATAGGAATTGGCATCGAACCGGTCGACAAAGGTGCTGCCCTGATGACGCAAATAGCTTTCCACCTGAAAATCCGCATCGAACCCGAAGGAGATGGCGTCACGGTCCTGAAGTTTCCGCCCGAATTTCCGATGCAGGGACGGTTCGGACAGGTAGGTAATGTGAGCCACCATGCGTGCAATAGCCAGGCCGCGATGGGGTGAACTGTCCTGGTTCAAATAAGCGCCGCCCTGCCATTCGGGGTCCGCCATAATGGCTTGACGGCCGACTTCATGGAAGGCGATGTTCTGCGCCGAGTGATGGGCCGCGGTGGCGATGGGTACGGCGGAAAACACCCGCTCCGGATAGGCCGCTGCCCATTCCAAGACCTGCATGCCGCCCATGGAGCCGCCAAGCACACAAAACAGACGCTCGATACCCAAATGATCCAACAGCAGCGCCTGGGCCCGCACCATGTCGGCAATGGTGATTACCGGAAAATCCAATCCCCATGGCCGGTCCGTATCCGGATTTATCTCCTTGGGCCCAATGGTCCCCATACAGCCACCCAGAATATTGGAACAGATAATGAAAAACCGATTAGTATCCAGCAACTTACCCGGCCCGATAACGGTTTCCCACCAACCCGGTTTACCGGTCACCGGGTGGTTTTCCGCCACAAATTGATCCCCGGTCAAGGCGTGGCAGACCAAAACAGCGTTGGATTTGTCGTTGTTTAGTTGTCCATAGGTTTGGTAGGCCACATCGAAATTGGCAAATTCGACCCCGCAGTCGAGGCGCAACGGTTCCTCCCGGCCGAGCATCGCTATCTCGCCGGCATTTAAAGTCCCGTTTATTGCACCCTTTGAAATCTCCATCGACCTCAAATCGTCCTTGTCAGTTTCTGCCGACAGCAGCTGCAAAAAAAATCCCCGGCCATTTCTGGTCGGGGCTTCTAATGCGCCGACCTTTTAGCTCTGTTTATTTAACGTGGCCGCAAGCCGGTCGTCCAAATCACCACGATGTACAGTAAAATAGTCCGGTACAGGCCGTCGTCAAGGGAAATCAAACCGTTACCGGTCAATCTTTTCTTTGATTTTAAGGTGCTGGGGGACTATCACTGTCGGCTTTCATTGTTTGAAAACGGTATAATTAGGCCATGGCCGAAGAAGAATTGGAAAAGCTCCGCCGGGAAATCGACGGTATTGATGCAGAAATGCAGGATTTGTTGATCCGGCGCGCTGAAATCTGGAAAGCGGTACGGGACATCAAAGGCGATTCCGGCCTCAAGCTGCGTCCCGGCCGGGAAGCCCAAATCATGCGCAATCTGATCGCCCGCCATCATGGCGACTTTCCCAAGCCCGAATTGATCCGCATTTGGCGGGAAATTTTCGGCGCCGCCCAGCGGGTCCAAGGTCCTTTTTCCGTGGCTGTTTTTACCGACGATCACCAGCCCGCCAATGGGTCGACCTATTGGGACCTGGCGCGCGCCCATTTCGGCGCTTACACGCCGATGAGCAAATTTTCCTCAGCCCGTAGCGTCATCGAAGCGGTGATCGAAAATGAATGCTCGATTGGCATTCTACCCCTGCCCGCCCAAGGGACAGACACCCTCCAAGCCGATAAACCTCAAGATAGTGACCCCTGGTGGCGTTATCTTGCAGTTACAAATAACGCGGCGGGCACCGGTGGTCCGCCGCGAATCATTTCCAGGCTGCCCTTTGCCGCCCCGGCCCCTTCCAATGGCGGCAATTTGGAAGCCCTGGTCATCGCCAAAACGAAACCGGAGGATTCCGGCGACGACGGCACTTATTTGGCCTTGGATCTGAATGAAAACGTCGCTCGCAGCCCGGTACGTCAAATTTTGGAAAACGTTAATTTGGATGGCGACATCGTGGCGGTCTGGCATGACGATCAACCGCCTGAACGGTGGATCCATCTGGTTGAAATATCCGGGCACCTCAGTGGTGAGGATTCCAGGCTTGAAAAACTGGCCAGGGAATTTGATAAACGCCTCAATCAGTGGATTATCGTGGGCGGGTTTGCCAACCCTTTAAAGCCCGAAGAATTATCGTCCGACAGCACCGGATGAATTATCGATATTTCGAAATTTTTTGACGAAGGAATAAATTATGTCTGCTCCCCAACCGATCCCTTACCTTCTTGAGGTTGCTCCCTATGTCGGCGGTGAATCCGAAATAGAGGGTGTAGACCGGGTGATTAAGCTGGCGTCCAATGAGGGCGCCTTCGGCCCCAGCGCAAAAACCATTGAAGCCATCACCAAGGCGGCAGGGGAATTCCACCGCTATCCCGACGGCGATTTCACTGCGCTTCGAACGGCACTGGCGGAAAAATACGATCTGCCCATCGGCAATATTATATGCGGTTCCGGCTCGGACGAACTGATCAGCCTCCTCTGCCGCGCTTACGTACAACCCGGTGAGGAAATTCTGATTAGCGCCCACGGCTTCGCCATGTATCCCATCTACGGTAAAACCGTCGGTGCAGCCATCGTTGCGGCGCCGGAGCAAAATATCACCACCGATGTGGACGCGTTGCTGGAACGGGTGACCGATAAGACCAAAATCTGTTTCATTGCCGTTCCCAACAATCCCACGGGCACTTATATTCCGGCGACAGAGGTCAAACGCCTGCGCGAAAACTTGCGGGATGACGTTCTGCTGGTGGTCGATGCGGCCTATGCCGAATATGTCAATCGAGACGACTATTCTCCGGGTGCAGAACTGGTCACCGGCAGCGATAACGTGGTGATGCTCAGGACCTTCTCGAAAATGTTCGGCATGGGTGGTATGCGCCTTGGCTGGGGGTACTGTCCCGAAGGGGTGATCGATGTGCTCAACCGGTTGCGCAGTCCGTTCAATGTGTCCTATCCCTCGCAGGCCGCCGGCATCGCTGCCCTGCAGGACGATGAATTCGTGCAGATGTCACGTGAGCACAATGACAAATGGCTGAAATGGACGACCGATACGTTGCGGGATATCGGCCTGACCGTACCCGACAGCATCTGCAACTTCATCCTGGCGCGGTTTCCGGAAGAGCCCGGACGCAACACCAGCGCTGAAGCCGCCGATGAGTTCCTCAAATCCAAGGGCATCATCGTCCGGCGGATGGGCGGTTACGGGTTGCCCGACGCCCTCAGGATAACCATTGGGCTGGAGGACGAAATGCACGCCGTCGCCGACGCCTTGAACGATTTCATGAGGGGATAAATGTCCGACTCCAAAAACACCCAAATATTCGACCGAATCGCGCTGATCGGGATTGGCTTGATCGGCTCCTCCATCGCGCGAGTGGTAAGGCGCGAAGGGCTGGCCGGGTATATTGCCGTTTCCGCCCGCAGCCAGGAAAGCCTCGACACGGCCATGAAGCTGGGTATCGCCGACAGCGTGACCCTGGATCAAACGGAGGCGGTGCGCGAAGCCGATCTGGTCATTGTCTGCTCGCCTCTCGGCACCTACAGCGAAGTCGGCAAAGCCATTGCGCCGGGCCTGAAAAAGGACGCCATTGTCAGCGACGTGGGTTCCGTCAAACAGGCCGTGGTGCGCGATCTCGGCCCCCATATTCCCGACGGCGTCCACCTGGTGCCCGCCCATCCCGTATCGGGTACCGAGCATTCCGGTCCCGAAGCGGGCTTTGCCGAACTGTTCGAGGACCGCTGGTGTATCTTGACGCCGCCGCCCGGCACCAGCGATCAATCGGTCGACGCCGTGACCGCGTTCTGGCAGGCGGCCGGCTCCAATGTGGAAATCATGGATCCCAACCACCACGATCTGGTGATGGCCATGACCTCCCACCTGCCCCACCTGATTTCCTATACCATTGTGGGAACGGCGTCTGATTTGGAAAAAACCCTGCGCAACGAAGTGGTCAAGTTTTCCGCCGGTGGTTTCCGGGACTTCACCCGTATCGCCGCCTCGGACCCGACCATGTGGCGGGACGTTTTCCTCAATAACCGGGAAGCCGTGTTGGAGATGCTGCAACGCTTCAGCGAGGATTTGACCGCCCTGCAGCGGGCCATCCGGTGGGGCGAGGCCGACACCTTGTTCGACCTGTTCACCCGCACAAGAGAAATCCGCCGCAAGGTCATCGATGCCAAGCAGGCTTGATCGCAACAAAGGTTAATTTATCGACTGTCGATTAATTCACACCTGTTCATATCTTCGTTAATTTATCGACAGTCGATAAATTAACCTTTTAGCGCAGGATTTTGAATTGCTCCCGTTTGGCGGGGGCGAAGCCGAGGGATGTCCAGTCGACGGGCGGCAGTTTCATCAGCGGGACCGGGCCCGCTTGGAGATGACCGTCCTGGACCGATAGCGGCAGGCTGATGGTCGGTTGACCGCCGCCGGGCGGCCGTTTGGAAAGGGCTCCCAACACGACCTTGGCCATAACCGCGTCCCGTGAACGGATCAGCCGGGCGCCCTTCAAAGTGTCGATGGTGGCGAAGAACCCTTTGAACTTGGCGGTAATGGCGCCCATGGGCTGCATCGCCTGATCCAGCGCCAATGTACCGTTGGCCCTCATATAGAGGGGGCCGTATTTGGTTTCCAACACATCGACTTCAACCGTACCGCCCTGGTCCCGCCACTGGGTCAGTCCCGCCAGGGTTTTCAGTTCCGGTGCGGCTCCGAGAATTTTAAACTCCGTAACCAATTGGGAAATGCGGTGGCCCAGGGGCAAGTTCAAATATTTAGGTATCTGAACGTCCGCGAGTTGGGCCTCGGCGGCAAAGGTCGGCGACTTGGCATTATCGCCTTGGGAACTCTCGGCGGCGAACAAACGGCGGGCGTTAACCGCCGCCGACTTGGCGGAAATTTTTGCTTGCGAACGGGCTTCCGTCAGATCCAGATTTTTGATATTGAGCGTTGCTTCACGGGGCCAGCCGTCATCGTGAATCACGGACCGCAACACCAGATGTCCCACTTTTCCCCCATACTGCCGCGTACCGGATTTCGATCCATAGGTCAGCTGATGGTCACCTGACAGGTTGATATTGTATTTCGAGAAATTCCATGGCGCCATTTCCGCCACCGCTTTAGAAGCCGACCAGCTCCACTTGCCACCACCGGCTTCCGCTGCCAGTTGGGCGGTGCGCATTTTTGGTTGCCGCAGAAGCACCCGAAAATTGCCCGGAAAGCCGCTGATCTCAATTTTCTTATAAGAGGCGTAAATGCCCTGACTGGCCCGCTCATCGACCCAGTTGCTCACCCCGTCCTTGAGGTTGGTGGCGATATAAAACCAGTAGACCGTGTACAGTACCGCCGCCATGGCCGTTCCCACCAGCAAATAGAGACCGTTGCGCATAACCCGGAAATAGGCCGGTGGACGGTAGGTCAGGGAGGCATGTTGACCCTCGTTCACCCGGTTCGGCTTTTTGGCAGTTCTCGCCATTGATTGCGAAATCCTCGGAATCTGTTTGCGTTTGGTTATCCGTCTTTATAGTAGTTTGAACAGCCGGGTGCGAGACGGATATCCATTTGCCGCAAAATAATTTTAATTAAATCGATAAAGATTATGGCCTCTTCTCCAAGTCCAAACGGAAACCCAAACAAAGACGGAAATTCCCAATCGGCCGGCGCCATGCGCGATGTCTGGATCGCCGCCATGCCCGCCACCTTTGTCTTTTTGTGGAGTTCCGGCTTCATCGGCGCCAAGTTTGGATTGCCCTATGTCGAGCCGTTCACCTTCCTGGGTGTCCGCTTCGTAACCGTAGCCGCCCTGATGCTGTTGATCTGCTTTATCACCCGCGCCCCCTGGCCCAAAAGCCGGATCGCCTTTGTGCATGTGGCAGTGTGTGGTCTATTGGTCCAGGCGACCTATTTGGGGGGTGTTTTCACCTCCATCCACCATGGCCTGCCGGCGGGTATATCGGCGCTGATTCCGGGACTGCAACCGGTGTTGACCGCCTTTTTCGCCCGCTATGTTCTTGATGAAGTCCTGACCCCGCGCCAGTGGTTTGGCGTCGCTCTGGGTTTTGTTGGTGTGGTTCTGGTGGTGGCCAATAAACTGAGCCTTTCAGGGGATTTGGTGACCGGCATGCTTTTGGCGGGTGTTTCCTTGATCGGCATTACGGCGGGCACGCTCTATCAAAAAAAATACGGCGGTGAGATGGACCTGAGATCAGGTTCCGTCATTCAGTTTTCCGCCTCGGCCATCGTTATGTGGGCCTTCGCCTTTCTGCTGGAAAGCCGAGAGATTCAATGGACGGGTGAATTGTTTTTCGCCATGTTCTGGCTGGTCTTCGTTATGTCCATCGGCGCTATTTCCCTGCTGATGCTGTTGATCCGGAAAGGCGCCGCCGCCAAAGTCGCCAGCCTCTTCTATCTGGTGCCGCCGGTAACGGCCATTATGGGATTTCTCATGTTCGGCGAAACCCTGGGCTTGACCGAACTTGCCGGTTTCGCCGCCACCGTCGTCGGGGTCGCCCTGGTAACCAGAGGATAAACGGTTGGGGAAAAAAGACGTCTGGGTTTTCGGGTATGCGTCGTTAATGTGGCGGCCCGGCTTTGACTATCTTGAAATTACGCCGGCCCGTCTATTCGGATACCACCGGGCGCTTTGCGTTTATTCCTTTTTATACCGGGGCACACGGGAAAATCCGGGATTGGTGGCCGGCCTGCTGCCGGGCGGCTCGTGCCGGGGCATGGCCATCCGAGTGGAGGCCGGTAAATGGGAATCCGTCCGCGACTATCTGCACGAACGGGAGATGATCTATAACGTCTATATCCCGAAATGGATGAAAGCCCGGGTTAAGGGCAGAATGACCGAAGTCTACGGGTTTGTCGCCAATCCGGCGCACGAACAATTTGCCGGACAATTGTCCGAAAGAAAAACGGCTCAATTAATCGCCGCCGGAATGGGCCAACAGGGGAGCGGCCTGGAATATCTGGAAAACACCGTTCGTCATTTGGAAGAGCTGGGAATTAAGGACCGGGGATTAGCCCGAATTTACCGGCTTGCTTCGGATATAAAATCAATCTGATCCATTGGCCATCCGGGTTAAATAGCCGATCAATTGATCCTTTTCCTCGTCTGTCAGATCGCCGCTGATGCGCTGCTCGTGTTCCTTGATCAACGGCTCTAAATCCCGGTGAAGTTCTTTGCCCTTTTCGCTGAGCACCAGCGCGTAGGACCGGCGGTCATTGGGCGATGGCCGCCGCTCCACCAACCCCCGGTCCTCGAGGGCATCGATGACGGCCACCATGGTAGAACGTTCGATACCGACGGCGCGGGCCAGCGCCGATTGGGTCAAACCGGGATTTGAATTAATGATCGTGATAACGCCGAACTGGCCGGGTGTGATTTGAACATCCGCCATCGCCTTGACGAAATCGTTAAACATGACGATCTGCGCCCGGCGTAAATGGTAGCCCAAAAGCGACGGCAAAATGCCAAAATCTATATCTGCGGCTTTCTTATCAGATTGCCGATTATTTGTGGATTTATCATTCACAGGTAAATATCGATTCAACTATCTTTTTTGTCTTCCCCTAATGATGTGCACAATAAGTGCATCGCTTTCATATGTCCATAATGGCTTGGCGACGGCGCTTTTACCCATTTTGATCAGCCGCCATTTCCCGAGAAGCCATATCCCTCAGGGCATGGCGTTGCAATTTCCCCGTCGCCGTTGTCGGCATTTGATCGACGTATATGATTCGGCGGGGACATTTGTAGATGGACAGGTCGGCGATCAATGAATCCTGCACCTCTTTTTCAAGCGCCTCTCTGGCTTCCTCTGCTTCGGGGGTTACCATGAACATAACCAACCTGATCAACCCGTCTTCGTTGGCGACACCGACGACGGCGGCTTCCGAGACTTTATCGTGACGCAGGACATGGTCTTCGATTTCCGTGGGGCTTACCCACTGACCCGATATTTTAAGCATATCGTCGGCCCGCCCCTGATATTCGTACCAGCCGTCCTCGTCGAAGGTGAACGAATCGTTGGTGCAATACCAGCCGTCCTGAAAAACCTCCGTCGACTTCTCCGGCAGTTTCCAATAGCTGTCGGCGATGGATTCCATCCGGGTCCACAGCACACCGGGTGTATCGGGTTGGTTAATTTCCTCACCATCCTGACCAACCAGTTTTACCTCGGTTCCCGGCGTGATTTTTCCGCAGGTACCGGCCTTCACCACGCCCGGACGATTGGACAGGAAGAGATTGACGGTCTCGGTGGCGCCGATTCCCTCATAGATGGGCTGGCCCGTTGCCGCCTGCCATTGTTCGAACAATGCCTCGGGCAATTTTTCGCCGGCTGAAATGTAGTAGCGTACTTGCTTGAACGCTTCGTTGGACGCAACGCCGTTGCGCACCAGATTGCGGTAGAAGGTGGGGACGCTCAACAGCACAGTGGGTCGGTATTTGTCGACCACCTCGGCAACCGCGTCGGCGTCGGGCCAATCGGGAAAAAGGATCACCGACGCCCCCATGGTCAGGGCGGCCAGATAACAATGTCCCAGCGAGTACGCAAAGAACAGCTTGGACGTGCCGTAAACCCGGTCGCCCGGACCGATGCCGTAAAGCTCGCCGAACAGATGATTGACCCCTAAAATCATCTTGTGAACGTGAACAACGCCCTTGGGAGAACCGGTAGTACCTGAAGAATAACTCCAAAAAGAAGGATCGTCGGGCATCATTTTCGCGGCCTGAAGATCGCCAGATGCGCCCGCCAGCAAATCTGGAAAATAGTCGTAATCGGGTAGTTTTTCGTCTGCGATGATGACCTTGGGCGGCTGTTCCAGACTATCGGCAATGGCTTCGTAAATTTCGATGAACATTTCATCGATCAGCAGGATCGACGCTTCACTGTCCTCGATGGTGTATTTCAGATCGCCACTGCTAAGCCGCAGATTGAGCGCCACCGCAACGGCGCCCATTTTCATCGCACCGAGATGTCCATACAGAAAATTGGGTGAGTCCTTCACCATCAGCAGAACCCGGTCGCCCTTATTCAACCCGAGTTCCTTAAATGAGTTACCGGCCTGGTTCACCCGCTGATTCAATTCACCATAGGTGACCGTATCATCGCCGTAATAGATGGCGATGTCTTGCTCCTGCCCACGCGCCTTGGACGGGCCGAGGATCGCCTCTGCCATATTGACCGCGTTACTGGCCGAGCCACCAACCGAGTTCATATCGAATTCCCCCTCCGAAATATAACTCTAGCCCATTCACCAAATTTATGAGGTTTCCCTCTTCGCGCCAATGGACAGAATATTATATTGTTGGGCTACCGAACGTTTTTAGTCAAGCATTAGGGCTTGGATTTCTTTCGATTTTCGACATGATGATTCGGAATATTGCGGTCGAAAACTGAAAAATGCTCAAAAATGAAATGAATATAAGCGTATTTTGGAGTGTTCTAATTTGCTGCCTTTTTTTAGGTGCCGCCTGTAGCGGTACCGGATCGTGGCGGCATCCGTCGTTACCGCCGGACCAATGGCGGGCGGACAGAGCGGCCTGCAATAAAAAAGCGAACCGCCAGTACAATCGGCAAACCGGCCGCCCCGATCCCTTTCGCGAGGACAGCGGTGACTCACAGCAAAGAATGATGTCCAGGTATGAGGGGGGGAAAAAGTTGGACCGGCTGGTGGCGTCATGCATGAAAAGCCGGGGTTATGTTCGCTCCAAGTGAAAAATTCAAAATGATAAGGTTGGAAACGAAAATGGCGGCCGCATGGCCGCCATCTTGGTGTTCAACATCAGATTAAATGCTTTTGTTCGGGATATCCGTCGCCATCGCCTTTAGGACTTGATCGGCTGGCGGTACCGCCGCACATCATTGATGCTGAATTTTATGAACCGGCTCGGCGCCCGTAAAAATTTTGAGCTAAACGCAGCAAAGGTTTCCGACCGTTCCCGGCGGGCGGCGTCCAACACGGTTCCATCAAATTCGTTCAAATCGCAGTACATGGTCTTGGTCTCCAAAAACAACGGCGGGAATTCCTACCCGCCGATCATCTAACGGAACAAAGAAATAGGCTCTTTGGGCTCCTCCGGAAAGCGCCAAAACCACGCCGCAGCATTGCAGAAAACGCATAGCTTCCGCCGGACCAAATTGTTGGCGGAAATCAAGGGTTTTCATTTCCAACGACCGCGACTTCGGATAGGTTTTCCGGTACCAAATCGAAACAATTGCAGGAACAATTTTTAACCCATGAGCCGACGCCGACAAAAGAGCCGGGAAAAAAATCCTAAAAATCAGTCCGGGAAAAATTCCGGGCGCAACATCGATCCTGATATCGATGTCGCCATCGGTTACCTACGGGCCGGCCAATTGCCGCAGGCGGAAGCTCTCTGTAATCAGGTGCTGGCGCGCAATCCGTTCGATGCGGACGCCCAAGATTTGTTGGGGGTGATCGCCTATCAGGCAGGCAATCTCAACCTCAGTTTCGACCTCATCACCAACGCCATCGCCATCAATGGTGACGTTGCGGACTTTCACAGTCATCTCGGCATTACCCTGAAAGCCATGGGCCGGTTGGACGAGGCGCAGCAGGCCTATGAGAAGGCCCGTGAATTGGATCCCCGTTCCGCCGAACCCGTCTATAATCTGGCCCTGCTGCTACGGCAGAAAGGCGAACTCAAAGAAGCCCTTGAACTTAACCGGCAGGCGGTCAAGCTGGACCCCGGCAATCCCCAGGCCTACAACAATCTAGGTGTCAGCCATCAGGAACTGGGCCAGTTCGAAGAAGCCTCCCAAGCCTACAAGCGCGCCATCCGCATTGACCCGGCCCACGCGACCGCCCATGGCAATCTGGCGACCTCTCTCGCGGAATCGGATCAAATCGACGAAGCCCTGGCGATTTGCGGAAAGGCGGGTAAAAAGTGGCCGCAAAATGCCGACATTTTGAATGCCGAGGCCAACGCCTTGTTGCGCCTCAACCGGCTTGATGAGGCGCTGGCCGCAACTGACCGGACCCTTGCCGCCGATCCTAATTATGCCCAGGCCCATTACGCCAGGGCGATGATCCTGCTGGCCATGGGAAATTTCGAGGACGGCTGGCCCGAATACGAATGGCGGACCATGCGGGCCGGATTCTGGCCAAAACGACGCTATGAGCAACCGGCCTGGCAGGGCGAAAAGCTGGCCGGTAAAACCCTGCTGGTGCATTGGGAACAGGGTTTTGGCGATATCATCCAGTTTTCCCGCTTTCTGGACCCGCTGGCAGAGACCATCCGGTCCAACCCGGACCACCAGGGCGCAAAGATCATTTTCGATTGCCCCGCCAAACTGATCGCCCTTTTCGAGGGGGCTTTCGAATTCAATAAAATTGGGGATTTCGGTGATCATCCGCCGCCTTTCGACTATTTTTCGCCGCTGATCAGCCTGGGACGTCATTTGAACGTTACGGCGAACAACATACCCTCCAGGTTCCCCTACTTGGCGAACAATCTGGACAGTTATTTGGAAATTCCACCGTCGTCTGATTTCAAAATCGGGTTGGCCTGGGCCAGTGATCATGGCGATACTTACCGACGGAAGGTTTGCCACGCCACCGATCTCGCCGGGCTGTTCGATATACCAAATAGCCGATTTTACGGCCTGCAATTCGGCCCCGAGGGAGACGAACTGAAACCGTTCGAGAAAAATGGCGAGGTCGTGAATTTGGGAAACGATTTGGGCGATTTCGCCCATACGGCCGCCATCGTGAGCCAGATGGACCTGATCATCTCGATCGACACCTATCTGGTGCATCTGGCCGGGGCCATGAACGTACCCACCTGGGTAATGCTGCCTTTTTCCCCCGATTGGCGCTGGCAACTCGACCGCTCCGACAGCCCATGGTACCCTGGCCTCCGTTTGTTCCGCCAACCGGCGCCGGGCGATTGGGATGGATTGATCGGCGAGGTAAAACAAGCCCTCTCGGACCATGTCCCAAGCTATTCCGGAAACGGTACAACCTAATGACAGGGATTCATGGACAAAGACGTATCCGATAACTTGGCGACGCTTTTGCAAGAGGCCCAGACCGATCTCACCCCGGGCGCCGTTCAGGAAATTATCGCCGGTGTCGCCGCCTCGCCGATTGATGAAGGCAGTATCGGCGGCGAAGACGGCTGGATGTCGCTGATTGCCGGCAATCCCGGCAACCAACTTACCGACTGTCTGAAATCGGAACTGGACAAGGCGTTAGGACGGCCCAACGGCCTGTCACCGGCTTCGTACGATAATCTGCCCGCTACAGATAGATTGGCGGCTTTAAGGCATGAATTGGAGAAGCGTGGACTGGCAGGCTTCATCGTGCCGTTGGCGGACGAACATCAGGGCGAATACGTTCCCAAATGCGCTCAACGGCTTGCCTGGTTGACGGGTTTCACCGGATCGGCGGGAGTCGCCATTGTTTTTACCGATAAAGCGGCGATCTTCGTCGATGGGCGCTACACGTTGCAGGCGTCAAATCAGGTAAATAGCGACTTATTCGAAATTAACGATCTGACGGCCTCCCCCCCCGGCAACTGGCCGCCGGGCAAATGGATCGAGAAGAACCTGCCCAAGGGCGGTAAACTGGCCTTCGATCCCTGGCTTCATACGGTCGAAGGCGCCAGCCGCTTGCGGACGGCAGCCAATAAGGCGGGTGGCCAATTGACGGAAGCGACCCCCAATCCGATTGACACAATTTGGCGCGACCGCCCGGCGGCGCCGATTTCTCCGGTCGAAATTCAAGCCACGCCCCTTACCGGTCAGAGTTCGGCTGAAAAACGCGCCCAAATTGCCGCGGAACTCAAAAAAGCAGGCCAGGACGCCGTTGTTTTGACAAGTCCGGACGCCATCGCCTGGCTTGCCAATATCAGAGGCGGCGACGTGCCCTATACGCCCTTCGTTCTCTGTTTCGGTGTCCTGTACAGCGATGACAGCCTCGATATTTTCATCGACCGCCGCAAAGTACGCCCAGCCGTCGCGCAAAGTTTCGACGATGGAACGTTTCTCGATATCGAAGACTTCTTGGATGGACTGAGTTCTTTGGGTCAGGGAAAAAAGACGGTCCGTCTTGATAAATCCAGCGCCGCCGAAGCCATCTCCTCCCACTTGATCGACGCCGGCGCATCGATTTCGCCGGCGGAGGATCCCTGTCAGTTACCCAAATCGGTCAAAAACGCCGTCGAGTTACAAGGTATCAGGGACGTCCATCGGCGGGACGGTGCGGCATTGACCAGATTTCTCGCCTGGCTCGGCCGTCACCCGTCACTGGAAGAATTGAGTGAAACCCAACTGGCGGACAAGGTAGACCAATTTCGGCGCGCCGAAGAGAAGTTCCGCGGTCTCAGCTTCCCAACAATTTCCGCCACCGGGCCAAACGGCGCCATCGTCCACTACCGGGCGCGGCCGGAAAGTGCCCGCACCCTGGAAATGGGATCGCTGTACTTGGTTGATTCCGGCGGACAGTATCTGGACGGCACCACCGATGTCACCCGCACGGTCGCCATCGGCAATCCGAGCGACGAAATGCGCGACCGCTTTACCCGTGTTCTCAAAGGTCATATTGCTCTCGCCGGCGCTGTATTCCCCGCCGGCACGACAGGATCTCAACTGGACGTTCTGGCGCGGAAATCATTGTGGCAGGCCGGTCTCGATTACGAACACGGCACCGGGCACGGCGTCGGGAACTATTTGGGCGTCCACGAAGGGCCCCAGCGCATTTCGAAAATTCCCAACCGCGTCGCCCTGGAACCGGGCATGATTATTTCCAACGAGCCCGGCTATTACAAAACCGGCGCATACGGCATCCGCATCGAAAATCTGGTGGCCGTTCAAAAAGATGAACCGTCAGCGGCGACCGGCAATACCATGCTGAGCTTCGAAGTGTTGACCCGGGCGCCTATTGATCGAAACCTGATCGTTACCTCCATGCTGACCGGGGAGGAGACCGACTGGCTCAACCAATATCATCAAAGTGTGGCCTCATCGCTGGCGCCCCTTCTGGACACAGACACGTCCGATTGGCTGGCGGAGGCTACTGCCCCGATTTAATCCGGCAGCAGTCACGGGCCAGATCGACGAGTTCTTGATAGCGCCAGCTGCCCTGATCATTCAGGTGCTCTGCGTAGACTTCGGGAATGCCGTCCAACCCGTTGAAAGCGCCGCTGACGGCACCGGCCATAGCGGCTGTGGTGTCAACGTCGCCGCCGACCGCAATGGAAGTGCAGACGGTTTCCCAATAATCGTCCCGGCTTCTCAGAAAAGCGTAAAGCGACCACAGCACACTGGTGGTGACGAAGGGAGATATCCCGTCCCAGCCGTCACTATAGGATGGATCGACCCCCACCACCCGGATAAACCCGACGGCCTTCTCCGGCGGCAGCGCCAGCCAGGATTTTAAGTCGACAATGCCCTGGGCCAGGATCGCATCAAATGGCCTGACCAATTCGGCAATTTGTTCCACGAATTCTGGGATTGAAAAATTCTTTTCCGCGATTGAGTAGGCGACGGAACCGGCAATGGCGATAGCGCCCGCCGTACAACGGGGATCGGCATGGGTCATTTTTCCCTGATCGTCGGCCGCCCGGCACAGCGCCGCCGGATCATCGTGGAACATCAGTCCGACGGGGCCCGCCCGCATGGCGCTACCGTTGCCGGCGTTGGGCGCGGGGGTCCCTGAAACCCGCCAGTCTTCACCGGCCGCCAGTTTGAGGGCGGCGGTTTCGGTGGCGCGGCCCCTGCCGACAATCCTGTTTTCTGAAAAAATCGACCCCACCCGGCGACCGTAGTCAGCGGGATCGAGCGCGCCGCAGGCGACATAGCTTTGCATCAATTCACGCGCCAGCTGGGTATCATCCGTATATTGACCGCAGGCGAAGGGTCTTCTGCGGATTTCGTCCCACCTGCCGGGACCCACCGCCCGTCCCGACAAATTATTCGCCACATATTCCCGGCATTCCCGACCGGCGCGGCCTTCTACCGGGAAACCCAAGGCGTCCCCCAGACCCTGCCCGATCAGACAGCCCGAAAATCTATGGTTCAAATCCAATTTTCTCATCTGGCCGTCATTCTTGGTCGCCTTCCGAGTATTCCGCCTAATTTCGTAATATCACCCAAATCTCACAATCTGTATTGATATTGTTGACTTTAACACTCATATAAATGAGGCCGATAACAATATGGAAATCTTGCAAATTCAGCTACTTAGCAATAAACATAATATCCAGGACCTGTTTTGATCGCAAAAATGGCGTTCAATACAAACTATTGGGCTAATACCCGACCCGAAAAGACCATTGAGGAAGATTAAATGGCTGGCGAACCAAAAAGAAAATTGTTCAGCGCAGAATTACAGTTGATGAAGTCCAAAGGCCAGGATTTGCCTGAGCACGTGTTTTACCAGAGCTCCGGACAGATTGACGCGCAAGGCGTCTCCAATGACCAGATCATGGCCGCCATTCAGGATTTGCAGGATCTTCTGACCGACGCCAACACTATATCGGCGACGGACAGCCCCGCCGACAACGACAATCCTGAAGTGCTGACTGAAAACCAACAACTGCAAAAGGATTTCGAAGCCGCGGAAGCGCTGAAAAACGAGATTCGGGCGTTGTCCCGGTCAATTCAGGAAACAAAGTCCGAAATCCGGTCCATGCAATCGGGCACCAAAGGCGGCGATAAATTACTAAAGGCATCTTCGGAGCTGGATGAAGTCATTCAGGCAACCGAGGGCGCGACCCATACGATTCTTGAGGCAACAGAAAAAATTGACGAACTGGCGCAAAAAATACAATTGAGCGCAGACAACGACGATGACCGCCAGGCCACCGAAGACATTATGGAATGCACCATAAAAATGCTGGAAGCGTGCAACTTCCAGGATATCACCGGACAACGTATTACCAAGGTCGTCAACGCCCTGAAGTATGTCGAAGATCGCATCAATGCGATGATCGACATCTGGGGCGAAGAAGAAATCGCCGAAACCAACGCCTCCGTCGAGGATGAAAAAGATCCGGATAAGGATTTGCTCAACGGTCCGGCTTTGGGCGATACCGGCATCGATCAGTCCGATATCGACGCGTTGTTCGACTAAAATTTATTCCCCCGGAGGCCGCCTCAACCTGCCGGTGGACCCGTATCAAGAGGCTGGATTGTAGGCAGGATTTATGTCCACCGGCTCCAGTGCTGCTGTTGAACTTCCCAGCGCCGCTTCCCTTGACCCGGAATTGCGGAAAATCGTTCTTGCGGGCGTCAAATTCCTGTTGGCGCGTCTTCGGCAAAACAAGCTTATCGAACAAAACGTCCAATACCGCGACATCCTCAATTCGCCGCCTTTGATGGCCAAATATATCGATCTGATCCGAAATAATCCGGAAATCGGTAAGGATTTGATGGTGGATGAAACGGGCAAGCCTGTCTCCAATTCGGAAACACCCCTGGTTTGCGGTGCTTCACTCGGTCAATTGGAGCGCATGTTGGTCTATACCTGCAGCAGCAAGATTTTTATCAAACCCGGAGACAGGGTAAAGAAGGAAGAACCCAAGAAAAAAAAGTTCAGCCTGTTCGGTAAAAAGTCGAAAAACGATTCTGATAATAAGAAAGACGCCAAAAGCGCCGGTGAAGCGAAATTAGAGGAAATTAAGCCTTACCTTGTTTTTGCCTGGCAATTGAATCTGGTGGAAGCCTACGAAAAGTATTTGCAGCGGGAACACTACCGCGTACTCAAAGAAAAACTGCTCATTCTGGATTCGGCGAATAAGGTAAGAACCATCGGCGGCGTCGAACCTCATCACATTGCCAACGTACAAAAATTAACCGAAGACCGGTTTGACAAGATTTTGAAAGACAATCCCGGCGCCATCGCCGGCATGGCGATGATCAAATCCAAAGGCAAGTTCGATTTTATATTTAAAATTACCGGCGATCGGATATGGGATTTTTTCGCCCGCGACACCCAGTATGTTGCGGAAATAATCGGTGCGGACGAAGATCGTATCTGGGCCATTGGACCCAGCATCGCCGATTTATCTTATGAAAACTTACAAATTTTGCGCCGTTTGAAATTGCCGGTCCTGAAAATATTCATGGAAGTTTACCGCGAAGTATTCGGAAAAATGGCGTCAAAGTTTCTTATCGAGGACGAATTCGGGCCTAAATTCCTCAAGCCGATTGTCGAGGAATTTGTCGAATTGACCACCGGAGACGACACGACGGACGATCAAAAAAATGCTGTCGGCGACATCATGGCGCTCAAATGGGATGCTCTGAAGAATCGGATAGCGGAATGGTATAAAGAAGTTTCTTCGGCCGAAACGGCAAACCAGCCCGAAAATTAGTTTTCGGCGAATGCATCTTCCGCACTTGATTACATTTCAGGAATAGACAAAATAGCGCCCGACGGCATCATTGCCGGAAATAAAGCCTGTAGGATCAGATGAATAAGAACGCCAGTTCGATATGGGGCGGCCGGTTTGACGGTGGCCCATCGGAAGTTATGGAGCGCATCAATGCGTCGATCGATTTCGACAAGCGGATGTATGCACAGGATATTGCTGCGTCCAAAGCCCATTGTCAGATGCTGGTGGCGCAAAATATTATTTCCGGCGACGATGGCAATGCCATACTTGATGGGCTCGATCGGATCCTGACCGAAATAGATACCGGTGAATTTGAGTTTAAAAAATCGCTGGAAGACATCCATATGAACGTCGAGGCACGGCTGTCTGAATTAATCGGTGACCCCGCCGGACGGCTGCACACGGCGCGGTCCCGGAATGACCAGGTTGCCACCGATTTCAAACTGTGGGTGCGGGACGAATTGGATGCCTTGGACGGTGAAACGGCTAATTTACAGGCCACGCTGATCGACCGGGCGGAAGAACACGCCGCAACCATCATGCCCGGCTACACCCATTTGCAGACCGCCCAACCCGTCACCCTGGGCCATCATTTGCTCGCCTATGTGGAAATGCTGGGCCGGGACCGGGATCGGATGATGGATTGCCGCAAAAGGCTTAACCAATCGCCTTTGGGCGCCGGTGCGCTTGCCGGAACAAGCTTTCCCATCGACCGGGACATGACGGCGGCCACACTAGGCTTCGA
Organism: uncultured Rhodospirillaceae bacterium; assembly: GCA_964574215.1. GTDB lineage: Bacteria > Pseudomonadota > Alphaproteobacteria > Rhodospirillales > UBA2165. The sequence goes on along the minus strand of CAZNLR010000002.1, from coordinate 132,475 downwards.
CGGGCCGGCGGCCAATTCCCTGGATGCCGTATCGGACCGGGATTTCGCCCTGGAATATTTGGCCTTGGCGTCGATCATGGCGACCCACTTGTCGAGAATGGCGGAGGAGATCGTCATCTGGGCCAGTGCGTCATTCGGTTTCGTTAATTTGCCAGATAGTTTTTCGACGGGCAGTTCCATGCTGCCGCAAAAGTGCAATCCGGACGCGGCGGAACTGGTGCGCGCCAAGGCGGGCCGGGTCATTGGCGCGCTCAACAGCCTGCTGATTGTGATGAAGGGGTTGCCCCTGGCCTACAGCAAGGATATGCAGGAAGATAAGGAACCGGTGTTTGAAACGGCGGATACCATGGCGCTTTCCGTGGCCGCCATGAACGGCATGTTCACAGAAATCGGTTTCAACGCCGATAATATGCGGGCCGCCGCCGAAGCGGCCAACGCCAACGCCGTCGATTTGGCCGACTGGCTGGTCCGGGTGCTGGGAAAACCGTTCCGGGAAGCCCACCATATCAGTGGCCAATTGGTCAAAATGGCCGAGGACAAGGATTGCCGGCTGGAGGAATTGAGTTTGGCCGATATGCAAAGCGTTGAATCGGGTATTAGCGAAGAGGCGCTGGAAGGCCTGGATATCGAACGGACTCTGGCGGCCAGAAACAGTTTCGGCGCCCCGGCGCCTGAAAATGTCAAAGCCGCCTGTAGCGAGGCGCGGAAACGGTTCTTGGAAACTTAACCGGGTTTGGATAAAAGAATGCACATGGAAAGCGACAAAAAACGCAAGTGGATTTATTCAATTCTGGTGGCGATGATGATTGCGCCTCTCTTGGCTGGTTGTGGCAAAAAGGGCAGTCCCGTTCCGCCGCCGGGAGAGAAAAGTGACTATCCCCGAACCTATCCCAGCCAATAACGAATTTTGGTGGATGCTCGTCGGTTCCGTGAATTTCGAAACCCGATCCACTTGGTTTTGACCGGTAAGACATAAAAGATGGATCATTTTAATTACATAAACGGTGCGCTTGCAGCCGAGGACGTGCCCCTGGCAGATATCGCCGACGCGGTGGAAACGCCTTTTTACTGCTATTCGCAGGCGACCATCGAGCGGCATTTCCAGGTATTCACCGAGGCCCTGTCGGGCCTGCCGGCAACCGTCTGCTATGCCGTCAAAGCCAACTCCAATTTGGCGGTCATCCGCGTCGTGGCGGATATGGGCGCCGGTGCGGACGTGGTGTCATCGGGAGAATTGACCCGTGCTCTCGCCGCCGGGATACCGGCGGACAAAATCGTCTTTTCGGGTGTCGGTAAATCCGGGGACGAATTGTCCCATGCCTTGCGCGAGAACATTCTCCAGATCAATGTGGAATCCGAACCGGAACTGGCGCTTTTGAACCAGGTGGCTGGTTCAATGGGTCTGAAGGCGCCAGTAGCGCTCCGCATCAATCCGGATATCGACGCCGACACCCATGACAAGATTTCAACCGGGCGGCAGGAAGACAAATTCGGTGTCGAGTGGACCCGCGTTCACGAGGTCTATGCCAACGCGAGCCGGATGCCCAATATCGAAATGGTCGGTCTGGCGATCCATATCGGCTCCCAGTTGACCAATCTGGACCCCTTTCGCAATGCCTTCATCCGTCTGCGGGATATCGTTGCGATCTTGAAAGCCGACGGGCACGACATCCGGCGCCTCGATCTGGGTGGCGGTCTGGGCATTCCCTATGACGGGTCATCAACGCCATCGCCGGAAGAATACGGTCGGGTGGTGTCGGAAACCCTGGGAGATATGGGGATCGACCTTCTGTTCGAACCGGGCCGTGTTATTGTCGGCAATGCGGGGCTTTTGGTCACCCGGGCAGTTTTCGTCAAAGAAGGCGCCACCCGACGGTTTGTCATTACCGATGCGGCCATGAACGATCTGATGCGTCCATCGCTATATGATGCCCAGCACGATATCCTGCCGGTTAAAGAACCGGGTAACGGCGTTCGACTGGAGAATGTCGATATCGTCGGTCCGGTATGCGAAACCGGCGATACCTTCGCCACCAATTATCCCATGCCGCCGCTGGAAGCCGGTGATTTGCTGGCGATCCGGACTGCCGGCGCTTATGGCGCGGTCATGGCGTCGACCTACAATAGCCGCCCGTTGATACCGGAAGTCCTGGTCAGAAACGGCGATTTTTCACTTATTCGCGAGCGGATGACGGTAGATACTATGTTAGAGTACGAAAATCTGCCAAACTGGATTGAGTGATCGGTTTAGGCCTTACTGGAGGCCGACGGCGGAAAACGATACATAATCATGATTAGGGACGTAATTTGAGCGGAAATCACGGACCCACCTATAAGACCCTCATGGCCCTGGCCAGAGCCAGCCTGCTGTGGGAGCATTTGTGGCCGGGCCTGTGGCCGGCGACGGCCCTGGCCGGTGTTTTCTCCGCTGCTGCTCTTCTAAATCTATTCTCCTATCTGCCCGTATGGCTTCATGGCGCGCTGGTCATTGCTTTTCTGGTGGCTTTTTTCATTTCACTGTATAAAGCGTTTTCCGGTCTTCCCTTCATCCGCCAATTGCAGACGCGTCACCGTATCGAACAGTCGAGCGGTCTCGATCACCGTCCCCTGACGGCAATAGACGACAAGCTGGCCACCGGAGCAAACGACACCAATGCCGTCATCTTATGGGCTGAACACCAGAATCGTATGGCTGAAGCGGCGGCCAGACTACGCCTGAAACCGCCGCAGGCCGGCCTCGCCAGGCGCGACCCTTGGGCTTCACGGGCCGCCATCGCACTGTTGCTGGTCATTGGCATGGTGGCGGCCGGCGCCGACGGGTTCAACCGGCTGGGCAGAGCCCTGCTGCCGGAACTGAACGCCCTCGGCTTTACCAAACAGGTCACCATAAGCCTCTGGATCACGCCACCGGCCTATACCGGTAATCCACCTTTGGTCATTCACCTGGGCAATAAAACAGCCTTAAGGAAAAATGTCCCAGGGAAAAATGCCCCCGGGAAAAATGCCTCAGGGGAAAAAACCGTATCATCACTTGCCGTTCCGGCAGGCAGCACCCTATTGGCCCAGGTCAATGGCGGCGGCGCCCTGCCCAGTCTGAAAATTGACCAAAACGAGAAACCGTTTAACCGGATCGAAGCGGACGCTTACCATTTGGAAATGGATATAAAGACCGGCAACCGTCTGGCCATCGTGCAAAACAAACGGGAAATTGCCGGTTGGTCCCTCGATGTGGCCCAGGATAAACCGCCGGTAACGGAATTTACCGCGGCGCCGAACGCCACCCGGCAACTGAGGCTCAATTTGCCGTTTTCCGCCAAGGATGATTACGGCGTTACCGAGGTGACGGCATCCCTCAGGCGGCTCGACGGTAAGGCCATCCCGGGAGGCGCCGACGAAATTATCCTGCGTCTGCCCTTACCCGGTCAGCAAAAATTACACGTCCAAGGCAGGTCCAATCACGATCTGATATCCCATGTCTGGGCGGGATTGCCCGTTCTGGTTCATTTGCTGGCTACCGATGAAATAGGACAGACCGGGATCAGCAATGTGGAGCCGGTTGTGCTGCCGGAGCGCCGGTTCAGTCATCCCGCCGCCAAGGAGATTTACGAAATCCGCAAAGGCCTGACGGCGGAAACGCGAGACCGCCGGCTGGCCATACTTAAACTGGATCAGCTGACCGAAGAGCCGGAGCAATTGAAAGGCGATAATGTCGTCTACCTGACGCTGCGGATCGCCAGAGAAAGGCTGCGGCGGGACAAGCGGGAAACCGCCGTCGCCCAGGTTCAGAAAATGCTGTGGGATACAGCTCTCAGAATCGAGGAAGGGCGGGCCGCAACAGCCGGCATGGATTTACGGGCGGCGCAGAAAAAGCTGATGGATGCGCTGGAGAGGGGCGCCAGCACGGAAGAACTCGAACGCCTGATGGCGGAAGTCCAACGCGCCTTGAACCGGTTCATGTCTTCACTGATGCGGGAATTACAACAACGGGGACAGCTCTCACCCCTCGACCCCAACGCCCAAACCATGACCAACCAGGACTTACAGCGGCTTCTGGACAGGGCCCGCGAATTACTGCGCCAGGGTTCACGCGACGCCGCCAAACAACTGATGGCGGAACTTCAGCGCATGTTGGAAAATCTGCGCGGCGCGCTGGCCCAAGGCGGACGCATGAGCCAGGGGGCGCGGCAAGCGCAAAAGGGCATGCGGGAGCTAAGAGACATCATCCGGAAACAACAGAAGTTGCTGGACGATACCTACCGGCGGACGAGACGAGGCGGAGCGGGTAAAGACGGCCGCAAAGGCGAGAAAGGCAACCAGGGGAAAAACGGCCAAAAGGGGGAACCGAAAGCGGCGGAAGGCCTGAAAGAGCAGGAGGGCATCCGCAAGCAATTGGGTAAACTGATGCGCCGTTTCGGTGAAATGATGGGCAAAATTCCGAAAGGCCTTGGAGAGGCCGAGCGCGCCATGCGGGAATCCGAACAGGCACTGGGCGGCGGCAAACCCTCCCAATCGATTAACCCTCAATCCCGGGCGTTGGATGCGCTGCGGCAGGGCGCCCGCAATTCGGCCCGCGCCTTCGCGCAAAGAATGGGCCGTGGGCGGCAGAACGGCGGCCAGTGGGGCCGTCAGGGCGGGCGGTTCGGATTTTTCAATGGTCCCCGCCTTAGAGGCTTGCGACCCGGTAACCGTGATCCCTTCGGACGCCCGGCTCAGGAGGAAGGCCAGCAGGGAACCGCCACGGGACGGGTGAAAATCCCCGGGGAGAGCGAAATGCAGCGCGCCCGCGAAATTCTTAAGGAACTGCGCCGCCGCGCCGGCGACCTCTGGCGGCCGGAATTGGAATTGGAATATATCGAGCGTCTGCTGAAGCGGTTTTAGGCACCGAATCCTATTTGATCACCTTCAGCCGGATGTGGATTTCCTTGAGAATGTTGTATTGGTGCTGCGCCATTTCGGCCAAGTCGCCGGATGAAACCTCGCCATCTTGGAGCTTCTGTATCCATTTGTCGTCCGGCGTCCATTGGACATCTTCGGTTTCAAAATCAACGTCCAGATAGTCGGCCAACGGCGTGTTGGCGTAGCCCTGTTCCCGCCATTCCCGATTGGCGGCTTTCGAGAATAACTGAAACTGTTCCGGCAGGATGGCGCGTACGTGGGTCGGGTCGTTGACAAATTCATCGTGCCTGGGATGAGGTACTTTAATATCGACGGAGGCGCCGTTTTCGCAGATGCGGTACAATTCCTGAATGATTGATAAATAGGTTTCCGAGGTTTCTCCGAGATGCTCCAGGATGTGGCTCATTACCACTTCTTCGGCGCAATTGTCGTCGAATGGCCAGGGGAATTTTTCCAAATCGACCACCTGATCCGGGTTGCAGGCTACCTGCTTGTCAACGTTTACGTAGCCGTCCAGCTGGTTATTGCCGCAGCCGAGATTAAGGCGCATTGAGTTTCCCCGGAGTAATTGTTCACGAATGCCGCACTCTAACCTTCTCTGTCATGCCAGCGCAACGCCAGCGCGACAATTGTCGACGCGAGCTCTTTTTTGAGATTATAAATCCGAATTCGGGCATCGACCCAATTCTGGCTGACCTGCCTTTGGTCTTGGTTCAAAACGGCCGGTGGCGGCGGCGGCTCTGGCTTGTTTATGTTGAGTGTTTCCATGTAATGCTCCCCTCTTTATCCAGCCTGCATTCGCGCGGGCGGTTTTATTAAGGAAAGCAATAAATATGCCGGAAAGCTTTCAGATTTCCCGCCTTAGAATCAATGGGTTATGAAAATTTGGACTATGGGTAATCGGTAAAATAATCCCCGTAGGGAAATAATTTCCCGATCGAACGCCTTAGGCTGACCGGTGGAAATAGATTATTTTTCTTCTTTCTGCTCCGACTCTTCGGATTTTTCTTCTGCGTTATCGCCTTCGCCAGGTTGTTCGAGTTCCCCGAAGGTTACGCTGATATAGCGCGCCGTCGGCACCAGTTTCTTGAACACGATCGCATAATTTATTTTCTTGCCGGGTTCCAGCTGACTTTTTGACGGCGAGACGGATTTGGTCTGAACAATCTGTTCTTCAGCGTCAATGGCTTGGGCCAGAATCATGGGAACCGGCCGAACTTCGTCCGTAATGTTGGCGATTTCGCCACTGGCAACGATGACTTCCTTACCCTCCTGGTTTTCCCGTGTGGTTTTGGATTTCTGAATTGCCAATCCTTCACCCGGGATCATCACACGCAGGCCGATCAGATCATAAAAGGCATTGGCCGGGGGCACGAACAGCACCACCGTTTCGCGGACAAAAACCGATCCTCCGATGATGCCTCCCAAAAGAAGGAATACGACCAAGCCGATTATTAGACCCTTGAAGCTTCGCCCGCCTTCGGCACCGTCCTTGGACGTTCCGAATACAGCGGGAATGGGATCAGGGTCGGGCAAATCCTCGGGATCAAAATCCTCATCAAACTCGTCGTCGGCACTTTCCGCGTGGAACGAATCCAGCGGTTCGGGATCGGGCAGATTTTCGAGTTCGTCCTCATCGATCTCGGTCATATCCGATTTGGCTGCCGCTGCCATGGAAGCGGTATCGTCCATTTCCTCGACATCATCCATCCCGAGCATATCATCCAGCTCTTCGTCGCTGGGCAAATCCTCTTCCGGTATCGGTTCGGGTTCTGGCTCGGGTTCCGGCTCAGGAATTGGCTCGGGTTCTGGTTCTGGTTCGAGTTCCGGTTCTGGCTCGGGTTCCGGTGCTGGCGGGGGCGCCTGAGGTGCCGGAGACCCCGGGGGGGCATATTCCGGATAGGGCGCGTAATGGGTTGGCGGTGGTCCATAATACTGCGGCGGCGCGCCATATTGCGGCGGCGGCGCGGCATATTGCGGTGGTGGTGGCGCGAATTGCGGCGCCGCTTGAGGCGGGTCCACAACCGGATACTGATGCCAACTGTGATTGCAATTGAAACAATGGACGACGCGGCCATGGTTTCCGATCATGGCGCCATCGACATTATAAGCCGTCGAACAGGATGGACAGGTAAAATACATCGGCAGCCGTTGTAATTACGTTGTTGATACTTATAGGTAAATGCTGTTAGCAACGCAAGTGGCCCTATTTAGGCACCAAATTGTTGGCAAAGTGTTAAAAATCGGCAGACCGCTGTTCACCCATGCAGCGCTGGACGAATCAACGGCCAACGTGCCATTGTGTGGCCATTGATCGAACCGTAATTCTAGCTGCGAGAATTGAAATATAGGATGAGTGAAGTCGTACGATTCGAGAATGTGGGACTGCGATACGGCCTGGGACCCGAGGTGCTGCAGGACATTTCATTTACCCTACCCACAGGTTCGTTTCACTTTTTAGTCGGGCCATCGGGAGCCGGAAAGTCTTCCCTGTTGCGCTTGATGTACGTCGCCCAACGTCCATCCCGGGGAATCATTTCGCTTTTTGGGCGCGATGTCGCCACCTTGCCACGCCGGGAACTGCCCAAACTAAGACGGCGAATCGGCGTTGTTTTTCAAGACTTTCGCCTATTACCTCACTTGACGGCCTTTGAGAATGTCGCCCTGCCCCTGCGGGTGGCAGGCGTCCGCGATTCGGAAATCCGCAAACATGTGGAAGAGCTGCTCACCTGGGTCGCTCTGGACGATCATATGCAGGCCCGTCCCCCCACTTTATCCGGCGGTCAGCAACAGCGCGTCGCCATCGCCAGAGCGGTGATCGCCCGTCCGAAAATACTTTTTGCCGACGAACCAACCGGCAATGTGGATAACCGAATAGCCGCCAGGCTGATGCATTTGTTCGAGGAACTCAATAGATTGGGTACCACGGTCATTATCGCCACCCACAATGAATCACTGATCCGGGAGCTGAACCGCCCGATCCTGAAACTCGAAAACGGCCGTCTGGCCGTGATCGGGCAACCGGGATCAGTCGATTATTCCGCCGGCGATTCGCCCGCCGCCAACCAAACCTCTCCTGTCGATACAGCGGAGAATTCAGACGGCGAAGACCTTCTGTCGACCAATCGGGAAGGGATCGTCTGAATGTTGTTGCGCCGGTCGGAAATCGCCCTCGACAAAGACGATTCCAATCGTTTTCTACCTTGGCTGATCTCCTTTATGGTTTTCCTGGCGGCGTTGTCGGTTGCTGGCATCATGATTCTCGATACCATGGCCGGGAAGTTCAGCCGCGATATACGCGACACCATGACGGTGCAGATTCCCGCTGCCGAATCGACTGACGCCGATCAACAGGTGATCAGCACCGCTTTGGGCCTGCTCCGCAAAACCGATGGGGTGGCACGCGCCGACGCCATTGACCGCGATGAAGTCGCCGATCTCTTGAAGCCCTGGCTCGGATCCGCGGCCGACGCGGAGGGCTTGCCCCTGCCTTTGATCATCGACGTAACGGTGGACAGAAGCACCGATCTCAGTGCCGGAAAGCTTTCGGATTTGTTGAACCGGCATGTCGCCGGAGTTTCCGTTGACGATCACAGCATCTGGCTGCGGGGACTGGTCCAGACCATGCGCTCGGCGGAGATCGTCGCCCTGGTTATCGTTTCGCTGATTGCTCTGATCACCGCCGGAACGGTCATTTTCGCCACCCGCACCGGATTGGGATTGCACAAGGACACCATCGACGTGCTTCATTCGGTCGGCGCCCGGGACGCCTATATCGCCCGGCAGTTTGCCTTCCGGGCTCTGGTGACCGGTCTGCAGGGCGGTGTTGTCGGGGTCGTCCTTGCCGTTCCCGTCTTGTATTTTCTGGTTTTCGTCTCCAGTCGATTGGAATCCGGTTTGCTGCCGGCGATTAATCTGGACCTTCCCATTTGGGTTAGCCTTAGCCTGTTGGCGCCGACGGTCGCCTTGATCGCGATGATTACCGCCCGCATTACGGTGCTGAGAACTCTTGCCAAGATGGTTTAGCGAATGATAACCGGCCATCGAAAGAAATCCCGGCGTTCCAGTATCAGACAGTTCGTTTTGTTCATCATACTGGTGGGTGCGATTGGCTTCTGGGTGTCCGGGCTCTTGGATTTTGTTGATAAAATTCCTCACAGTTCAAACGAGATGAAGACGGCTGGCAATCCGGTGGACGCCATCGTCGTCTTGACCGGGGGCAGTGGTAGGCTGGATGCCGGGTTGATCGAGCTTTCGGAAAAAAGAGGCAAAAAGCTATTTATCACCGGTGTATACCAAGGCGTCGATGTGCAACGACTGTTGGAACTGTCTCAGCGCAACGAGGCCGAACTCCAGTGCTGTATCGTTCTCGACTATCGCGCCGGCAGTACGATGGAAAACGCCTTTGAATCGGCCAAATGGATAAAATCGGAAGGCTATGAATCCATTCGACTGGTAACCGCCAGTTACCATATGCCGCGCAGTCTAATGGAATTTCATTATCTCATGCCCAATATCGAAATCACTCCCCACGTTGTTTATCCCGATCAGTTCAAGCGGCAGGATTGGTGGATTTGGCCGGGCACGGCGAATCTGATAATAAGCGAGTATATGAAGTACTTGGTTGCCGTCGTCAGAATGGCTGGGCAGCGTTTATTCAATAGAAAAAATTCATAATGCGAAAATTCCGTCTTTCTCTGGCATCCGGATTGTTCAACGTCCTTTTTATTTTCTGGACGGCTTTTATGCTTTTGTTTTTGGCATTTTTCACGCCGTTGCCGGTAAAACCTTTCCGTCGCATAGTTGCAAAATGGTCGAACGGTATTTTTGTTTTGCTGCACATCCTCAATATCAAGATGGAAATCAGGGGGAGGGAAAACCTGCCGGACCAACCGGTTTTATACGCGACCAAACACCAGTCCGTCTGGGACACCATGTTTTTTCTCTGGTTTCATCCGGACAACGTCTATGTCATGAAATCGGAACTCCTGCGCATTCCGTTCTGGGGATGGTATATGAGAAAATGCGGTCATGTGGTAATCGACCGGGACGGCGGCGCCGGCGCCATGCGATCAATGATATCCTTGACCAAAAAATATCTCGAAGAAGGCCGGTCGGTGGTTATTTTTCCGGAGGGCACACGGGTCGAAGCTGGTATGTCCCGGAAATATCACCCTGGCGTCGCCGCCCTATATAAGCAAATCGGCATGCCCGTTATTCCGGTTGCGCTCAATTCGGGCCTATTCTGGCCCCGCCGGAAGTTTCTCAAAACACCCGGCACCGTGATTATCGAGTTTCTGCCGCAAATTGCCGACAATTTGGACCGAAAGACCTTTATGGCGGCACTGGAAAACGCCATCGAATCGAAATCCCGTGAACTGGAAATCGAAGGCGGATTCAAGGGGATCGACCAAACGGATGTGGCCGAGCGCAATTGACCATTCTCATCCACCGAAAACCCGTTTTCTCCCTTTGTGGATACCGGGAAAAACAAAAATAATAAATTAAAAACAATGAGTTATTGCCATCTTCCCTGGGGATAAGCTGGTGGAAACAAAACAAGAACTTTTTGTTGACCCCATGACGCCATCTGCCTAAAATTAGGTATTCAGGCATACGGCAATTCAATTCATCTGGAAAGGCAGGCCCAATGGCGCCCGTTGCCGCTATTTCCCAGCAAATCTGGGATATGAAATACCGACTTAAAGACGCCGATGGCACACCGGTGGATAAGACCCTGAATGACAGCTTTCGGCGGGTCGCCGATGCCCTTGCCCAGCCGGAGCGAGAAAAGGAATATTGGGCCGAACGTTTCTACAAAATAATGAGCGATTTCCGTTTTTTGCCGGCCGGAAGAATTCTTTCGGGCGCCGGGTCGGGCAGGGACGTAACTCTCTTCAATTGTTTCGTCATGGGCGATATCCCCGACGATATGTCGGGAATTTTTGACAGTTTACGAGAAGCCGCCCTGACCATGCAGCAAGGAGGCGGTATCGGCTACGATTTCTCGACGCTCCGCCCCAAAGGCGCACTGGTTAAGGGTGTCGGCGCCGACGCCTCGGGACCGTTGTCTTTTATGGATGTCTGGGATGCCATGTGCCGCACCATTATGAGCGCGGGATCCCGGCGGGGCGCCATGATGGCCGTGATGCGGTGTGACCACCCGGATATCGAGGATTTTATCGGCGCCAAGCAAGAACCCGGTCGTTTGCGGATGTTCAATTTGTCGGTGCTGGTAACCGACGCCTTCATGGCGGCGGTGAAGGAGGATGCAACCTGGGAGCTGACCTTCGGCGGCACCATATACGGCAGTCTGCCCGCCCGGGAATTGTGGGAAAAAATCATGCGGTCGACTTACGCTTTCGCCGAGCCGGGCGTGATCTTCATCGACCGTATCAACCGGCTGAATCCTCTCTCCTATTGTGAAAACATTCATGCCACCAACCCCTGCGGCGAACAGCCTTTGCCGCCCTACGGGGCCTGTTTACTGGGCTCGGTCAATTTGGCGCAGCTGGTTGATGATCCATTTACCGAAAATGCCGAAATCAAGTCCGAAACGCTGGAAGATATCGTCTTCGCCGCCATCAGAATGATGGACAACACCATCGACGTATCGCGCTTTCCCCTGGACGCCCAGTTACATGAAGCCAAGGCCAAAAGACGTATCGGCCTCGGCATCACCGGTCTGGCTGATGCCTTGATCATGTGCGACGCGCGTTATGGTTCACCTGAAGCCGTGCAACTGACGGAACGATGGGTCAGAACGATCCAGCGGAGCTCCTATCTGGCCTCCATCGAATTGGCCGAGGAAAAGGGTGTATTTCCGTTGTTCGATAAGGATGCCTATTTGGCGGGCGAAGCGCTGGTTAATGCCGACGAGGATATTCGGGCGGCCATTGCCGAGCATGGTATCCGCAACGCCTTGCTAACCTCGGTCGCGCCCACGGGAACCATTTCGTTGTTCGCCGATAACGTTTCCTCGGGCCTGGAACCGGTGTTCAGCTTCTCCTATACAAGGCACGTGATGACGCCGGACGGCGGAAGACGCGATGAAGAAGTATCCGATTTCGCCTATCGGCTTTTCCGGCGTCTCAAAGGCGATCAAGCGCCCCTGCCGGAAGCCTTCGTCGATTCGCAACAACTATCTCCCCGCGATCATTTGGTGATGCAGGCTGCGGTACAGAAATTTATCGACAGTTCGATTTCCAAAACCATCAATTGCCCGGAAGAAATTGAGTTCGAAGATTTCGAGGATATTTATCTCCAAGCCTACGAAATGGGGTGCAAGGGATGCACGACTTATCGTCCCAATGAAGTAACCGGCGCCGTATTGGAAAAAAAGGCGGCTGAAACCGTCGACGCCAAACAGGCCGAGCTTCCCCTCGTTGCGCCCGCCAGATCAAAACCGGGAATGAAGGCCAAGCCCAAAGACCAGGGTGATTCGGGAATATTGCATTACCTCACCCAACCCCTCGACCGTCCCGAAGCCCTGCCGGGTTCCACTTACAAGGTGCAATGGCCGGAATCGGACCATGCCCTCTATATTACCGTCAACGATATCATTCAGGACGGGCGGCGGCGGCCTTTCGAGGTCTTCATCAACTCCAAGAATACCGAGCACTACGCCTGGACAGTGGCCCTGACCCGCATGATCTCGGCGGTTTTCAGACGGGGCGGCGACGTGTCGTTTGTGGTAGAGGAATTAAAAGCCGTGTTCGACCCGAGGGGCGGACAATGGATGAACGGCCGCTATGTGCCGTCATTGCTGGCGGCTATCGGCGGCGTCCTGGAGGAACATATGATCGTCATCGGCTTCCTGCCGGCACCTGGGGCCTTGGAGGAAGATGCGCTTCAGGCCAATCCAAAAGTGGTGAATTTACAGGACGATGCCTCTGCCTCCGGCGGGGATGAAATTACCGATACCAGATTCCGGCAATGCCCCAAATGCGGCCAAGCGAGCTTGATCCGGCAGGAAGGGTGTGACACCTGCACCAGTTGCGCCTATTCCAAGTGCGGTTAATTTTTAAGTCCTAACGGGCATTGAAAAAGGCGCTGACCGGTTAAGCCAACGCCCTATTCTTCAAATTCGAAAATTCGGCTACACGCTATTCATTTTCCGGAGCCGCTTCATATTCCGGAGCCGCTTTTCCGGCTAAAAGATTTTCGACAATGATTTTTGCTTTTTCGCTGCCGCCTTCCCTGCCGGTGCTGGTTTCAGTTACGTCGACAATCCAAGCCTTAATTGCATCGGCATCGACTTCCGTCTTTTTTAATACTTCAACCATCACCGCTTCCACGGCGATGACATGCGCGGCGATATCGTCCAGTTGTTCAAAGTGATCATCGACACCTTTGCCGATATTTACTAAATCGTCTCTGAGTTGCTTAATCGCTGTTTCAATTTCTTTGATTTGGTCAAAGAACATTCGGTCCTCCTGGAATTAACATCTAAGCTAAACATACACCGCCGCATCGGAAATGTCATTCTGGCATTGCTATCTACGGGGATGAAACTGATCTATCGAATATTCAGAAATTCACTGCCCAATGAAGTTGTGTCGTTGATAAAAAATTTCAACAAGGAACTTAGCTTCAAAAAGTTAACAATCGGCAAAAAATCTTGATATTTGTCGGCTGTTTAGCAAAATTTGCTCAGGTTTTGTTAATTATTTTGCTATTAGGGTTATCAACAGGTTTCGCTAGACGTTGAAATCCTGAAAATAGTCAAAAATTGTCGCCTTTTGAGAGAATCGAATCACAATGTCGCTATTTGGTGATAAAACTGATCGCCCCAAAATTACCAATCCGATTGACCCGAAATGGGTCCGGTCGCCAAAGGGCGGATTTTATCAATTATTGCAGTTGGACACGGACGAAGCCAATCTAGACGGTGTCGGCGGTGTCTACATTGTCTGGCATGGCGGCGTTAAACCCGCCTGGGTCTATGCCGGGGAATCTCCCAACTTGGCCCGTGCGATAAACGAAGTAGCCGACAACGAAGATGTCACCCAGTATGAGGTCAATGGAAAACTCTATGTATCCTGGTCGCCCGTGTTGGAGGAATATCGGCGCGGTGTGGTTCTTTATCTGACCCAGGTGTTGAAAACGCTGGTGGAAAATCCACGTGCGCCAAAGGAAGAATCCGATACGACCTATTTGATCCCGGTCACCACACCGGGTGCAAAATCAGAATAGAGTCAATAATCCCAAGACTGCATCTGCCGATGCAATTTTATTCCGCCGGCGCTATGATGCCGACGCTATGACGTATGGAAGCTGGGCGAGAGGGAGTTGGCGACTTTACTGAATATTATTCCGACGCTTATTTTGGTGGTGCTGGCGGCCATTGTCGCCGTTTTATTTACCGGCATTATCGCCATGGGCGGTTCCAAAGATTCCAACGGGCGGTTTTCCCCCCGGTTCCGAAATAAAATGATGCAGGCCCGGGTGGCGCTTCAAATCCTTGCCGTACTGCTGTTTGCTATTTTACTATTCGTTCCCCGATCACCATAATTTAACTCAACCGGGAATTTTGCCGAATGGTTACATTGGATAAAATCTACACCAGGGGTGGCGACGAAGGGATGACGTCTCTCGCCGGTGGCGCCCGGGTATCCAAATCTGACCTCCGGATCGCCGCCTTTGGCGCGGTTGATGAGGCCAACGCGTTTATCGGAGCCGCCCGGCTGCATACCGGGAAGGATTCGCCCCTGGCTTTAGATGATGCCGATGCGATGCTGGGCCGTATTCAGAACGACTTATTTGACCTGGGCGCCGATCTAGCCAGACCGGTTTCAACCGACGAAGAGCGCCCGGAAACGGAGGAACTGCGTATATCTCAGGCTCAAATTGACCGTTTGGAGCAGGAAATCGACCGCTTGAATGTCAATCTGACTCCGTTAAAGTCCTTTATCCTTCCCGGCGGATCACCTGCCGCCTGCCAGCTTCATATCGCCCGCACGATCTCGCGCCGGGCCGAGCGATTAACCGCTGAATTAGCGAATCGGGAACCTTTAAACCCCCTGGCTCTGATGTATTTAAACCGACTTTCCGATCATTTATTCGTATTGGCGCGATGCCTCAATGACAACGGAATGCAGGATATTCTCTGGCAACCAGGCGATAACCGTTGAATTCCACGCCTGTCCCGGTTTTCCTTTAATTATTATAAGTTTAGATGGGGTTAGAATCTGTATCACGCTGTTGCCAATCGTTACCAAGGCAACGTTGACAGGTTGGAATCTACTTTATATTGTGCACTGCAGAAATTCGGAATTCCAATACCGATTTATTGTTTTTTGAACTTTGACAGCTGGTTCACAGGAATAGACATGAAAATCCTCGTCGCAGTAAAACGGGTCATCGATTACAACGTCAAGATCAGGGTTAAGTCGGATCAGACCGGTGTCGAAACGGCCAATGTAAAAATGTCCATGAACCCTTTCGACGAAATTGCCGTCGAAGAGGGGATTCGCCTCCGGGAAGCCGGCACGGCGGAAGAACTTATTGCCGCTTCCATCGGTCCGCAACAGGCCCAAGAAACCATCAGAACCGCTTTGGCCATGGGCGCCGACCGCGGCATCCATGTGACCACGGATGATGACGTTGAGCCTTTGGCGGTGGCCAAAATATTCAAAGCGATAGCCGATAAAGAGCAGCCGGATATGATTATCGTCGGCAAACAGGCCATTGATGACGATTCCAATCAAACGGGCCAGATGCTGGCCGCCCTGCTGGGTTGGCCCCAAGGCACTTTCGCGTCGGAACTCGAACTAAGCGACGGCAAAGCGAGCGTTGTCCGTGAAATCGACGGCGGACTGGAAACGGTGAAAATCAATATGCCGGCCGTCATTTCCGTTGATCTGCGCCTCAACACGCCCCGCTACGCATCCCTGCCGAATATTATGAAAGCCAAGAAAAAACCGATTGATGCCATGACGCCGGATGAATTGGGCGTCGATACGGCGCCGCGGCTAACGACCTTGAAGGTCGAGGAGCCCGCCAAACGTGAGGCCGGCGTCATCGTCGAAGACGTTGCCGCACTGGTCGACAAACTTAAAAACGAAGCCAAGGTGATCTGATGAGTGTCCTGGTCATAGCCGAACATGATAACGCGGCGTTGAAGGGCGCAACCTTCAACACCGTCGCCGCCGCCGCCCAATTGGGCGATGTTGAAATCCTGGTTGCCGGCGCCGATTGCCGCAGCGCCGCCGAAGAAGCCGCCAAAATCACCGGCGCTGCCAAAGTCCTGCTGGTGGAAGACGGTGCTTATGCCAATCCGCTGGCGGAAACCTTTGCACCGCTGATCCAAGGGCTGGCCGGCAATTATTCCCATGTGCTGGCGCCGGCCACGACTTTCGGCAAAAACGTCATGCCGCGGGTGGCCGCCCTCTTGGATGTGCAACAGATCTCCGAGATCAGCGGCATTGTCGATGGAGATACCTTCGAACGCCCGATCTACGCCGGCAACGCCGTGGCCACGGTGCAGTCATCCGACAGCGTTAAGATCATCACCGTGCGCGCCACCGGTTTCGATGCCGCCGAAGCGGAAGGGGGCAGTGCGGACATCGTCGAAACCGCCGCTGCCGACAATCCCGGAATTTCGGAGTTCATCGGCACCGAACTGACCAAATCCGACCGGCCCGAGTTGACGGCGGCGAAGATCATCATCTCCGGCGGCCGCGGCATGCAGGACGGTGAAAATTTTGTCATGCTTGAAAAAGTTGCCGATATTTTGGGGGCGGCGGTCGGCGCATCACGCGCGGCGGTCGATTCGGGTTTTGTTTCCAACGACTATCAGGTCGGCCAGACCGGCAAGATCGTTGCGCCCGAACTTTATATCGCCGTCGGCATTTCCGGCGCTATCCAGCATCTCGCCGGTATGAAAGACAGCAAGGTCATTGTCGCCATCAACAAGGATGAAGAGGCACCCATCTTCCAGGTGGCGGATTACGGCTTGGTCGCCGATTTGTTCAAGGCCGTACCTGAATTAGAAGCGGAACTCGACAAATAACTTCCTTCAACTGAGAAAAGTGGATTAAATGAACCAAATTGCCCCCAGTGACAGTGAAAGAGCGAAAAAGAAAATGACCAATGATATCAAAGTAGTCGGTGTTATAGGCGCAGGTCAGATGGGAATCGGTATCGCACATGTTTGCGCTGTTTCCGGTTATCAGGTGAAGCTTATCGATATTGCCGATGACGCTATTACGAATGCTCTGGCTACGATCGATAAAAACCTCGGCCGTTTGGTCGCCCGGGGTAAGTTGTCGGAAGAGGAGCAGGTTTCGGCCATGAATTTGATCTCGGCCGGCACCGACAATTCGGTTTTGAGTGAAGCTGATTTGGTCATTGAAGCGGCGACCGAAGACGAGGAAGTTAAAACAAAAATATTCGAGACGATTAGCCCGATGTTAAGGGACGATACCATTCTTTCCACCAACACCTCGTCGATTTCCATAACCCGGCTGGCCGCGTCGACGGACCGTCCGGAGCATTTTATCGGCCTGCACTTTATGAACCCGGCGCCGCTGATGGAGTTGATCGAACTGATCCGTGGTATCGCGACGGACGTGGATACTTTTGCGACAGTCAAAAATTTCGTCCAAAGCCTCCGCAAGATTCCCGTCAGCGCCGAGGATTTCCCGGCCTTCATTGTCAACCGCATCCTGATCCCGATGATTAACGAAGCGGTGTACACCCTCTATGAAGGCGTCGGCACCGTTGAGGCCATCGACACCTCCATGAAACTGGGCGCCCACCATCCCATGGGACCGCTGGAACTGGCCGACTTTATTGGGCTGGACACCTGCCTTGCCATTATGCAGGTACTCCACGACGGATTGGCGGACACCAAATACCGGCCCTGCCCGCTTCTGGTGAAATATGTCGAGGCCGGATGGCTCGGCCGCAAATCGGGCCGCGGTTTTTACGATTACTCGGGTGAAAACCCGGAACCCACCCGGTAAATTGTATCCCGATAGATTTTTGAAAGGCTGGTCCGTCAATCGAACCAGCCTTTTATATTTTGGCCAATTCTTAATTAAAGGCTGGCCGGCTAATCGGACCAGTCTTTAATATTTTGGAACGACAGTTCGACACCCTTCTCGCTAATCTCTTTAAGATAGAGGTCCTGCAACGGTGTGTTTGCCATTGCGTCGTAGTGAGCCAAGGCGCGGGCCGACAGATCGACGGAGGTATAAAGCTCGTGGGTCAGAACGGCTATTTTGAGAAGCTGTTCGGGCGTCAACCCGTTGAAGTCAGTAAAGCGCCGGACAAACACGGCATCCGCCCACAAAAGCTGTGAGACGGGCTTGAAGATGTTGCCGCTGGCGAGAAACGGCCGGTAGGCGCGCCCGGAAACATCCATCAGGCGGTGCAGAAAGAACCCGGCTTCCCGCAAATACAGTTCGATCTCGGCGAACAAAGGCTGGTTCTTGTAAATGGGAACGAACTCGACCTCCAGTTCCACGACCAGGCAGTCATTGAGGAGCTCCCGCGATCCTTTGAGAACATCCAGCTCGGCGCCTTGAACATCGATTTTCAGATAATCACAGGCGGAAATTTCCTCAACCTCGTCAAGCCGCCGCGTTTCCACTTTTATCTGATCAACAACTTGAAAGTTTGATCCTTCGCTGGTGGAAATGCCGGTAAAATGATCGATGATATCGGGATCAGGCTCGTATAGCGACGAACACCCCCCGTAATGACAAATGAAAAAATCCCGTTCACCGCCATCGGCAATGAAATAAGGCAGGAAGGTCTGATCGGGATACTTGTTTTTGAGGATTTCCAGCTGTTCTTCGTCGGGCTCGAACCCGGTTATCCGCGCGGCACCCCGTTCCCTGATTGAGGCGTATCGCTCCTCGCCGATAAAGCGGGCCCCGATATCGATGATATCGACGGATACCGGCGGTAGAGGCAAAGCCTCAAAGATGGAAAAGCCGCTCAATTTAACTCGGCGCGCAATTTCTGACGCAACAAGTCAATGGGCGCCAGTTTCTTGCCTTCGACCGGGAAATGCCAGAATTGCCAGCCGTTGCAGGCGGCGGCGTCCTGCACCAGCGCGCCCACCTTGTGGATTGATCCCCGGTGCTCGGCGCTGATAATGGAGCCGTCGGCCCTGACTTTGGCTGAATGTCGCTTGCGATGATCGTAAAGTTTGGTGCCCGGCTCCAGCAGGCCCCGTTCCACCAGCCAGCCGAAGGGGATGCGCGGCTCGCTTTTCTTGGAGGGCGTGGTCAACAGACTTTTGTCCAGGGGCTCCACCACCTTGGAAATCCGCTCCTCCGCTATGGCGATATAGTCTTTGTCGCGCTCGATACCGATATAATTCCGGCCCAGCTTGCGGGCCACCGCGCCGGTGGTACCGGACCCGAAGAAGGGATCGAGAATGACATCGCCGGGCTCCGTCGATGCCAGGATGACCCGATAGAGCAGGGATTCCGGTTTTTGCGTTGGATGGGCTTTTTTGCCGTTTTTCTTGATGCGCTCACCGCCGTTGCAGATGGGCAGCAGCCAGTCCGAGCGCATCTGCAGATCCTCGTTAAGCGCTTTCATGGCATCGTAGTTAAAGCGGTATTTGGAATTCTTGTCTTTGGAACACCAGATCAGGGTTTCATGGGCGTTGGTAAACCGTTTGCCCCGGAAGTTGGGCATGGGATTGGTCTTGCGCCAGATAATGTCATTGAGAATCCAGAATCCCAGATCCTGTAAGGCCGTCCCGATACGGAAAATATTGTGGTAACTGCCGATCACCCATAAGGCGCCGTCCTTTTTCAGAACCCGCTGGGCTTCGGTCAGCCAGGCGCGGGAGAACTTGTCATAAGCCGCAAAGCTTTCAAATTGATCCCATTCATCATCAACCGCATCGACTTTCGAATTGTTGGGCCTCAGCAGTTCCCCTTCCAACTGGAGGTTATAGGGCGGGTCGGCAAAGATCGCATCGACCGATCCCGACGGGAGTTTTTTCATCATCTCGATGCTATCGCCTTCGAGAATCCGATTTACCTTTGCTTTGGTGTTAGTTTTGCCTGCCATGGCGGCATCCTGAGTCGAGACGGACTCGGCGTCAAGAACTATTTGGAATCAATGACTTAGAAGGATTCGCTAACCTCAATATATAGCTATTGGGATTCTTGGCGACTCAATATATTGATTATCGGCTGGTAACTTTTTCGGTGATGATCGGTAACACCAAGCTGTTCCAGCCCCGCTTTATGCTCCGCGGTCCCATACCCCATATTGCGTTCCCAGCCGTATCCCGGATGCATTTCACCCAGCTTTTTCATCTCCCGGTCCCGCGTGACCTTGGCGATGATGGAGGCGGCGGCGATGGACAAAGACTTACCGTCGCCTTTGACAACGGCTTCCGCCGGGCAAGAAATATCGGGAATTCTATTGCCGTCGATGAGGACAAAATCGGGCGTAATCGACAATCCCTCGACTGCCCTTTGCATGGCCAGAAAAGTGGCCTGGAGGATGTTGAAATTGTCGATTTCACCAACCTCGGCCCGCCCAATGCCAAAATCTGCATGGGAAATTATTAATTCAAACAATTCGTCCCGCTTGGCGGCGCTGAGCTTTTTCGAATCGTCCAGACCACTTGTTAGTTCGGCGGGCAGGATTGCCGGATCAAGCACCGCCGCCGCCGCAACCACCGGTCCGGCCCAAGGCCCCCGTCCCGCTTCATCGATACCGGCGATCAACCGGTAACCTTGTCGGTGTGCGCCATCTTCATAAGAAAAATCAGGCATGGGGATTTATAGCCCGGTCGGGAATTAAGAAAAAGAGGCAGTTAAGACCGTCATTCCATCTTGTTAGGCGCCGAAAACCGGTGGCTCTCCGGACGGGCGGTTTTTTTGAGGCCGGCCTCGTCGGCACGGTCGCGCGCAGCTAGGCGCGATGATTGATCCTGTCCAGCCCGATAAGGGTCCGGCCAACGTTGTTCCTGGTGGCCGTAATAGGCCGCCGCCTGCAGGGTAAAATGCGGATTGGTTAAATGGGGTCTAGCCAGCGCCACGATATCCGCCCGCCCGGCCGCCAGTATCGTATTGACCTGATCCCAGGTTGTGATATTGCCGACGGCAATGGTTGGCATGCCGGCTTCAAGGCGTACTTGTTCGGAAAACCATGTCTGAAACATCCGGCCGTAGACCGGTTCTGCATCCGCCGTCGTCTGGCCGGCCGATACGTCGATTATGTCGCAGCCATGGTCCTTGAATACCTTCGCGATCTCAACCGCCTCATCACCTTGAATGCCCCGGTCGCCGACCCAATCGGTGGCAGAAATCCGCACCGAGATCGGTTTGTCATCGGGCCAAACGGCTCTCACGGCGTCGAACACTTCCAGCGGAAAACGCATTCGGTTTTCAAGATTGCCGCCATACTCGTCGGTTCGCTGATTACTGACAGGCGTTAAAGATCCCGACAACAGGTAACCGTGCGCCATATGAAGTTCAATCATGTCCGCGCCGGTGTCGATGGCTCTTTGCGCCGCCGCCACGAAATCGGATTTTACGTTATCCATGTCGCCCCGCGTCATTTCTACAGGGACTTGGTTTTCCGGCAGAAAAGGGATCGGCGACGGTGCAATCAATGGCCAGTTGCCATCTTTTAAAGGTTTATCCATACCTTCCCAGGCAATCCTAGTAGAGCCTTTTCGGCCGGCATGTCCGATTTGCAGACAAAACTTCGCATCCGATTGCAAATGGATGAAATCAATAATCTTTTTCCAGGCGGTGACATGGTCATCCCGATACAGACCCGCGCATCCCGGTGTAATGCGACCGTCCTCCGACACGCAAGTCATTTCCGAATAAATCAGCCCAGCGCCGCCAAAGGCCAAGCTGCCGAGATGGACGAAATGGAAATCGCCCACCGTGCCGTCGATCGAGGAATACATATCCATGGGTGAGACCATCACCCGATTGACCAGCCGCATATCACGCAACTGTAACGGCAAGAACATCGGCGGCAGGCCCGGTTTTATCGGCTCGTTTTGCTCGGCCCGGAACCAGCTTTCGACGCGTTCAATAAATTCTGGATCACGCAGCCGTAGATTTTCGTGGGTGACTTGCTTGGATCGGGTCAACATGGAATAGGTCGCCTGAATTGGCTCCATATGCCAATAGCGTTTCACATTCTCGGTCCAGACGACACTGATATCGGCGGCGTGTTGGGTGATCTCCACTTCCTCTCGACGCGCCGCCTCAAAGGCGGGCAAGGCCACAGCAACGGCGCCTTCCGCCTTGAAAGCTTCAAACAGAGCAATGGCATCCTCCATCGCCAGCTTGGTACCCGAGCCGATTGAATAATGCGCGGTATGGAGGGCGTCCCCCAACAAAACGATGTTTTTGTGATGCCAAAATTTGTTTCGAATGGTGGGAAATTTACGCCAGACGGATTTATTGGCGACCAGCTTGTGGTTCTGCAGTTTGTCCGACCACAAATTTTCCATGTAGGCGATGAGTTCTGTCTCGCCCAGATCCTCGACGTCGCCTGCCGCATGCTTCCAGGTTTCCTCGGGCGCTTCGATAATCCAGGTGCTGAGATCATTGTTATATTGATAGGCGCCCAACACCCAGATGCCGTGCTCATTCTCGGCAAAGTCAAAGGTGAAGGCGTCGTGGGGTTTGGTGCTGCCGAACCAGACAAAATGATTGCGCCGCCATTCGATGTCGGGCTGAAAATATTCTTGATAGGTATCCCGCACGAGACTGTTGATGCCGTCCGCTCCGACGATTAAATCAGCATCGTCGAACCGGGAAATATCGTTGACTTCCGATCCGAATTTCAGATCGACGCCCAAATCCAGGCATCTCGCCTGAAGGAGATTCAGTAGCTCGACGCGCCCACAACCGCAGAATCCATGGCCACGCGTTCGAATAGTCTCACCGTGATAAATAAAATCAATTTCATCCCAGTAAGCGAAGGTCTGCGTGATCGACTGGTAAGATTCGGGATCGTAAGACAAAAAATTGCCGAGCGTTTCATCGGAAAAAACGACGCCGAACCCGAACGTATCATCGGCGCGATTTCGCTCGTGCACGGTAATGTCATAGTCGGGCCAGGTCTTTTTCATCAATATTGAAAAATAGAGCCCCGCCGGCCCGCCGCCGATCACAACGATACGCATAAATATTTCCCTGGATAATTTATTTTATATATAAGATATTTACAGATAATATATCAAGGATTAAACTCGGCTGCATGAAGAAAAAGTGTGAACCCGAAAAGTCATCGGTCCGGCTTTGGCTGCAGCTGATGAAATGCACCAAGACAATAGAGGCGCATATCAGCGGGCAATTTCGCCGCCGGCACAACCAGAGCCTCGCCCGTTTCGACGTTCTATCTCAGCTTTATCGATTTGACGGTGAATGGCTGACCATCGGCGAGTTGGCCGATCTGCTGATGGCGTCGGGTGGGAACATCACGGGCCTTTTGGACCGCATGGAAAAAGAAGAGTTGGTAGTTCGCAGAGCAAGCCCCAGTGATCGGCGCAGCTATCAGGTCAAAATGGCTGGTGAAGGGCAAAAATTATTCAACAAAATGACCCGCGATCATGAAAAATGGATCGCCGATAGCCTCGCCGACATCGCTATGCAGGACGAAGAGCAATTGATTGATCTGCTGATACGCGTCCGGCAGGCATTCGATCCGGCGACCGGCACGAAATTGGCGAAGTGAATAGGTCTTCAAAAAAAAGAGGCTGCCGGTGACGGCAACCTCCTTAGGTTCCTCAAGATATTATTTTTTGTTTTATTATTTATTCCGCCGCGGGCAGGGCTTTTTGGCCGCCGTCGCGTTGTTCCTTGATCGCTTTCAGGACTTTCTCCGACGTTGCCGGTAAAGAGGTAATCCGCACACCCACCGCATCGTGAACGGCGTTGAGGATGGCCGCCGCCGTCGGAACGGCGGTGGGTTCGCCCACGCCCTTGGCGCCGAAGGGACCGGTGGGGTCGAAATTCTCGACGATGTCCACGTCGATCTCCGGCATGTCCAGGCTGGTGGGCATGATGTAGTTGGTGAGGTTGGGATTGAGTTGCAGGCCGTCATCGTCAAACAGCATTTCCTCCTGCATGGCGAAGCCGATGCCCATGGAAATTCCGCCCTGGATCTGGCCTTCCACCAGCATGGGGTTGATGGCCGTGCCGCAGTCATGGGCAGCGGACATATAGATCACATCAATCTCGCCGGTTTCGTCGTCGACCTCAACCTCGGCCACTTGCGTCGCGTAAACGTAGGTGGAAAAGGGCTTGCCCTGGCCCGTTTCCGGATCCATTCCCACGGTCGGCGGATTGTAAGACGCGCTGCCGATGGGCGGGCGGCCTTGAACGAATTGGGCCTGGAGCGCCACATCGGCAATGGAGAGGCTCCGTTGCGGGTAATACTTGACCCGGATTTTTCGATCGGCGGCTTCCAGTTGGTCGGGAATGACGTCCAGCATGGGCGCCGCGACCTCGAAGAGAATCTCCTTGGCTTTTTCCGCCGCCAACTTGATGGCGTTGCCGGTGACATAGGTGGTCCGGCTGGCGATGGCGCCCGTATCCATGGGCGTCGCATCCGTATCCGCCGAGACCACATGCACATCGTCGGTGGAAATACCCAGTTCCTCGGCGGCGATCTGGCCCAACACGGTCAGGGATCCCTGGCCGGTCTCAACGGTGCCGGTCAGGAGCGTGGCCGTGCCGTCTTCATTGACCTTGACCGTCGCCGCCGACGGATTGGCCGCCACCGTAAAGCCGATGGGATACCACATACAGCCGATGCCTTTGCCGCGATGCTTCATTTCTGCCACTCCTTCCAGCCGAACCGTTCCGTCGCTGTCAGGAGCGAATCCTTGACCACGACGCTTTCCAGAACCTGGCCCGTCGGGCTCAGCGATCCTTCGTGGAAGGCGTTCATCAGTCTGATTTCCAAGGGATCGATACCCAGCGCCGAAGCCATGTCATCCATATGGGATTCGTAAGCGAAGCACACCTGTGGCGCACCGAAGCCGCGCATGGCGCCGGTCATGGTCTTGTTGGTATAGACCGCGTAGGCGTCCACATGGAGGTTGTCGATATTGTAGGGCCCTGCCGACAGGATGCAGGCCTTGCCCAGAGTGGTCTCCGACCAGGAACAATAGGCGCCGCCGTCACAGACCAGCCGCACTTTGCGGGCCATGATCTTGCCCTCCTTCGACATGCCGGTTTTGTATTCCATGATGAAAGGGTGCCTGGTGGTCGAAGAAATGAACTCGTCTTCGCGCGTATACACGCCCTTGACGGGACGGCCTGTTTTTTTGGCCAGCAGCGCCAGGATTGGTTCCTGGGTGATTTCGTTCTTGCCGCCGAAATTACCGCCCACGACGGTCGCCACGATGCGGATGCGGTTGATGGGCATATCCAGAACCCGCGACATATCCGCCCTGCCCAGGGTAATTCGCCCCAGGCTGGAATGAAGGATCACCCGTTCATTGGCATCCCATTCGGCGATGGAGGCGTGGGGTTCCATAGGAACATGCTCCACCATCTGGGTGGAAAAGGTGCCTTCGAAAATATGGTCCGACTCGGCAAACCCTTTTTCCACATCGCCTTTCTTGATGGTCTTGGACGAGTAAATATTACCGTTGGGTTCATGCACCTTGGGCGCATCGTCCTTCATGGCCTCGATGGGATCGAAGACGGGTGTTATCGGCTCGTACTCCACCTTGATTTTTTCCAAAGCGTCCAACGCCTGCTGTTCTGTCACCGCGGCCACGGCGGCTACCCCGTCACCGGCATGACGGACAATGTCGTCGGCCAGCAGGGGTTGGTCTTGATAAGAAGGCCCGAAGCTGTTAACCGGGATTTCCTTGCCGATCAGCGTCGCCATGACACCCGGCATTTTTTCCGCTTCGGATAGATCAATGCTTTTGATTTTGGCGGCGGCGATGCCCGCCCGCTTGATCTTGGCGTGGATCATGCCCGGGAAGGCCATATCGTCGATATATTTGGTCTGTCCCAGCCCATGCAATCGACCGTCCGGGCGGGTGGCCCGTTGACCCACGGCCGGAGTCTGCTCCCTGGCTTCCGCTGTCTTGGTCTCCAGGGGGAACATGGTTTTTTCGGGGACCGCCGGCAGGCGCAATGCCTCATCGGCTTCCCGTAGCGATTCCAGGGTGGTTTCCCGCTCCGCGACTTTTACCTTTTCGTCCATCGTCTTGCTCCTTAATCCCCCTTAGGCAGCCTGTTCGGAAGCGCCGGCAATTTCCTTGCAGGCATCGACAACGCCTTCAATGATCTTGGTATAGCCCGTGCACCGGCAGAGATTGCCTGACAGGGCGTCTTTGATATCGTCGACGCTGGGGTTCGGGTTGGTGTCGATGAGGTATTTAGCGGACAGGATCATCCCCGGTCCGCAGAAACCGCATTGCAGCGAACCCAGATCTTCAAAAGCTTTCTGCAAGGGGTGAAATTTTTGGGAATCCGCCAACCCCTCGATGGTCAGCACCTCTCTGCCATGGGCCTGCCCGGCGAGCATGAGGCATGCGTTCACGGCCATGCCGTCCACCAAAACCGTACAGGCGCCGCAATCGCCGACGTCGCAGCCCAGCTTGGCTCCGGTCAGGTACAACTCCTCACGCAATAATTTGAGGAGGGTGGTTTCCGAGGGCACCGAAGCGGTTTTTTCCTCGCCGTTTACCGTAATCGTTATTTCAGCCACTGGTCCTCTCCACTATATACTGGCGGCGTCGATGGCGGCCTTGAGGGTACGCCTGACGCCGACTTCGATTAGGTCGTTCCGGTATTCCTTGGACGCCCGAAAATCGTCAATGGGCTTGGCTTCCGTCACGGCGATCTTGGCGGCTTCGTCGATCAGCTTTTCCGTCACCGGTTGACCTTCCAACACGGCTTCCGCCTTGGATGCCCGGATCACCACCGGCGCGACGGCGCCCAATGATATTCTTACGTCCTTTAATTTGCCGTCTTCGATCCACAATGCCGACGCGGCGTTGACCAGCGCCAAAGCCTGGCCCTTGCGGAGACCGAACTTGATGAAGCTCGCCGGTTTGCCGAGGTTTGATTTGGGCACCACGATCTCCAGCAAGAGCTCGTCCTTTTCAAGGATCGTCTTGCGGGGGCCGACGAAAAACTCATCCAACGGCATGGACCGCTTACCCGTGGGGCCCACGACCGTCACTTCGGCCTCCAATGCCATCAGGGTCGGCCCACTGTCCATAGAGGGCACACAGGTCACGAGATTACCACCTAGCGTACCCAGATTTCTTGTCTGCACGGCGCCGACCGTGTGGGCGGCGTCGATCATTGCCGGGGCGTGTTCCTTGATCAACGCGTCTTGCATGATTTCCGTATGGGTGACAGCCGCACCGATACGGAGACCTGCATCGGTAAGTTCGATTCCCTTGAGTTCCCGCAGCCGGGATACATCCACCACCAGCCCCGGAGACTCCGGCACATGTTTCAGATCAACCACGGCATCGGTACCGCCCGCCAATATCCGCACATTGGGGCTGTGTGCCGCCAGGGCGTCAACGGCCGCATCGGCGGTTTCCGGTTGAAAAAAATCGAAAGGTTTCAAAACGCACCTCTCCTTCAATAAAATTTAAATTGTAATCAGGGTCGGGCCTTTGGTCTTGCCGGCTACTTCATTGCTCACCCCTTCCGGGATGGGGATAAAGCGGCCGGCCGGCAAACCGCCGCCGTAGGCCACCAGGTCACCTTCCTTGACGTCGGTGACACCGGGGCCTACGGCTTCGACCACTCCAGCGGCTTCCGTACCTATCCCCGAAGGCAGCGGAATTTGGTAAGCGCCGGAGCGGTGATAAACATCGAGGAAATTCATGCCCAAGGCCTGTTGCCGGATCAATACCTCGCCTTCACAGGGAGCTGGGAAATCGACTGTATTGACCTGCATCACTTCGGGACCACCTTGTTCGGTGATTTCTACGAAACGTCCCTTGAGCGTACCTTGAACCATCTTTTTATTCTTCTCCTGATGTCTATCTTTTTGTTCGTTTTGAAAAGTGTACCAGGAATACTTTTGCGAAAATTGGCGAAAGTATTCCTGGTACACTTTTTTCATTCGACGATTGGCGGGTTTTCCAACACCGCAAAAAGCCGTTTTTGTGATTTCTTGATGTGCCGCGTAATCAGGCCGGTCGCTTTTGAGCGATCGCGCGCCTGTAAGGCATCAATGATTTCGCAATGTTCCTCAACCAACTTATCGGACAGCATTTCGGTGCGCAGATTGGATACGCCCATGAAGGTCAGCCGGTCGAACTGATCGATTACCTCTTCCGACATTTTGGCCATGCGGGCATTGCCCGAACAGGTGGCGATGGCCCGGTGGAAGTCCCGGTTGTAGCCGATCCATTCCGCCAAACTGCCGTCGTTGGACACCGTGCGGAACCTGTCCATTTCCGCCAGTTCTTCGTCGGTGGCGAATTCGCACGCTCGGCGAATGCAGGATTTCTCCAGCAGCAACCGCATTTCGTAGAGGTCTTTGGCGTCGGCCAGGGAAATGGGTCGGATCAAATAGCCTTTGCGCGGCAAAACCTCTACCAGCCCCTGTTCCTGCAGACGCAGCAAAGCGTCCCGCACCGGTGACTTGCTGACGCCGTAGCGTTCCGCCAGATCGTTTTCGAAAACGCGGGACCCGGGCGCCAGATCGCAGGTCAGGATATCGGTCCGGATTTTACCGTACACACCATCCCGGATCAGTCCGGAGCCATTATCTAAATTGCTACTATCCAACATATTCATAAATTCTGAAATATCAGTAATCCCAATTACTTATATGATCTTCTACGTTATTGCAAGATATTCTGCTATTTTTTATGGTTTTAAAAATATTATAGTATTAAAAATTGATTTATCTGAAATATCACTAAAGGTGAATAATTGCGTTGCCGATGACGCCTTAAATATGACAAGACTTTGAATCTATTATAAGAATCAAAGATCGAAGAATATTCCAGTGGCGAAAAGCAGGATAAAAACGAGAAAAAATGACGCGGAAACAGAAACATATTCGATGGTTGTCCTGCCTGTTTACAGGGGTAACCATGATTGTTACGGGGACCCTGTGGCCGTGGCCGGGCGTCGGCGCCGAAAAAGAACCGGTCAAAGCGGAAGTCTGGTTCCAATGCGAATTCGCCCACAGCAAAATACCGCCTGACGATGACTGCCGAATGCTGGACGACGACGGCTTTCTGGTGGTCGAGGACATCATCTATCACGTCAAGGTGTCGGACAGCGAGGAAACCACCTGCCGCGGCAACCGGATCGGTCATTGTTTCTTGAGAACGCGGCCGCAAATTACAGTCGATGGCGATGAGATAGGTTCCATCGTTCGAACCAGCACCGGCTTCGCCGTCGACTTCCTGGGATGCACCCAGCATTACAAAATGACGCCGCAGGCGAACTTCGTGAAGGTAGCCCCGGACCAAGAGCAATGTTATTGGACGCCCGACAAAAACTATTATGTGGCCCGGTACAAAGGCAGGCTCATATCCACCGACAATTGATCGGCGTTTTATAATCCGGCGACGATTTCATCCAAAATCTCTCTCACGGCACCGTCGAGAGAATTTTTTTGAGGCTGGCCGGAAAAGTAAAACGTGGGAACGTCAGCATGTCCGGCAAAAGCATCACAATGTTTAAGATCCGTCTGATTGAGTAATTTCAGACCTGCTTTGTATTTCGCGGCGTGACTGTTGCGGGCGATCAGCAATTTAGCGGCACCGGTCTCTACGGGTCCGTTGGCGGCGATAAAGGCAATAGGCTCCAGATCGTCGGGACCGTCCGGTCCGGAGGATTTGAAAAAATCATAAACAGCTTCCGTCACTGTCGGATACCAGGGGTTGAACAAATCGTCGGCGATGATGACACCGCCGGGGTTTAACGTTTGGCGGGCCAAATGCAGATCGTGGGAAACGGCGGCCAGACTGTGATCACCGTCGACACTGAACAATCTGATCGTTAGACCACCGAACCTGGCGGCAAGGTCTTCCCCGGTTAAGGTTCCGCTGTCGGCGGTCAGAATATCGACCGAGCCTTCATCCAACCCGAAACGGGATAGGTTCTGCTCGAAATCCTTCTTCATATCCGCGTCCGAGCCGGGCGGTTGACCGAAGATGTCAATGGCGAATGCCCGTTCCCCATCGTTCAATCCATGACACAAAAGAATGAACAACCGTCCTTTGAATACGCCGATCTCGGCCACGGGACCGGTGACGCCGAAGGCATCCTGCAATTCCAGAATCGACCAGATGACTGAAACCGATCCGCTTTGCAGCATCCCCGGCACCGTTTCCACACCTGCCGCCGCGTAGTCCGCCAGGGACCGGCCGTCGAACTTTTTTGTAATACCCATCTCCAGTTCAAGAATGTAGAAGCATGCTGGTTAAATAATCTCCACCGAATCCGATGAAATCAACAGTTTAATATAGCCGGAATCGCATTTCACCCTTTCCACTGTCCTCTTCAATCGATAGTGTGCCGCCGGAAGTTCACCAACGGAAACGCGACTAAAAAGGGCAATGGCCCAAATCCTTTTACCGCTTTATGTGACCGGAAACGCAGGCAACCAATGGCGATCGAAGTACGCAGAATAATAATGGAACAGTATGAATTCCAGGCTGTGCTGAATGTCTTCGCTCAAAGCGGGGACAGTTCGCTGCCGAAAGGTTTCGTTGTCAGCTATAGCGTGACCCAAGATAAACCATTGGAAATCGATGTCGGCATCCAGGAAAAAGACGGTGTGCAGTCCTACGTGCCGATGGGCGAAAATGAAATTTTATCAGCCCTTATCAACTTCTGCATCGAGACCAAAATTCCGGTTTCCCGAAAATCCACAAAAACAGCGAAGTTTATGGACGGAAAAATATCTTTTGATATGTCGCTGAACAATCCGTCATTTGTGTCGAATACTTGATTCAGCGGCGCGAAAACCTGGCGGCAAACCGGGATTTATCCGCCTCATCCTCAAACATGATTTTAAAGCTCTTCAACGCCAGAGCATCGTCCATATCTTCCAGACCGAGCCCCCATTTTCCCTGGCAATTTTCATCCAGCCAATCTTCCAGCACCTGATAGGATTCGGATGTTCTGAGGATGAGTCCATGCGGCCACCCACGCCGGTCGGTGGATTGCCGCCGTTCCGGTTCAGCCTTTTTCGGTAGTTCGGCCTCCGGTTCCGGTTGACGCCGTTCTTCGCCAACACGCCTGTCATCGAATATCGATTTTGAAGACATTCAATCTTCCCATTTTGCCTAATTAAAATCAGACTCTTTTACCATTTTATAGTTGGGTATTTGTCCGTGATTTTCAAGGTGCTGTCGCACGCTCCAACATAGCCGATAGATTGAATTTTGCCCAGATTTCTGGTAATACTTAACAAATCGTTAAGAAACGGGCCAATCCCGAATGAGATAGAAGGTCTCGGCCCGGTGCGTGTGATCATTACATTGCGTGCCGACAGGAGGTCGGAAACCAATGGCAATCGAAGCTTTTAGTCCATCAGCCAGTATCGTCGGCACCATCACCGGCGGCAATACGGCTATTGGGCACGCACTCATACAAAGGGGCGGCAACGCCCAATTGACGGCTGCCAGAAGCATCGAAAAAATCTTCGCGTCGCGAATTGACAAGGCGCTGGCCAATCTGGGCGCCTCGAACACTACCGCCATTGCCGACAAATTGTTGCGCGAACAATCGCAACTGATCGATAGAAAAGAACGGGTGAACGAAGCGATCGGCGTCATTTCCAAGGCGCTCGACCAATTTCAATATCTTAAAAACCATGTGGACTATTTGCAGCAGCAGCTTACCGACCTTGAAGCCGGTGATCTTACCGCCGCTGAAGTTTCCGTCGAATGGGACAACAAACTGAGAAAAATTAATCAGTTGGCGAGCGCGGCATCCGATTCCGTTGAAGACAATGGTCTGTATTTTCAAAAGAACCTGATCGAATCCTTCTCCCGCACGTCTCACCAGACCCAAACCTTGTTTGCGCCTTACAATTCGACGGGCGACACGTTGCAGGTGGATGGCGTCTATCTCGGCACCGACTACTACATTATCGACGGCGGCGGCGAATATTGGCTATCGGACACCGGCTTCGCCATCTCGGAGGAAGCCGTCGGCACGTTGGCCGAATATACGGCCTATCCGGGCAGCCCGACCGGCGTATCGGATACCGTCACGGATCTCACTCTCAACAGCTACGATGCCTCCACGGGCGCCATCGATTTTGATACGTCCGGTGCCACCAATGTCACCGGTACGGTGACGTCGGGCGGACTGGGCCTGCTTGACGCCTGGATTTATTCCGACTTCGACAACCAGGCCTCCATCGATCAGGCCAAGGATGATCTGGACGAGGCGGAATCCCTGATCCTGCTGACCCAGGCTGATTTTCTCAACGCCCAGGCCACCCTGGAATCGCGGGCGTCGGTGTTCGCCAGCCAGATCGCCGGATTGGACAAACAAATCGCCGAGGAAATTGAGGATCTGCAAAGTGAAGCCCAGGCGGAACTGCTGGCGACCCAACTGGAGTTCGAAATCGCTTCCTTCGATTTCGCCCTGCTGGCCAGCCGGGGCAACACCCTGATTATGAGCATCATGCTTTCCCAGGATAATGAAGACTTCGGCGCGACCAACGCCTCCGCCAGGGCGGTCGCCGGCGCGACCATCAGCGTCACCGCCTGATCAGATAATTTCGTCTTTGGTAGCGTGGGCAACCACTTTTTTCATGACTGTGGGCAGCGCCTGGTCGTCGAATTCATCGGGCGGGCACCAAAAACCCGGCGCGTCGTCAGCTTTGGGTACCGATCCAGCCAGCACCTCCAACTCGAGATGAAAATGGGTAAACGTATGACGCACGATGCCGGGCAGTTTCCGCCAGTCACTGGATACTGGCGCCATTTTCACAGCCGCTGCCATCGTCCAGGATTTCTCCCGCCAATCGGTGGACGGTACTTCGATCATACCGCCCAGCAAGCCCTTTTCATCGCGGCGCCGCAGCAAAACCCTGCCCGACGGATCGATAATCCAGAAAACGACGCCACGTCGCACCGGTTTGCTTTTTGCCCGGATACGCTTGGGATAATTTTCCGCCTGTTCGGTTCCGCCAACCGGGCAAGCCGGACGCCACGGGCAGAGATCACATTTTGGTTTCCGGGGTGTGCAAATGGTAGCGCCCAAATCCATCACCGCCTGGACGTAGTCCCCAACCCTGGCCTCCGGCGTCATATTTTCAGCCAGGTGGCGCAGTTCAGGTTTGGCTTTGGGTAAGGCTTCTTCCACTTGAAACAGGCGCGCCATGACCCGCTCGAAATTTCCGTCAACGGGCGTCGCCTTCACATCAAAGGCGATGGCCGCAATGGCGGCGGCGGTGTATGGCCCGATGCCCGGCAAACCCAGCAACGTCTTTTCTTCTTGCGGAAAGACACCATTATAGTCGCCGACGACGGCCTGGGCGCATTTGTGGAGGTTGCGCGCCCTGGCGTAATAGCCCAGCCCCTGCCAGGCATGCAGCACCTGGTCCAGATCGGCCGCTCCCAAATCTTTGATCGTCGGCCAGCGGTCGAGAAAATAATCATAATAGGATTTGACGGTAGCGACTGTCGTCTGCTGGAGCATGATTTCGCTTAACCAGACCCGATAGGGGTCCGGCTTTTCGCCGGGAAGCGCCCGCCACGGCAAGCGGCGACGGTTCCGGTCATACCATTTTAACAGACGCCCGCTTAAATTTTGAGGCGGCGGGTTGGATTCATTTTGGCCCATGCTAAGAGAACCGGTTGTCGGCAAAACCATTGATCATTACCATAGAGGTTTGCCGTAGCCTAGCAACCGCACTGCCGAATTCGATGACCATAAAACGATTTGAACTGCGAACCATCAGCGCCTCCGTCGCCAAACTGACCAAACCGATTTTCGGTAAGAGAGGTTTCGGTCAAGGGTCGATTGTTACGGAATGGCCGGCCATCGCCGGTGAAACGCTGGCTCATCATACTCTGCCGGAAAAAATATCATATCCTCAGAATCAGCGGAGTGACGGTACGCTTCATTTACGCATCGACAGTTCCGCCTTGGCGTTAGAGTTGCAGCACTTGGAACCTCAGCTGATAGACCGGATAAACACCCATTTTGGATACCGTGCCGTGGCGTCCATAAAAATCAACCAGGGACCGATTAACCGTGAAACCAAGCCGGAGAAAGCGGCAAGGACGCCGTTAACGGCAACAGAAGCCGGCCACCTTGAAAAAAGGCTGGAAGTGGTTTCCGATCCCGACGTCAAAGCGGCGCTGGCGGCGCTGGGTGAAGAAATCGTCAGAGACAATCCGAATAAAAGTTAGTTCCAACCGGGCCGTGCATTCAGCTGCACATATAGTCTACGATTCCAAATAATCCGAGATGGTGTCCATGATGTCATTGAGCATCATCGGCTTGGTCAGATAGCGGTCAAACCCCGCCTTATTACCCTCTTCAATATCGGCCAGCATGGCGCGGGCGCTTAAGGCAATAACCGGAACGGCCTTTAGAACATCGATATCCCTGATTTCGCCCAAAGCTTCGATACCGCTCATCCCCGGCAGGTTGATATCCATAAAGATCAAGTCCGGCTTGTTTTGCATGGCCATGGCAATGCCCAATTCCGCCGTATCAGCAGCCAGGAGTTCCACATTGTCAATTTGGGAGACGATCTTTTTCATCAACGCCATATTGGCGGGATTGTCTTCGACGTAGAGCAGCGATTTGACCCCCTCGGAGAATCCGCCGTTCACCGACCAATCTATTTCCTTGGTCTCCCGAATTCTTAGATTATCGGATACTTCATTGGCCTGGCCAATATTGGCGTCCTCGACCAGAGGTATGTCGATCCAGAATGTGCTGCCTTTATCGGTTATGGTGTCAAATCCGATACTGCCGTTCATTAGCTCCATCAGTTTCCTGGTGATTGTCAGACCAATCCCCGTACCTTCGATTTCCGAGGTTTCCGCACCCAAACGCTCAAACGGTTCAAAAAGTTGGGCGCGTTTTTCCTCCGGAATGCCGAATCCTGTGTCGGCGATTTCAACCCTGATGAATCCGGAGGCACCATCACCGGTGCGGAGATAAATTTTACCATTCGGCCGGTTATATTTTGCCGCGTTGGAAATCAGGTTCAAAATGACCTGCTTGAATCGCGTATAGTCGGCGCGAACTTCGATTTTTTTATCGAAAGAAAATTGCGGGATAATTTCGATATCATATTTTTCGGCGACCTGATGGCCGATATCGATACATTCTTCCATAACTTCGGGCAAAGAAATATTTTCCAGGGAAACTTCCTCCTTGCCGGCTTCGATTTTCGACAATTCCAGCACTTCGTTAATCAGGTTCAACAAATGTTCACCACCCTTGAGGATATGACCGATTGAGTCATTTTGGGATTCGGTGAGAGGTTCCGCAGGATTGTGTTGCAAAAATTGACCGAATCCGAGAATTGCGTTCATCGGAGTCCGAAGTTCATGGCTCATGGAGGACAAAAACTGTGATTTGGCTTGGTTGGCCCCCTCGGCCACTTCTTTGGCTTTGGCCAGTTCCACTGTCCGCTCCTCGACCCGGCGTTCCAAATCATGTTGTGCCAGTTGAATTTTTTCTTCCGCCTTTCTACGGTCCGTAATGTCGCGAATGAATGCCGTAAAAAATTCGTATTCTTCGCTGTGGCTGATGGAGATTTCAACCGGTAGCCTTTTTCCATGGGCGTCACAGGCGGAAATCTCGTAGCGCTGGCCGAATGACACCGACGGGTCATGGGATCTGATTTTCTGCCAGGCTTGACGGCGACGTTCCCTGATTTCCGGAGGAAATATTAGATCGGTTATGTCTCGACCGGTTACGTCTTCAGAGCGATATTTGAACAATTCTTCCGCTGAAGCATTAAACTCCAGAACATTCCCCATTTCATCGGTGGTAATTATGGCGTCTAGAGCGCCTTCCAAAATGGCGCTTTTGTGATCTTCACTGCTCCTCAGGTTGATCACACTTTCCTTGAAAGTTCTTAAGGCGCCGAAAATTTCTTCAAACTCATCGTTGCGCTCGGAATCGGCGATATCAATCTCTGTGTCGCCGCCCGCTATACGCAACATCACATTCTTAGCGTCTCCCAACGGCCTCAAAATGCTACGCACGATGAGAATTACGGCAATGACAGTCACAAAAAGCAAGACCCAGGTAATCGCGAGGGTTACCCCATATCCGGTTTGCGCCTCTCCTCTTATTTGAGTGGCCATCGTCCTGGTGTCTTCGGCCAAACTGTCCTCGACGGATTTCAGCAGATCGATTTTCTTGGTAATCGTATTGAACCAATACTCGGCGCTAACGAATACGTACGGCTGTGCATAGAGACTTCCAATTGCGCGCTTTCGCAGCCGCTCCACCTCTGCCACCGCCGGATCATCCATGGTCGACAGGTAATTCGAATATTGTTCCGGCGAGGCCAAACGCCTGAAATTCTCGACAAACTTATCCTGTTTGCCGACCACCTGGAGAAGTTTCTGGTGAACATGGGGCTCAAATATGGCAGCGCCAAACCCCATTGAACCAAGGGCGCGCTCAATGCCGCTAAGCTCTTTCCCCTGGAGAAAGGTGACATAGGTTTGGGTCAATCTGGCCAGACGCGGATCACCACTGACATGGCTGAGTTCGCTAATAGCATTGAGGATTTTGCCGATGGTTTCCGAGTAGAAATCAAATGCCTCAGACGTGCTGATACTGAAATCTCCAACCTTGTTGCGTATCATTGCAAGATGGCGCAGATTTTCCCTGGCCAACTGGACGTTGGAAGATAAGGATCGGCCATATTGGTCAAATTTGAAACTCTTGATGGCAACGTTTAGTTTCTCCCGCACCAGATCGGTGGCTTTCTGTTGCTGATCGATTTCCAGGGAAAATTCCTCACCATAGCTTCCGAGATATCCCGATGTAATTCCCCTTTCCTTTTGCAGTTCATGCACCACGGCGCTGGCCATGGGCGCCAGTTCCGTCAAGGTCTGCAATTTTTCAATTTGGGAAACGGTCGTGTATTTTTCAAAAATGACCTGGCCGGAAAAAAAGAATAGCGCGGCCATCGGAATGGCTACGGCGATAATCAACCGATTGGTAATTTTTTTCTTAGCAAATTTGCTGGACATATATTTTCTTTTTTTAAACCACCGAAAAAGTCCGCCACTTCCATTTGAACCGGCGAACCTTTTCGGTCATTGGGACCTTTTTTTGACTCGTATCTTCGTTGCGACGTCGCTGTCGTTGTTGCCGGTTAAATTCCGAGAAACCTATTCCCCCGGGGCGGAATTACCGCCTTCTATCCGGATATTTCTCAAGAATTCAGTCACGGCGTCGGCGAGAATCTCGGATTGCTGAGACGCCATTCCGGTCATTTCCCGAACCTGATTCGCCGCCGCTTCCGTTTTGCCGACGTCACTATTCACGTTGTTGATGTTGTCCGTGACTTCGCGCGTACCCGACGAGGCTTGTTCAACATTGCGGGCGATTTCCTGGGTGGCCGCTCCCTGCTCTTCGACCGCCGACGCTATGGCCGTGGTGATCTCGTTGATCTCCCCGATCGTCGTCGTGATACCGTTGATCGACGTGACGGACTCATTGGTCGCGGTTTGAATGCCGGAAATTTGAGCGCCGATTTCTTCCGTTGCTTTGGCCGTTTGGTTGGCCAGATTTCCGACTTCGGAAGCAACCACGGCGAATCCTTTACCGGCTTCGCCCGCTCTGGCCGCCTCGATGGTGGCATTCAACGCCAGAAGATTTGTCTGGCTGGCGATATCATTGATCAGGCCGACGACCTCACCGATCTTATTGGCGGCATCGGCCAACCCTTGAACGTGCTGGTTTGTTTTTTCTGCTGCGTCCACCGCATCGGAGGAAATTCGCGCCGACTGATTTACTTGTTCGGAAATTTCCCGGATCGAAGACGCCAGTTCATCGGACGCCGCCGATACGGCTTCCACGTTGTTTGAGGCGTTTTGCGCCGCCGTGGATACATGCTCGGAACTTGACCGCGCGCTTCTGGCTTCTTCCGCCATGGCAGAGGCGGTCTCCCCCATCTCACCGATCGAGGAAGAGAGGGTATCCACCGAGCCCATAACCTTGGCTTCGAAATCGCCGGATAATTCTTGCAGCATTAAATTGCGTTCCGCTTCCGCATCCTGTTGACGCTTGGCGTCGGCTTCGGCTGCTTCCTGCCGGCGGCGGGCTTCAGCTTCGGCCTCTTCCTGCCGGCGGCGCGTTTCCTCATCCGCTTGCTGCTTCTGGCGGGCTAGTTCATCTTCCATTTCCTGTTTATTGCGTGCTTCTTCGGCTTCTTGTTGGGCTTTGTGTTCTTTTTCCGACTCGGCCCTTTGCCGTTCGGATTCTTCCCGTAAGCGCCGGCGCTCGACCGAATTGTTTTTGAAGACCTCCAGCGATCTGAAAATAGCGCCAATTTCGTCGCCGCGCTCGGTACCGGTGATTTCGACGTCCGTCTCACCTTCCGCCAACACCGACATGGTTTCCGTTGCCTCGGCCAGCGGATTGGTGATGCCGCGGACAATAATAGTGACGGCGATAAATGTTACGGCAAAAAGCACCAGGGTAATGACCACGAAGATGTAAAACAGGACTTGAGCATCGCTCCGGATGGATTCCGCGGTCGCAGTTAAATCGTCGGCAATTTTGTTTTCCACCAGTTTCAGCTTGTTAATCTTCTTGGTGATGGTGTCGAACCAGTACGGGCCTTCGGTCCCTTTCACCGTCCCCGTAACCGGGCTTTCGATGGCGATTTTGCGCATCCGGTTGACTTCATCGACATCGGGGCCCGCGACCGTCTTTTTGTTGAAGGCGATTTGTTCTTCCGATGCATAGTTTCTGAAAATGCTCATAAATGCGTTCTGCTGCGCAATCAGTCCGATGAATTTCCGGTAAATTGCCGGCGCGAACTTGCCGGCGCCGAAACCACCGGAGCCCATGGCGCGCTCGATACCGGCACGTTCTTTACCCTGTAGAAAACTGGTATAGGCCGTCACCGCCGCCGTAATTTCGGCATTTGTGCTGAGCACGGCCATCTCTTCGACGATGGCCAGCAACTTGGCGATGGTGGGCGTATAGTAGCCGGCCATTTTGGGAACGGACAATTTAAACGTGGAAACGTCTTTTCGCTTGCCGGCCAATTGGGTTAAGGCTTTTCTGGCGCGGTTCACTTTGCCCACAAATACCTGGCCGTAAAATTCGGATTCGAAGGCGTCCAGCAATTTGTGCAGCGCCTTGAATTTGACGTCTGAACTCAATCTTTGGTTTTTCAGTTTACCGGCGAACTTTTTGCCCTTACTGCCGATAAAACCAGCCGAAGCGCCGCGCTCTTTTTGCAATTCATGGACCAGCGCACTAATGGTCGGAGCCAAATTAGCCAGATTTTGAACATTATTCATTTCACCGACCGTTTTAAATTTCTCTACGACGATGAATCCGGAAAAAAACAGCATGGCGATCAAAGGAAGCGCCAGGGAAGCGGCAATCCGCCGGCTAATCCGGGCATTTTGCATAAATGACATTTATTGAGACTCCTCGTCCGATTTTCGATCCTTCCGGATACAAGCTTGGGGCTATCAGTTCGGACTATTAGATTGGTTGAACACGCGGGTCTTTATTTGCACTGAATTTGCGCAAATATTTTCAGAGATGGGGGGATATGGCTTTGATTACAATCAATTAAATTGGTGCCGCCGCCACCGTCAAAATTACCACAATCAATTGAATACTATTTTATGGACACCTCTCTATCGAATTGATTTCGTTGCCAATTTTTAGCCACGATTCAAGACTATAAATGTGAATCAACAATCAAGGCGCGTCTGATTCCGGTATTTCAATATGTTTCAAGATATTGCAAAGAATCTGAAGATCACGGCTTGTGGAGTCGATAAACCCCATTTATATTCATCAACATCTAGTGGTAAGGAGGCTTTTTTGCCCAGACATATAGTAAAAATAAGGTTTTTCTCGGTGCTATTGGCGTGTCTTTTGTGGGTGGGCACCGATCTTTCCGCCCAATCCTTACCGCCGGCCGCGGATATTCTGGCGGAGCGGGTGATGGGCAGTCCGGACGCCAAGGTGACGATGATCGAGTACGCTTCGATGACCTGTCCTCATTGTGCAAATTTTCATACCAAAACGCTCCCGGCGATCAAAAAGGAGTATATCGAGACCGGCAAGGTGAAGTTTATCTATCGTGATTTTCCGCTCGATCAGTTCGCCTTGGCGGCGGCGATGATGGCGCGGTGTTCCGTTCGCGAACGTTATTTTGCCGTTGTCGATATCATTTTTAAGACCCAGCGCGAATGGGGCCGCAATCCAAATCCGCGGAAAGCGTTGGAGCAAATCGGCAAAATTGCCGGGGTCTCGGAAAGCACTTACCGGGCCTGCGTCACCGACAAGGTCATTTATAACGGCATGATGAAAATGCGTAACGAAGCTGTCGAAAAATATAAAGTGCAGTCGACACCGACTTTTGTCATCAACGAGAAAAAAGTAAACGGCGGTTTGCCGTTGGAGGAACTTCGCAAGGTCCTTGATGCAGCCATCGCGAAAGCCGGCTGATCGTTGGGGACTGGGAAATAACGTAAGGGGGCGTGTGAGAACGCGTGCAGTTTACCAAGCTCAAATTGACGGGCTTCAAATCCTTTGTCGATCCGACTGAAATGGAAATTCAGCCGGGGGTG
Source organism: uncultured Rhodospirillaceae bacterium (assembly GCA_964574215.1). Lineage (GTDB taxonomy): Bacteria > Pseudomonadota > Alphaproteobacteria > Rhodospirillales > UBA2165. The sequence continues at coordinate 91,839 of CAZNLR010000002.1, read as the reverse complement.
ACCGGCGTCGTCGGGCCCAACGGCTGCGGCAAATCCAATCTGGTCGAAGCGCTCAAATGGGTGATGGGCGAAACCTCCGCCAAGCAGATGCGCGGCAGCGAGATGGACGATGTCATCTTTTCCGGCAGCGCCAATCGTCCCGCCCGTAATATCGCCGAAGTTTCCCTGGCTCTCGACAATTCGGACCGTAGCGCGCCGTCTCAATTCAATGACGCCGAGGATCTCGAAGTCCTGCGTAAAATTGTGCGGGAAAAAGGATCATCTTATCGGGTCAACGCCAAGGAAGTCCGCGCCCGAGATGTCCATTTGCTGTTTGCCGACGCCGCTTCCGGCGCCCGGTCGACGGCATTGGTCAGCCAGGGGCAGATCGGTGAAGTGGTCCAGGCCAAACCGACCAACCGGCGTAAACTGCTGGAGGAAGCCGCCGGAATTTCGGGATTGCATTCCCGTCGCCACGAGGCCGAGCTTCGGCTGCGTGGCGCGGAAACCAATTTGGAACGCCTCGATGATATTATGGTGACCCTGGAGGCGCAGATGCAGAGCCTCCGCAAACAGGTGCGCCAGGCAACCCGGTACCGCAACCTCAACGATCACATCCGCAAAGCTGAAGCGATATTCTTCCTCATCCGCTGGACCGACGCGGAAGCGGAACTGGAAAAAACGAGACAGATATTGACGGAAGCGGAACGGGTGGTTGCCGAAACAACGGGAAGTACGGCAACCGCTTCAACCGAACAGGCTGCGGCCGCCGGCGGGCTCCCCGCCTTGCGAGAATCTGAAGCCGCCGCCGCCGCCGCGTTACAACGTCTGACCCTGGCCCGCGAAAGTCTCGAAGAAGAGGAAGAACGACTGGATCAGGCGCGACGCGATTGCGAAACCCGGCTTACCCAGACGATCCAGGATATGGAGCGGGAAAGAACCCTGGCCACCGACGCGGAAACGGCGATTACCCGGCTGAACGGGGAAAAGACGGAAATCGCGGCTCGGGAAGAGGGTCAGGAATCGGCCATCTCAGAGGCCTCGGAGGCGCTCTCGGCCGCCCGCGCCGAAACCGAGGAATCAGAGAACATTCT
>CAZNLR010000002.1:66129-90756 GCA_964574215.1 uncultured Rhodospirillaceae bacterium | reverse complement strand
ACGATTTGACCGGGAATTTGGCTTCCCAAGAGGCGACAAGAAACGATTTGACCCGCCGCACAGCTGAATTAACAGCCCGCATCGAACGGTTGGCCGAAAGCCAAAGCGCCATCGCCGAGGAAATCGGCGAATTGGAGGAAAACGCCACCGACCGGGCGGCTGTCACGGCGGCGGAAGAACAGCTCGCCACTGCGTCCGACAATTTGAATTCGGCGCGCGACTCGGTGGACAAGGCGGAGAAGCTGCGGGTCGACACCGCCCGGCAACTGACCGAAATTCAAAACAGTTCCCAGACTGCCATTGCCGACGCGGCCAAACTGGATGCGGAAGTCAGGGCGTTGACGGAACTCCTAGAGACCGGCGATCCGGATCTGTGGCCGCCCTTGATCGACGCCGTTACCGTCGAACCCGGCTGCGAAGGCGCGCTGGGCACGGCGCTCGGCGATGATCTCAGCGCCGCCACCGATGAAGCCGCGCCCGTGCACTGGCGGAATTTACCAGAGCTCAGCGGCGCCCCGGACCTGCCCGCAGGGGCTGACCCCCTTAGCCAATTCGTCAAAGGACCGGCCGCCCTGCTGCGTCGTCTTTCCCAGATCGGCCTGGTGCCCGACGACGATACCGGTTGGAGCCTGCTGCCCCAACTCAAGCAAGGGCAGCGTTTGGTCAGCCGAGACGGCGCGTTTTGGCGCTGGGACGGCTTTACCGCCGCCGCCGAAGCGCCCACCGCCGCCGCCGTTCGATTGGAACAGCGCAACCGGCTGGAAGAAACGCTGGAGAAGCTTGAAGGCGCCCGGCAAACGGCCCGAACCGCCGAACAGAATACCGACGACGCCCGTGACGCGGCTCAGGAAGCAACCACGGCCGAATCCCGGGCGCGGGATCGTGTAAGAGAATGTGAGACCGCCTTCGAAACCGCCCGCCAGGCGACGGACGAACTGCGTCATCTGACGGTGGAAAACGATTCAAAACTGTCTGCTCAAAAAGATAACGCCAACCGGATCGACACGGACCTAGAGGAGTCCCGTCAGGGCTTGCAGAATGCCGAACAGGAACTGGCCGCCCTCCCCGAAGCCGATATCGGCCGACGCCAGGCGGAAAGCCTGCGCGCCCAGGTGACCGAGCAGCGGTCCCGCTTGGTGGAGGCCCAAAGCGCTTTCGACAGTCTCAGCCGCGAGGCCAATGAACGAAAACGCCGGATGGAAGCCATCGGCCAGGAACTTTCCTCCTGGTCCAATCGCAGGCAAAGCGCCACCAACCAACTGGAACAGCTTGAAGAACGTCAAAAGTCGTTGGAGGCGGAACGGGAAAAACTAACCGCCCGCCCCGACGAAATCGAACAACGCCACCGGGAACTCCTCGACCGCATCGAACAGGCCGAGGAAAAACGCAAAGGCATTGCCGACCAATTGGCGGAAGCTGAAACCAGGCTGGCCGACGCCGACCGCAACCTCCGGGAATCAGAAAGCAAGCTGGCAGCGATCAGAGAACAACGGGTGCGGGCGGAAGCCGCCGTCGATCAGGCCAAACAATCGGCGGAAGCCCTCATGGAGCGCATGACCGACCGCCTCAATTGTGGACCGGAAAGTCTTCGTGAAATATCGGCATTGAAGGACGACGCGCCCATGCCCGAGTTGGAAGCGGCGGAAAAAAAGGTCGATCGTCTGATCCGGGAGCGGGAAAATATGGGTCCGGTCAATCTGCGCGCCGAAACCGAGGCCCAGGAGTTGTCGGAACAAATGGACACGCTGATTTCCGAACGGGAAGACCTCCTCAAAGCCATCGACAAACTGCGGCGCGGCATCAATGATCTCAATCGCGAAGGAAGGCAGCGTCTGCTGGCGTCCTTCGAGGAAGTGGACAAACATTTCCAGGAATTGTTCGTGCGCCTGTTCGGCGGCGGCCGGGCTCATTTGGAATTGGTCGAATCGGACGATCCCCTTGAGGCCGGTCTGGAAATCATGGCGAGCCCGCCGGGCAAACGGCTTCAGGTTCTGTCATTGCTGTCGGGCGGCGAGCAGGCCTTGACGGCTCTGTCCCTGCTGTTCGCCGTCTTCCTCACCAATCCGGCCCCCATCTGTGTGCTGGACGAGGTCGACGCGCCTCTCGACGACGCCAACGTCGACCGGTTCTGCTCCATGGTGGACGAGATGGCCCATTCCCTCAGAACCCGCTTTGTCGTCATTACCCACCACCGCATGACCATGGCGCGCATGGACCGCTTGTTCGGCGTCACCATGGGTGAACAGGGGGTCTCTCAGCTGGTATCCGTCGACTTGGGTCAGGCAATCGAACTCCGCGATATCGCCTGACCGTAAAAAATCTAAATAACTGTTATAAATCAATAAGTTACAATAAGGGCATTGAATCTTGACAGTCCCCGGCCCGAACTATATGTTCCGTCGCGAATCCATTGGCGCGACTTCGTCCGGAAGGAGTTTTCTGCCGACTGCCCATGGCTATCAACATTGGGCGTTCCTGCGATGAGCATGGAAAAAAATCCGCAAGTCCAAGAGGACAAAATCCGCAAGGATGCATCTGATGAGGACTTTGACACACGCTTAAGACGCGCTCGCGGAATTGACGCGAAGCCGGGGCGTGGCGGAATGTCGGCGTTACCGAAAGGCGGAGTGGCTCTGGCTCTTCGTATCGGCACCGAATTGGTGGCTGCACTGGGAGTCGGGATCGGCATCGGTCTTCTGCTGGACTATTGGTTGGAAACCAAGCCGTGGTTTATGGTCGCCTTCTTTTTCATTGGCGCCGCCGCTGGGTTCTTGAACGTTTTCCGCGCCGCCCAGGGTTTTGGCGGTGTGGGAGGAAATATTCCGGGTTCGCGGTCTTCCGAAAGTAAGGATGACGGCGGCGAGGAATGAAGCAGTATTTTGAAGGCGTAGTTATTTAAAAGGATTGATGAACGTTGGCAAATCCGTTCGAACAGTTTGAAATCAAAAAGATCATCGATATTCCGGTTGCCGGTGTCGACGCCTCTTTTACCAATTCCGCCGCCTTTATGGTCATTACCGTCGCCGTGGTCACCTTGTTCCTGACCATGAGCATGCGGGGCCGGGCTTTGGTGCCGGGAAGGTGGCAATTGACCGCCGAGCTCTGTTACGAGTTTGTCGGCTCCATGGTGCGGGACAATGTGGGCGCGGAAGGCCGCAAATACTTCCCCTTCATTTTCACGCTTTTCATGTTCATCCTGTTCGGCAATATGATCGGCCTGATTCCGGGCAGCTTCACCTTCACCAGCCATATTATCGTGACTTTCGGGATGGCGATTGCCGTGTTTATCGGCGTCACCATTATCGCTTTGGTCCGCCACGGCTTTAAGTTTTTCACCTATTTCTTCCCCGACGGCGTACCCATCGTCATGGCGCCGCTTTTGGTGCCCATCGAAATCGTGTCCTATTTGTCCCGCCCGGTGACGCTCTCCATCCGGCTGTTCGCCAACATGATGGCGGGCCATACCATGCTGAAAGTGTTCGCCGGCTTTATCGTCGGGCTAGGCTTTATCGGCGGCTGGGCGCCTTTGGCGGTCGATGTCGCGTTGACGGGATTCGAGGTTATCGTGTCGTTCCTGCAAGCTTATGTCTTTACGGTTCTGACCTGCCTGTACCTGCATGACGCGATCCACTTGCATTAATTTTTATTTTGAACCAATTCGTAATTTTGATTTTTAGTTAGGAGACTTAATCATGGAATTAGACGCTGCAAAAATGATCGGCGCCGGCCTTGCCGTTATCGGCCTTGGTGGTGTCGGCACCGGTATCGGTAGCATCTTCTCATCTCTGATCAGTTCGATTGCCCGCAATCCAGCCGCCCGTGGCGACGTTTTCGGCATGGCGATGCTGGGCTTCGCGCTGGTTGAAGCCGTTGCGCTCTACGCGCTGCTGATCTCGTTCTTGGTGTTGTTCACCTAAGACCGGGTCAAAGACTGACCGGATGCGGCTGTAAGCGTTGCCGCCGCTTTTCGGTTTTGTTTAAGATTCGATTGTTGGGACTCTGTTAGATGCCTCAATTAGACATTTCGACCTTTCCGCCTCAATTGATCTGGCTGGCGATTACCTTTATCGCCCTCTATCTGATCATGTCGCGGAGCGCCGTGCCGCGGATTACCCAGGTCATGGAAGAACGCCAGAAAAAGATCGACGATAATCTCAATCTGGCGGAAAGCCTGAAAGCCGAGACCGAGGCCGAGGCGGAATCCTATGAAAAGGCGATGGCAGAGGCCCGTGAACAGGCAAGAAGCGCCATCCACGAAGCCACGCAGGAAATGTCGTCCGAATCCCAGCGCCGCCACGATGAATTGGGCGAGCAGCTGGTCGCCGACATCAAGGCTGCCGAACAGCGGATCGAAGAAGCCAAGAATGCGGCTATCTCCGGCATCCGGGAAGCCGCCGTGGCCGTAGCCGCCGAAGCGACCGAACGGCTGATCGGTGTCGAGCCCGGCGACGAGGCGACAACGTCAGCCGTTGAAACCGCCTTGAAGGAGAACGCCTGATGATCGGAACAGCCTACGCCGCTACGGAAGGCGCTGCTCACGGTGCACCATTCTATCATTCGACATCCTTTTGGGTTGCCGTTGCGTTCGTTATTCTGGTGGTGTCGCTGGCCAAACCGGTGTGGAAACTGGTGACGGTGGCCCTCGACGGCAAGATCGAGGAAATCAGGAGCAAAATCGAAGAAGCGACCAAGTTGCGCGAAGAGGCCCAGGATATGCTGGCCAGCTACAAGCGCAAAATCGCCGACGCCGAAAAAGAGTCGGAAGATATCGTGACCCAGGCCCGCGAGGAAGCCAAGGCCCTGAAGGACCGCATGACGTCGGACCTGGAAGCGTCCCTGAAAAGACGGGAAAAATTGGCCATGGACAGAATTCAGCAGGCCGAAATCGAAGCGACGGCGGAAGTCCGCGCCATGACCACCGAAATCGCCCTCTCAGCCACCCACCAGCTACTGGCGGAAAACGTCAAAGGCGACAAAGCGGACGAACTGGTCAACGACGCCATCAAGGAATTGCCCGAAAAGCTGAACTAGTTTATCTGGGTTTTCCCTTTATTTCATACCGTAAAGAGACATCAACTATGCGCCCGAAAGTGCAGGCTAATGTCCAGCCTGCTTGGCGCTTAATTTCAATTTGGTACGGGCAATTTGAGGGTGTACGGAAAACCAGGGGTTTCAGTATGGGCTGAACATGTCTGCTTTACCCCCGAAAGCAGACGAAATCAACCTGGTCAAATTCCGGCTGCTAATGACCCTTAGCAGACATTCATCATATCTAAAAGAACTCAGATGAGCCAATTCTGAAACCGATGTTATTGAGGTAGGTAATATCCAAGCCGCTCAATATTCGACAGGTAAAATGAAGCAATATATCTCATGGAACACATGCGGTAGCTTTAATATTCATAGTGTGCTTTCTTAATTACGTACACAAACAAGTGCTAGCTTTATAAGGATAATTTTTATGCTAGTTTCCCTTTTCAAGCGATTGGTAATAGGTATTTGCGTTTTTACGATGCTTTGGTCTGTTGGCTCGGCTTGGGCTGCGGATAAAAAGACTAAACTCAATATCTGCTATCTAGAATGGGGTAAATTTGGTGGCGAGAAATTACCGGCTAAAGGCATTCATCCTGATATTGCCACCCGAGTGTTCCACAATGCCGGATACGACGTAAAAATTGTTATTACTGAATGGACGGTTTGCATAAAACGAACAAGATTAATGAAATTCGATCTCGTTGCAGCGGCTTGGGAAGGTGACACCTTCGATCCTGATTTTGAATATCTTGAGAATACGACGGTAGATAGTATCAATTTTATTACTTTAAAATCATCCCCACTTTCATCTGGAGAGTTTGCGGATTTGAAAGGCAAAAGAATTGGCGTATTGCGCGATGCGGGGGGTATGGAACGATTTTACAATAATCAACAGCTTTTCAAGGTTATACGTGTGCCTAATGAAGAAAAGATGCTGAGAATGCTTATGGCGCGACGCTTTGAGGCATTGGTAAGTGATCCGGCTCAATTTATTGAAGTTGCGAATAAATTAACTCCCCCGTTAGGAAAAAAGCTACGAGTCTTGCGACCAGCAATCCAAACGAATTTTGCATCACCAATGATTTCTAAAAGACATCCATATAAGGCCAAAATCAAGGCTGATTACGCTGCCTCATATAGTAAGCTGGTCAAATCGGGTCTCTATGACGAAATTGCAAAGACGCACGGTATTCGCGCAACTCATAGACCGATAAAATAATTTGACATCAAACCTTTAAATTCGTTGCTATAGGTTTCCCTATTCCAATTAAATCGAATCAGCATCATTAAATGTTTTCTTCACTTCCGCTAATGATGCCGTGGACGGCTCCCACCCGGAGGCATCGTAGTGTGGCCAAAACGGTGGTTATCGACTGACCACTGAGCCCGTTTCTTGGCTAACAGCAGACATCAGACTGGATCAAAATGGCGTCTGCAATTCCCCCGAAAGCGGACAAATTATAGGCTATACAAATATGCCCGCTCCTGACCCAACGCGGACATTCGGTGGTATTCGGAATCTTTGTAATTTCGATGTAGATTATTCTGTGGCTTTGACCAGCTACTTTTTACCGCCTAGAATGATTACGAGTTGCATATGAGGGTATACAGACGACAGCTGCTTTCTTTCAAATATTTAATCACCAGATTCGGTTATAATTGAAGGAACTACTGCAATGAAAATAACGACATTACTTTTAGCTGCCACAACCTTCTACTTTAGCTTAGCCACCCCATCAAATAGCGCTGAACTTTGTTTTAATATGCCAGTAAAGGATTGGCTGGTAGGAAAGTGGTCATTCGGTACTTCAATATGGATATTCAAACAAGATGGTGATTCCTTTGTTTGGTCTTGGGTACGTGGCCCGGGAGAAATTTCACCGCGATGGGGATTGAAAAAAACAGCAGAAGGTGAAGGCAAAGTTTCCGAAATTGAGGGATGCAGACTTCAAATGATTGGCGAATACACCTCTTACGATGACTCACCGTCTGGAAGTGCCGTTGGAAACGAACTTGTCTACAAACTCGAAGCATTAGAAGAATTACTGATGAAAGGTACGGGGTATGGCTTTGGGAAAAGTGAATATAGTACCCTAATGCACAAAGTTGAACCCGCTCAAGGAAAATCTGGCGAGACACTTGGACCGTCCCAGTTAGCCAATATAAACGGTTCTTTTAAAGCTACAGGTAAGGTCATTTGTTCACAACGTACATTCAAATTAAATTTGACTGGAAAAGTTGAGAATGGGAGTGTGACTGTAACCGGCAGAACCTTTGGTCCTGACCAAATAAAAATTGTTGAAGATGGTAAATTTAAGAAAAATGTTGGGCCGACAAGAACCGGGAAAACCGATATATTGATAAAAGGTAGAGTGCGCCAAGGCGAAATTGATATTGGGCTGTATTTGGTTAGACCTGGTACGGAACAAATTTACTGCGTTGGTAAGGATACTATCGCACTAAAGTAAATTACTGCCTCCGAAGTTGCTGCTTTTACACTCCGAAACTTTAATTGAATGTCCCCAATTGGCTATTAGCTACCGAAATCAAGGGTATCAAATTGCGTCTGCTTCATTCTCAAAAGCGGACATTGTGGCTTGTACCGAAACCAACTGTTTTCCGTACATCCGCATAAGGTAACCGAAATAATCTTTGGCTGTAAATCTATTATCCGTTACACTTTTTAGAACGAGTACGGAAAACCCCCTTTAATCGAGCTATTTTGGTTCGCAGAAGGCTGCGGTATTTGAGTTAGCTCGGAGGGGGTACGGAAATGAGTCGGTTTCGGTATCCCGTTCACCTAATCGATCCCCCGGCGCACTTTGTTTTAAAACCCCGCCTCCCTATTGCGGCATCTACTACTTTTAGGCATCATATTGTACCTCCGGCAACCAGGTGCATATGTCCCATGAATGTCCGTGTCCTTTTATTCGCTCTTACCATTGCCCTCCTTGCCGTCCCCCCGTCCCATGCGGGCGAAGCCTCGGCCATTGTCGAGGACATCAACATGAAATCGCCGCCCGTCCAGTTCATGGATTTTTTGGAGCCGGGCAAGAAAATTAATCTGGGGGCCGGTGGCACCCTTGTACTCGGCTATTTGCAGTCCTGCCTGAGGGAAACCATTCGTGGCGGCGTGGTCGTCATCGGCTCTGAAAAAAGCACCGTGACCGGCGGCAAGGTGGAATGGCTGCGGGTGGAGTGCGATGGCGGCAACATGCAGCTGACCACGGCGCAGGCCGGTAAAAGCGCCGTCACCGTCTTCCGCGCGGGATCGAAGCAAAAAAAGTCGAAACTGCCCAAGGCCCAGTTGACCCTCTACGCCACCAGCCCCATCGTCGCGTTGACCGGTAAGGCGTCAAAAATCGAACTGGTGCGGCTGGATAAAACGGAGCCGCCGCTATCGGTAGCCATCAGCGGGCGCGTCATCGATCTCGGCAAGCAGAACGTGAAGCTGGAACCCGGCGGTCTCTATCGAATTACAGCGGATCAACGGAAAGTGCTGTTCAAGATCGACCCCCTGGCCGAGACCAACAGCACGTCCCTGCTGCAACAACTCATCAGGCTCTAGATGCCCAAAAGCCGGGATCTACTGGTCGCTTTTTTGGCCGCCTTTGTGGCCACGGCGGCACTTTCCCTTCCCGCCTTGGACCGCATCGAGGGTGCCGCTATCGACAGCCTGTTCCGGCTGCGTCAGGCGTTGTTTAATGAAAAAAAGGACCCCGTCACCTCTCCCGCCGTGGTGATCGCCATCGACGAGGAGACCTACCAGCGGCCGCCCTTCAGGGGCCTGCCCAAAGTCATGTGGACCCAGGATATCGCCAAGATTCTCAATGCCGTTACCGCAGGCGGTGCTCTGATCACCGGTTTCGACGTGGTTTTTCCGGCGACGGTGCAGCGCTATGTGCGTAATTTCGACCGGGAATTTTTGATCGCCCTCCGCCGCGCCGGACAAGCGGGCAAGGTCGTACTCGGTAAGGTCCAGCACCAAGCCAAACCGGTGAGCCCCCACCGCGCCCAAAGCTTCGCTGTCGGTAACAAGCGCAATATCCGCTCGGTCAATGTGTTCGAGGATGACGACGGCGTCATTCGGCGCGTGCCCCTCACTTTCGTGGCAAAGGACCTGCAAAAAGGCAAACGGACCGAAAACGCCATGGCTGTGGAATTGGCCGCCCGCGCCCTAAAATCACCCCTCACCCCTCAGCCCGATGGCACTTATAAACTGGGGGACTACGTTATTCCCGGATCCGGGCGCAATGCCATGGCCCTTAATTTCGCTTTCGGAACGGACGCGGTACCCACCTATTCTTTCGCCGACCTGGCGGAGTGTGCCAAAAAAGGTGACGTCGAATATTTTAAGAAGCATTTTGCCGGCAAAGTGGTGTTGCTGGGAACGGTCCTCGATGTGGAAGACCGGAAAATCACCTCCAAACGGTTTATCACCGGCCCCGAAGGCGCGGGCGCGACGGAACGGTGCGTCCATCAACCCCTGAAAGGTATGTTCCGGGCGGGGCTGGTGCGGGACAGCATCCCCGGCGTTTATATCCATGCCACCGCCGTGAACAATCTGCTTAGAGGAGACGCGCTGGAGGAAATGGGCCGCTGGCAACGGGGTGTCGTGATCCTGGTCATTGGCTTCCTGGCTTCTCTTTTGACGCTCCGGTTGACGCCTCAATCGGCGGGCGGCGCCGTGGTCGGCTCGCTGGTGGTCTGGACCGGTATTGCGGCTTTTATCTTCAAAGGCGGTCTGGTGGTTCCTCTGTATGATCCCATGATCGGGGCGGCGGCGGTGTTCGCCCTGATGCTGGGCTACCGTTTCGCCGTTACCGACAAGGACAAACGCTATATCCGCAAGGTGTTCTCCTTCTATTTGCCGCCCACCGTGATCGAGAAAATGACCGATGGCGATAACATGCCGACCCTGGGCGGCGAGGCCAAGGAAGTGACCATCCTGTTTTCGGACATCGCCAAATTCTCCACCTTGTCGGAACAACTGACCGCCAGCGAGGTGGCCCATTTTCTCAATGAATATCTGACCGAAATGTCCGACATTATAGAAGATTACGGCGGGTTCATTGAAAAATTCGTCGCCGACGAAATTACCGCTGTCTTCGGCGCGCCCCTGGACGATCCCGATCATGCACTCCATGCAGTCCGCGCCGGACTGGCCTGCGAGGCCCGGCTGGCCGGGATGAAGGGCGCCTTCGGCCTATCTGCCGATTCGCCCCTGATGGCCCGCACCGGCATCAATTCGGGGGAAATGCTGGTGGGTAATATCGGCTCCTACCGACGCTTCAATTACGCCGCCATGGGCGACGCCGCCAATCTTGGCTCCCGCCTGGAAGGGGCCAATAAGTTCTACGATACCTGGATGATGGCCGGAGAACGCACCGCCGAGCTGTGCGGCGACCGTATGCTGTTCAGGGAAATCGATTCGGTCCTGGTGGTGGGACGAAAATCACCCACCCGCACCTTCGAGCCCTTGGGCGAACCCGGCACGGTGTCCGAAGAGGTGCTCGCCCGCAAAGCAGCCTACGAGGAAGCCCTGGCTCTTTACCGCATCGCCGAATTCGCTGTCGCCCGGGATAAGTTCAATAATTTGGCCGCCAATGACCCGGTTTCCCAAATCATGTCGGAACGCTGCCTCAACTACCTGACATCCCCGCCTGAAAACTGGGACGGCGCCTTCGTGTTGGGGAGTAAGTAAAAAGTGTACCAGGAATACTTTCGAAAAAAGTACCAAAAGTATCCCTGGTACACTTTTTTTTACTCGCCGATCATCGCCAGCCAAGCTTGTTCGTCCAATATCGTGACGCCCAGGTCGGCGGCTTTTTTGGCCTTTGAGCCGGCGTCCGAGCCCACCACCAAATAGTCGGTTTTCTTGGAGACCGAGCCCGCGACCTTGGCGCCCAGGCTTTCGGCTTTGGCTTTGGCTTCGCCTCTGGTGACGGTTTCCAGGGTGCCGGTGAAGACCAGGGTCTTACCGGCAATGGGCGATCCGGTATCGTCCGGCCGGACGAATTCCCCGATGTCCAAAAGATCACCAAGTTCGCTCAGAACCGACTGATTATGGATTTCGGCAAAAAAAGCGATCAGGTCATCTGCCACCGACGGTCCGACGCCGTCAATATTGGTGAGATCACTGTACGCTTCCGATTCCGGGTCAGACGCCGCTACCATGGCGGCCCGCCAGGCGTCATAGGAGCCGTATTGCTTGGCCAGCAGGCGCGCGTTGGCCTGGCCCACCTGGCGGATGCCAAGGGCGTAGATGAGGCGCTCCAGAGGAACATGCCTGCGGTCGTCGATGGAGGCCAGCAGGTTATCCACCGATTTGTCACCCCAGCCTTCCCGCTCCCTGATGTCATCGGCTCTGACATCCAGCTTGAAAATATCGGCGGCGGTCTTGATCAGACCGTCATTGTAAAAATTGTCGATATGCTTGCCGCCCAGCCCTTCGATATCGAAAGCGCCCCGCGAGACAAAATGCTTGAGGCTTTCCACCACCTGGGCGGCGCAAATGAGGCCGCCGGTACAACGCCTTGCCACCTCGCCTTCGGGCCGGATGGCGGCGCTGCCGCAGATGGGGCAGGTATCGGGAAAGGCAAACGCCTTGGACGATTTTGGCCGCTTATCGAGATCCACCTCCACCACCTGGGGAATGACATCCCCCGCCCGCTGGATCACCACCGTATCGCCGAGGCGCACGTCCTTGCGGGCGATTTCGTCTTCATTGTGCAGGGTGGCGTTGGAGACCACCACGCCGCCCACCGTGACAGGCTCCAGCTTGGCCACGGGGGTCAGGGTGCCGGTCCTGCCCACTTGGATATCGATGTCATTGATCACGGTCCGGGCCTTTTCCGCCGGGAATTTATGGGCGATGGCCCAGCGGGGCGCGCGGCTGACGAAACCCAGCCTTTCCTGCCAGTCGATACGGTTGACCTTGTAGACCATGCCGTCGATGTCGTAATCGAGCCCGGCCCGGGCCTCGGACACTTTATCGTAAACCTCCATCAACGCATCGACATTGCCGCATTTCTCGGTGTAGGGATTGACGCTGAAACCCCATCCTTTGAGCGCTTCGAGAAAATCCCAATGGGCATCGTATTGGGCTCCGGCAACTTCACCCCAGGCGTAAGCAAAAAATTTGAGGGGCCGTCCGGCGGTAATTGTCGAATCGAGCTGGCGCAATGACCCCGCCGCCGCGTTGCGCGGGTTGGCAAAAATTTTTTCTCCGGCCTGTTCCTGGCGTTCATTGAGGGCCTGAAAATCCGTTTTGGAAAGATAGACCTCACCCCTGACCTCCAATATGTCAGGAAAACTGCCTTTTAATTCGAACGGCAAATCCTTGAAGGTGCGGATATTGGCGGTCACGTCCTCACCTTCCGCACCGTCGCCCCGTGTGGCGGCGGAAACGAACCTGCCCTGCTCATAACGGAGGGAAATGGAAAGGCCGTCAATTTTGGGTTCCGCCACCATTTCCAGGGGCAGGCCGGGATCGTCTTTCAGCTCTTTCAGGAATCGCCGCACCCCGTCGATAAAATCGGCCAGCTCGTCACGGGAAAATACGTTGCCCAGGGACAGCATGGGAACGGCATGTTTTATCTTGGCGAATCCGGTCGCCGCCGCCGCGCCCACCCGCTTCGACGGGCTGTCGGGCCGGACCAGATGGGGAAAATGGGCTTCCAGTTCGTCATTGCGCCGCCTGAGCGCGTCATAATCGGCGTCGCTGATAACGGGCTGGTCATTTTGGTGATAGGCCGTGTCGTGACGGGCGATTTCCTCGGCGAGAAATCCCAGTTCGGCCACCGCTTCAAGCTCGGTCAGGTTTTCAACAGGAATCGGTTCCTTGCCGTCCGTCATTCCGCCGCCTCGCTATCTCCTCCTGTGCCGCCCTCGAGCAGGATACCGGCGGCGGCGCGGGCTTCGTCGGTGATTTCGGCCCCGGCCAGCATGCGGGCCACTTCCTCGGTGCGGTGATCGTCCGCCAGTCGGTCCACATTGGTAATATTGCCATCCCCTTCAGCCGTCTTGGCGCCGGTCTTGGTAATGCGCCAGTGATTGTCCCCACGCGCCGCCACCTGAGGCGAATGGGTCACCACCAGGACCTGATAGTCGGCCGCCAACCGGGCCAGCCGTTCGCCCACCGCCGCCGCCGCCGCGCCGCCGATACCGGCATCCACTTCGTCGAAAATAATGGTCGGCACCGCATCGGCGTCCGCCAGGACCACCTTGAGGGCCAAGGTGATGCGCGCCAGTTCGCCGCCGGACGCGACTTTGTGCAGGGGACCGGCCGCCGTGTTGGGATTGGTCTTCACTTCAAAAGAGACATACTCACGGCCGAATTCGTTCCAGTCATTTTCCTCCAAAGCGTCCAATTTCGTATGGAATGCCGCCGCCTCCAGTTTCAACGGTGGCAGTTCGGCGGTTACCGCCTTATCCAGTTTTCCCGCTACCTTTTGCCGTTTTCCGCTCAACGCATCGGCGGCGGCGATGTAGTCCGTACGGCTATTTTCCACTTTCGTGGCGAGGGCGCTTAGATTGGCGGCGCCACCTTCAAGAGAAGTAAGTTGCTTTTCCATGCCTTCCCTGAGTTCGGCCAAATCATCGGCATTGACGTTGTGTTTACGGGCAAGGCCCCGGAGGGCGAACAGGCGCTCTTCAAGCTGTTCCAACTGTTGGGGATCAAGGTCCATGCCGCCGGAAGCCGTCTCTAGGGCGGCCACTCCCTCGGTGGTTTCGACCAGAGCGCGGTCCAGGGCCGCCACCGCTTCATCAAACCGGCCGCCGGCTTTATCTGATACTTTCTCGATTTTTTGCAGGGCGCTCCTAAGAGCATTTTCCACGCCGGCGCCCTGGTTGAGATCCTCGAAAGCTTCGTTCAGACTTTGAATCAATTGTTCCGAGTTCATCAGGATCGAGCGTTTGGCCGACAATTCTTCCTCCTCGCCCGCCTGTGGTTCGAGGCGCCGCAACTCCTCCACGGCGTGACGCAGATATTCCTCGTCCTTTTTGGCCTTTTCCACTTCCAGCCTGGCGCGGTCATATGTCGCCTGAGCCTCACGCCATTTTCCGAAAGAATCGCCGGTTTTGTTCAATTCCGGCGCCAATCCACCATAAGCGTCGACAAAACGCCGGTGGGTGGCGGGATCGAGCAGTCCATGGGTCTCCAACTGACCGTGCACTTCAACCAGTATTTCGCCGATCTGTTTCAGGAGTCCAACGCTGACCGGCTGATCGTTGACGAAGGCGCGGGACCGCCCGTCGGCGGACAGCACCCGACGCAGCACCAGATTGGATGCACCTTCGATGCCCTGTTCCGACAACAGTGAATTAACCTCATCGCCATTTGCCAATTCGAATTCCGCTGTGACGGCGCTCTGATCGGTGTTATTGCGGACCAGGTCGCTATCGGCCCGGACGCCAATGGCCAGACACAATGCATCCAGCAGGATCGATTTACCCGACCCCGTTTCACCGGTTAAAACGCTCAGGCCTCCATCAAAACCGAGATCGAGACGGTCAATCAAAACGACATTGCGTATGGATAGGGAGCGAAGCATGTGACCAGTTGCGCTATCCTGAATTATTCCCTGTTATTCTGCCCACGGGCTCCGTGGACCTTCTTCACAACCGATTAGTCGAACGGCCAGTACCACTTGGATTCTTTCTTTTTCGGCCGAAAGGATTTGCCTTCAACGATTTCATACGAATCGATATACCATTCGTTGCCGGGGAAATTGTGCCCGAGTACCGCCGCTGTTTTCTTGGCCTCATCCAGCAATCCCAATGCCGTGTAGGACTCGATCAACCGGTGCAGCGCTTCCGGCACATGGGTGGTGGTCTGGTAATTGTCGACGACACTCTTGTAGCGGTTGATGGCCGAAAGATACTGGCCGAGATTTTCGTAGTAGCGGCCGATGTCCATTTCTTTTCCGGCCAAATGATCGCGGGTCAGATCGATTTTGATGCCGGCGTCGCGGGCATATTTGCTGTTTGGAAATCTGGTAACGATCTCGGTCAAGTTCTTAAGCGCCAGCTGGGTCATTTTTTGGTCGCGCCCGATATCCGAAATCTGCTCATAAAAACTCAGGGCTTTGAGATAGTAGGCGTAAGGAACATCGGGATTTGACGGATGAATCTGAATAAACCGGTCGAGCGCGATAATGGCGTCGTCGTATGCGTTGGCCTGGTAGTGGCTATAGGCGGACATCAATTGCGCCTTGGTCGCCCAGACCGAATAAGGATGTTGGCGCTCCACTTCGTCGAAGGACTCGGCGGCGAGTTCATATTCGCGCTCCTCCAATTGCTGGACAGCGGTGTTGTAAATTTGTTCGACCGGGCGTTCGACATAATTTTCACCATCTTCCGCGCAGGCGCTCAACAGCAGCAAAAGCGCACCGATAATGGTTGAATTAAGGAAATACTGTCCGCTAGATTTTCTATTCATCACGATCCGGAAAACATCAAATTTAAAGCCAGTTGCACCCCATCTTTTACCCTATAATCCGGCTTAGCGCACCGCTTATTGCAGGAAATTGCATGAAAAAAACCGGCTGAAATTCCTGCCGGTTTGATGTTTTCGAGCTATATGAGGAAAAAGATTAAGCCGTTGCGGCAACCTTCTCCGGGATTTCCGCCTCATCTACATGACGATCAGCCACTAATTCGTCATCGGCATCCATATAGCGCCAGGCTGTCGGGTCGGCGAATAAAGCCCTCAACAATTGGTTGGTCATTGCATGACCGGCCCGCACACCGCGATAGTGGCCCTTGACGACGGCGCCCGAAAGGGCGAGATCACCAACCGCATCCAATACCTTATGGCGGACGAATTCGTCTTCGTAACGCAGACCGCCCTCGTTAAGGATCTTATCGCCTTCGACGACCACCGCGTTATCGAGCGATCCGCCCAACGCCAAACCGGCGGCGCGTAACTGCTCGACTTCGTGCATAAAGCCGAACGTCCGGGCCCTGGCCACCTCTTTTTTGAAGGTGCCGTTAATCAAAGAGACAGTAACTTGCTGTTTAGCGACGGCTTTTTCTTCGAAATCGATTTCGAAACCGACGGAGAAATTTTCGCCGGGAACGATTTCAGCCAGTTTATCGCCGATTTCCACCCGTACGGGCTTGAGAATTTCGATCACCCGGCGCGGCGCGTCCTGCTCCTGAAGGCCGGCGCATTCGATCAGGAAGACAAAAGGCTGGGCGCTGCCGTCCATGACCGGAACTTCCGGGCCATTGACTTCAACGATGACGTTATCTACGTGACAGCCGGAAAGCGCCGCCATGAGATGTTCCACCGTGCCTACGGTGAGACCGTCGTCGTTACCCAATACCGTGCACATCCTGGTGTCGACCACATTGTCCCAACGTGCGGGAATTTCCTTCGAGCCGGGAATGTCGGTGCGGTAGAAGACCACGCCGCTGTCGGCTTCGGAAGGTTTCAATGTCAGGGATACTTTTTTGCCGCTGTGGAGGGCGATGCCAACGCAATTGATCGGACGAAGAAGAGTGGTTTGACGCCCGGCGTCAAATTTCCGGTTGAGTTGAGAAGCCAGTTGTTCCGCCGCTTCGTGTTTACCGATTTGATTCATTTTTGCGTTCACTGAATTATTGTCGCTTTGTACGTTTTTCTGTTTAAACGCTTTTCCCCGGTGCGCTACTTTGCGCTGAGATTTGCGCCGGGGTTTGCGTTTGAGTACTCCGAGAGTGTTTTTAGCAACGCTCCCGGAAGCACTCAAATCAACAATTATTGCAAAATGTTACGTCCAAATTGGTTAAGGTTTAGTTTGCCTGACGGCGTAAAAATGCAGGAATATCAAGGAGATCGTCTTCCTCGTCCGTTCCCGTCAATCGATCCGCAGGATCCAGGTCACCCAAAAGGTTCTGAGGCGCCGATTCGTCTTCCTCGACGGTTTCTACCGGCGATTCGCTGACCGTTTCCGTTAAAGGCACTTCGGCGATCTCGGCGACCTCTTGAGGCACCATAACAGGCGGTTCGGGAGCGGCTTCTGCAACCGGTTCCGGCTGTTGTACCGGTTCAGTTTCAGGTACTTCCACTTTTTCGATGGGCGGTTCCTGTGTATCCGGCACGACCGCTTCGATAGCGGCGGATTCCGCCTGTTCAGCTTCCATTCGCTTCTTTTTGTCGCCCCTGGCGACTCCGGTTACCCGGGCAAACAAGCTGGGCCCGCTTTTCTTGGGCGGCGGGGCAGATTCCGGCTCCATACCGGCATTCACCATATCGGCAACCGCAAACGGATCGGGAGCCGATCCCGTTTCCGCGTGCGTGGAACCGTCCACCGGCGGGGCCGGAATGAACACCTCTTCTTCTGCCCTTTCCGTGACCGAGGTCAATGGCTGGCTTTGAGGTTGCTCTGCCGGCGGCATGGGGCCGATTTCCTTCTGAATATCAGCAATGACGGCCGATACGGTGGTCGCCGGTTCCGGAGTTTCAATTTCCGCTTGAACGGTTTCGGCCATTGGTTCCTCGATTTTAGCCGGTTCCGGCGGGGCAATTTCCTGACTGACCGGTTCAGGCCGGGGAATCATGGCCACCGGCGCGGGCTTTTCCTTGACCATCGGCTTGGCGTCGGCCGCCGGCAGGAATTTTGGTTTCTCCGGCGCGGCGGTTACCTGCCGCACGACCGGTTCGGGACGAATGCCGGCTGCCGCTTCGATACCTGTCGCCACCACCGAGACCCTGATTTTACCTTCCAGGGATTCGTCGAAGGTCGAACCGAAGATGATATTGGCGTCGGCTTCCACCTCGTCGCGAATCCGGTTGGCGGCCTCGTCGACTTCGAACAGCGTGATATCGTGGCCGGCGGTAATATTTATCAGCACACCGTTGGCGCCGCTCATGGACATATCGTCCAACAGCGGATTGGCGATGGCCTGTTCGGCGGCTTCGGTCGCCCGGCGCTCGCCCTCGGCCTCGCCGGTGCCCATCATCGCCTTGCCCATCTCGCTCATCACCGACTTGATGTCGGCGAAATCGAGATTGATCAGACCCGGCATCACCATCAGGTCGGTAACGCCCCTGACACCCGAATAGAGAACATCGTCAGCCATTTTAAAGGCGTCTGCGAAGGTGGTTTTTTCGTTGGCCACCCGGAACAGATTCTGGTTGGGAATGATCAAAAGGGTATCGACATATTTCTGCAGTTCATCAAGACCGGCTTCGGCGAGACGCATCCGTTTAGCGCCTTCGAACTGGAAGGGCTTGGTCACCACACCCACGGTAAGGATACCGTATTCCCGGGCCGCTTGCGCGATAACGGGCGCCGCCCCCGTACCGGTGCCGCCACCCAGGCCGGCGGTAATGAAAACCATGTTGGCTTCCCGCAGGTTGGCGATGATTTCCTCCAGGGACTCCTCCGCCGCGGCACGGCCGATATCCGGATTGGACCCGGCCCCCAGGCCTTGCGTCACTTCCGTTCCCATCTGGATTCGGCGTTCCGATTTAGATAATTGCAACGCCTGCGCGTCTGAATTTGCGACAATAAAATCGACGCCTTCTAGACCCGATTGGATCATGTTGTTGACAGCATTGCCGCCGGCGCCGCCGACGCCAATAACCGTGATCCTTGGCTTAAGCTCCCTCTCCCCAGAGCTCATGGGTACGGTTAGATTAATAGTCATTTTGACCTCCAATTTTGGAAAATGGCATTCCCGCCGAAAATGCCGGTTTCTCCGGCGCAAAGGCGTTACGATCCCCCCTATCGAGGATAATCTTGCTGTGCTCCCTTTCCGGAAGCGGTTGATGTTCAAATATTTTCACGAATCCACTGCCCGATCCGGCCAAGCCGGCTGTTGGGCGCCTCCAATGTGCGGAGCGACGGCATCGCCGCTACTGCGCGTTCGTTAAGGGTAAATTGAATAAGGCCGGCGGCCGCCGAGAAGGCCGGCCCATTGGCCGATTCCGCCAGTCCCGTCAGATTGGTGGGACCGCCCATCCGTACTTGTTTATTCAGCATTTCGGCGGTTAGTTCCCTGACACCGGTGAGTTGGCTGGCGCCGCCTGTCAGAACGACCCGGCGGCCCGCCACATTATCGAAACCGGTCTCCTCAAGTTTTCCGCGCACCAGTTCGAGGACTTCCTCAATCCGGGGCCGAATAATGCCCACCAGCATGGACCGGGCGATTTGATTGGTGTCCTCGCCCTCTTCACCGACCAGCGGCACCTTAATGAGTTCCTGATCGTCCGACGGCGACGGCATGGCGCTGCCGTAGAGTGTTTTCATTCTTTCGGCATAAGCCAGCGGCGCGGACAGGCCGCGGGCGATGTCGTTGGTTACGTGATGGCCGCCGACGGGGATGCTGTCCATAAATATGGCCTCGCCGTCGAAGAAAACGGACAGATCGGTCTTGCCGCCGCCCATATCGATACAGATCACGCCGAGATTCTTTTCGTCCCTCACCAGACTGGATAAGCCAGACGCGAACGGTGCGATCACCAATGATTCGATATCGAGATGACAGCGATTAACGCAGGAAACCAAGTTACGCAGTCCGCCGGATGCAGCCGTCACCACATGCATGTTGACGCTCAGCTTTTCTCCGTACATGCCCCGGGGGTCGCGCACACCTTTATTGCCGTCGATGCTGAACGCCACCGGCAATGCGTGAATTATTTGCCGGTCATCGGGCTGCTGGCTGTAGAGCCAGGCAGGATCGAGCGCCCGGCGCAGATCGGCATCGCCGATTTCATGGCCGGAAATGGATACGTCAAAGGAAATCAGTTTCGATTCCAAAGCAGCGCCTGAAACGCCCAATACGACCTCGCGTACGTTTTCACCCGCCATATGCTCGGCGGCTTCCACCGTCGCGCGGATCGAGGCCTCGACCGCGTCCATATCGACGACATTACCGTTGCGGACGCCTTCGGATACTTGATGACCAATGCCGATCACCTCGGCAGAACCGTCCTCATAGGGACGCGCGATAAAACAGGCCACTTTGGTCGAACCGACATCCAGCGCCGCAATCAACCCATTGCGCAGGCCCGTTTTCAAGCCATTCCTCGGGCCTGATTTCTTAGGTTTTTTGTGTATTATCCCCACTTTATCTACATTTCCCTCTATAGGACCCCCTTGTCCTATGTATCTCTTCCGATATTTTTCTTAACATCTCCTTTATAAGGCGCTTCTCTTACGACAATTCTGTCCGGCAGCCTCATATCGACGGTGATAAGATTGCGGTCCAAAAGACTGTGATTTTTCTCCATTTTGGCCAAATGACTCCACGCCGCACCGGCATCGTTCTCCGGCAACTGAACGTTTATTTTGTTATCCAAATGCAAGTTCCAACGGCGGCCGCCGATGCGTACGGCGGCTTTGACCCGGGCGGCCAGTTGCGGCTCCGTCGCCAATATCTCAAATAATTTTCCGGCATGACGAGGTGCATCCTTGCCGATCACAACAATCAAATTTGCAAACTGATCTATATTTTTGAGAGGGATGGTTTCTCCCCGTGTATCGATCAACGAGAACCGGCCGTCGCGCTGCCACAGCGCCATCGGCCGTCTTTCATTGAGACTGAGATGCACGACGTCGGGCAGTTGACGCTCAATGACCGCCGATCGCACCCAGGGGAGAGCTTCCACGCGATCTTTGGCGGCGGAAGGGTCGAACGCCAGTATGGGCGCGCCACGCTTCAACCGTAGGGCTTGCAGCAATTCTTTTCGTCCTGTTTCGTACCGGCCTTCGACGAATATCTCCCTGACCGCGAAACCGGTCCGGGCAGTGCCGGCGATGACCGTCCATTTTGCCCGCTCGGCAGTCTCTTGCAGCCAGCCACTTTGCCAGACCCACCACCCGGCCGCAGACGCACTGCCGCCGATCAGGATAACGGCGGCGCAGGCGGTGAGAACAGGATTTCGCCATATCGGTTTCACCCGGCGCCTTTTTTGGCCGCGTTTTTTGTTGGTATGGGGAAAAATGCTTCCTATTCGTCGCATGCCGCCTCCTCCACCATCCAGGACACCAGTTCTTCGAAGGAGATACCGGCACGTTCCGCTTGTTCCGGCACCAGCGATGTCGGCGTCATACCCGGCTGGGTGTTTACTTCAAGCATGTAAAGGTCTTTGCCGTCATACCTAAGATCGGCGCGGGAGACCCCCCGGCAGCCCAGAACATCATGGGCCAAAGCCGACAGGCGCAAAGCTTCGTCATAAACGTCTCTATCCACCTCCGCCGGAATGGCGTGTTGCGACCCGCCGGCGGCGTATTTGGCGTCGTAATCGTAAAATTGTCTTCCGGTCGAAATTTCCGTTACCGCCAAAGACTTTCCGCCCATAACGGTGACGGTTAATTCCCGGCCCGGTATGAATTTCTCCACCATCACCTTTCGGCCGAATTGCCAGTCGGCCTCATCGACGGAATAATCGTCGCCATCGTGAACGATGAGAACGCCCACGCTGGAACCCTCGTTGAGGGGCTTGACGACGAAGGGCGGGTCCATCGGGCAACCATTCGCCATTTCTTCCCGGCTAAGAATTTTGTGTTCCGCGCCCTTAATGCCGACGGACGCCATGATCGATTTCGCCACCGGTTTATCCATGGCCAGGGACGACGCCAGGACGCCGGAATGGGTGTAAGGAATATCGAGAATGTTGAGCAGTCCCTGGATGCAGCCGTCCTCTCCGAAACGGCCATGGAGAGCGTTGAAAACGGCGTCGGGCTTGGGATAGAGACGGGTCAACAAGGCCCCCACGTCCCGCTGCACATCAATCGAGGTCACACGGTAACCATTGCTTTCCAACGCTTTCGAAACGGCGGCGCCGCTCACCAGCGAGACCTCTCGCTCCGCCGACCAGCCGCCCATCAGCACGGCCACATGTTTTCCGGCTTCGGTCTGGCCGTTCATTTATCCACCTCCCCGATAACCGGTTCGGCAGGGATGCCGAGGCAGCGGATTTCCCATTCCAGTTTGACACCGGTTTGCTCCAAGACCCGGCGGCGCACTTCCTCGCCGAGTCCCTCCAGATCAGCCGCCGTTGCATCACCGCAATTGATCAGGAAGTTGCAGTGCTTCTCCGACACCATGGCGCCGCCGCGCTTCAAGCCGCGGCAGCCAGCCTGATCGATCAGTTGCCAGGCTTTGGTCCCCGGCGGATTGACAAAGGTGCTGCCGCCGGTCGGGGTTTTCACCGGCTGGGAGGCTTCCCGTTCGGTCTGGATTTCCTTCATGCGGCGGGCGATTTTCACCGGATCGCCTTGCGATCCCCGGAAGATTGCTTCGGTGAACACCAAATCTTCCGCCGCCTGGGAGTGACGGTAGGAGTATCCCATCTCATCGGCTGTAAGACTGATCTTCTCACCGCGCCCGTCGACGGCCATAAGTTTCATCAGGATTTCCCTTGTTTCACCGCCGAACGCCCCGGCATTCATCCTGAGGGCGCCGCCGACCGAACCGGGAATACCCGATAGAAATTCAAATCCCGTGATCCTGGCTTCGCGGGCGGCATTGGCCAGTTTGAGGTTCGACACACCTGCGCCCGCCCGAATTTCTAGACTTTCGACCACAATGTCGCCGAAGGCGTCGCCCAGGCGGATGACGACACCGGGGACGCCGCCGTCGCGGATCAGGAGATTGGAGGCGACGCCGATCACCGTCACCGGCACATTGTCGGGTTTGGCGTTTAGGAAATCAGCCAGGTCGTCGCTGTCGGCGGGCCGGAAAAGAATCTCCGCGGGGCCGCCGACCCGAAACCAGGTTACTTTGGACAGGTCCGCATTTTCCGTATAGCGCCCCCGGACAACGGGTAGCCGGTCAATCAAGCGGTTGCTGAACAGTTCCGCCGCCATCATTTCGATGCCTCCATGGCTGGCGCCTCCTTGCCAGAAGCCCGCAAGGCGATCAGCTCTCCGGGCAGGGCATTGGCCCACCCGGTGATGTTACCGGCGCCCAAACAGACAATGTAGTCACCCGGATTGGCCAATTGGTTCACCATCGCCGCCAAATCCTCCGGCCCTTCAAGGGGTGTCGCCATGCGGTGGCCGTGGGAGCGCAGACCCTCCACCAGGGAGTCGCGATTGATCCCCTCCAGGGGTGTTTCCCCGGCGGCATAGACGTCGGCGACGATCACCGTGTCAGCGTCATTGAAACAGGTGCAGAATTCCTCGAACAAATCGCTGAGGCGCGAATAGCGGTGAGGCTGGACCACGGCGATGACTTTTCCTTCGCCCGCCGCCGATCTGGCCGCATCGAGAACCGCCGCTATTTCCACCGGGTGATGGCCGTAGTCGTCGATTACGGTAATGCCGTCGGCCTCGCCGGTTTTGGTGAAGCGCCGCTTGACGCCGCCGAATTCCGCCAGACCTTTGCGGATGACATCGTCGTCCAGGCCCATTTCCTGTCCGATAGCAACGGCAGCCAGGGCGTTCTGCACGTTATGGCTGCCCAGCATCGGCAGGTAAAGGTCCTCGATCTGGCGTTCGCTGTCCGCTGTCCGGTCGGAGATCACCACATCGAAGGCCGAGCCGCCATTTTTTGTGGCCATGTGGGTCACCCGCACATCGGCCTGGGGCGAGCGGCCATAGGTGACGATTTTGCGGTCCGAGAGAAGGGGAATCATCGCCTGCACTTCGGCATCGTCGATGCAGAGGGCGGCGAAACCGTAAAAGGGAATTTTTTCCACAAAATCGACGAATGCCTGGCGCAGAGCATCGAAGTCGCCGTAATGATCCATATGTTCCGAATCCATATTGGTCACTACGGCAATGGTGGAGGGCAACTTGACGAAGGTGCCGTCGGACTCGTCGGCCTCGACCACCATCCACTCTCCGTCGCCGAGGCGCGCATTCGATCCCCAGGCGTTGATGATGCCGCCGTTGATCACGGTCGGGTCCATTCCCGCGCTGTCGAGCATGGCGGCGATCATTGAGGTGGTGGTCGTCTTGCCGTGGGTGCCGCCGACGGCGATCGACCATTTAAGGCGCATCAGTTCGCCCAGCATTTCGGCCCGCCGGACCACCGGCATCAGACGTTGCCTGGCGACTTCGACTTCCGGATTACCGCTTTTGACCGCCGAGGAAATCACCACCACTTCGGCCCCACCGAGATTCTCCTCCCGGTGACCGATCATCACATCAATACCCATATCGCGAAGGCGAAGGACATTGGCACTCTCGGCGATGTCACTGCCTTGCACACGGTAGCCGAGATTATGCAGCACCTCGGCAATGCCGCTCATGCCGATACCGCCGATACCGACGAAATGAATGGTTCCGATATTCAGCGGCAAAGCTCTCATGCGGCTTCCTTCCGAATATCATCCCGAGAACTTCCCCCGGAATCTCCATTTGACGGGATCAGGCCGAGTACCAAATCGGCCAGCCGTTCCGCCGCATCGGGGTTGCCGGCCCTTTTTGCCGCCGCGGCGGCGTTTTCCAGGGTACGCGGGATGGCGAATAATTCCTCCAGACGCTGCGCCAGACTATCGGGCGTAAAGGCGGTTTCGGGCATCAGCCAGCCGCCCCCCACTTCATCGACGGAATGAGCGTTGTTGGTCTGATGATCATCCACCGCATGGGGATAGGGCACCAAAATCGCCGGGCGGCCGATGGTCGTAATTTCGGCTATGGTCGACGC
>CAZNLR010000002.1:0-66100 GCA_964574215.1 uncultured Rhodospirillaceae bacterium | reverse complement strand
AAAATTGGGCCAGTTCAGCCTTAATGCCGATTTGCCGGTAAGCCTGCTCAACGCCGTCCTTGTCCTCCGACCGGCATTGCTGGGTAATTGAAATGCGCCGTTTGAGATTCTCGCTAACTTTTGCCAGGGCCTCGGACACGACCCGGCTGAACACGCTGGCGCCCTGACTGCCGCCCAGCACCAAAATGTGAATGTCGCTTTCCATCGACAATTCCGGAAAGGGCTCTCCGCTCTTCGCCGCGACCGCCGGACGCACCGGCATGCCGATCTGAACGATGTTTTCCTTGGCCGAGTCGGGAATGGCTGCAACCTTGTTAAAGGATGTGGCGATTTTCTCGACCCTGCCGGCCAACAGGCGGTTGGCCCTTCCCAGCACGGCATTCTGTTCATGGATGGCCGCTTTGGTTTTTGAGTAGGCAGCCGCCAGCATGGTGGGGACCGATGCGTAACCGCCGAAACCGACGACCACGGAAGGTTTCATCCGGCGGATCAGCCGCCAGGCCTGCCAGGTGCCCCAAAGAATTTCCATAACACTTAAAATGCGGGCGGCAATGCCTTTTCCGGCGATGCCACCGGCCCGCACTTTGAAGGTTTCAAGCTCTCCCAGCCGTCCCGACAACGCCCCACCCCGCCGGTCGGTTACCAGTATCAAACGGCAGCCGCGCTGGACCAATTGAGCCGCCAGGGCTTCCGCCGGAAAAACGTGACCGCCGGTACCCCCCGCCGCCAGCATGATGAGAGGCGCGCTCATGTTTGCTGCCTCCATTGATGGGTGAGGCTTTCACCGTCCTGCCCGGGACGGTCCCTTGTCAAAGCCAGCACCATCCCCATGCCGAGGGCCAACGCCATCATGGAAGACCCGCCGTAGGAGATAAACGGCAGGGTCATGCCCTTGGTGGGCATCAGGTTCAGCGTGGACGCCATATTGATGATGGCTTGCAGGCCGAACTGAACCAACAGCCCGGCGACGGCCAATTGAACGAAAAGATCGGTTTCCTTAAAGGCCCGGACGAACCCCCGGAGAACGACAAAGAGAAACAGGCCGACGATCAACAGGGTCATCATCAGGCCGAACTCTTCACCGGCGACGGCGAATATAAAATCGGCATGGGCGTCGGGCAGAACGGCTTTGATCTGTCCCTCCCCTGGCCCGCGGCCGAATATACCGCCATTGCTAAACGCCTCCAGCGACCGGGCGACCTGGTAGGCTTCGGAGCCGGCGGGATCGAAGAAGCGGTCGATACGGCTTTGCACATGATCGAAATTAAAGTAAGCGGCAAACCCGCCGATGATGAAGACAACACCGATGGCCATAACCAGAACCATGGGCAGACCGGCCAGGAAGAACTGAACGCCCCACACCACCGAGACCAGGATCGCCATGCCGACATCCGGCTGCATAAGCAGCAGGGCCACCACCGCCAGATATAATCCGACGGCGACCATATAGCCGGGAAAGTCCTCCCTCAGCCGCCAGGCCGCGAACATCCAGGCGGCGACAATGGCAAAGCTGGGTTTGACGAATTCGGACGGCTGCAAGGAATAGCCAGCCACGGCGATCCACCTCGTCGCGCCCTTAATCTCCACACCACCGACTATGGTGTAAACCATGAGCAGAACCGAAACACCGAAACAACCGAGCGCCAGACGCCGGACCCCCTCCCGGTTCAAAAGCGACACGCCGAACATCACCATCAAAGCGATAGGGAGAACGATGAACTGGCGGCGGGCGAAGTAAAACGTATCGAGCCCGATCCGTTCCGCCACCGGAGGACTGGCCGCCAGGGCGAGGATCGCGCCGGTGGCGGCAATGGCGATCACGGCGGCAACGATCCACCGGTCCACCGTCCACCACCAATGGCCCAGCAAACTCCGATCGGTGCGGGAAAAAGCGGTGCTCATGTCGCCCCCTCCTGCTCCATGACAAGCAGTCGGAAGGCGTCACCCCTGGCTTGAAAATCGGCGAATTGATCGAAAGACGCACAGGCGGGCGAGAGAAGCACGATGGCGCTGTCCTGCTGCTTGGCGTCTTGGATGGCTGTGTCGACGGCGTTTGAAAGTTCGCCGCATTTGGTGACAGGAATCTGATCACCAAGCAGTTCGGCGAAGCGTTCCTGGGAGTCGCCGATCAGGTAGGTGTGGGCGACATGAGGCAAATAGGGTTCGATGGCCGCCAGATTTTCCTCTTTGAACTGCCCGCCGGCGATCCAGTAAATCCGGTTGTAGCAGGCGAGCGCCTTGGCGGCGGCTTCACTGTTGGTCGCCTTGCTGTCATTGATAAAGAAAATATCGCCGATCCGGCCCACCAGTTCCTGACGGTGGGGCAGGCCCGGATAGGTTCTTAGGGCGCCTGCAATGACGTCTCTGTCGAGGCCCGCCAAACGCGCCGCAGCGTAGGCTGCTGTGGCGTTCTGCCAGTTGTGACGACCAGGCAGGGTCCCGATCTCCTGGAGATCGAGAATCCTGACCTGGCCTTCAACATCGGTTTTGGCCTGACCGTAATCCATGTCATCGACTAGAAATCCATCCTCCACATAGACGCCGCCGGCGACCCGGCCACTTGCCGAGATGGGAACGATGCCTTTGCCGCCTCTATTTACCATCAGTTCCATACACAGAACCCGGCAGTTGGTGTCCTCCATGCCGATGATGGCGTGACTGTTATCCTTGGTGTGATCGAATATCCTTCGCTTGGCGGCGACGTAGCCGTCCATGCCGCCATGGCGGTCGAGATGATCCGGCGTAATGTTCAAAAGAATGGCGACATCCAGCCGTATGGAGGGGATGCGTTCCAATTGATAGGAGGAAAGCTCCAGGACGTAGGTGCCGTCTTCGGTCAGTTCATCCAATTCGAGGGCCGGAATGCCGTAGTTGCCGCCGATCTCCACCGGCCGTCCTGCTGCCTTCAAGATATGACCGATCAAGGCCGTGGTGGTGGACTTGCCGTTGGTGCCGGTGATGCCGATAAAAGACGCCGCCTCCATGGCGCGTCCCAGAAGGTCAACATCACAGATGATTTCGCAGTTGGCCTCGCGAGCCAGATCGGCAACGGCGTGAGGTTCGGGAAAGCGGTCGGGAATGCCTGGGCTCAGCACCAAGGCTTCCGGTTTGGACCAGTCGCAGCTATAGAGATCGGTCAGCTTAACGCCTGCCTTCTCGGCTTCGGCCCGAGATCGCTCCATGTCATCCCAGGCCCAGACCTCGGCGCCGCCCGCCACCAGGGCGCGCACGGCAGAGAGACCGGAACGGCCCAGCCCCATAACGGCAACCGGCTGTCCTGAAAATGCGGAGACTTCGATCATCGCTTTCCCTTACCGGAGCTTCAGGGTCGCGAGACCCGCCAAGGCCAGGATCGTGGCGATGATCCAGAAGCGAATAACGATGGTCGGCTCCGCCCAGCCCTTTTTCTCGAAGTGATGATGCAGGGGCGCCATTTGGAAAACGCGCTTGCCAGTCAGCTTGAAGGACACCACCTGAACGATGACGGAAACGGTTTCCAGCACAAACAGGCCACCGACAATGGCCAGCACCAGCTCGTGTTTGGTGATGACGCTGACCGCGCCCAAGGCGCCGCCCATGGACAGCGATCCCGTGTCGCCCATGAACACCATGGCGGGGGGCGCATTGTACCAAAGGAAGCCCAGCCCCGCGCCCACCAGGGCGCCGCAAAATACGGAAAGTTCGCCGGCCCCCGGCACGTAGCTGAGCTGCAGATAATTGGAAAATACGGAATTCCCGACGACATAGGCAATCAAGGCAAACACACCGGCGGCGATCATTACCGGGCCGATGGCCAAGCCGTCCAGCCCGTCCGTGAGATTGACCGAATTGGAGGCCCCCACCATGACGAAGACGGCAAAGGGGATGAAGAACCAACCGAGATCAATCAGCACGTCTTTGAAAAACGGAATGGTCAGCGAGGTCGCCAGACTTTCTTTGGTGATGCTCATTACCCAGACTGCCGCCGCCGTGGCGATGAATATCTGTAACAAAAGCTTTAGCTTGCCCGGCAAGCCGCTGCTGTGCTGGCGCGTGACTTTAATGTAGTCGTCGATAAAGCCGATCAGCCCGTACCCGACCGTCACCCCCAGCGCCGCCCAGATGTAGCCATTGCGGAGATCGGCCCACAGCAACGTCGCAATCAGCAAGGCCAGCAAAATCATAAAACCGCCCATGGTGGGAGTGCCCACCTTGGTGATCAGATGGCTTTCCGGTCCGTCCTCACGGATTGGCTGGCCTTTCTTCTGGTGATGCTTGAGCCAGCGGATGATCATGGGGCCGAAGATAAAACTGACGATCAAGGCCGTCATCATGGCGCCACCGGTCCGGAACGTGATGTAGCGGAAGAGGTTGAAAAACGCCAGCTGGTCGGCCAGTTGTGCGAGGGTGTTAAACAAAATGAGCCCCTCCCTGTGAGTTCAGAAGACGGTCAACGATCCGGCTCATTTTCGAGCCCGCCGATCCCTTGACCAGAACGACGTCACCGGTCTGCAATTCCTGGATAACGAGAGGAATGATTTCTTCCGCCGTCGGCATCCAGGCCGCAGCCTGCCCGGCAGGTAGGGCATTGTGGAGATGCCGCATCATATCGCCCGCTGTAAAAACCAGATCGATACCCGATGATTCAATGTTCTGCGCCAGTCTCCGATGCAGTTCTTCTGATGTTTCTCCCAGTTCCAGCATATCTCCCAGGACAGCGATGCGGCGGCCCGAAGGCCCCGGCCGGGAGCCGGCCAGAACCTCCAGCGCCGCCGCGATGGATACGGGACTTGCATTGTAGGCGTCGTCGATCAATACGAACGAACCATCATCCAAGTCTATTTTGTGGCGTCCGCCCCGCCCTTTGGGGGGTGCGATGTCCGATATGGCCTCCGCAGCGGCGAACAAATCCCCGCCCACGGAATGAATCGCCGCCAGCACCGCCAGGCTGTTTTGCACCCAATGGCGTCCCGGCATGGACAGCCGGTAGGTCAGACTATGTCCGTCAAAGGCGGCTTCGACCTTGGAACCAGTTTCTTCCAATTGAAAGTCAATCACCCTAAAATCGGCATCTTCATGTTCACCGAACCCGGTAACTTTTTCGGCGCCCGCCACGAAGGCGGCATCAGACAGAAATTTGAAGTGGGGATTGTCCCGATTGAGCACCGCCGTACCGCCCGGTTGGAGACCGGCAAATATCTCGGCCTTGGCTTTGGCGATATCGGCAACGGAATCGAAGAATTCCATGTGGGCGGGCTCCACGGTGGTGATCACCGCCACCAGGGGGCGGACCAGATAGGAAAGATCCGTCAGCTCGCCCGCATGGTTCATACCCAACTCGAAGACGGCGAAATCGGCTTCTTCCGGCAGGCGGGCCAGGGACAGCGGAACGCCGAAATGATTGTTCAGCGATCCTTGGGTATAAGACGTCTCGCCCTGCCGCGACAACAATTGGCCAAGGGCTTCCTTGACGCCCGTCTTACCGACGCTGCCGGTAACGGCGATGATCTTGGCGGCAGACCGTTCGCGACCGGCCTCTCCCAGCATATTGAGCCCAGCGAAGGTGTCGGCGACTTCCAGCAAGGGTGCATCTACATCGATACCGTCCGGCCGGCTCGCCACCATGGACGCCGCCGCACCATCTGCCAGGGCGGCGGAGACATAGTTGTGACCGTCGAAATTAGGACCTTTTATGGCGATAAACAGGTCACCGGATTTGAGGGTGCGCGTGTCGATGGAAATGCCGGTGGCACTCCAATCGACACGCGCTTTACCCATGGTGGCCTGGGCCGCATCAGCGGCTCTCCATAATATCCGGGAGGCGGTCATGTCTTCGCCCCCTCAATGACGTTGCGGACGACAGACACGTCATCGAAAGGACGCACCTCGTCGCCGATAATTTGACCTTGCTCGTGACCTTTGCCTGCGATCACCAAAATATCTCCGGCCGCCAATCCGGCGACCGCTTCCGCGATGGCCTGAGTGCGGTCACCGATTTCGATCGAACCCGGACAAGCCTTGATAATATCCTGACGGATAGCGGCGGCCTCTTCACCGCGGGGGTTGTCGTCGGTCACGATAATCGCATCGGCGAACTGGTGTGCTACCGCGCCCATTTCAGGACGTTTCCCACGATCCCGGTCGCCGCCGCAGCCGAACACCACTTTCAACTGTCGGTCCACGTGCGGCCGCATGGCCTTGAGAACATTTTCCAGGGCGTCGGGCGTATGGGCATAATCGACATAAACACCGGCGCCGCTGGCATGCCGGGCGGCCAGCTCGAGCCGTCCCCGTACACCTTTCAGCTTGGCGAGGGCCGCCACCGCTGCCGCCGGGTCGCCGTCTTCCGCCAGCACCACGCCCAGGGCGCACAAAGCATTCATGGCCTGAAATCCGCCGATCAGAGGTAACGTAACGGTCTCCTTTTGGCCCAGCAGCTTCAGTTTCAGAATTTGGCCGTCGGCTGAAGCCTGAAGGCCCAAAAGCGTGATATCCTCGCCTTCCCGCCCGTAACTCACCACCCGCTGGCGGCTGAGCTCGGCGGTTCGGCGTAGCGCTTCGAAATGTCCGTCATCGGCATTGAGAACGGCAACCCCGCCGGCGCCGACAATTTCCGAAAACAATCGCAATTTGGCGTTGAAGTATTGTTCCAGGGAACCGTGATAATCGAGATGGTCACGGCTCAGATTAGTGTAGGCGGCAACGGTTACCTTGACCCCGTCGAGGCGATATTGATCCAGACCATGGCTGGATGCTTCCAGAATGACATGATCGACGCCGCCATCGGCAAGGCTTTTCAAACTGGCGTGCAGATCGGAAGGATCGGGAGTGGTCAAACTTGCCGCCGACGATAGCTCCAGTCCACTGTCCGGCGCCACGACGCCGAGCGTACCCAGGCTGGCGGCCTTGACGCCGAGCGCGGTCCAGATCTGGCGGGTAAAATCAACCACTGACGATTTACCATTGGTACCGGTGACGGCGGCGGTGTGCAAAGGCTGGGGCTGATAAAAGTTGGATGCCAGGGTGGCATAACGCCGCCGCGGGTTGCTGTCGGTTAATATGCTAACCTGATGACCTTTCAATTGAGTGCCCGAGGACGCCAATACGGCGACGGCGCCCCGGCTGATGGCGTCTGGGATAAATTTTCGGCCATCGGTTTCGCTGCCTTCCAGGGCGGCGAACAGGAATCCGGGTTTGACCCGGCGGGAGTCGGCCGTCAGGCCTGAAATTTCGGCGTCATGAAATTCACCGCCCGATATTTTGTTCGGAATATTGTCCGTTTGATCCATTGACACTAACTCACTCAACAACAAGAGGCCTCCCCCGCATATACGGATGCCTCGTAGATGATTTTTGCGGCGTTATTGTGGTCCGCGTGGCCATTTCGGCCTTATTCTTTTTGGCACTTGCCGACGCCGATTTGATGCGGCCTTTCTTAGGCAAACTTTTGGCTTGAGGTTCCAGACCCAGCAGGGGCGCCATCCGGCGCACCACCTTGGCCACGACGGGCGCCGCCACCCAGCCGCCGGTGGCGTAACCATGGGTGCGTTGGGTGCCTTTCGGCTCGTCAATCAGCGCCAAAATGACATAGCGTGGTGCCTCAATGGGGAAGGCGGCGACGAAGGAGGAAATTATCCGCCTGCCGCCGTAGCCGCCGCGGCCGCCCGGCTTGTCGGCCGTACCGGTTTTGCCGCCGATCGAATAGCCCGGAACGTCAGCGTTGCGGCCGGTTCCTTTTTGAACGATCAGGCGCATAAGGCCTTGCATTTGACGGGACGTTTTCGTCGAGAGCACCCGGAAGCCGGTGATGCGTTTCCCGACCGGCGTTTTGACCAAAGTCGGGTTATAGAGAATACCGCCATTGACCAAAGCGCCGACTCCGGCAACCAGTTGAATAGGGCTGACCGCGATGCCATGACCGTAGGAAATGGTCATGGTGTTGATTTCCCGCCAGTGATCAGGCGTCAAAGGCGCGCCCACTTCGGGCAATTCTATAGCCGCCGGGCGGAGCATGCCGAATTTCTTCAAATATTTCTGCTGCCGCCTGGTGCCCACATCCAGCGCCATTTTGGCGGCCCCGATGTTGGACGAATGGATGAGAATCTCCGGCACCGACAGCCAGCGGTTTTTGCCGTGATAGTCTGAAATGGTGAACCGCGCGATACGGATAGGCTTGGACGCGTCATAACCGTCGCTCAGCGACACCACCCCGGCATCAAGCGCCATGGCGGCCGTGAACAGTTTGAAGGTTGAGCCCATTTCGTAGACACCACTGGTCACCCGGTTGAACCCCGCGATCCCGGCGGCGGTCACCGGCTTGTTGGGATTGAAGTCCGGCAGGGAAACCATGGCGCGGACTTCTCCGTTGGCAACGTCGAGCACCACCCCGGCGGCGCCGATACCCCTGAATTCGTCCATCGATTTTTGCAGTTCTTCGCGGAGCAGGGATTGAACCCTGATATCGAGGGACAGGGTCAAACCTTCCTGGACGCTATCCCTGCCGCCTCTGAGAGAGTTGTCGAAATAGCCCTCGATCCCGGAAAGGCCCTTGCCGTCAATATTGGTAAGGCCGACGGCATGGGACAACATCGGCCCGTGCGGATAAACCCGGCGTTCGGTCCTTTGAAAATAGAGGCCGGGTATACCCAGGGCGTTAACCGCAAACTGCGTTTTGGGAGTGAGGTTGCGGTGAAGCCAGACAAACGTTTTTTCTGAGGCGAGTTTCTGGCGAAGCTTAGCGGGATCTAGATCGGGGAGAACCTGCGCCAGCTTTTGGGCCGCTTCCTTGGGATCGAGGACATGGCTGGGATTGGCGTAAAGAGACGCCGTCGGCAAACTGGTCGCCAATAGAATGCCGTTACGGTCGACAATATCGGCGCGCACTTTGGTGGCTTTGACCGTTTCGGCTATGCGAGCTTCGTAAACCTTTCCAGCGTCGCGGCTGATGGCGAGTTCAACCAAACGTCCGGCAATGACGGCGAAGGCCATGGTGAAAAGGACACCCGTCATCAATAAACGATTGCGGCCCGTCTCCAATGCCTGTTTTTTAACGCCATCAAACTTTACGTTGGATTGAGCATCGTTGAGCGACATTTCCGTCTGGTCGTCGGGAGCCGGTCCGATTTCGTCCCGCCGCCCTATATTTCCACCGGCTTCGGGAAAAACGTTTGAAGGTAATTCCGTCGTCGCCTGCGGCGTTCCGGAGAAGTCGCCGGTGGGAGAAAAGGGGTGGCGGAGACGCTCGAAATTCACCTGCCGGCATCCTCGCTTTTTGATTGGTAGGAAATATTCTTCTTGTCGGCCGGTGGCACCGAAGCGGGTGCCGGTTCGGCATCGAATGTCATCGCAGGGATGTCATCTTCGCTCTTTATTTGCGCCGGATCTGTCGGCTGCATTTTCAAAAAGCGGGTGGCCAAGTCCTTGATGCGGGAAACGTCGTTGAGGTGGCTCCATTCGGCTTTGAGAACATGGATTTCCTCCTGGTCGGCGAGGATGCCCCTATTCATAAGATCGAGTTCCGCTTCCAGGTCGGTCACCTCATATTTAAGATAAAAGAGCGCGACGCTCATGATGGCGGCGATGAGAAGCGTGAATATGGTGGTCTGGCGCATTTGTCAGTCCTTCCTCAAGCTGCGTTAATCCAAGCGGGGGCCTGGGTACGTTCCGCCGCGCGAAGGCGGGCGGAGCGGGCTCGGGGGTTGCGTTCACATTCCTCATTGGCGGGTTTTTGAGCACTTCGCTTCAGCAGGGTGAAGCTCGGGGGAAGCGCTTCGCCGGGCAATTCCGGCAGGTGGCGGGAACCTCGGGATTCCTGGCCGCTTCGTTGGCGGAGAAATTCCTTGACCCGCCGGTCTTCCAGCGAGTGGAAACTGACGACGGCCAAACGTCCGCCGGGCACCAGCAGCTGTTCGGCTGCGTCAAGTCCACGGTCCAGTTCGCCCAGTTCGTCGTTGACGTGGATACGAAGCGCCATAAATGTCCGGGTCGCGGGATCGATGCCGTCTTTCGAACGCCGGACAATTGACCGCACCACATCGGCAAGCTGGCCGGTGGTGATAATGGGTTCAATTTTTCGGGCCTCGACGATGGCGCGGGCAATGCGGCGGGACTGCCTTTCCTCGCCATTGCGGTAAATAATGTTGGCCAGTTCCTCTTCCGGTGTCTGATTGACGAAATCGGCGGCGCTTTGACCATCGTCGCCCATGCGCATGTCCAAAGGACCGTCGAAACGGAAAGAGAAACCCCGCTCGGGATCGTCGATCTGTAAGGATGATACGCCAAGGTCCAGGGCAACTCCGTCGACATGGGATATGCCGGCCTCATTCATAAGCCGACCCATATCGCCGAAACAGCCTTTCAGTACCGTCAGTCGCCCGTCGTAGCGGGCGCTCAGTTCGGCCCCAAAGGTAACCGCCGCCGGATCGCGGTCGATACCGAAAACGCGGGTCGCCGCCGCTGCCAGAATGGCCTGGGAATAGCCGCCCCGGCCAAATGTTCCGTCAACGTAAATGCCGCCGTCCCTGGGTTGCAAGGCGGCGACCACTTCATCGACCATGACGGGGATATGACCGCTAGTCGTCATCGCCACCGCCTTTCCGGGGATCGCCGTTGCTCTGTTCGGGTCTCAACTTCAAGGTCGCCCCGCGGGACCGGGCGCGTTCGAAAGCCTTGGCGTTGTGATCTTCATAGGCGTCCGGCTGCCAAATTTGGAATCTTGTACCGCGGCCGACAAAGACGGCTTCGGAACCAATGGCGGCATACTCGATCAAATCCTTGGGGAGCATAACCCGTCCTTCGGGGTCGTAGGCCAGGGGGTGGGCGTTTTCCAGGAGCGTGGCGGCCAGATCATCCTGTTCGTCGGAAAAGAGATCAAGATCATCCAGGCTGGTAATAAGCCGCTGAATAAACGCCTCTCCGCATCCTTCGATGGCGGGATATTTGAAGGACCGGTAGACATAGATGCCGGAGAAGTCGGAGACCTCTGGAGATACGGCGAGTGAGTCGCGAAACGGCTTGGGTACCGATACACGTCCCTTTTTATCAATCTTATTGATATGCCTGCCGATTAACGCAGCCATTTATCCCGCCTCAACACTTTTTGGAGTTATTCGCAATAGGCCCCGAACCCAACGAAATCTCTCCATTTCGCCCACTCCCAATGGGTTTATTTGGGATACCATGGGATATAATGGGCGTCAATGGGATAAAATGGTATTATTTGGGTTAAGAAAGTCTTTCCAAAAGTAAAAAATCGACAATTTCCAGTCACTCGAAGTGTCCGCAAATACAACGATAAGCTATTTGTTCACTTTTTGTTCATTTTTTACCTGAGTGGCGAACAGCGATCAAATATCGGCCAAAAACCGGCAAAAAAATTATTGAAGGAAAATAATGAAAAGCGAATTAACGTGTCGGGGTAAAATCAGTCAACGACACCGCGAAAATATTCGATGGTCATTTCCAGACCTTTTTCCAGGGCAATGGTGGGCTGCCAATCCAGCTGCTTTTGGGCAAGGCTGATATCCGGACAGCGTTGGAGGGGATCGTCCTCGGGAAGCGGCTCGTTGATCAGCTGCGATTGGGCGCCGGTCATAGCGATGACCATTTCAGCCAACTGCTTAATGGTGAATTCGCCGGGATTGCCGAGATTGACCGGTCCGGTAAATTCGTCCGGCGCGGCCATAAGACGAATAAATCCCTCCACCAGATCGTCCACATAACAAAATGATCTCGTCTGGCCGCCATCGCCGTAGATAGTCAATGATTCTCCTCGAAGCGCCTGAACAATAAAATTAGACACCACCCTCCCATCATCGGGCCGCATGCGGGGACCGTAGGTATTAAAGATGCGCGCCACTCTGATGTTGGTGCGGTGTTGACGGTAGTAATCGAAAAAGAGGGTCTCGGCGCATCGCTTGCCTTCGTCATAACAGCCCCGCGGGCCGATTGGATTGACGTTGCCCCGGTAATCTTCCGCCTGGGGGTGGACGGTCGGGTCGCCGTAGACTTCGCTGGTCGACGCCTGAAAAATCTTGGCACCGCATCGTTTGGCCAGACCCAACATATTGATCGCGCCATGAACACTGGTCTTGGTGGTTTGCACGGGATCGTACTGGTAGTGAATGGGCGACGCCGGACAGGCTAAATTATAAATTTCGTCCACCTCTACATAAAGCGGGAAGGTGACGTCGTGACGCATCAGTTCGAAATTGGCTTGGCCGAACAATTCCGCCACATTGTCTTTGGTCCCGGTAAAAAAATTGTCCAGGCAAATAACGTCGTGACCATCGTCGACCAGCCGGCGGCAGAGATGAGACCCGATAAATCCGGCCCCGCCGGTGACTAAAATGCGCTTGCGTGATTGCATGAATTCTTCCTACTCGCCTTATTTTGGCCGGGAACCTATCACCGATCCGGCCCGGTTATAAGGCATTACTTTTAAAGTCTTAATTTTAAGTTTGCAAAACCCGGACTTGACCCTTTTCAAACACCGCGCAGGTCAATCGGTTGGAAAGATAGGCGCCGGTGTCGATGCTGACCCGGTTGGGCATTATTTGCGGTTCATCGACGATGGTGTGGCCATGAACGATAATCTTTCCGAAATCGGCTTTGGAATTCATAAAATCGTCCCTGATCCAAAGCATGTCCTGAATATCCTGTTCATAGAGGGAAATTCCCGGACGAATGCCGGCGTGGACGAAAAAGTAATCGCCAAATTCAAAATAGGTCTGCAGGCCAATCAGAAAACGCCGGTGATCGGGTGACAGCATACGCTTTAGAAGACCGGCGGTTTCGATGAACTCCTCGTCGCTGGCATAAGCCGATAGTTCAAGGCCGAAATTATTCAGCAGCGCCCCGCCGCCATTATTCATCCACGCCATACCCAGTTCACCGGACGCCATAAAACGCAGAAAATAATCCTCGTGGTTGCCCTTTAAAAACACACTTTCGAAACCGAGCCCTTGATTGGGTTTCTCATTGGCAATCAGGTGATCGAGAACGTCAATGGAAGCAGGTCCCCGGTCGATATAGTCACCCAGATACACCATAATTTTCCGGGGAGCCGCCACCGACTTGGCGTCATCAAGGATCATCGCCTGCATGTCCCGCAGCAGGTCAATTCTGCCATGGATGTCACCGATGGCGTAAATGCACAAATTCTCTATTTCCATAACATTCCCATAGCGTCCCGAAACAATGACACCATCGTCTCAAAGTGGGCTCGATTTAATTCATTCGTTTATAGATGTTGGTTTATAAATGGTTAAATGTTTTTCCCTATAAAAGTCTATTCGACCGAAATTATGTTATCGTGAGCTATGGCCGACGAATCATCTGTAGTTACTGCTGTTTCAGAACAACGAACTCCCGAGAGTTCGCTGCTCGATCATGTCGAACGCGTCGCCCATAGCCGGAGCGGCCGTTTCGCCGTTGTTCTGCACCTTTCCGAATTGCGGCCTCATAACCGGCAGCCGCATCATATTCGTATCGCCAGCCGGACTTTCGATACCCTTTTGAATTCCGCCGATACGCAGCTTTACACATTGACATTGGGTGATCTCGTACTGATGTGCAAGGACGCCAGAGTCGATGACGTCGATTTGGTGATCGACAAAATCCGAGCTCTATTCAGAAACGATCCCTTGACCGCATCTAGCCGGGGCGGTGCCCTCGACAAGTTCAGCAGCTGGTACGATTTCGAGATCGACTATGATTCCTTTTTGCAAGTGGTATTGGAGTACTCCCAAAACACCGACGGCGATCTGGCGGTATCGGAGGATGCGTCAGCGGGGCGGGGCGCTGGCGCCGGTTTTTTGGGCCAGGCGTTGGACCCGTTCAGTCTGGCCAAAGTCAACGATTCGCTCAACCGGACGCGCATAGAAGAACTGGTTTACCATCAACCCGCCGTCGTCATCGGCGGAGACGGAACAGAGAGAATTCTGTTTAGGGAAAATTTCGTTTCAATCGGCGAACTGCAACGCCGCATTGCGCCGGGATTCAACATCGTATCCAACGTCTGGCTTTTCCAGCATTTAACTCAAACCATCGACCGGCGGTTGCTGTCCATGCTTTCCAAGGAAGATTTTTCCTCGCTCCAAGACGCCATTAGCATCAATCTCAATGTCAGCACGGTGTTGAGTAAGGACTTCCAAAGATTCGACGGTGTGGTCGCCGAACATACCAATCGGGTCGTGGTTGAAATGCAGCAAATTGACGTCTTTTCGGATTTGGACGAATTTAAATCGGCCCGCACCTGGTTGCTCGACAGAGGGTACCGGGTCCTGTTGGACGGGCTCACCCCGATGTCCCTCAATTACTACAATCCCGGATTATTGGATGCCGATTTGTTTAAAGTCTCCTGGGGCGTGGAATTTACCGAAACCGAATCCATTGAGGATCACGCCGATATGGCGGAGATGGTGGAGAATATCGGCGCCGATCGCTTTATTCTCGGACGCACCGATTCTGAAGACGCCCTTCGTTGGGCGTTGGGCCTCGGTATCCGGCGTTTCCAGGGCTATTATATTGACGATCTGGTGACCCGTCAGTTGGCCAAGGATGGGAATATACCCGCCGCCCGCAAATCGAGTGGGGCATCATAGATGGCGGTAAATCCTTCAACGCAGCAAAGATTGCCGAGCCAGGAAAACCTGCTGCTTGATTATGTTCAGCGTCTGGAATCCCACAAGGCGGGCCGCCGTGCCGTTCATATTCACTTGTCAAAATTACAACCCCATAACCGGCGGGACCATCATATCCGTATCGCCTCCAACACCTTCGATCCGTTGATCAAAATGCTCGAGGGCCAGCTGTTTCTGCTCAAGAATTCGGACCTGTTTTTCATCTATAAAGGCGAAGCCCAAAATGACGTCGAAACGTCAATTCTGAAACTCCGGTTTTTGTTCAGCGACGATCCCCTCTTATCCAGCGAAGGCCAGGACGAAAGTTTCCGGACATTTTTTAATGTTGAGCGGGACTACGAAAAAATTCTAGCGCTGGTCCGGAAGCTGATCCACACCCGCGAAGAAGCTGAAAAAGAAGTCGATAAGCCGAGCAACGCCAAGTCGGCGCTTCAGGACAAACAGGACAAGGGCGAGCCTTTAACACCCCGGGTCTTGGGCAGGGTAGAGCAAGCGCTACAACGTGCTGATCTATCCAACATGGTGCGCCGACAGTTTATTTGCGCCTTGATAGGAAAGGCCGCGCCTCAACCCTTGTTCAGCGAACTGTTCATTTCCATTTCCGATTTACGGGAAACACTGATGCCGGGCGTTAATGTCGGCGCCAGTCCCTGGTTGTTTCAGCATTTGACGGAAACCCTCGACCGCCGCATGTTGTCCATGCTGAGCAAATCCACCGACCGCTCCATCACCGGCGAAATCAGCGTCAATCTGAACGTGTCGACCCTGCTGTCGCCCGAATTCATGCAGTTCGACGACGCCGTGATCGCATCCATGCGCGGATCAATCGTGATCGAATTGCAGAAAATCGATATTTTTTCCGATCTCAACGCCTTTTTCTTTGCTCGTGATTTCGCCAAGGATCGCGGTTATCGCATCTGTATTGACGGTTTATCTTACGACACAATCGATTTCATCAATCGGGAGAAACTAGGCGCCGACATGGTTAAAATGATCTGGACCGATAATTTGGAAAAGGACCACGGTGCGAAAAAATGCGCCGAAATCGTCAAACGAATGGGCACGTCCAGAATAATATTCTGCCGTTGCGACAATGAATCGGCAATCGACTTCGGCCAGAAGATCGGCGTCAGCATGTTTCAGGGACGGCACATTGAAGATCTGATTGCCGAAGAGTCACGCCGGCGGGAAATGGAAATGGCGAGGCGACGCTCTCAGAATTTGGATTTTATCGAATAAGTCGGATGCAGTCAGACTTGAGGTATTAGGGGGAAATTTTATGCTGGGGTTATTCATGGGGTCGTCAAGAATGCGAAACTGCCTTTCGATTTCAGCCATCGCATTTTTTAGTATGTTGCTCGCCGGCTGTGCCAGCGGTCCCAAAGTCCCGGCTACGGAATCGCTTGTCACCCAAGCGCAAAAAACCGTCGAAATTCTGAAAGGCCGCAAGGATCTCGAGGACTTTAACCGTTTCCTCAATACCGCGGCGGGGGTCGGTGTTTTTCCGGCTGTCTACAAGGCCGGATTCTTTGTCGGCGCTGAAGGCGGCAACG
Organism: uncultured Rhodospirillaceae bacterium; assembly: GCA_964574215.1. Lineage (GTDB taxonomy): Bacteria > Pseudomonadota > Alphaproteobacteria > Rhodospirillales > UBA2165. Next base: position 49,926 of record CAZNLR010000002.1, on the reverse strand, counting down.
GTGTCGTCGTAGCCAGGGACGCCAGCGGCAATTGGGGATATCCGGCCTTTTATACCTTGGCGGCGGGCAGTTGGGGCCTACAGTTCGGGGGCCAGAAATCCGGCGTTGTCTTTATCATCCGAAGCCCCGGCGCGGTGGAAGCGATCCTGAAACACCAAGGTAAAATCGCCGCCGATGCCGGTGTCGCCGCCGGGCCCGTCGGTACCGGCCTCGAAGGGGCAGTTACCACCAATCTGGGCGGGGATATTATCGCCTTCAGCGTTTCCAAAGGACTGTTCGGCGGATTTTCCATCGAAGGCGCGGCAATGGTGCGGCGGAACGATTTGAACGAGGAATACTACGGCGCCAAAGTAACGCCCCGCTCTATCCTGATCGATCACGCCCAACGAAACGAACAAGCTGAAAATCTACGCCGGTCTCTGATTGTCCGTTAATCCACTTTGCCCGGATCGAAATAATCCCCACTAATTGAAGCCGACTGCTTGGCATGGCGGAGTTTTTTTGGCAAACACTTCACCTACCACAACTTTTCAATTTTATCGTAGAGCGCCGTAATGAGCGAACAGACGCCAGATACCGATTCCACAGTCGGTGGCCGGGATTTTATCCGTGATATCATCCAAGGGGATTTGGATGAAGGCCGCCATCGGGAGATTGTCACCAGGTTTCCGCCGGAACCCAACGGCTATCTCCATATCGGCCACGCCAAGTCCATTTGCCTCAATTTCGGCATCGCCGACGAGTATGGCGGCAGGTGCCATTTGCGCTTCGACGACACCAATCCCGCCAAGGAAGAGCAGGAATATATCGACGCCATAGAGGAAGATGTACGCTGGCTTGGTTTCGATTGGGGAGAACATCTCTTTCATTCATCGGATTATTTCGAACAGCTTTATCAGTGGGCGGAACATCTTGTCCAAAACGGTGACGCCTATGTGGACGATCTTACCGCCGACGAAATTCGGGAGTACCGCGGCACCTTGACCGAACCGGGGAAAAACAGTCCCTTTCGGGATCGCCCCGTCGAGGAGAATTTAGACTTGTTCCGCCGTATGCGGGCGGGTGAATTTGAAAACGGCGCCAAGGTGCTCCGTGCCAGGATCGACATGGCGTCCGGCAACATCAATATGCGCGATCCGGTCATTTATCGTATCCTTCACGAAAACCACCCGCGCACGGGCGATCAATGGTGCATCTATCCCAATTATGATTTCGCCCACGGTCAATCCGACGCCATCGAACATATCACCCATTCAATCTGCACTCTGGAATTCGAAGATCATCGGCCATTGTATGACTGGCTGGTGGACCACTTGCCGGTACCGTCGCGACCGCATCAGTACGAATTTGCCCGGCTCAATATGACCCATACCATATTGTCCAAACGCAAACTTATGCTGCTGGTACAAGAAAACCATGTCACCGGATGGGACGATCCCCGCAAGCCGACCATTAGCGGCCTCAGGCGGCGGGGCTTTCCCGCCGCGGCCATTAGGGATTTTGCCGGCCGGATCGGAGTCTCGAAATCGAATGCCACCATCGAGGTGGCCTTGCTGGAGCACTGCGTCCGGGAACTCCTGAACAAGACCGCCCGCCGCCGCATGGCCGTGTTGAGGCCGGTAAAAGTCGTCATCGAGAACTACCCCAAAGGCGAATGGGAGGAGCTTACCGCCATTAACAATCCCGAGGATGAAAGCGCCGGCACCAGACAGGTGCCGTTTTCCCGCGAACTCTATATCGAGCGGGAGGATTTCATGGAAGACCCGCCGAAGAAGTTCTTTCGTCTGGCGCCGGGCCGCGAAGTCAGGCTCCGCTATGCCTTTTTCATCACCTGCACGGACGTGATCAAGGACGAAAACGGCGAAATCACGGAAATTCGCTGCACCTACGATCCGGAAACCAAGGGCGGCAATGCGCCGGACGGAAGAAAAGTTAAAGCGACCTTGCATTGGGTTTCTGCCCAGCATGCCGTCAACGCTGAAGTCAGGCTTTACGATCATCTGTTCAACCAGCCGGAGCCCGGGAAGAACGGAGAACTCCTGAACGACATAAATCCTGATTCCCTGGAAGTATTGGAGCAATGCGCGCTGGAGCCTTCGCTCCAGGATTTGCGCGACGACGATTTGCTGGAAGACGAGACGGTTCAGTTCGAAAGGCTAGGATATTTTAATCTGGACAAGGATACGACGGAGGACCATCTGGTGTTCAACCGCACCTTGGGCTTGCGCGACGCCTGGGCTAAAATCCAGAAACAGCAGGCAAGGAAATAATCGAAAAACAATTCATGGGGAGAATTTAAATGACCAAGAAAATCGAACATCTTCATTGGCCCGACGCACCCGATATGTGGATGCCCTATGCGCCCGCCATCAAAGTTACCGGTGGATCAACCATATATTGCGCCGGCGTCACCGCCGCACCGGTCTACCATCATCACCCGCACCGGCCGGAAGAATTCGATTCCATGCCCGATGACATGGAAGGCCAGGCGCGCGCCGCCCTCGAAAATTTACGCCGCGGATTGGAAGCCGCCGGCGCTTCCTTTGCCGATATTGTGGTCGCCGACAGGTTTCTGAAGGATATGGAACAGCAGGACGTTCTCAACAAAGTCTGGGCGGAATATTTCGGCGAGTCAAAACCGGCAACCACCACTGTACAGATCGTCCGGCTGGCAACGGACCCTCGTTGCCTTCTGGAAATCAATGCCATCGCGGTGGTTGAATAAGTCGAAGTAAATTAGGTAAAATTTTTGAATTTTATTCGGCACTAAATTCAACTTATCGATTGGAATCGCTTGGTTTCATTCCAATATTGTGATTAGACGCCATATCATCGTATGCACGGGATCATTTGAATTTCGATTCTGATTTGGCAAAAAAAATCACCATTCGACCTTTTGAATGGTAAGGGTCAGATGTGAGCGATAACAACAGCCCCAAAAAGCCTGCCGCAAGTGCGGCTACGAACGTCGATTACCAGCGATCGGTGTCATCCGCCGATCGGCGATTCAAACAGTATGTAGAAATTGCTTCTGACTGGTATTGGGAAATCGGTGCCGATTTTCAATTGATCTATGTTTCCGAGAATGTCGAGACCGTCACGGGCTACGATGCGGAAGAATTTTTGGGCCAGCGAGCCGGTACCCAAATTGTAAAAACCGATCCCGAAATCATCAAAAAATACAGAAAAATACTGGAGCGACAGGAACCGTTCAGCAATTTCGAACGGCCCTTCACGACCAAAGACGGGCATCTGATATATTTGGAAAGCCAGGGTGTTCCCATATTTGATGAAAAAAGGGTATTCCAGGGATTTCGGGGCGTCACCCGAGAGATAACGGAAAGGATCGTATCGGATCAGGCCCTCAAGGAATATTCGGAGATGCAAACGCTCCTCCACAAAACGGCACAGGCCGCCAACGAAGCCCGCACCTTTGAATCAGCGCTGCAATCGGCATTGGACGATATATGCCGCTATTTGGGATGGCCGGTCGGCTTCGCCTATTATGTCTCTGAAGACGATCCGCCCGTTCAAATTCCCACAAAAATTTGGCATTTGGATAATCCGGAGAAGTACGATGGACTTAGAAAGTTCGTCGATAGAACCAATATTTCGCTGGTTGAAGCCGGTAACGGCCGAGTCGCCATGCAAGGCGGCTCGCTTTGGAGCGATCAGAAGATTTCGGTAGAAGCCAATGACAGTCTGGCTCTTCCCTACATTTTAGAGGCCGGACTGGAATGCGGGATATGCACGCCCGTTAGAATTGGCAGCGAAGTGGCGGCAACATTGACCTTTTTCAGTTCGAAATTCGAACCAAAAAAGGACAATGTGTTACAAGCGATTAATCAGATCGGCACGCAGTTGGGGCGGGTCATCGAGCGGGAGCGCGCGGAAAAAAGCGTTAAGGGAGCCATGAAAACGGCGGAAATCGCCAATCGGACGAAATCGGAATTTCTCGCCAACATGAGTCACGAGCTGCGTTCACCCCTGACCGCCATTATCGGCTACGCGGAATTTATGTTGGATGAATCTTTTGGGCCCATCGGTCATGATAAATACCTGGAATACATCGACAGTATTCTCAGGTCCGGTCAGCATCTTCATCAGATCATCAATGACATTCTTGATGTATCAGCCCTGGAAGCCGGTCAACTGGAATTACTGGAAGAAGTGGAAAATTTGAAGAATATCGTCGATGCGTCCCTGCAAATCGTTAGACCGCGGGCAGCCAATAAAAAAATCGAACTGATCAATATAATCGACACCAGTAATGATTTGTCGCAGACGCGACTAAAAATTGATCCCAGAAGAATGAAACAGGTATTTGTCAATGTTCTGGCCAACGCCGTCAAATTCACGCCTGAGAAAGGAGTCATAAAACTCGGCGCGAATCTGGAAACGGACCGATCGTTGAATATATTTTTCCAGGATTCCGGGATAGGTATGGACGAAAAGGGAATTCATCAGGCCATGGCAAAATTCGGTCAAATAGACAGTTCCCTGGCCCGCCAGGAAGAAGGCACCGGTCTCGGTCTGCCCCTGTCGGTTGGCCTCGTCAGGGCCCATGGCGGCGAACTTTCCATTGAGAGCGCACTCGGTGAGGGCACGACGGTTACCGTCTCCCTCCCTCAAGACCGTATAGTCTCAACCGTATCGTATTCAGAATAATCATTTCAAATTAGTTTTAGTGTCCAACTAATTATTTGCACGCCACACGTAATTTATTTATAGTAATCATTCTAATGAGCAGTGGAATGAATTGATCTTCGTATGTTGACCAAGGAACAAAATGAGCTGGTAACCCGAACAGGCAAGGACACGTCGGGCGGTAATCTTATGCGCCGCTACTGGCAGCCGGCGGCGTTGACCGAAGAACTGTCCGATAACCGGCCCCTAAAAAACGTCTCGCTAATGGGCGAGGATCTGATTTTATTCAGGGACGATCTAGGCCGGTATGGACTGGTTGGCAGGCATTGTCCCCATCGCGGCGTTGATCTTTGTTTCGGCCGGCTGGAAGATGGCGGACTTCGTTGCGCCCTACATGGTTGGCTGTTCGATGTTGAAGGAAACTGTTTGGAGCAGCCCGCCGAACCATCCGACAGCAACTTTCACACCAAGGTCAAACACCTTTCCTATCCGTGTGTAGAGCGAAACGGCATTGTCTTTGCTTATATGGGGCCACGCGACGACGAAAATGAACCGCCGGTACTGCCTGATTTCGATTGCTTCGTGGCTCCGGATGAATTCACCTTTGCCTTCAAGGGTTTGATGGAATGCAACTGGTTGCAGGCCCTGGAAGTGGGCATTGATCCCGCGCACGCCTCTTTTCTGCATCGCTTTTTTGAAGATGAAGATACCGCCGACGGCTACGGCAAACAGTTCAGGGCTGCGACCGCCGACGATACTGTCGCACCCACCAAGATACTACGGGAAAATCCGTGCCCTCGGATTGATGTGGAGGAAACCGAATACGGATTGCGTATCTTCGCGCTCCGGGACCTAGGGGAGTCCGACACCCATGTCCGCATCACCAATATGATGTTCCCCAACGCCATCGTCATTCCCATGAGTCACGATATGACCATTACCCAGTGGCATGTGCCGATCGACGACGAAACCTGTTACTGGTATGCCATATTCTCGGCCTTTGACGAAAAAGTCGACAAAGATGCCATGCGGCGGCAACGGCTTGAGACCTACAGCCTGCCGGACTACCGGTCGAAGCGGAACAAAAGCAACGATTACGGCTTCGACGCCGAGGAACAGCGCACCCAGACCTATACTGGGATGGGCAAGGATATCAACATTCACGATCAATGGGCCGTTGAATCCATCGGCGCTATTCAGGATCGGACCGTGGAACATCTGGGCGCCTCAGACAAAGCCATCATCGCCAATCGCCGTATGCTGCTGCAGGCGATCGATAAGGTTTGCCAAGGGGCCGAACCGCCCATGTTCCTGAACAGCCAAGACGCCGTCAATTTCAAAGGGCCCATAGCCATCGATACCATAGCCCCAACCGCCAACTGGCAGTCGGAATGGAAGCAACACGACAGCGTGCGACGCAACAAATCTGCCTGGGCCAAAGGCTGGTAGTGTGGCTCGACGAACTCGGGACGAAAAATTATGAAAACAAATAACGGCAGCATGGGACGCGCAAGTTTCGTGGAGCGGTACGACCTTTGGAACGAGGAGCAAGCCGAAGAGGCGGCGCGCATCGAGAAACTGTCCGAGGAATACGATCTTGAAGCCGTGCGGCTTTCCTTCGCCGACCAGCACGGTATTTTGCGCGGCAAGACAATTGTCGCCCGGGAGTTGCCGGTGGCCTTGCGCAACGGTTGCGCCATGGTAACGACCCTGCTGGCCAAGGACACCTCCCATAAGACCGTCTATCCCTGGTTTTCGGAAGGGGGTGGCTTTGGCATGGAGGAGATGACTGGCGGCGGCGATTTCATCATGGTGCCCGATCCGACGACTTTCAAAATCCTGCCCTGGGCCGAGAAAACCGGTTGGATACTGTGCGATATATACTTTCCCAACGGTAAACCGGTCCCCTTCTCTACCCGCCAAATTCTGCGGGACGCGTTGGCTGAACTGGGCAACGAGGGATATGATTATATCGCCGGTCTGGAAGTCGAGTTCCATTTGTTCAAACTCGAGGACCCCAGCCTTAAACCGGAACAGGCGGGACAGCCGGCGGAACCGCCGACGGTCAGCCTCCTGGCGCATGGGTTCCAATACCTGACCGAACAGCGCATGGACGAGCTTGAACCGTCGCTGGAAAAAATACGCCGCAACCTGGTGGATCTGGATCTGCCGGTTAGAACGGTCGAAGTCGAGTTCGGGCCGAGCCAGGTGGAAATAACCTTCGATCCGGGGACCGGACTCGATCCCGCCGACACCATGGTGCTGTTTCGCAGCGCCGTAAAACAGGTTGCCCACCGCAATGGCTTGCACGCCACTTTCATGTGCCGCCCCAACTTGCCCAATCTGTTTTCCAGCGGCTGGCACCTGCACCAGAGCCTGCAACACAAAAAAACCGGCAAAAACGCCTTCATTCCCAAAACCGACAGCGAAATACTGTCTCCTTTGGGCAGACAGTTTGTCGCCGGTCTGCTCGAACACGCCCGCAGCGCGTCGGTATTCTCGACCCCGACCATCAACGGCTATAAGCGCTTCCAGCCCTATTCCCTGGCACCGGACCGGGCCCTGTGGGGCCGCGACAATCGGGGCGCCATGCTGCGCGTGGTCAGCGGCGCCGACGATACGGGTTCACGCATTGAAAACCGGGTGGGGGAACCGGCAGCCAATCCGTATCTCTATATGGCGTCGCAGATTTACGCAGGGCTGGACGGTATACATAGAAAACTAAAACCGGCCATACCCGTCGATGCGCCCTATGACACCGAGGCGACACCCCTGCCCCGTAGTCTATTGGATGCTTTGTTTGCCTTGCGGGAGGACACCCTGTACGCGGACAAATTCGGCCAACAGTTCATCGACTACATACTGCATATCAAGGAAGCCGAAATTTCTCGCTTTTTCTCGACGGTGACCGACTGGGAGCATAAAGAGTATTTCGAAATTTTCTGATTTGCCGTGGCGCCGGATTTCCCTGGTGACTGAATAGGCGACCGAAAGTTGAAATTCCAGGGTGCTAGCTCTATTTGTCTCATATAACTACCGGTACAATCTACTTTCTGTTGGAATGAAGACCGACTAGACTTTCTACGTAAACTTTGACGCCGAAAATAGATGCGTCACGCTGGGTTAAAAGACACGAATTATTGAAATCTTGGGGACGGATCAATGCCCAAAATCCGGTTATTCACTTTGACATTCGGGATATTGCCTACGCTGTTGGGTACGGTCGTATTGGTGGGGTGGTACACCCACAACACACTGTTGATCCAAGTTTCACCTGCCTTCGTGCCCATGCAATATAACACGGCCCTGGGATTTCTGTTATCGGGGGCCGGGCTTCTGTTCGCAATATTTCACTATCTGCGGCCCGCCCAGCTATGCGGAACCCTGGTGGCCCTCATCGGTTTACTAACCCTGGCGGAATACGGATTTCGCATCGATCTCGGAATCGACCAATTGCTGATGGAACACTATGTCACCACCGCGACGTCCAATCCGGGCAGAATGGCGCCGAATACGGCTTTGTCCTTTGCCATCACCGGCATTGCTCTGCTGATCGTCGTTAAATCCGATACCAGAAAAGTGATGTTTGCTATCGTCGGCGTTCTTGGTGCGCTCACTTTTGGCCTGGGATCTATTGCCGCCGCCGGATACGCCACCAATCTGGAAACCGCCTACGGTTGGGGGAACCTTACACGTATGGCAATCCACACATCCGTCGGCTTTTTGTTTCTGGGAATCGGATTGATTTCCTATGCCTGGAGCAAGGATCTACACCAGGAAGCAATGCTTCCCTTGTGGTTTTCCTACGTCATTGCCATCGGTACGCTGACCATCACGGTAAGCCTTTGGCAGGCTTTAAACGCCGTTCAGGCGGTGGGAATCTCACAGTATTTCGTCCTGGTTTTCGGCTTAGTAACTGCCCTGGCCCTCGGCGCGTTGGTTCATCTCGTCAGCAATTTGAAACGCATTGCGGATGAAAGAGCCGAACATTTGAGTTCGGAAATTTCCGAGCGCAGTAAAGCGGAAAGACAGATTCACGAAAGCGAAACACAGTTGAGGGAATTAATGAATTCGAGTTCCGCGGGCGTCGGTGTCAACATCGGCGGCGTCCCGGTATACGCCAATGCCAAACTTATCGAAATGATGGGTTTTGGCAGCGAAGAAGAGTTTATCCATACCCTGCCGGAGAAATTTTACGCCAATCCGTCCGACCGTGAGAAATTGCTCAAGCAGTTCGAGAAAGACAAACGGGTAAGCGACGCGGAAATCCAGATTAATCGCCGGGACGGAACCGTATTCTGGGCTCTGCTCTCTTTGGATCCGGTGCATTTTGAAGGTCAGAATGCTGTCGTCTTCTGGATTACGGATATTACTCAAATTAAGAATGCCGAAAATAGACTGCGGGCTATATTCGAGACGAGTCCGGCAGGAGTGGGAATTTCAGTCAACGGCAAGGCCATCTACGGAAACGCGAAAATTGTCGAGATGCGAGGCTACGGGAATTTAGAGGAATATTACGCGGCGCCGACAATCGACGCCTACGCCGATCCAAAAGATCAGGAAAGACTACTGGCTCGGTTGGATCAGGATAAATTTATCAGCGACGAGGAAATTCTGGTCAAACGCAAGGACGGCAGTACGTTTTGGTCGTTGTTCTCTCTGTACCCCATAGAGTTCGAAGGACAGAAAGGTTTGATCAACTGGATATTCGACATCACCGAAATTAAAGATAGCGAATCCCAAATGCGTGAAATTCTCCAATCCAGTTCGGTGGGGGTGGGCATTTCAGTAAAGGGTAAACCGGTATTCGCCAATGACCGGTTCATTGAACTTCTCGGTTACAAAGAACGTGATAAATTCATGTCGCTCAATACAGCCGATTTCTATGCCGACGGCGATGAGCGCACCAAATTAATGGAACGGCTGAACAATGAAGGGAGCATTACCGATGCCGAGGTGCGTCTGGTCCGCGAGAACGGTGAGGAGTTTTGGACACTCCTTTCGGTTTACCCCTTTATCTTCAAGGGACAAAAAGCGACGTTGGCTTGGCTATACGATATCAGTGAGCGCTTAGAACAAGAGAAGGCACTGGAAGAAGCCAATGAGGCGTCGGCGGAAAAGGAAATAGTATTACGAGATGCGATCGAAAGCATATCCGAAGGTTTCGTGATTTACGACGCCGACGACCGCCTGGTCATTTGCAACGAACAATACAGAAGTCTGTTCCCAACTATTGCCGATATTATCCTTCCCGGGATCACCTTTGAAGAGTTGATCGATACGGGCCTGGCTCGGGAGCAATATGGCGGTGTAACCGCCGAACGGGACAAAGAAGAAATCAAGAAAGAAAGAATGGATCACCACCGCAATCCGTCAGGTATCGGCGTTCATCAGCAGATGGCCGACGGCAGATGGATGTTGGTGCGCGAACGCCGCACGGGAAGCGGCGGTATTGCCGGCATCCGCGCCGATATTACGGAACTGAAAGAGGCGGAAGCCGTCCAACAACGTCAGAAAGAAATCATCGAGGCCACATTGGAAAATGTCGGACAGGGAGTGATCATGGTGGATGAAGACGGCACCATCCTGGCTTTCAATAATTTTTTTGAAGACCAGATTGGGTTCGCCATTGGCGATTTCACCAATTTCGAAGAGTGGACGAGAGAATACCTGAATTCTATTGGCGCGGACGATGAATCCATCGAGGCGTCGTTACGAACCATCAAAGACAACAAAGCCGGCAGCTGGGAACGGGAAATTCCGGACGGGCGGGTGTATTTTATTACCCATATCCCGTTGGATAGCGGCGGTTATGTCAGGACCTATAATGACATCACCATCCGAAAGAAAGCGGAGGATGAACTGCGCCTAAAAATGAAAGAAGCGGAGAGTTTCAACAAAGTCGCCGTCGGGCGGGAGCTTAAGATGATCGAACTGAAAAAAGAAATAAATTTACTTCGCGAAGAAACCGGCGATCCGGATCGGTATCAAGTCTTTTAGTTTCACAACTTCTGTTTCACCGTTTACTTCCAAAACCATAAGAACTTTCACATTTACGTTGATACGTTACCATTTCCACGTGACCAAGGGACCGGATCGTCATTTTGTCCGCTCAGACAGGCTGCATAACAGAATATTTTTAAATATTATAAGCTCATAGTGAAATCCTATAATATGGGATTAATAATTTGACTTCCTCCGGCTCTTGTTGACTAATTGCCATACAAAAATAATTTTTCTTGGAGGACGTCATGAGAACATTACTGCCCTATGGTATTTCGTGCACCGCTCTAATTGGTGCCGCTGTAATAGGCCTGTCAGCGCTTAATCCGATTCCCGCCAGTGCGCAGACTAAGTTAATCCACAACAATTTTACGCCGCCGACCCATCCCTTCACCAAGGTTAACAAGGGCTGGGCAGCCGATGCCGAAAAAGCCAGTAACGGCAAACTGAAATTCCGGTTCCCGGCCAAGACACTGGCGCCGCCACCCCGGCAGTGGAGCGTGGTATCCAGCGGCGTGGCCGACGTGACTTCGCTGGCAAATATTTTCGAGACCAAGCGATTGACGCTACCCGAAATAGCCACCCTGCCGTTCAGTACGGTATCAGCAAAAAAATCCTCCATAGCTTTATGGAAAACCTACAAAAAGTATTTCGAAGGCGCCAACGAATATAAGGGCGTCAAATTACTTGGCTTTTTCGTTCACTCCGGCGGCGATTTGAACATGGGTAAAATCAAAATCAACAAAGCCGAGGATCTGAAAAATCTTAAAATCCGTGTCAGCCGCGGTATGGCCTCCAAGGAAATGAAAGCCATGGGAGCCGTTTTAGTCGTGACGCCGGGCATCAAAACTTTCGAAGTTGTGTCCAAAGGCATCGTTGACGGCGCAATTCTGCCGTATAGCGACATTTATAAAATGAAGATGATTCCCTATATCAAAACCATCTACACCATTCCTGGAAAATTCTACAACACGCCCTTCTCGACGATTATGAATCAGAAGAAGTGGGATGGTCTTCCGGCGGATATTAAGAAGGCAATCGAAAGCGCCGCCGGATTGAATATCGCTAACCACGGCAGGCATTGGGACGACGCCGGGACAGCCGCGCTGCCCGCCTTCAAGAAGGCCGGCATCAACGTTACCCAGGTTAGCCCCGACGTGATTCGCGTCATGAAGGAAAAATTCGCTACATTCGACGCGCAATGGATTGCCAATGCGGCCAAGAAGGGCGTCGATGGCAAGGCTGCCCTGACATATTATCGTCAACAGTCGAAGATGTAGGATTTGGGCTATTGTCCCACGACGACAATTCCAATGATAAATCTGGTGCGGAGGTCAAACAGGTCTCCGCGCTCGATTTATTGGACCTGCTTGACAAAATTCTGATGTTCCTTGTCGCCATTGTCATGTTTGGCATGATGGCGGTGACTTTTGTCGATGTGGTGGGGCGTTATGTTTTCAGCGCGCCGGTTCCAGGCGGCTTTGAATTAATCCAGTTCATGATGCCCCTGGCGATGTTCGGCGCTCTGCCGGTTATCACGCGTTCGGAATCCCACATTACGATTTCCGTTATGAGCAATATGCTGGGGCCCCGCCACGTCTGGTTTCAACGATTGGTTATTCTCATCGGCTGCATCGTGGTGAATGTGGGAATCACCTACATTATGTGGCTCCAGGGTGTGGAGTTGGCGGAAGCGCAACAGATTTCCGGCTTTCTCGAATGGTCGTTCGCGCCGCCGGCCTATTTGATCAGCCTGTTAAGCGCCGTTACCGTTGTCATCATTATATTGATGTTGATGGTGCATATATTTTGGCCGTCCCATACTTCAAAACCGGCGTCGCCGGACGTCATTTGATCCGGCAGCAACCTTCAGGACATTCATCATGAATAAACCCCCGTTCAAACAATTAGCCGGCAATCCCGGCTATATAAGAAGCATCGGTACAGGTATCTGACATGCTGGTATCTTTGATCGGCTTCGCCATCCTGCTGGTGATTTGTTTCGCCGGATTCCCGCTGGGCTGGGCGATGGTTCTGGTGGGATTTGGCGGTTTTGCCTTTGTCCGGGGGATCGAACCGGCTTTGGGGACGGTCGGCCAACTGGTGCTCGATTTTTCCATGAACTACCATTTTTCGACCCTGCCGTTATTCATCTTGATGGGCGCTTTTGTCTACCGGGCGGCTTTGGCCGAGGATATGTACGATGCCGCCGATGCCTGGCTCGGACATTTCAGAGGCGGTTTGGCCATGGCCACCGTTGCCGCCTGTGGCGGCTTCGCCGCAGTGTCGGGCAGTTCCGCCGCCACGGCCGCGACCATGGCCAAAGTCGCCATGCCGTCGATGCGGCGATTCAAATACGATGACCGGTTGGCGGCGGGTTCGGTCGCCGCCGGCGGCACCATCGGCATCCTGATTCCGCCGAGCATCGCGTTGATTATCTACGGTATTCTGGTCGAAGAGGATATCGGCAAGCTGTTCATCGCCGGCATCGCCCCGGGGATTCTAACCATCGTCCTGTATATCACCGCCATTCGGATCGTCACCTGGGTGAAAGCCGATTGGGGCCCACCGGGAGACCGGACGCCGTGGCTGGGACGCTTCAAAGCGCTCGGCAAGGTGTGGGGTATCGTTCTGTTGTTTCTTTTTATCCTGGGCGGGATTTATGCCGGCGTGTTCACGCCCAGCGAAGCGGGGGGCATCGGCGCCGCCGGCGCTCTCGCCTTCGCCATCGCGCGGCGCAAGATGTCCTGGATCGAATTTTACAGGTCTCTGGTCGAAGCGGGAAAGACGACGGTATTCGTGTTCACCGTCGCCTACGGCGCGATTATATTCTCAAACTTCATCAATATGGCGGGCATGCCGGATGATATTCTGGATTTCGTGAATACCCTCAATGTGCCGCCGATGGGTGTGATGCTCGTTATTATGGTGATCTACGTATTATTGGGTGCGGTATTCGAGGGTATCGGCATGATCCTGCTGACCGTTCCCATATTTTTCCCGGTCGTACAGTCTTTGGGGTTCGATCTGATCTGGTTCGGCATCGTCGTCATCATGGTGACCGAAATCAGCTTGATCACACCGCCTGTAGGTATGAATGTTTTTGTTCTGAAGACCATGCTGCCCGATGTTTCCCTGTGGACGATCTTTCACGGCATCGGACCTTTTTTCGTTGCCGATCTGATCCGTTTGGGACTGGTCCTCTTTTTCCCGCAGATTGCTCTTTTCCTGCCAACCTTCATGGGTTGACGCCGGTTCCGGATACGGCGTCGCCAATTGTATCAGACCAAAGGCTCCCGTTCGTTTAAGCGGTCTTTCTGGAACCCGGCGGTAATTTTATAGGCGTCCGCCAGTTCCTGGAGTTCCTCCGGGGAGATAACGTCATTGATGTTATCAAATCTTTCACCGCCCGTTCTTTTATCTATCTCCGTTAGGAAAACATCGGGGCCGCTGCTTCGGTTCATCCGGACAATGTCGGCGGTCGCCGGCAAGCGTTCCGCTTCGTAGGCTTTGAGAGCCTCCTGCGGCCGGTCGTGCGCCAGCAAACAACGGGTCAGCACCCGCGCATCCAAAATTGCCTGGCACGCGCCGTTGGACCCCCGCGGCAACATGGGATGGGCGGCGTCCCCCAGCAGGGTCGTCCGCCCATAGGTCCATTGATCAATGGGTTCCCGGTCGATCATGGGGAATTCGTAGATAGCGTCGGCGCCATGGATTAGATCGGGAATGTTCATCCAATCCCAATGCCAATCGGCGAAACAGTCGATAAAATCCTCTATCTTCCCTTGCCGGTTCCAATCCTCCGTCAAGTACTGGTCGGTCTCAACCTCGGCGATCCAATTGATCAAGGTCTGCCCGCTGCCGTCCACATTGTCGACAATGGGATAGATGACGAATTTTCCCGTTCTCAGGCTGCCGGCGAGAACCATGCTATGACCCGATAGAAAATTTTTCCCTCTGGTGACGCCCCGCCACATATTGATGCCCGAATAACGAGGGGCTCCCTCGGTCGGGAAATTCTGCCGTCTGACTGCCGATTTTATACCATCGGCGGCGACAACCACATCGGCCTCGACAGCGCCTAAAGAGTCGCCGCTGACCGGATCGTCAAAATAAGCGGTTGCGCCGTCCCGGTATTGATCCACGTAGCGGCAATGGTGACCGGTGATTACTTTGTCCGGTCCAAGGCGCTCCTGGACTATCTCCAGCAGGATCATTTGCAGATGGCCCCGATGGATGGAAAGTTGAGGCCATTTGTAACCGGCGGCCAGTCCCCGTGGCTCGACGCAGATTTCCTGGCCGTGCCGGTTGTAAAAACACATTTCCGTATTTTCGACAGCGATATCCGCCAGGCGGTCGAGGACGCCGAGGGCTTCGTATTCCCGCGTGGCGTGGGGCAGCAGATTGATTCCGACGCCGAGTGGTTTGATCTCCGGAACCGATTCGTAAACGCTGACCGGTATGCCCGCTTGATGTAGACTGAGCGCCAGGGTTAACCCGCCGATCCCCCCCCCGACAATCAGCACATTCATAGGTATCATGCTCCCTTTGATTTCTTACTTTGGCGGCGAGTTTAACGCAGCAAGTCTCTTTGATCGACTAGAATTGATAGCTGGTTTTTGATCAGCGTAAACAAGGGTAATATCGAATAGGAACAGCGGGAGATAAAAGGGATATTTTTCAAACCACTATTCGCGTTGTGGGCAACTGTACTATAACCGAAGTTCCGACGCCAAATCGACTATCGATGGTTAACGTTCCGCCGAGGGCTTCAACCAGGCCGTTAGCCAGGGGCAATCCCAATCCCGTACCTTCGATATTTTCGTCGCTATTGGTATCAATGCGGGTGAATTTTTCCAAAGCGGCGCCCACATCCTTCTCTTTCATGCCAATGCCATTGTCGTTCACGATTATCGATAATCCGCCGTTTACCCGCCCCGCCGAGACGACGACTTCGCCTCCTGGGCGATTGTATTTGACCGCGTTGGTTATGAGATTTGTCATGATCTGTTTGAATCTAAGTTCATCCACACTGATACGGAGGTCCGGTAGATCGATGTCATTCTTCACAGAGACTTCGTTCAATTCAGCGCGGGGTAAAATCATTTTAATGATCTCATCAACCGTCCGGTGAATTTCAACTTCCGAATCGTGAAAATCGACTTTTCCTGCTTCGATACTCGATACATCGAGAATATCATTAATGAGATCCAGCAAATGACTGCCGGAAGATTCAATAATCTCCAGATACTCTCTTTGTTTAGTTTCCAAAGGTCCCGAGATGCCTGACTTCATGGCCTGGGAGAAACCGATAACGGCGTTGAGCGGCGTTCGCAATTCGTGGCTCATATTCGTCAGGAAAGCGGATTTGGCCCGGCTGGCCTGTTCCGCCGCCTCGATCGCCTCAACCAAATGGACCTCGGTCCTTTTTCTTTCTTCAACTTCCTGTTTGAGTTGTTTGGTTCTCTCATTAACGTTCAGTTCAAGTTCGGCTTTGGATATCTCTAATTCCTGTATGGTGTCGAACAGTTGCTGCCTGAGCTTGTTGAGTTCTGTCGCAATGATGCCGAATTCGTCTTGGTGGGCGTTGTCGCGCCCAGTCGAATATTTGAACTCCTTGTTGTCTTTGATAGGGCCTTGATGTCCAAGATAGATGGCAATATCCTCCAGCGGTCTGGCAATGAAATACCAAAAGATCAAAAACATAAAACCGGCGACGAAAAAGGTTTTGACCGTGTTGCTGATGAGGATCACGACGAACTTTTCGAATAGACGGCTCAGTACGTTGTCCACACTGGCGGATATATTCAGCACGCCCAAAGGAACGGATTTACCGTCCAACTCATGGGTCAGAGGAAGCGCCCGGTTAATGGTTCTCTTGGATTGAGCCTCACCAATCGACCATCTCTTCGCACCGTCAATTTCAATGCTGAGATACTCGATATCGGGAAGGGAATTTATTCCTTCCAACTGCGTTTGGACCTGCCGGTCATTAAATACCCAAACGCCCTCGGACAGACTTTTTAAATGAGTGATCTCGATTGACTCGATGCTGCCTTCGATTGTTTTAATGCTTTGAGTATAGTCAAAGTACAATTGACCAAGCGTGGCCAATAAGGCGATCACGGTACTGAAAACGATGGTCGCGGAGATTAGCTTTCGGGATACCGACGCGCCGAAAAGGATTCTTTTAAAGGGTAAGGCCATCTCGAATTAATTTTTGAGATTGAAGTATTGGTTTGATGGTAGATGAGTTTCGATAGCCACGTTTCCACAATTTCAGCCAGGCGATTCAAGATTTTGCTAATTTTACTTATTATAAACTGGGAATTATTACGCAACGAATCAACCAATAAACAGCCGATTCCATAAAATTGACTGAATTAATCAGGTATTATCGGTATTTCGGCAAGAAACAGTCGTTCTTAGAGTGATTAAATGGTGATATTTCGGATTGAATCGCCGGTTACGCCATCTCCGGAAACAATGCCTTCAATCCATCGGAACTGGCTTCTGAAATACCCCGTTCAGTGATCAATCCGGTAACCAGGCGCCTCGGCGTGACGTCGAAGGCGTAGTTGGCGGCATTGCTGCCTTGGGGCGTGATTGTGACGTTGCTGACCCCGCCCGATGCATCCAAGCCCGTCATAACCGTGACTTCGGTGGCATCCCGTTGTTCGATGGGAATTTCCTTAACCCCGTCCTCCACCGTCCAGTCGATGGTGGGCGACGGCAAACCCACATAGAATGGCACGCCGTTATCATGGGCGGCCAGCGCCTTCAGATAAGTGCCGATCTTATTGCAGACATCGCCGGTGTAGGTGGTGCGGTCGGTACCGGTGATAACCAGATCGACTTGGCCGTGCTGCATCAAATGGCCGCCCACATTGTCGACGATGACCGTATGCGGCACCCCATGCTGACCCAATTCCCAGGCCGTCAGGCTGGCGCCCTGGTTGCGGGGCCGGGTCTCGTCCGCCCAGACATGAACATCGATACCGGCGTTGAAAGCCTTGTAAATGGGTGCCAGAGCCGTGCCCCAATCCACCGTCGCCAGCCAGCCGGCGTTGCAGTGGGTCAGGATATTGACCGTTTCACCATTCTTCCTATTGGCCATCTCTTTGATGATGGTGGCGCCGTGCTCACCGATGTTGGAGCAAATCTCCACGTCTTCGTCGCAAATTTCGGCGGCGCGTTTATAAGCGGCGGCTTCCCGCTCCCCTTCCGGTAAGGGCGTCAGCAGCGCTTTCAGATCATCCAGCGCCCAGCGCAGATTGACCGCCGTGGGACGCGTTGCGAACAAGGCGTCGTACATAGATTTGAGATTGGCATCGGAGGAATCCTCCCGCATGGCCAAAGCCACCCCATAGGCAGCGGTCGCCCCGATCAAGGGCGCGCCCCGCACCAGCATATCCTTGATGGCCACCGCCGCGTCCTGCATGGTTTCCATCCGGACCACTTCGAATTCGTGGGGCAGCTTGGTCTGATCGATGATCTCCACCCCCCAGCCGTCCTCGGCCAGCCAAATGGTACGGTAGGGTACGCCGTTGACTTTCATGGGTCTATCCTTCCGCCAAAACCCGGCCCGCTACGGTGTCCAGCTTGGCCAACACCTCGGGGTCGCGGGCTTCGGGGGCGGTGATGAGGGCGTTTTCCAGGGCCGTGTGGCAGCCGTCGGAGCAAAGCTCCGTCCGCCCGGTCAGTTTGGGCGCGACTTCCTGAACCAGGTTCTTGGCATTGTCGGCGTTGCCCAGTAGCACCTTGATGATGGCGTCCACCGTGACGTGGTCGTGGTCGGGATGCCAGCAATCGAAGTCGGTCACCATAGCCACGGTGGCGTAGCAAATCTCGGCTTCCCGGGCGAGCTTGGCTTCGGGCATGTTGGTCATGCCGATCACGTCGCAGCCCCAGGATTTGTAGAGGTTGGATTCCGCCAGGGTGGAGAACTGGGGACCTTCCATGGCCACGTAGGTGCCGCCCCGGACCGTTTTTATGCCCAGGCCCTTGGCCCCTGCTTCCAGGGCATCACCCAGGCGCGAACAAACCGGATGGCCGAAACCCACATGGGCCACCATGCCGGTCTGAAAGAAGCTTTTGACGCGGGCGAAGGTGCGGTCGATGAACTGGTCGACGATCACAAAGGTGCCGGGGTCGAGCTCGTCCTTGAACGATCCGCAGGCCGAGAGCGAAATGATCTCGGTCACGCCGGCCCGCTTGAGGGCGTCGATGTTGGCGCGAAAATTCAATTCCGACGGCGGGATTTTATGCCCCCTGGAGTGGCGGGGCAAAAACACCATTTGCTGGCCCTCCAACTCTCCAAACAGAAACTCGTCCGAGGTTTCACCGAAAGGAGAAGACACCCTCTCCCACCGCGTGTTGGCCAGTCCGTCAATTTCATAAAGACCGCTGCCGCCGATGACGCCGATGACCGGCGATTTTACGTCGCTCATAATTTATCCCCTGAGTTACCCTGTTATTCGGATGTGATTTTCGCTTTTTTGATGACCACCGGTTCCACCGGCACGTCGGACGGGAACGGTCCCGCCGGGCCGGTCGCCACGCGGCCGATACGGCCGACGATATTCATGCCGTCGATCACCCGGCCGAAAGCCGTATATCCCCAACCTTGCTGCGTTTTACCGCGATGATCGAGAAATCGGTTGAGAACGGTGTTGACGAAAAACTGGTCGGTGGCCGAATGGGGATCTGACGTCCGCGCCATGGCGATGGTGCCGCGCTCGTTGGGCAATCCCTTGTCGGCCTCGTTGGCAATCGGGTCCCCTGTCGCCTGGCGATCGAACTCCAGATCGAAGCCACCGCCCTGGATCATAAAGCCTTTGATCACCCTGTGAAAAATAGTGCCGTCGTAATGGCCCTTACGCACATAGTTGAGGAAATTCTCAACCGTCTGGGGCGCCAGTGCCGGCTCCAACTCCACCGTAAAATCGCCCATGGAGGTTTGAAACAGGACCTTCGGTTTGCCGGCGGCTTCGGATGAACTGGTTATCGTACCGAACAGGGCGAAGGCCGCCACCAGGGGTAAGAGTGAGAGGAACAGTTGTTTCATTTTATTCTCCTAGAATTTATTCTTCTTTGTCGCCTGATAAAAAGGGCGCCAAAAAAAGGGCGTTTGAATAGTCATAACCTATCCAAACGCCCAATTTTGGCAATAATTTGTTCTTAGTGCTGGTCTGACCAAACCTGCCGCTTAACCGCATAGAGCATGGCGGTGAAAACGAGCAGGAAGATCAATACCTTGACACCCATGCGTTTGCGCTCTTCCAGTTCCGGCTCTGCGGTCCAGATCAGAAATGCTGTGATGTCACGGGCCTGCTGATCAACGGTCGCCTTGGTACCGTCGGCATATTCCACGCCTTCGTCACTCAAGGGCTCGCCCATGGCAATCTGGTGGCCGGGGAAGTACTCGTTGTAGTTCATTCCCTCCTGCAGCTCGAAGCCATCCGGCGCATCCTTGTAGCCAACCATCAAAGCATAGATATAGTCGGCAAAGCCATGCCGGGACTTGGTTATCAGGGACAAATCCGGCGGCAAAGCGCCCGCATTGGCCGACCGCGACGCATTGTCGTTGGGGAAGGGTTTGACGATCTTGTCGAAGGGTTTGGCCTTGCGCATGATCGGTTCGCCATCCTCGTGGGTTTCGCCGTCTTCGTTGGGACCGGCCGGCACCTCGAACTCGGCGGCGATTTTCTTCACCTCGGTTTCCGTAAAGCCGATTTCCTGAAGATTACGGTAATAAATCAACCGGATAGAATGGCAGGACGCGCAAATCTCCTGATAGACCTGATAGCCGCGCTTCAACTGCCCCCGGTCGAACGAGCCGAAGAAACCGTCCGTCGACCATTTCTGTTTTGGCGGCGGTGTGGCTTTGCCTGCCGCCAACACATGACCGGCGCCAAAGGAAAGGGCGAGAGCGACTGCAACAGCGGCGAAAAATGGTTTTTTCAACATGGCTCAGCCCTCCTTTCCATCAGATCCTGCGGCGGTCACCGCAGCACTGATGCTTTCGGGCACGGGCCTGGTTTTTTCAAACCACCCGACAAGGGGAATGAACACCATCAGATGCAGGAAGTAATACGCCGAGGCAATTCGCCCGATGACCAGGAAATGGCCCTCCGCGGGTTTTGCACCGATATAGCCGAGCACGAAACAATCGATGATGAAAATCCAGAATAACTGCTTGTAGATGGGGCGGAACTTGGCACTCCTGACTTTCGACGTGTCAAGCCACGGCAGCAGCGCAAGCAGAAAAATCGATGCGAACATGGCGATAACGCCGGCCGTTTTGGCCGGAATGATCACCGGCAGAATGCCCCAGATATCGATGAAATTATCGGGCACGGCACGCAGGATCGCATAATAGGGCAGGAAGTACCATTCCGGCACGATTGCCGCCGGCGTCACCAGGGGGTTGGCCGGGATGTAGTTTTCCGGCTCGCCGAAAAAGTTGGGTGCAAAGAAGGTGAAGCCCATGAAGAAAATCAGGAGCACGCCCAGGCCGAAGGTGTCTTTGGCGGTATAGTAGGGATGGAACGGGATGGTGTCCTCGTCGCCCTTCACATCAATGCCTAGCGGATTGCTGGATTTGTGGGTATGCAACGCCCAGAGATGCAGGAACACCAGGGCGAAAATAATAAAGGGCAGCAAATAGTGGAACGAGAAGAACCGGTTCAAGGTCGGATTGTCGACCGAGAAACCGCCCCACAGCCAGTTGACGATGGCCTCGCCGAAGAACGGCACCACCGAGAACAGGTTGGTGATGACGGTCGCGCCCCAGAAGCTCATCTGGCCCCACGGCAACACATAACCGACAAAGGCGGTTGCCATCATGGCCAGGAAAATAAAGATGCCGATGATCCACAGCAGCTCGCGGGGTTCCTTGTAGGAGCCGTAATACATGCCTCTGAAGATATGAATATAGACGCAGATAAAGAACATCGACCCGCCGTTCATATGTACATAACGCATAAGCCAGCCGTAATTGACATCGCGCATAATGCGTTCGACGGAATCGAAAGCGTAATCCACGTGAGGGACATAGTTCATGGCGAGGAAAATGCCGGTGGCAATCATAATGACCAAAACAATTCCGGCCAATGAGCCGAAGTTCCACCAGTAATTCAGGTTCTTGGGTGTCGGGTAATCAACCAGATCGTGATGGACGAAGGTAAAAACCGGCAAGCGGTGATCGATCCATTTGATGATCGGGTTATTCCAGGTTGGTGTGCTCATGATCCGCCCCCTAACCGATCAAAATGTTGGTGTCATCGAGGAATTTATACGGCGGGATGGCCAAATTCTTCGGCGCCGGACCCTTGCGGATGCGGCCGGATGTATCGTAGTGCGAACCGTGGCAAGGACAGAACCAACCGTCGAATTCACCCTTGGTGTCGCCGGTTTTCTGACCCGCCGGGATGCAGCCCAGATGAGTGCAGATTCCGACCATGACCAGCCATTCGTCTTTCTGAACGCGCTTGTCGTCGGTCTCGGGATCTTTCAGCTCGGTCGGTTTGACGGCTTTGGCGGCGTCGATCTCTTTTTTCGTCCGCTTGCGGATAAAGATCGGTTTGCCGCGCCAGATGACCGTGATCGCCTGTCCCTCTTCGATGGGCGACAGATCGACCTCGGTCGAGGCCAGCGCCAGAACGTCCTTGGACGGGTTCATATTGTCGATAAACGGCCAGGCGGCAAGCGCCGTACCCACGGCGCCGACGGCGACCGTTGAAATCAGCAGAAAATCTCGGCGTGTGTCTTCACTGGGAGCGCCGTCTGCTGTGGTTGCTGTATCAGCCATACTTCTTTCCTTTTTCACACCGGATAATCCGGATGATGGTCCTACGAGCTAATTTAATTAAATTAAATGGGGTTTTTTCCGCGAAATAAAATAGTCCGGCGCATTTATTCGAATTGTCCTTTTTTCGGATATCGGGGCACCTCGAAGTTGATGCTGGACTCCTTTTTTCTGTTGGCGTGACAGGAAACGCCGCAATTGGCGCGCCTGCGTAAAATGACGGCAAAGGTATAATCTAGAAATTTGGCCGAGAAAAGGGTAAATACCCCCGTTTACGGCCCATTATAACCTATAAAACATATGAGGTTTCCATGCGATTGGCCCTCTTCGAGCCTGATATTCCGCAAAATACCGGTACGATCCTTCGTCTCGCCGCCTGTTTCGGGTTGGGTGTCGATATCATTGAGCCTTGCGGTTTCGTTTTTTCCGACCGGCGGCTTAAGCGGGCGGGCATGGATTATATCGACCGGGTTTCACTGATTCGCCACGATTCCTGGAGGGATTTTGTCGAAAATAAAGGCCAATCGCGGCTTATCCTGCTGACCACCAAAGCAGATCAAAGTTATGTGAATTTCGAGTTTTCCGGCAACGATACTCTATTATTGGGCAGCGAAAGTGCCGGCGTTCCCGATCATGTCCATGATGCCGCCACGGTTCGTCTCACCATCCCCATGAGCCCCGGCCTCCGCTCCCTCAACATCGCCACCGCCGCCGCCATGGTCCTGGGCGAGGCGTTGCGACAGACGGATGGTTTTTCAATGCCATAGGTTAGGGTTAATTTCCGACAGTCGATAAATTAAACGATTAAGGCAGGTAGTCATCCAGGTTCACCTTGTCGAAATTCTTCGGCATGGCCGGTTCGAAATGGGAGCGTTCTTCTTCGTTGAGGTGAGCCGGGATGGTGGCGTCGATCATCCATTTGGTGCCGACCCGGGCGAAACTGCCCATGCCCGGCGCCACCGGCGAGATATTGTCGAGCGCGAACACCCGCGTATTGGGCAGCAGGGTAACATCCCGCTCGGCATGGACCCTGGTGGTCATGGCCCAGGCCACCTGGCGAAGATCGTTGGCGTCCACATCCCGGTCGACGGCAATGGCGATCTTGGGATGGAGATAAGGACCGGAAAGCGCCGCCATCAGCGCGGTTTTGGCCTGGCCGGGATGGTGATTGCCCAGTTTGAGCACCAGCATCATATCCCCCGCCGCTGTGATCGCCCTAACATCCAGGAGATCGATGCCGCCCTCGACGCTTTTTAGGTGGGTCATGGTGGCGATCTCAATGCCGATCCCCATGGTTGATTGGGCCTCGGTCACCGGAAAGCCGCAGTGCAGCGCATAGAATATGGCATCTTTCCGCCTGGTGATGGTCTTGGCGTGGAATACCTCTGATTCACCAGCGCCGGCATAGGTGCCGGTTACTTCCCCGTACGGACCCTCGGGTTCGATTTCGGTGGGATGGACCTCGCCTTCGATAACGATTTCCGCTTCGGCGGGCACTTCCATGTCGAGGGTCTCGCATTTCACCAGCCTGACCGGTTCGCCCATCATGCCACCCGCCATGGCCAGTTCGTCCTGACCGAAAGGCAAGGTAAAGGACGAGGCGTAAAAAATCGCCGGATGAACACCGTAGACCATGGCCACCGGCATAGCTTCGCCGCGCTCACGATACTTTTCGTAAATCCGCCGCGCCTGGCGGGGCACCATGATAAAGCCGGTTTTGTCCTTGCCCGTGATGTGCTGGCGGTGAACCGAGATATTGCGGATACCCGTGTCGGGGTCCTTGATGAAGGCAATCCCCGACGCGAAATAGCGGCCGCCGTCCTTTTCCGAGGTGTGCTGGGTAGGAAAATCAAACAGATCGATATCGTCGCCGGTTACTTTCATCTCTTTGACCGGCGCCCCATTGTCTTCCGTCATTTCCGGATCGATAAAGGTCTCGAATCGCTTGGCGAGAACGTCCAGAAGATCGTCTTCCTCGACACCGAGACCAATGGCCCACTTGCGCCGATCGCCGACGATCTGACTACAGGCCTGCCAACCGGGATGACCTTTTATCGATGTAAAAAGACTGGCCTTACCGAGCTCGTTGAACGCTTTCCATTCGACCGCCGACATATCCGATAAGGGATCTATCTCCTTGGTAAATCGGATCAGTTCGCCTTGTTGTTCAAGATTGGCCAGCATGGTGCGGAAGGATTGATCGAGCATGTGAATATTATCCAAAATTTTTGTCGCGGTGGGACTCCTGGCGGAGGCTATGCAAAAAATTATAGGAAATCAATATGTCTTAATAAAAATGAATATATGGGATCAGGCGTCCACGCCTTCTCTGAGCCGGGTCAGGCAGGCCGTCCGGTCGGCCCGGCAGCCGCCGGCAACCCACCATTCCTCGACCGGCTGCAAGTAGTCTGACACCGCCGGTCCGGCGGCGACGCCAAGATCGAGGACATCCTGCCCCCTCAGCGGAAACGGAATGTCCTCCCAATCATTGGCAGTGGCGATGATGGCCAGCCAGCCGTCGGTTTGCTGGCGCGGCAGTTTGGGTGTGATGATCAAGCGGCTCGCCCATTCCAGCAGCGCCTGATCGATCACCGTTTCAGCGCCAAGCCGATACAAACAACCACGCAATTTGTCATCGCTGAGGTCCGGATCAACTTGCCAATCGGGAGCGGCCATCGCCACCAGCCGGCGGCGATCCTTATTGGATAGCTTAAGCCGGTCACACAATTTTTCCGCGCCTGGCTCATCGGTTTCGATCAGCGCAGCCAGCCGGCGCATGGTTGCCGGCTTGACGGCGTCGAACTTGATGGCGCTGGTTTCCAGCCACGTCATGCGGCGCAGCCTTTCGGCATGGGCGGCCTCCGGCAGAATATGCACCATTATGCCATGGTTGATCATCAGACGTACGGCGTCGAACTGATTGTCCGAATCGAGAATTTTAAAGAGCTCGGACCGGATTCGCTCCGCTGACAATTCTTTGAGATGGTGCGACTGATTGATACAGGTCTGGAACTCGAAGGCATTTTCGATGCGCATGCCGTAGACGGCGATAAACCGGAAGTAACGCAGGATGCGCAGCCTGTCTTCCTCTATCCGCAGATCGACACGTCCCACAAACCGGATAATCCGGTTGGCCAGATCCTGAATGCCGTTGAAGTAGTCGTGCACCATACCGTCAGGCGAGGCGCTCAGGGTATTGAAGGTAAAATCCCGGCGGGCGGCGTCGGTTTTCCAGTCTTCGGTAAATTCGACGACAGCGTGCCGGCCGTCCGTCTCGACATCTTTCCGCAAGGTGGTGATCTCGAAACTTTCGTCCCCGACCACCGCCGTTACCGTACCATGATCGATCCCGGTGGGAACGGCCTTAAGGCCGGCCTCTTCCAGAAGTTCCATCACCCGGCTGGGCGTCTCCTGGGTGGCGATGTCGATATCGGTGACGGGCTTTTTGAGCAGGGCGTCGCGCACACACCCACCGATAAACCGCGCCTCTTTGCCGTCCTTGGTGATCGCCGCCAGAACCGATTTGACCTCGTCCGTTTCCATCCACGGCTGCACGGCAATCTGTCCGCCCGGTCCCTGGGTCCATTCGATGATCAGATCCTGTCTTAGATCCTTCCGTTTGTTGTGGTCCCGCAGCCGATTGCTTTTGCGCCGGGCGATCATAAACAATAGAAAAATGACACCGACGACCCCGATCGCCCATTCGCCGGGTCCTTCGATCAGATTCATCAGGTCGTCAAACGACATGGCTTAATTCCACCAAGTTATCTGAAGGGGGCTATTTGAAACGCCCGGGCACCACTTTTCCGTCTTCCAGGCGGGGCGACTGGTATTGGGCGCCTGGCTCAGCCCCCAAGGTAGTCAGGTAGATCAAGGACGCGGCGGCGAATATGAAACCGGCTACCAGAACCCAAAACCAATGGCCCTCCTCCCAATCCGGCAGGCCCCTTCCTTTGCGTTTGCCGTCGATGTACGACCACAACGCATAAAGAGCGACGGGCGCGACAAGGGGCAGAAAAACGTGGAGAAAAATCCTCAAGCGTCATCCCCCGGTTTCGGGATCGCTTCTGGGAGCCGAGCCCTCGGGAAGGCCCAACAGCCGTTCCGACAGCACCCGCAGCATGCCCGCCGTGGCGCCCCAGATAAAATAGTCGTTCCAGGTGACGGCGAAATAACTCATCATAGAACCATAGAATTCCCTCTGATGAACTTCAAAATTTTCCGGATCGATAATGTAGTCGAGGGGCGCTTCGAATATTTCCGCCACTTCGTGATCGTGCGGGTCGTACTCAAAGGGCGGTTGAATGATACCCATCACCGGCGTCACCAGAAAGCCCGTGCCGACAACGAAATCATCAAGCCGGCCGATGACTTCAAACTGACTGGGTTTGAGGCCGATTTCCTCTTCCGTCTCCCTCAGAGCGGTGTGCTCCGCATCGTGATCGGAATCGTCGACCCGGCCGCCGGGAAAACTGATCTGGCCGGGATGCTTGTCAAGGTGCTCGGTCCGTTTGGTCATGATGACTGTCATGCCTTCCGACCGGTCGACCAAGGGGACCAGCACCGCAGCCGGCTTCAAAGGCCGGTCGCCCCTGATCCAGGGATTCCGGTTTTCAAAAGGGGGAAGCACTTCCTCCGCCTCTTCATTGGAACGCCGTTGGCCCGAGACGGGGACTTCCTCGACCTGACGGATAACATCGTCCCGGGTTAAAGGTCGGTTATTTTTCCGATCTGAAAGAATTGTCCCTTACTCCAAACGCCATAAATCTTTTCGCCATTTATCTCTTCTTCCACCCCCAAATCCACCAATTGGTAGAAAACGGGCCGGTTCAAACGGGCTTCCAGCAGTTCACGTACTACAATATAGGGTGACGGCTCCCCGGTCTGCAAATCCTCTTCGATTCGCAGGGGATTTTCCTCGCCGGCGATCACAATATCGTCAACATTAGTGCGAAATTCCAGTTCCTGGCTCTTTCCCTGCCCTTTTACAGTCATCTCTATGGCAAGGAATGCAACGTCTTCCACTACAATTTCCCCCTTTTCCGCGGGGGTAATCAGCCAGTGCCGGCCCTCTTCGTCTTTGTGCAGCACGGAAGCAAAAAGTTTCACGAGTTCTTTGCGGCCAATGGGTGTGCCGTGATAAAACCAAAGACCCTCCCGGTCGATCTTGATATCGAGATCGCCGCACAGGGTTTGGCCCATAATGGTTTCAAAGGCTTGTTCGTTCATCACCGGTAACCGTTCAACCACTTCCATACCGCGTTGATCCGAACGACCATAAAGATCGAAGGGAGATCAGATCGTGACCGACGCCGCCAACAATACGGAAAATCCGGAGAAACCGGAGATACTCGACGAGCTTGAAAATATCAGCCACAAATTCGTCGACGTCCGCAACAATGTCGGCCGGATAATTTTCGGTCAGCAAAGGGTCGTCGAGGAGACTCTTATCACGCTGCTCGCCGGGGGTCACGTCCTGTTGATCGGCGTCCCGGGTCTGGGCAAAACGCGTTTGGTGGAAACCTTGGGCACGGTTCTGGGCCTGGCCGAACGACGGGTGCAGTTTACCCCCGACCTGATGCCGGCGGATATTCTCGGCTCCGAAGTTCTGGAGGAAGGCGATGACGGCAAGCGGTCGTTCCGCTTTATCCAGGGACCGGTCTTTTGCCAGCTGCTGATGGCAGACGAAATCAACCGGGCTAGCCCGCGTACTCAATCGGCCCTGTTGCAGGCCATGCAGGAACGGCGCGTCTCCATTGCCGGTCACTATCACGACTTGCCCTCCCCTTTTCATGTGCTGGCCACCCAAAACCCGCTGGAGCAGGAAGGCACCTACCCGCTGCCGGAAGCGCAACTGGACCGGTTTCTCATGCAGATCGACATCGACTATCCCCAGCTTGCCGCCGAGCGGGAAATCCTAGACGCCACCACAGGCGTCCACGAAGAACAACCTGCCAAAGTGCTGAAAGCAAATGAACTGATCGCCGCCCAACGGCTGGTGCGGCATGTGCCGGTGGGCGAATCGGTGATGGCGGCCATATTGGAAATGGTCCGGTCCGGCAGACCGGCTTCCTCCGATATCCCGGAGGTGATCGAGCATGTGGCCTGGGGACCGGGACCACGGGCGAGCCAGGCGCTGATGCTGGCGGTCCGCGCCAAAGCAGTCCTGGACGGGCGCCTGGCGCCATCCATCGATGATGTCCTGGCACTGGCCCATCCCGTCCTGCGCCACCGTATGGCGCTCAATTTCGCCGCCCGCGCCGAAGGCGTAACCCTGGAAGGGGTAATCGATAAGCTGGCGGCCAGAGTTGGATAGACCGGAAAAGGATAGAAAAGCGACGGTATGACTGCAACTTCCCCATCCCGCGACGCCCACGTGAGGGCCGACCTGCACCACCGGGCGGAAGTCCTCTCCGCCAAATTACCGCCGCTCATGGTGGCAGCGGAACGGGTGGCGGCGACGGTGTCCCAAGGGGTTCATGGCAGAAAACGGGTGGGTCAGGGAGAAACTTTCTGGCAGTTCCGGCGCTACGAGTGGGGTGATCCTATCCAGCAAATCGATTGGCGGCGTTCGGCTAAATCCGACATCGTGTATTTGCGCGAAAACGAATGGGAAGCGGCGCAAAGCGTTTGGCTTTGGAGCGACGCCTCTCCTTCCATGCAATATAGCTCGTCCAAACAATTGCCGACCAAAGCGGAGCACGCCGAGTTGCTGACCTTTGCCCTGACGTCGTTGTTGGTCAGGGGCGGCGAACATGTGGCGCCGCTGGGCGCGGGGATCATTCCGACAACCGGCCGGACGGCGCTTTTCTTGATGGCGGCGGCGATGGAAGCAGCCGAAAAGGCTTCTACCGGGAAAGAAGAGGAAAGCCTGCCCCCGTTCGAGCCGGTCCCCAGCCACGGACGCGTCGTTCTGATGAGCGATTTCCTGGAGCCTCTCGACGATATCAACCGGGCGGTGGGCGCGTTGGCCGACCGGGGCGTCGATGGCCATATTCTTCAAATCATCGATCCCGCCGAAGAGTCTTTACCCTTCAAGGGACGCACCAGGTTTGAAGGCATGGAGGGTGAAGGCGACGCCTTGATCGGTAAGGTCGAGGGCGTACAGAGCGCCTACCGGGACGAATTCGCCGCCCAGCGGAGAGGATTGCAGGCCATCGCCCGGACTGCCGGATGGGGCTTTGCCGGCCACGTTACGGATCAGCCCGCCGAAACCGCCCTTTTGAGCCTGTATATGGCGCTGACGGCGTCCCGCGACCTGATGGGGATGCGCTGATGTTCACGGTCGGCGCCATCTCCTTTATTGCTCCGGCGGCGTTGCTGGGGCTCGCTGTTCTACCCGTTCTCTGGTGGCTGCTGCGGGTCATTCCGCCGGCGCCCAAACGCCTGAGTTTCCCCGCCATCCGCCTCATCATGCGTCTGGTCAATCCGGAAGAGGAATCGGCGAAAACACCGCTCTGGCTCACGCTATTGCGGTTGGCGATGCTGGTGCTGATCATCCTGGCGGCGGCACACCCGATACTCAACGCCGGCGGTAAATTGGCCGGGTCCGGTCCCTTGGTTGTGGTGGTGGACGACGGCTGGACGTCAGCTAAAAACTGGCGCAAACGGCAAACGGTTTTTGCCAATCTGGTCGACCAGGCGGAGCGCAACGGCAGACCGGTGGCAGTGATTACCACGGCGCCGGGCCCGGCCGATAGCAGCCGGGATATGGCGAGCCTGTTGACTGCCGATTCGGCGAGACGGTTTCTCGGCGCGTTACAACCCAAACCTTGGCCGGTGAACCGCGACGCGGCGGCCTCCATCCTCAATGATCTGGATATCGGTACCGCGGCGGATGTTTTCTGGCTTAGCAACGGGTTGAAACAGATCGGAGAAGACGAAAGCACAAACGAATTCGCCAATGGCTTACAGAGACTCGGCAAGGTGACCGTATTTAGCGATCCGGCGGAGGATATGCCGGTCATACTCCTGCCGCCCGTATCAGAGCGCACGGGATTGAAAGCGACCTTCCGGCGGCTCCAGCGTAGCGGCTCGCAATCTCTCAAATTGCGCTATCGGGATGAAAAAGGCGGTGTGCTGGCGCGGCGAGACGCCGTTATCGGGCCAGGCAAAAAAGAAGGCACCTTCCAACTTGATGTGCCTGCGGAACTGCGCAACCGCATAACCCTCATCGAAATCGAAAATCAGAACACGGCCGCCGCCACCGTGTTGGTCGATGAACGCTGGCGGCGGCGGCCGGTAGGCCTGGTTTCGGCCATCAAACGCAGTGGCGACCAGCCCCTCCTCGACAATCTCTTTTACCTCGACCGGGCGCTTGATCCTTTCACCGAAGTTCGGCTTGGAACCATCCAGGAACTTCTTAAACGGGAATTGGCGCTTATGCTATTGGCCGACCCGGGAAAAATGAACAAGGTTGAAAGAACGGCTCTCGGGCGTTGGATCGAAAGCGGCGGCGTTGCGGTCCGTTTCGCCGGTCCCAAACTGGCGACCAAGCAGGGATTGACTGTAGACCCGTTCCTGCCGGTACGTTTGCGCAAGGGCGACCGGGAGTTGGGCGGGGCGCTCTCCTGGAGCAAACCCGCGCATCTGGCGGCCTTCGATGAAAAAAGTCCCTTTGCCGGCCTTACCGTACCTGGCGACGTATTCATCCACCGCCAAGTGCTGGCCCAGCCGGCGGTAGACCTATCGGAAAAAACCTGGGCACGACTGTCAGACGGCACGCCTTTGGTGACGGCCGAAAAACGCGGCCGGGGGTGGCTCGTATTCTTTCACATCACCGCCAGCCCGGCCTGGTCGAACCTGCCGCTCTCGGGCCTGTTCGTTTCGATGCTGCAAAATCTCGTTCAAATGAGCCGGGGAGTTACCGGTAAAACCAGCGATGCCCTGCTGAAACCGCTACAATCGGTGAACGGGTTCGGGCGGCTGGGTCCCGCCCGCGCCGGCGCCCTGGCCATTAAGGGCGGCGATTTCCTCGGCCAAAAACCGGGACCTCATCATCCTCCGGGATTTTACGGCGACGAGGCCGCCCGCCGCGCCTTTAATCTTTCTCCGTCCCTCGGCCAGATGGCGGCAATTGGAGCGCTCGACGCCGGGATCGCCACGGCTAATTACCAAGCTTCCAGGGAAAAGGATTATCGGGGACATCTGCTGATGGCGGCGCTGCTTCTGGCAATCCTCGATATTATCGCCAGTTACACCCTGCGTGGCTATTTCACGCGGGCCCGAACCGCCGCCATTGTGGCCTGTATCGTGATCGGTTTGGGAAGCCTGTCGCCGGCCTCGGCCCAGCAAAAATTCGACCCCCTTCAGGGTCCGGACGAAAAATTGATGTCGCCGACATTAAAAATCAGGCTTGCTTACGTCAAAACCGGCAATCGGCGGATCGACGATACCAGCTTCGCCGGATTGACCGGCCTCGCCTTTATCACTAACAGCCGCACCGCCGCCGATATGGGACGGCCCATCGCCATCGACCCGGCTGCCGACGAGCTTTCCTACTATCCGCTAATTTACTGGCCCATCAGCGAGGATGCGGAGAACATCGACGCGGCTACGGCGGCGCGCCTCAACAAATACATGAAGTCCGGCGGCACTATTTTCTTCGACACAAGAGACCATGGCAGCAGTGGCATCAATTCCGACCGGCTGGAGGAAATCTCCCGCCATCTTGACCTGCCGACCATGACGGCGATTCCCTCGGACCACGTTTTGACCAAAGCCTACTATCTGCTGCGGGAGTTTCCGGGAAGATGGACCGGCGGACGTCTTTGGGTCGAGCGGATGGCCGGGCAATCACCTGGATCGGGCGGCAGTTCGGGAAGACGGGTCAATGACGGTGTTTCCTCGATCATCGTCGGCGCCCATGATTGGGCCGCCGCATGGGCCCTGGACGACGCCCGCAAGCCCCTATTCCCGGCGGTTCCCGGCGGTGAACGCCAGCGGGAAATGGCCTACCGGTTCGGCATCAATCTCATGATGTATGTACTGACGGGAAACTACAAAGCGGACCAGGTTCATCTGCCCGCCATTCTCGAGAGGTTGGGCCAATGACGGAAATTACCGCCCTCGAGCTATCAGGCATCGGATTTACTCCCCTGGCCCCATGGTCGGCCATTGCGGCCTTGGGCGGTATTGCGTTCCTCCTGTTGATATACGGTATTGTCCGCGGCGCCGGAGGATCGGTTCTGCGCCTGGGCGCTCTCGGTATATTGGTTCTGGCGCTGTTCAATCCCCATCTGACCAGCGAGAACCGCAGCCCGCAAAATGACATCGCCATTATCGCCATCGACGAATCGAGCAGCCAGAATGCGGGCGACCGCAGGACCCAATTGGCCGCCTCCTTAAAAGCCGTAAAAGATAGGCTCGGCAAACACAAAGATTTGGAACACCGTATCATCCGCCTGCGGGAGACCGACGACGGCACCCAATTGTTCGGCGAATTAAGCCGGACATTGGCGGACCTGCCCAAGGGACGCTTCGCCGGCGCCCTGGTCATATCCGACGGCCAAATCCACGATGTTCCCACCGACGCTCTGGGCAAAGCCGCCAAAGAGTTCGGCAGGAAAATGGGCGGGCCCTTGCACCTGTTGCTGACCGGCCGCAAAGGTGAGCGGGACCGGCGCCTGATCGTGGAACGGGCGCCCGCCTACGGCATTGTGGGTAAGAAGGCCAAAATCAGATTGCGGGTGGAGGATAATCCGAAATCAGGCGCGGCGCGCTCTGCCGCCAAATCGGCGCAATTGACCATCCGCCTGGATGGCGGGCCCGAAATCAAAACCACCATTCCCGTTGGCCGGTCCAAAACCTTTTCCCTGCCCATCGATCATGGGGGCGCAACGATTATCGAGATGGCGGTCCAGCCCATTACCAATGAAATGTCGCTGGCCAACAACCGGGCGGTGATTACCGTCAATGGGGTCCGCGACCGGTTGAAGGTTCTGCTGGTTTCGGGGCAGCCTCATCTGGGTGAACGCACCTGGCGCAATCTCTTGAAATCCGATCCCGCCGTGGATTTGGTGCATTTCACCATCCTGCGGCCGCCCGAGAAAAACGATTTCACGCCGTTGAACGAACTGGCTTTGATTTCTTTTCCCATCCGCCAACTGTTCGAAATCAAGCTGCACGAATTCGACCTGATCGTATTTGACCGCTATGTCGTTCGTTTCGTGTTGCCCTCGGCCTATTTTCAGAACATCGAGAACTATGTCCGCAAGGGCGGCGCCGTTCTGGCGGCGGTGGGGCCTGATTTTTCCGGCTTGCGCAGCCTGTATCACACGCCCTTGGGAAAAATTTTTCCCGGCCAGCCGCTGGATTCGGTAATCGAAGCCCCCTTCCGGGCGCAGTTGACCGACAAGGGGCGCCGCCACCCGGTGACGGCCGGACTGCCCGGGCTGCCGGAGAAATGGGGCCGCTGGTTCCGGCAAATTGACGCCCACGCCAAGGCCGGCGACACCCTGCTGACCGGCGCCGGCGACAAACCTTTGCTGCTGCTGGACCGCATCGGCAAAGGACGGGTCGCCCAGTTTATGAGCGATCATGTCTGGTTGTGGGCGCGGGGTTTCGAAGGCGGCGGTCCCCATGCCGAATTATTGCGGCGGTTGTCCCATTGGCTGATGAAAGAACCGGATTTGGAGGAAGAGGATTTGCGGGCCAGGGTGGACGGCAGGGAGTTGACCATAGAGAGGCGCAGTCTGAGCCCCGATAATCCACCTATTACCCTGATCGCACCGTCGGGTAAGAAATCGATCGTTAAGTTAACGCCCAATCTGCAGGGCGGTGCGACAGCGACGGTCCGGACCGACGAAACCGGCCTCTACCAAATCAGCGACGGCAGGCGGAAGACTTTGGCGGCTGTGGGCAAACTTAACCCGCCGGAACTGGCCGATTTACGCGCCTCGCCCGACAGGCTGGCGCCCGTAATCAAAGCCAGCGGCGGCGGCATCAAATGGATCGCCGACGGTATTCCCGATTTCCGTCGCACCAAACCGGGCCGCAGCGCCGACGGCAACGACTGGTTGGGCATGGTCCGTAACGGGGCATATGTCGTAACCGGTGCCCGCCAGGTGCCGTTGTTACCCGCCATGCTGTTCCTGTTGCTGGCCGCCGGCGGTATTATGTTGTCCTGGTGGCGGGAGGGCCGGTAAATAGTAGTGAGCGGCGGGAGGGCCGGTAAGCAGAAAGAGACAATTATTTTCTCTTTCCAATTGGTTTCCACTTTAAATTAGGCAACTCTGATACTAGATTTAATCTAACAAAAGAATTAGTGGAGGATATTCGCCCATGCCGTTCGTCAGGCGCAACGCCGAAGGCCAGATTGAGGCCGTTTTTACCGGACCGGAGAACGGCGCTAACGAAGAAGTATCCGCAGGCAACGAAGAACTGGTGGCCTTCTTAGGAATCGACGCCAGCGCCATCATCGCCTCCGATGAATGGCTGCAAGCTGACTTGGCTCTCGCCCGGGTAACGGAGGATTTGATCGAAGTTTTGATCGACAAAGGTGTTCTCGCCTTCACCGACCTGCCCGAAGGCGCTCAATCCAAGCTGATCGGCCGCCAGGGATTGAGGTCGGAAATGTCCTATATCGAAAAACTCTTTGGCTCAGACGACGAAAATTATCTGTAGCCTTGCGGACAATCCGGATTTCTTGTCATGCGTCTCGTAACTTTTGAAAACGGTGCCCGGCAGGCCATTGGCGCGTTGGATGCCGAAACCGGGTTAATCACCGATTTTTCCATTGCCGACCCCACCTTGCCGGCAACAATGACTGATTTTATCGTGCTCGGCGAGGACGGCTTGACGAGGGCGGCAGCGGCCGTTCAATCGGCCGAACCTTCCGCACACCTGTCATCCTCTGACGTCAAGTTTTTGGCGCCTATCCCGACGCCCCACCGCAACATCATGTGTGTGGGGCGCAACTACCATGAACATGCCAGGGAATTCCATGATTCAGGGTTCGACGCAACGTCCGGCAAAACGGCGGTTCCGGACGATCCCATCATCTTCACCAAGGCGCCCAGTTCCGTTATCGGTCCCGGTGACGCCATTCCGTCTTATCTGGACCCGACCAATTCCGTCGACTACGAGGGCGAACTGGCGGTGATTATCGCCAAGGAAGGCCGGAGTATTACCAAAAAAAATGCCTTCGATTACGTCTATGGCTATACGGTGGTCAACGATGTCACCGCCCGCACCCTTCAGCACAGGCACAAACAATGGTTCATCGGCAAAAGCCTGGACGGGTTCTGTCCCATGGGTCCGGTAATTCTCACGTCCGACGAGGCCGGCGACGTCGATGAATTTCATCTGACCACCAAAGTCAACGGTGAGTCACGGCAGGACGCCAAGGTGGCGGATTTGATTTTCGATATCC
The DNA here is from genome assembly GCA_964574215.1 of uncultured Rhodospirillaceae bacterium. Classification (GTDB taxonomy): domain Bacteria; phylum Pseudomonadota; class Alphaproteobacteria; order Rhodospirillales; family UBA2165. Next base: position 14,095 of record CAZNLR010000002.1, on the reverse strand, counting down.
CGACCCTGATCGAAACCATTTCCGCAGGGATCACTCTAAAACCGGGTGATGTGATCGCCACGGGTACGCCCGTCGGTGTGGGTATCGGCTTCGAGCCGCCGATCTTTCTTAAACCCGGTGACGTGGTCGCCGTGACCATCGATCCCATCGGCACATTGGAAAATTCTGTAACCTAGGGGGAAGACCCTGTGGCCGAGAGAAAAACAATATAAAAAAGGGAAGAGGTAAAAATGGGAAAAATGAACGATCGGGTATGCATCATCACCGGTGGTGGCGGCAGCATTGGTCTGGCCAGCGCTGCGGCGCTTATTGAAGAAGGCGCCCATGTGATGCTGGTGGATCACGACGCCGACAAATTGGTGGCGGCGGTAAAAATTCTGGGAGATCCCGGTGACAATGTCGATGCCCAGCAGGCCGATGTATCCGACGAAGAAGCGACCAGGGCCTATATCGACAAAACAATGGAAAAATGGGGGCGGCTGGACGTCCTGTTCAGCAATGCCGGTTTCAGCGGGGACACCAAACCGGTCGCCGAATTTCCCGTCGACAAATTCGATCAGGTCATGGCGGTTAATGTCCGGGGCGCCTTCCTGGCCTGCAAGTTTGCCCTTCCCCACATGGGCGACGGCGGCAGCATTATCATTACCTCCAGCATTATGGGCGTCCAGGCCAACGCCAACACCATTGCCTACGCCACCTCCAAACATGCCATCGTGGGAATGATGCGGAGCATCGCCAAGGAAGTGGGCCCGCGCAATATCAGGGCCAACGTGGTTGCGCCCGGACCGGTCGACAATGACTTCCAGTTGGAGATCGAAGACCGCATGAGCAAAGTGATGGGCATTGACGCCACGGAGATGCTGAACCAGCGCATTCCGCTGCGCCGACATGCGCAGGCCTCGGAAATCGCCCAAATGGTGCTGTTCCTGGCGTCGGATATGAGCAGTTTCTGTAACGGCGGCGTCTATATGGCCGATGGCGGTATGGCAGGCTAGGCTCAGCCGCTTAACCTGCTTTCCCGGACGGCGATATAAATTCCCGAGGTAACTACGATGGCGATTCCCAGCCAGGTTACGTTGTCCGGAAAGGCATCGAACATGATAATGCCGACGGCGGTGGCGGCGATTATCTGGGAGTAGACGAAGGGCGCGATTATATTGGCCGCGGCGTAGGCGAAGGACGATACCATCAGCACCTGACCCACGGTGGCAAGGGACACAAATGCGAACATCGGCACGGCATCGACCATTTGCGGTTGAGTCCAGAAAAACGGCGCAAACGGAATTAGGATCACCGCACCGGTAAGCGCCGTATAGTAAGACGACGCTACATGGGGTGTGCCGTCGGCGAGTTTACGGTTTGCCATATAGAAAAACCCGAGAAACACCCCCGACGCCAAGGCGATGAAATAACCGATCCGGTCTCCTTCCAAATCCGGCCTCAAGATGACCAGAACCCCGATGAAGCCGACGATTACGGCGACGGTTCGGCGCAACCCCAAAGGTTCGTTCAGGAAGATCGGCGACAGCGCGGTCACGATGAGAGGCGCGACAAACACCATAGCCGTCGCATCGGCGATATGGATAAAATTTATCGCCCAGTAATAGAGGCCGACGCCGACCGTGACGCAGGCGCCGCGCAGCATCTGAGCGACATAGTTTTTCGGCAGCAACAAAGATACGCCGTGCCGTTTGATGATGATAAGCGCAAGAATCAGCACCATAAAAAGAAACTGGGACCAGAGCAGCATGAAGGGCGGATACTGCTCAGCCAATAGTTTGGCGAAACCGTCCTTGGTCGAATTGAAAAACATGGCGGTAACCAGGAGCACTATTCCCAGTGGCGCGTTGGATGCCTTCATCACGGGCAGACGGTTTATTCCGCCGCTTCTTCAACCGGCGGACGCCAGGTCAGAATCGGATTCCGGGCAGCCGTGGTCTCGTCGAGGCGGCGGCGGGGCGTATGACGCGGCGCTTCTTTGAAGTCTTCGGATTCACCGGCCTGCGCCCTTTCAGCCAGGGACCGCACCACTTCGATATACTGGTCGAGGGTTTCCTTGCTTTCCGTTTCCGTGGGTTCCATCAGCAGAGCCCCTTGCACCACCAACGGAAAATACATGGTCATGGGATGGAACCCTTCGTCAATCATGGCCTTGGCGAAATCCAGCGTGGTCACGTCGGTGTCTTTGAGAAAGCGGTCGTCGAACAGCACTTCATGCATACATGGTCCTTCATATGAAGGCGTCAGAAGATCGCTCAATTTCGCCGCCAGGTAATTGGCGTTGAGGACGGCATCGCCCGACGCCCGGCGGAGACCGTCGGATCCCATGCTCAGCATGTAAGCGAGCGAGCGCACAAAAACGCCGAACTGACCGTGAAACCCCTTCATCCTGCCGTAGGGTTTAGCGTCGGAATCGGCTTTGTGTTCGATCAGTTTGAAACCGTCTTTTTCGTGCACCACATAGGGCAGCGGCGCATAATTGGCCAGCGCCTCGGACAGCACCACCGGACCGCTGCCCGGTCCGCCGCCGCCATGGGGCGTCGAAAAGGTCTTGTGCAGGTTGAGATGCATGCTGTCGATACCGAGATCGCCCGGCCGCACCCGCCCGACGATGGCGTTAAAGTTGGCGCCGTCGCAATAGACGAATCCGCCGATATCGTGCACCGCCTGATTCATTTCGATAATCTCGTCCTCGAACAGGCCACAGGTGTTGGGATTGGTCACCATGATCCCGGCAACCCGGTCATCGAGTTTATCCTTGAGGGCTTTTAAATCGACCCGGCCCCGCTCGGTAGCGGGTACGGCTTCGACTTTATAGCCGCACATATGGGCACTGGCGGGATTTGTACCGTGGGCGGATTCGGGCACCAGCACCCGTTCCCTGGCGTCACCTTGATCCTCGAGCGCCGCCCTGATGGTCATCAAGCCGCAAAGCTCGCCATGGGCGCCGGCGGCCGGCGACAATGCAACCGCCGGCATACCGGTCAGTTCCTTGAGCCAGTGGGCACATTGGTCCATCAACTCCAGAGCCCCCTGCACCGTGCTCATGGGTTGCAGAGGATGGAGATCGGCCAAGCCGGGCAGGCGGGCCAGTTTCTCGTTGAGCCGCGGGTTGTGCTTCATGGTGCATGACCCCAACGGATACATACCGGCGTCGATGGCGAAATTCTTCTGGCTCAGGCGCAGATAGTGGCGCATGACCTCGGGCTCCGAAAGACCGGGCAGGCCTATGGGGGCGCGGCGGGCGACATTTCCGAGTCGGGTTTTGACCTTGGGTGGCTCGGGCAGATCGACGGCACACTGATCCGGCGAATCCTGTTCGAATATAAGATTTTCTTCAATGGCAAGGCCGCGGTTGCCGGTCACGGTATCGGTCATGACAAGGCCTCGGTCAATCCTGCCGTCAATTTTTTCATATCCTCTTCCGTCACCGTTTCGGTCGCCGCCACCAGCAGCAAATCGCTTAATTCATTATCACCGGGATAGAATCTTGAAACCGGGACGCCGGCGAGAATGCCGGTTTGGGCCAGTTGCTCGACGACATTTTCCGCCGGTTTGGCGAGGCGCAGGGTAAATTCGTTAAAAAACGCGTCGTTAAGGACCTCAACGCCCTTCACATCGGAAAGCCTGTCCGCCAGCGTTACCGCCATGGCATGGTTAAGATCGGCCAGCTTTTTAAATCCGGCCTCTCCCAACAGGGTCATGTGGATGGAAAAAGCCAGGGCGCAGAGGCCGGAATTGGTGCATATGTTGCTTGTCGCTTTCTCTCGCCTGATGTGCTGTTCCCGGGTCGACAGGGTCAGCACCCAGCCGCGACGCCCGTCGGTATCCTTGGTTTCCCCGGCCAACCGGCCCGGCATCTGACGCAGAAATTTTTCCCGGACGGCAAACAATCCCACATGGGGTCCGCCATAGCTCAAGGCGTTTCCCAGGGACTGTCCTTCGGCGGCGACGATATCTGCGCCCATATCGCCCGGCGCCATCACCGCGCCCAGGGAGACGACCTCATTCACCACCACAACCAGCAACGCGCCTTTTTCGTGGCAAGCGTCGGCCAATGGTGAAAAATCCCGGAGATAGCCGAACAGATCCGGGTTTTGGACGACAACGCAGGCCGTGTCGTCGTCGATCATGGGGATCAAATCTTCGCCACCGTCCGGCTTGGGAACGGCTGCCTCTATTGCCAGATCGAGAAATTTGGCGTTGGTCCGGGTTACATCGACGTAATGAGGATGCAAATTACCGGACAGCAGAACCCGGTTCCGCCGCGTTACCCGGCAAGCCATCATGGCGGCTTCGGCAGTGGCCGTCGATCCATCCCACAGGGAGGCGTTGGCGACGTCCATTCCGGTAATCAGAGCAACCTGGGTCTGAAACTCGAACAAGGCCTGCAGGGTGCCCTGGGACACCTCCGGCTGGTATGGGGTATATGAGGTGAGAAATTCGCTTCTCTGCACCAAGTGATCGGCGATGGCCGGAATATGATGATGGTAATTTCCCGCACCGAGAAAAAAGGGCGCCGCCCCGGCACCGGTGTTTTCGGCCGCTAAATCGGCAATGATCCGCTCGACCGCCAGTTCGCCCTCATGGGCAGGTAGATCGACCGCTTCGGCCAACAGCGTCGCCGCCGGCACATCCTTATAAAGCGCTTCGGTGTCGGCGACGCCGATGGCGTTCAGCATCTCCCGGCGGTCGTTATCCGTCAGGGGCAGATAACGCATTAACCGAGGTCCGCAACGAAGGCCTTGTAGCCCTCTTCATCCAACAGACTTTCCAGTTCCGACTGATCGGAAATTTTCATTTTAAAAAACCAGCCACCGGATTCAGCTTCGGAGTTCACCAACCCGGGTTCATCTTCCAAGGCGCCGTTGGCGTCGGTAATCTCGCCGCTGAGAGGGGCATAAACTTCCGCCGCGGCTTTGACGGATTCGACCACCGCAGCTTCATCACCTTTGGAAAAAGACGTGCCCGATTCGGGCAGTTCCACAAAAACGATATCGCCCAATTGGGCCTGGGCGTACTCGGTAATTCCCACGACGGCCTCATCGCCGGCGATCGACAACCATTCGTGATCTTCGGTAAATTTTAATGTCGCCATTTGCTATGTCCTAATGTTTCAACCTCTAAAATATCGATGTTCTACAAATGGCAGCCTGACCAAATTCGCTGGTAAATTTTTTCCCCGGACAATCAACCCGACTTGCGTATCGGGCACGGCATTTTCCGAAATTACGTAGCCCATGGCAACAGGTCCTTGAACCGTCGGCCCGAATCCGCCGCTGGTGACCCTGCCGATGACCGCGCCGTTAGAATCGACGACGTCGGCGCCTTCCCGGGCGGGGGCACGCCCTTGCGGTTTGATGCCGATTCTTTTGCGGGGGGCGCCCTCGCCAATCTGGCGCAAAACGGTATCAGCGCCCAAAAATCCGCCTTCCTGACGGCGGCGTTTACCAATGGACCACAGGAGACCCGCTTCGATGGGCGTCGTCTCATCGTCGATGTCATGGCCGTAAAGACACAAGCCCGCCTCCAACCGCAACGAATCGCGGGCGCCGAGACCGATGGGTGCCACTTCGGCTTCATTCAACAATTTTTCCGCCAGCGATTCGGCCTGGTCGGCGGGCACGGAAATTTCGTAACCGTCTTCCCCGGTGTAACCGGAGCGCGAAACCAGGCAGGAAATTCCCTCGACGTCCACTTCCTTCATGGCCATAAACGGCATGCTCTCCACCCCCGGCGCCAGCCGGCTTAATACGTCAGCGGCGGCCGGTCCCTGCAAAGCAACCAAGCCTTTGCCGTCGAGAACTTCGAGATCACACCGCCCGCTGAGATGTTCTTTGATATGGTCGAAATCCTTTTCCTTGCATCCGGCATTCACTACCAAAAACAAATGATCACCGCGATTGGTCACCATCAGATCGTCGATAATGCCGCCTTTTTCATTGGTAAACTGGGTGTAGCGGATTTGCCCTTCAGCCAAACCCGTAATATCGCCAGGGACCAATTCCTCCAGCCCCGCCGCCGCATCCGCCCCGCGCAGCATCGCCTGTCCCATATGGCTGACATCGAACAGACCCGCGTTGGTTCTGGTATGGGCATGTTCGGCCAGAATACCGTCCTGATACTGGACCGGCATCTCGTATCCGGCGAACGGCGTCATTTTAGCGCCCAAGCGCTGGTGCAGATTATGTAATGCCGTCTTCTTGGTATTCGATTCCGTCATGGATTGCTTAAACCGGTGGCGCGGCGTTTCTCCCGGTTAAACTCCAATTGATTCTTGGTAAGAACGAAACCGATATAAACTTCGGTATCCGGACCGGACCGCTCTTTGGTCAATGGCAGGGAGATATGGATAGGGTCGTCCACGACCACCATGTTATCCCGGTTTTCGATGAATTTTGCCGTGCTGACAAAATCACTGCGGCCTTCGGGCCGGGGATAAAAGTGGGGAATGGCGACGAAATAGGGCACCTTGATCACATTGCCCTTCTCCGCCGGCCCTCTCGAGATGTCATAAGATACGCGGATTGACAAATTTACCGACGAATAGACGCCGTCATCGCCGACATAGTCGCATTCCCCGGAAAAGCCTTTGAGTTCGGCTTCGTAGCGAATGTCGGTGATATCCCGCCCCGGTCCCGGCCGGTAAACGGTGACGATATCGGCGTCCTTCAGTAGTTTGATTTGTGGACAGGGCGGCGGCTGACGCCCTTCCACCATGGAAGACAATTCGTCAACGGCGCTACAGGATGTCAACGATGCCGCCGCGAGGACGGCGCAGAACGGCGCAAGAATTGAAAACCGAAAAGGTTTAAGGTGAAAACGATATTTCATCAACAGCCGCCCTTGTCACTCGATTTAATTGACCGACCGGCCCTTAAAGGGATTTGTGGGTGCCATCGCAATGACGGCCGTTTTTCGAGTGCTTGCAACCACAGAGATGAAGTTCTTCCGTTTTCTCGGCGATGAAAACGTCCGGTTTAAAATTGCCGTCGGTTTTATGTTTGCCGTCGCAAAATGGTTGTTTTTCGCTCAAACCACAGGTGCACCAAGCGTACTTTTCGCCTTCTGTAACTTCTACATGGTAAGGTTTTTTCTGGACGATAACCGGATCAGCCATTTTGAATTTCTCCCGTTGAATTAACTTCATTGTTTAGGATTCCGGACTCTAGTGGAGAGGATCAACGGGAACAAGAGAATCAAAGCGACCCCGGCTCGATTTAGATCAAAAAAATCCTGAATCGGGAAACTTTCGCAGAATACGGCAATTTATTCAGGGAAATTCGTGAAGGGTAATGGCCATTTTTGCCAGGGCGCGGGCACGGCCCCAGGCGTTTTGTATCGATTCGGCGATAACGATTCCCCGCTTGAATGCTTTCGCCGCCCGATCAATTTGACCGGCCTGGATATTTTCAGTGGCAATGTCCCCCAACATCCATACCTGGCTTAAGGTACTGCCTATGGCGTCGGTTGCCTCCAATGCCAGCTTTTCGGTCTTGCCGACCTCGCGCCGCAACCCTTTTTTGGCTTGGGCCGCAGCCACGGTCCAAAGCGCATATGCCCGTAGACGGTCGTTCTCAATTTCATTGGCGGTATCAGCCGCCTTAATCAGATTGCCGTTGCCATAATTGACGCCGATTTCCACCAGGGAAAGGGTCAACTGACCGATCGCGTAGGAACGCGCGTAGGGCAATTCGATATCATTGGTGGAATCGAGCGCCTTGCTGATGGTTCTCGCCGCGCGCGCCAATTCTCCTTTGCGGGCCAGAGCAACGGCGATGCGACCCTGGACCACTGACCGGTAACGATTTGATTCGATTTTTTTCGACGTTGCCAGCGCCGCAATCGTATCGCCGGACGTTGCCTGTGCCGTCGCCGCGCTCATCAATACGGCTGTCCGGTCATAGGCGCCGGTGACCTCCTTGATCAGGGACAGCGCCCGCGTCGGTTGGCCGATTTCGGCAAATGCCGAAGCGACATGACGTAAAGCGGCGCCCTTTTCCAATTCGCTGAGCTTATCCGTGAATTCCTGCGATCTGGCAATTTTCTGTGCCGACACCAAGGCGTCTTCGGCGCCGCCGATATCGCCTATTTTGGTCAAAACCACCGCCATTTGCGCCAACAACGTCACATGCTGTAACGGGTCCTTCAACCGGTCGGACATAAGTATTATCTGTGCCGCCGTCTCGTGGGCTCCATCGTTATCGCCATTTTTAATTTGGATGTCGGCGATCGACGTCAAAGCCTCCAATCTTTGAAAATGCCGTGGAATTATCTGGGCCGCTTCCCAGGCTTCCTTGATACGGCCTGCCCGGGCCTGGGCCCGTGCGATATCGCGGAGGGCGACAATGATCAACCGGGCGTCACCGATCCGCCGGACCGTCGAGATGGCGCCATCCAGAAATCCCGCCTTCGCCTGGGCGACCAGAATCTCTCCCAGAGCCCAGTCGCGCAGTTCGGCCTTGTGTATGGCTTTGGCGCTTTCCACCGCTTCTTCCAGCAGGCATTTTTCAGCCGGTTTCTGAAAACAGGGTGACGAGTCGCGGGTCGGGTCGGCCACCTCTTCGCTGGTGGATTTGGTCAACAGCTCACGGGTGGCGTCGTTGCTGAGCAAGGCCTTTTTTGCGGCCTCGATATTCTTCTCCCGAACCTCGTCGATATGACGAAGCATGGCGCCCACCTTGCTTTGGGTTTCCATATGCTTGGCCAGTTCCTCGGAAACTTCACCGTCGACTTTTCGGCCAAGGCGTTTCTGGTAGGCCTTGATGGATTTGCGCAGGGCGGCATTCATTCTGCCGTCAGAAGGACCGTCATAATATCCCATGTTGGTCAACATGGTCTGGATTGTTCTCACCAGATCATTGGCCGGTATCAACTCTTCGACGACCGGTTCGGGATCGCTGCCCGCCCGTGCCGCAGCCCACGCATGCGTCGGTATTCCGGCCAGGCCGGCGACCAAAACAGCGGTGAAAAGCATAGAAACGGTACGCAAGAACGACAACTTCCATTTACGGATCAGACGGCATTGGGATCTTTGCATGGGATACCTCAAATCACCCATAGACTAAATTGCGCCAGCCAATCACATCTTATGCGATTTTGACTTACTTAAACACCTCGGAATACCCTTAGAGTCATAAAAGTAAAGTCAAATCTACGTTTTGCCGCACGGGGATGCTTGAACAAAAGCCGGGCATCCGCTAGAAGGCGAAAATGACTGATCAGACTTCACAGGTGGAGATTTTTACCGACGGCGCCTGCAGCGGCAATCCCGGTCCGGGCGGCTGGGGTGTGATCCTCCGCTGGCGGGGAGAGGAGAAGGAACTGTACGGCGGCGAGCCGGAAACAACCAACAACCGCATGGAGCTTCAAGCCGTTATCGAGGGCCTGAAGGCCTTGAAAAAACCCTGCACCGTTAGCGTCTATACGGACAGCCAGTATGTTCAAAAAGGCATGACCGAATGGCTGGAAGGCTGGAAAGCCAAGGACTACAAGGTCAAGGGCGGCGGCTACCGGGTTAACCACGATCTCTGGCGGGAGTTGGACCAACTCAACGGTAAGTACGACATTTCCTGGCGGTGGATCAAAGGTCATGCCGGCCATCCCGAAAACGAGCGCGCCGATCAACTGGCCCGCCAAGGCGTCGACACGGTCCGCTAGTATCTCTCCCGCCTATTTATCGACAGTCGATAAATTAAGGAAGTTGTGAACGGGTGTGAATTAATCGACAGTCGATAATTAACTTTTTTTGGCGGGGCTTTGGGCGAGGCTTTTGATGACGCCACGGAGGGTGCGGACCTCCTGTTCCGTCAGATCGGCCCGCTGCAGGATATTGCGCAAGTTGCGCACCATGATGGGCCGCTTTTCCTTGAGCCACAAAAAGCCGCTGTTATCGAGCTCCTCCTCCAGATGCTCAAACAGACCGATCATCTCCTGCTTATTGGCGGGCCTGGAATCGCCCACCATAAGTTCCCTGGCCGGCGTATCGTCACCAAGCTTAAACCATTCGTAGGCGACGACCAGCACCGCCTGGGACAGATTCAAGGAGGAAAATCCGGGATTGAGGGGGGTTGTGATAATCTTTTCGGCCAGCACGACATCGTCGTTTTTCAAACCCTTGGCCTCTCCGCCGAAAATAATCCCGGACGCGCCCGCGTCCGCCCGGCGGATATCCCCGGCCGCTTGGGCCGGTGTCAGCACGTTCATGGTCATATCCCGCCGCCGGGCGGTGGCGGCATAGACGTGGCTGAGATCGGCGATGGCATCTTCGGTTTTTTCGAACAGCTCCGCCCGTTCCAGGACGATATCAGCGCCGGCAGCCGCGCTGACGGCTTTTTCACTGGGCCAACCGTCGCGGGGACGCACCAAGCGGAGATCGGTCAATCCGCAATTGAGCATGGCCCGGGCGACCATACCGATATTTTCTCCCAGTTGAGGGTCGACCAGAATGACCGCTGGCCCGCATTCGGCCGGAGAAACCGTTTTGTCATTTTTGGTTTGGGTCTTGTCCGTCCCGGCCATCGGTTCAAATCCTCCTAAGGCTAATATGAGGATTTAGTTGGGGGTGTCGCCGTTCAGATTTCCGCCGACTTTGGCGTTGTCACGCAGCAACTTGAAGACGATGGAATCCCTGAGGGCGGCGTAGGACGCATCAATGATATTCGCCGACACACCCACCGTGGACCACCGGGCGCCATGATCATCGGCGCTTTCGATCATCACCCGCGTTACCGCACCGGTGGCATCGGACGGCGTCAAAATGCGCACCTTATAATCGACCAGGCGCAAATCGCCCAGTTCAGGATAAATGGGCACCAGCACCTCGCGAAGCGCCGAGTCGAGAGCGTTCACCGGGCCGTTTCCTTCGGCGACGGTCATAAATTCCTTGCCTTTGACCTGGGCCTTGATGGTGGCCTCCGAAATGGTAATCAGTTCATCGCGCGCATTCCAGCGGCGCTCGTCGATGACCCGGAAACTGTTGAGACGAAAAAATTCGGGAACCGTTTCCAAGGCGCGTCGGGCGAGGAGTTCGAAGCTGGCTTCGGCGCCGTCATAGGCGTAACCGGCGAATTCCAGTTCCTTAACCTGCTCCACCAGCCGCGTGACTTTGGGGTCCTTGGCGTCGACATCAAGACCGATATCGCGGAACATAGCCAGAATATTAGACCGGCCGGCTTGATCGGAAACGACGATGTGGCGGCGATTTCCCACCAACTCCGGCGCAATATGCTCATAGCATTTTGGATCTTTTTCGACCGCCGACACATGAAGTCCGCCTTTGTGGGCGAAAGCGGATTCGCCGACATAGGGCGCACCTCGGTTGGGCGCGCGGTTGAGCCGCTCATCCAGGGCGTGGGACACATGGGTCAAACGGGTTAGATCGGTCGGCGAAATGCCTGTCTCATAACCCATTTTCAGCATCAGCGTCGGGATCAATGAAATCAGATTGGCGTTACCGCACCGTTCGCCCAGCCCGTTCAAGGTCCCCTGCACGTGGCGGACGCCGGTGCGCACCGCCGCCAGGCTGTTGGCGACCGCATTACCGGTATCGTCATGGCAATGGATGCCGAGCCGGTCTCCGGGAATGGTTTTGATCACTTCGGAAACAATTGTTTCAATCTCGTCGGGCAGCGTGCCGCCATTGGTATCGCACAGGACGATCCAGCGCGCCCCGGCTTCGGCGGCGGCATTCAGGCATTTCAGCGAATATTCGGGATTTTCCTTATAGCCATCAAAAAAATGTTCGGCGTCGAAAAGAGCCTCGCCGGCGACGTTCTTAGCGTGCGCGATCGAATCGCCAATCATCGCGACGTTTTCATCCAAATCTATGCCCAGCGCCACCTCAACCTGAAAATCCCAGGTTTTGCCGACGATACATACGACTTTGGTTTTGACATCAAGCAGTGAAGACAGGCCCGGATCGTTGGCGGTGCTTCTGCCGGGCCGCCGCGTCATACCGAAGGCGGTAAATTTTGCGTTCTTCAATTGCGGTGGATCACTGAAAAAAGCATCGTCGGTCGGATTGGCGCCCGGCCAGCCGCCCTCCACGTAATCGATCCCCAGCGCATCCAAGTCCTGCGCAATCGCGGCCTTATCGGCAGCGCTGAAATCTATGCCTTGGGTCTGGGCGCCATCCCGCAAGGTGCTGTCAAATAGGTAAATCCGCCGGTCACTCATTGTGCCACTCATTGTGCTCTAAGTATTCAATCCCAGGAAAGCGCCGGAGAATGCACAAATTCCAGGCTAACCTCAAGTTTTTTAAGACTTTAGTTTGCGGTGGTCAAAAAAAATACCCCGGGCCGGTTACGGCCCAGGATATTGTTCAAATAGAATTCGCCGGCTGTTAGATCAGCTTATTGGCTTCGATCAGGAATGAATCGACTTCGCTGGATAACAGTTCTGCGTTCTTCGACAATTCCGTCGCCGCCACATTGACTTCTCCGGACGCCTGCTTGGTATTTTCGGCGCCGGACATGACATCGTTAATATTGGTCGTTACCTCGGTCGTGCCGGCAGAGGCCTCTTCGACGTTACGGGCGATCTCCTGGGTGGCGGCGCCCTGTTCTTCGACCGCTGCGGAAATGGCCGTAATAATCTCGTTGACCTCGTTGATGGTGCCGCCAATTTTGCCGATCGCTTCCACCGAATCCGATGTGGCGCCTTGGATGGCCGTCACCTGGCCGGAAATTTCGTCGGTCGCCCGAGCCGTCTGATTGGCGAGATTTTTAACTTCGGAGGCGACAACGGCAAATCCCTTACCGGCCTCACCGGCGCGGGCCGCTTCGATGGTGGCGTTGAGAGCCAAAAGATTGGTTTGACTGGCAATATCGTTAATAAGCCCGACAACTTCACCAATTTTCTGAGCGGCCTGGGCCAATCCCTGCACCTGATCGTTGGTGTTGTCGGCGGCTTCAACGGCCGAATTGGTGATACTGAGCGACGTCGAAACCTGCCGGTTGATTTCGGATATGGAACTGGACAGTTCCTCGGCGCCCGATGCCACCGTCTGCACGTTGGAAGACGCTTCTTCGGCCGCCGACGCGACGATGGTCGCCCGCTCGCTGGTGCCGGTGGCGATTTCATCCATGGATTGCGACGTCGATTGCAGTTCCGTCGACGCAGAGGACACGGTTTCCACCACCGATTTCATATTTTTTTCAAAATTACTGATAACACCGGAAAATTCGCCGATGCGGCCATCGATGACACTGATGGCTTCATTGATAACACCGCTGGCATGGCGGAAACTGCCGAGCATGCCTTTTTCGGCAATACGGCGGTAAAATTTGTTGTCCCTGACATGCTCCAAACAGGCCTTGGATTCCCTGACATAGGCGTCGCACCGGTCGACCATATCGTTGATGGTCCACATCAGTTCGCCGATTTCGCCTTCTTCGGTGATGTTGGTAATGCGTGCTTCGAAGTTGCCTTTTGCCACTTCGCGGCAGATTTCCAATATCTTGGTGATGGGCTCCTGAGAACCGGCGCCGCCGCTGATATCCTGAGCTATTTCATTCATCGATCTAATTCCTTTAAGTAAATTTCTTTATTCTGACTCGGTTCGTTTTCCGACACTATTCGAGAGAGAAAATGAGTTCATCATAGCTGACGCCTTTTTCCTTCAACAAATCCAGAACCATATTGAAGGAGGATTCCATGCCATCTTTGGTGTTGGCATGGCGTTTCTCTTCGGCCAAAAGCGACTGATAAAGCGGGACAATGGTTCCGTCCAGAACTTGGCGATTGGGCACCCGGCGGTTCGAATGATAGCCAAGGATTTGGCCGTTGACGTCGTAACTCGGCGTTACGTGGGCATTGACCCAATAATGGTCGCCATTTTTCGATCGGTTGATCACATAGGCGAAAATTTCGTTGCCGGCGGCAATGGTGTCCCAAAGCAACTTGAAAATGCAACGCGGCATGTCCGGATGACGCACAATATTGTGGGGAGCGCCTAATACTTCTTCTTCCGAATAGTCGGCCAAGCGCAAAAAGACCTCGTTAGCGTATGTGATATGGCCCTTCAGGTTGGTTTTGCTAACGATGATTTCGTCATCGTCGAAAAAGCGCTCTACGCCGGTTACGGTAACGTCGC
>CAZNLR010000001.1:844-206616 GCA_964574215.1 uncultured Rhodospirillaceae bacterium | reverse complement strand
TATATTACGCTGCTGGAATCGAGGCTGCCTTTCGCCTCACGGAATTAGACCATTGCGCTGGTCCTGGGCAATAAATCCCGATCGGCCTTTCAGGAGTTGATTATATGTATGTACGTCGTTTTCTGGCCTTGAGCCTGATTGTCACTATCGCCGCTTTCGCCAACACCGCGTTCGCCGGTGACGCCAAAAAAGGCAAGAAAGTATTCAATAAGTGCAAAGCCTGCCATACCGTTAAAGCCGGTAAGAACAAAGTTGGCCCGTCACTGGCCGGTATCGTCGGAAAAAAAGCCGGTACGGTAAAAGGCTTCAAAAAGTACAAAGGCTTAAAGGGCGCTGGTTGGAACTGGACGGAAGCCGAACTGGATGCCTACCTCACCAATCCCAAAAAATATCTCAAAGGCAAAACCGGCAAAAAATCAGCCATGGTTTTGAAGCTGAAGAAAAAGAAAGATCGGGATAACGTGATCGCCTATTTGAAGGCGAACTAAATAAGTTTTCCGCTGAAAAAGCCGCCGTCCTTGATTGGACGGCGGCTTTTTTTTGCCAAAATGGACAATCAGCCGCGCACCACCAGGACCGAACAATTAGCGTGTCTGACGACTTTTGCAGCGTTGGGACCCAGCAAATAGTCGCTCAGTTCCGGCTGGTGAGAAGCAATTACGATCATATCGATATCGTAATCCCGGGCAACTTTTAGTATTTCCTTATAAATGGTGCCGGTACTGACGTGAAGTTTAACGTCCAGTTGGCTGTCTCTCACCATTTCGGCGACTTTCTCCAGATTGGCAGCGGCGCTGGATGCCATCTTTTCTTCGAAATCGTCCGGGAAAAAATCCTCGACGACCGGCATTCCCATATCCGGCACAACCGTCATCAGATGAAAGTCTGCACTGTATGACTTGCATTGTTCGATGGCCACCGGCAACGCCTTCTGCCACGATTTTTCATCACTGAGATCGACGGTCAAAAGCACCTTTTTAAACATTTTCGGCCCCTCCAATATTCCCGCCGCTATTTTTGCGGCGTGCCATCTGCATCAGAACAACGCCGGCCAAAACCAACAAGGCGATCGGATAGACGAGTTCCTTCGGCGGACGGTCTATTTGCTCCACTTCGACCGTATTGACGTAGTCGCCAAAATCCATTTTGGCTTTTTCGGCCAGGCCATTCGGTGTCATATCAGCGACCGAATATCTGCCGTCCTGTTCTTTCTCGAGCTTAACGCCAAATGTCGTTTGCCCGGCCGCGCCGCCGGGCGCTCTCATAACAAACAGTTTAAAGCGGTCGCCGTAATCGGTTTCCCTGACCGAAGAAAGCCGCACCTTCAGTCCTTCATCAACGACCGCCTGATTGTCGATAAACTGCGTCAGACTTACCTGTTTGAATTCCGGATAGACCAGGCCCAGAAAATAATCGGGACGGAACAAAGAAAAGCTGACAGCGAGCAATATGATGATCTCGTAAAACTTCGTCTTGGTGACCAACCAGCCCTGGGTCGCCGAGGCAAAAGTGAATACGGCAAGCAACGCGACGACGAATATAAGTAAGCCGTGCCAGAAACTGGTCACGCCGATCAACAATATTTCGGGATTGAAGATAAACACAAAAGGCAAAATGGCCGTGCGGATATCATAGGTAAATCCCTGAATGCCGGTTTTTATGGGATCGGCCCGGGAAATCGCCGCCGCGGCAAAAGCCGCCAGGCAAACCGGCGGCGTATCGTCCGCCAGGATGCCGAAATAGAAGACGAATAAATGAACGGCGATTAACGGCAGCTCAAGGCCCGCCGCCGACCCCAGTTCGACCAGCACACCGGACAGTAAGGACGCGACCACCAAATAGTTTGCCGTCGTCGGCAGACCCATTCCAAGGATCAGGCTGAGAATTGCGGTGAGGCCTAAGAGAATAAAGACGTTACCGCCGGACAGGGCTTCAACCACCCCGACCATGGCGTTGTTCAGGCCGGTGGAGGAAACCGAGCCGACAATGATGCCAGCGGTCGCCACGGCAACGGCGATGCCCACCATATTACGGGCGCCGGCGATCAACCCGGCGTAGACTTCCTTGATAGACGTAATCACCGCGTCTCCGGCGCCACCGTCGCGGCTACTTTTTACCACACCGAGACCGATAACCACCAAGACAGCAATTCCTAGCCCCCAGAACAACGAGGGCTGCGCTTTTTCTCCTCCCAGCCTAAAAACGGCGGCGACCAGCATGGGGAGCAAATAAAGAACCGTCATGGTCAAACGGTTCATCCCGGCGGGCGACAACCGCGTCGCAAACATGATCAGAAACATTACCATGATGGTGTAAAAGACGGCGCTGCTTGCCGTCCAGCGTTCGACCATAAGCAGGTAAACCAGGACAATAATGGGAATGATGAAATGGACGCCGCTGAAAAAGGTTTTGGCCAGTGGCGGAATTTCATCGCGGGGCATGCCCTTAAGCCCGAGCTTGAGCGCCTCGAGATGAGAAATATAAAGAAGTCCCATATAGCTGGCCACCGCCGGGACAAAGGCGGCGACGATAACATCGAAATAGCTGATGCCGATCAGTTCGGCCATGATGAAAGCGGCGGCGCCCATGATCGGCGGCATGATCTGACCGTTGGTCGACGCGGCCACTTCGATGGCGCCGGCTTTGACCGCGGGCAGGCCGGTTCGGCGCATAACCGGAATGGTAAAGACGCCGGTGGTGACTACATTGGCAATGGATGATCCGGAAATCAGACCGGTCATGCCGGACGCCAGGATCGCCGCCTTGGCAGGACCGCCCCGGTACTTGCCCACCATGGCGAACGCCAGGTCCAGGAAATACTTGCCGGCGCCCGCCCGGTCGAGCAACGCGCCGAATAGCACAAACAGAAAAACGAAACTCACCGACACGTCGATCGGAATACCGAATATGGCCTCGCCGCCAAGCCACTGATAGCCGATCAGGCGGTTCAGCGATACGCCGCGGTGCGAGACGATCTCCGGCATTGATTGGCCAAAGATCGAATAAATAAGAAAAATAGAGGCAACAATGACCAAGGGCAGTCCGATTGCCCGGCGGGTCGATTCCAAAAGTAAAAGTACACCGGCTCCTCCCAAAATGGCTTCGAAAGGAATGCTAAAACCTGCAATATCTATGGTCAGCAATGATCCCAACCGGCGGGTGATGCCTTCCTGATCGATGAATACCCATAGGGCGCAAAAAGCGCCGATCAGTGCGAACGCTATATCGAGAGGAGAAATCGGTTTATTGGCCAGCGACTTGGCCGCCGGAAACATCAAGAAAACGAGTAAAAAACCGAACGCCAGATGAATGCCACGGGCCGGAACCGACACGATGATGCCGAAGTCCAACAGAAACGGCAGTGGTGACGCAATCCATAGCTGGAAAAGGGACCACGAGGCGGCTATTACGCCAATGATCAGGCCCAAGGTCGGTCCCGTCTTCCGGCCGGTATATTCCACCTCTTCGATTTTTTGCTGGATTTCCTCTTGAGAAATTCCCTGGGAAATTCCGGAACTGGGTTCTGCGTCTGCCATTCGTGCCCCCTGAATGCCTTCGGGTGAACGTGGAGAAAAAACCGGTGGGAGAAGTCACTCCCCCACCGGTCTCAATTCTCTAACCCAAATTACATCCAGCCTTTTTCTTTGTAATACTTGATAGCGCCGGGATGCAAAGGCGCGGACAATCCGTCCTTGATCATATTTTTCGGATCCAGGTTCTTGAACGCCGCATGCAGCTTTTTGAACTCGTCGAAATTTTCGAATACCGCACGGGTTACCTCATAGACGACATCGGCGGGCGTATCGGCTGATGTGACAAAGGTGGCTTTAACGCCCCAGGTCTGCACGTCGGCATCGGTGGATTTATAGGTGCCCTTCTTGATATTGGCCCAGGCGTAATAAGGGTTCTTGCTGGTAACGAATTTTTTGGCCAGGGAACCATTGAAGTTGATAATTTTGCCCCCGCAGCCGTCCGTAGCAATGGATACGCCGGAATTTGGAACACCGACCGAGTAGATATAGGCGTCGATTTTACCGTCACAAAGAGCTTTCGATTGTTCGGTCGAGGTCAATTCAGCCGCCAGTTTGAAGTCCTTTTTAGTCCAACCGGCCGCCTTGATCATCATATCTGCGGAGCCTCTTTGGCCCGAACCCGGGTTGCCGATATTGACCTTTTTACCCTTTAGGTCGTTCCAACCTTTAATACCTGATCCCTTGGCCGCTACAATTTGAAAAGGTTCGGGATGGACGGAAAACACCGCGCGAATTTTCTTGAAGGCCTTGCCCTTCCATGGCCCGCCAGAACCATTATAGGCATGGTGCTGCCAGTCGGACTGGGCGACGCCAAAATCAAGCTCGCCTTCCTTGATCTGACCGATGTTATAGTTTGATCCGCCGGTCGACGGTGCCGAGCAACGGATGCCGTGCTTGCGGCCTTTTTTGCGGCCTTCGGCGGCGGCTCTGTGCACGGAACGGCAAATCGCGTTACCCGTCACGAAATAAACGCCGGTCGGTCCCCCCGTACCGATAGCGATGAAACGGCGCTTGCTGGCAGCATCGGCGTCAGCCGCACTCATCAGCAAAGAACCGGCAGTGAACCCCACTGCCAAGGCTGATAGGGAAATTTTTTTCAACATTTTTTCTCTCCTGTATTTTTTCGATTGATTGATTATTGGTTGTTGCCGTTACGACGTCACGCATGCCTCCGCGCAATAGAAATTTTCCCGTACGCCGCTAGTTTGACTAAGGATAGGTAAAGCCGTCAATCGCATTAATTGTGATTAATCGAAGCTCACGATTTGAGCCCTTTGGCCGCCTCCCTGACAGCGCGCAATGCACGGGATTTCTCCCACGTCATAATACGAACAGCCTAAACCAAGGCCAACTTGCAACACAAGTGCTTCTTTTATTTATAATAATCGGAAAACATTTAAGAGACGGCGCCGATTTCTCTCAACGAGTCATCAACCGCCATACCGAGACGATCGACGATCAGTTTCATATCCGATATGTCGGCAATATAGGGGGGCGCCAATAAAACATGATCGCCATGCCCCAAACATGAAACGGCAGCACCGCCGGAGGCATCCAAATACCGATTGCCGTCGACATCCGAAATGTACATTACCTTCGCCGGAAATAGGGCGGGCCTTCGCCGGAAATAGCGGCGGGCGGATTGGTTAGGGGTTGGCGATGAAATACATCGGACATGATATCAATTCGGAATAAATTTTCGTTTGACCGTTCTTCCATTTGCCGTGAAGAACGTCAGCCATTAGGATAGCCCCACTTAAACCCTATTTCCTAATTAATATCGACGATAAAACTGGCGGTACCATGGACATCAAAGATTACATTCGCGGCATTCCGGATTTTCCCAAGCCGGGCATTCTATTTTACGATATTTCGACCCTGCTTGCTCATGCCGATGCCTGGCAGGTAACCATGGGACGGTTGGCCAAGGAGGTCAGCCGGCATCAGCCGGATATTTTAGCGGGCATTGAATCACGGGGCTTCCTGGTGGCTGCCCCGTTGGCCTTAAAGTTGGGTCTCGGATTCACCATGGTCAGAAAAAAAGGCAAATTGCCGGGTAAGACAATACCGTTCGAATACGATCTCGAATACGGCACCGACACCATTGAAATTCAGGCCGATGCCATCGAAAAAGGTCAGCGCGTCGTGCTGCTGGATGATTTGTTGGCGACCGGCGGCACCATGCAGGCGGCGGCCAGTTTGATGCGTGAGGTCGGCGCCGATGTTGTCGGCAGCGCCTGCATTATCGAACTCAGCTTTTTGAAAGGCCGGGAAAAGCTGGATATTCCCTGCACGACCCTGGTGTCATACGACGAATAGGCTTAATTTCGTCCAGGTACATAAATTCACTTAATTTGTAGACCGGATATTCCGGTCCGGATGGCAAATCAGGAAACGTCACTGGACAAAACTTCGTGGACCTTCTGAGCCAGTTCCTGAATCTCAAATGGTTTTTGAAGTAAATCGAACTGCTTGTCGGACGTCGCCGAAATCAGAATTTCCTGATCGGCATATCCTGTCATCAGCAGAACTTTGAGGTGTTCGCTTTTTTCCTTGAGCCGAACGGCAATGTCCGCCCCATTCATACCGCTTGGCAGCACAACATCGGATAGCAGCAAGTCCACGCTTTGCAATAAATCATCGGACTGTTTCAACACGTCGGACCCGTCGTCACCATCGATAACCTCGTAACCAAGTTTTTCCAGACTGGCTGTGGTTATTTCGCGGACATCCGAATCGTCTTCGATGACCAGCACCCTTTGACCGGCGCCTTCGTACAAATCTTTAGCTTTCGTTTTGGCGTCGATCCCAAGTACATCCGATCCCACACTCGGCAGGTATATAGATACTTTCGTGCCGCTCCCAACTTCACTCTCCATACCGATGTGGCCACCCGATTGGCGTACAAATCCATGGGCCATGCTAAGCCCCAGACCACTGCCCCTGCCGAATTCCTTGGTCGTGAAAAACGGTTCAAATACTTTTTCCTTCATATTCTGCTCTATACCTGTTCCGGTATCTTCCACCGATACGACGACATAGTCGCCGGGTGCCAGGGTATCTTCATGCATCGTCTGGGCTTCTTGCAAAACCAGATTTTTGC
Organism: uncultured Rhodospirillaceae bacterium; assembly: GCA_964574215.1. Lineage (GTDB taxonomy): Bacteria > Pseudomonadota > Alphaproteobacteria > Rhodospirillales > UBA2165. Next base: position 199,980 of record CAZNLR010000001.1, on the reverse strand, counting down.
ACTCTATTCGCAGTTTCCCGCCGTTTGACATCGCATCGCGCGCATTGATGGCCAGATTCAAAATTGCGTTTTCCATTTGATGCTTGTCGACAGACACATTCCAAAGTTCAGGAGCACTATCAATTTCGATATGAATGGCTTCACCCAACGTCCGTCTCAGGAGATCAAACATTTCCGCCACCAACACAGCCACATCGGTTTTTTCAGGCTCCAAGGATTGCTGCCGTGAAAAAGCCAATAGGCGGTGTGTAAGCGAGCTTCCCCGCTTGACGAGTTGGATGGACCGGTCGATGCGTTCCAGTATTTTCTCTCGATCGTCGAGACGGCCCGACAGAAGTTCCAAATTACCCAGTATGCCGGTTAGAATATTGTTGAAGTCATGGGCGACGCCTCCGGTCAACTGACCGACCGCTTCCATTTTCTGGGATTGGCGTAATTGTTCTTCCTGAGATTTTTCGTCAGTTATATCAAAATGCAGCGCTACCAGCGTGCCGTCGCTTAATCGGTGGCGACTTATGCGGTAATGTTTGTCGCCTACACTCACTTCAAATTCGTGGTCATCCAATTCATTCAAATTCAGATTAGATTCTATCCAATCCTCATTACTTACATTTGGATGGCTCACCATGCTCGCGCGGGCCGTAACAAATTCCTCGAACTCCAGCCCAGGTTTCAAAATCTCTCTAATTTGTTCATTTATCATCAGATAGTTTTCATTACAGGATATTAACCTGTTGTCGCCACTCCACAGCACATAGCCAACAGCTAGGTTCTCCAGCGCCTCGACAAATTTGTCCTGTGACACCCGGGCCAATTCCCGGGCCTGGAACTCAGCCGTTTCGTCGGAACTCGTGCCGCGGTAACCGGAAAATTTTCCGTCTTCATCAAAAACCGGTGTGCCTGACATCCGTATATGGAGATCAAATCCGGCATCCGTTGCCGTCCCTAAATATCTGAAATCGCGAAACGGCTCGTGGTTGTTCATCCGTGTCTTCAATTCTTCCCAACTATCCAACGGAATATTTCCGTCGATCTCCCAAGGTGATTTACCGAGAAGCTTGTCAACCGAGAAGTTCAAATTGCCGCTTGGATCAGAGAAGTAAATCAACCGGTGATCGGGCCCGGTTTCCCAAAATCGGTCCGCCGCCGACCGGGTAAAATCTTTGAAACGTTCTTCCCCCATGCGCAGGGCATGCTCTGCTTTGGCCTGCTTCTGCTGATGTTCGGAAATGGCTTCCAGGAAGTTGTTGGTTGAATCGACGAGTTGACCCAGTTCATCATCATCATGTCCACGGGGCGCTTCGATCCGCCGGTACACCAGACTGGGCAAATCACGGTCGCTCATAAAACGGAGAACTTGAACGAGCCCTTTCGTGACCAAAAGGTAAAATACGCCGATAAGAATGACACCCAGAAGCACATTTCGAAGCAGACCGGTGATCAATACCAGTTTGGACCGTTCATAAAAGCCCGAAAACGCCGTATCAAAATCGATAACGACACTCAAATTGCCGACTTTTCTTTGTTTTTCGAAGGGCGAATATAGGATTCGGTTTTCGTGGGTAATGGTGTCGATTTCCGACAGGTCGGTCAATTTTTTGGTCAACCACCGCGTATTGCTTTCTCCCGCATCTCGGCCACTGGAAGCGAGAATTTGCTCCTTTTCATCTGTTATCTTCGCTTCGAGAAAAAAGTCGTAAACCAAGAGACCTTGGACGATTTCACGGGCCTGCTCCTCATCGAGTCGCAACGCGGCATTTACCGCATTTTTCTGAGTGGCGTTTAGAATTCGGTCAATCCGGTGGATGGTTTGCTCGCTTTCGACAGAAAAGTCCACGGCAAGCTGTGTCAGGCCGAAAATCAGACCAAGGGTAAATGTGATCGCGACGCACACCACCGCCAGCTTGAAGGAAATTCTTTTCCGAGGCCCCGCCCGCATAGCCGTCCTTACAGTTTTTCTAGAAAACAAAACAGGCCTTAGTTTAGTACTAGTTATGTAGGAATGGTATGCGATTTGAACAATGAATTTCTGGCTGTTTACAATTTAAAAATCGACTCTCGACAAAATTCCTATATTATGGGATTTCTATAATTTCCAAATATGAGTAATTAAGAAAGCTGAAAATTGCCGGGCAACCGGTGTCGGGGAAAAAAATCATTTTTCTAAGAACTTACTCCGAAGAATCACAAACCCGAAATAAACAGAATTCTCACACCAGTTCATTCAACGACAGGAGACTTATTGTTATGGCGTCAGGAAAAATATTTACTTTAGTTACAGCGGCGGCCGCCATTTCAGGCGCAACCGTCCTTAACGGTACGTCGGCTATTGCCGAAACCACGCTTCGTTTTGCCACATGGGACCCGATCGGCCACGAAATTCGCCGTCTCGGCATCGATCCCTATTTGAAACAATATAAAGATGTCACCGGTGGCAGCGTAAAAGTTAAAATTCTAACCAAGGGATTGGGTGCGCCGCCCGCTTACCACGATTTTATTAAGGATGGCGCCATTGATATTGCGAATATTATTCCCGCATATACGCCCGGCCGTTTCATTCTTCACAAAATTGCGGAATTTCCGTTCCTGACTGATAGCGCCGAAGCCAGAACCGTTGCCTATTGGCGCATCCATGCAAAATATTTCGCCAAAGTAAACGAAGCTAAAGGCATGCATCTTTTGAATGTTTATGCGCACGGACCGGGGATGGTCTCAAATTCCAAACGCCCAACCGGCACGATGGCCGACTTCAAGGGCCTTAAACTTCGGGTCTCGGGAGACAATGTCTCTGCTTTGGCCAAGTCGATGGGCGTAACACCGATTTTTGCGCCGATCACCAAGGTTGCGACCCTTTTGTCCAAAGGTGTGGCCGATGGCGTATTCTTGGGTCACGAAGGCATCAAAAATTTCAAATTGGGTAAGTACCTGAAATATACCACCGATGTTAAGGGCGGCCTCTATTCCACGGTCTTCCAAACCTACATGAACCAGCAGAAATGGGATGCGCTCTCCGCCAAGGACAAAAAGGCTATTTCCGCCCATTCTGGAGAAAGATTTGCTCATGTTGCCGGTCACGCTTGGGACCTCGCCGACAAAGCCGGTGACGCCTATATGGCGAAACACGGTATCAAGGTCAGCCAGGCATCTTCGGCAATGGTGGCCACATTGAAAAAAATGTGGGAGCCGATCCAAGCCGACTGGATGAAAAAAGCCAAATCTAAAGGCATTGACGGTGAAGCCGTGCTCCGCGAATATAAAGCGGAGATCGCTAAAGTCGAAAAAATTGCGAAAATGAAACGCTAAGGCTCGTAATGTCATCAACCGACACTTTCGCCCGGCTCAGATCTGAACTGAGCCGGGCGTTGATTGTACTGGCGTCAGTTATGCTGTTCGCCATCATGACCCTTTCGGTCATCGACGTGGCGGCTCGTGATCTTTTCGGCGGTTCAATCGTCGGCGCTTTCGAGATCACCGAGATCATGATGGGCGTCTTGGTTTTTGCCGGACTGCCGATCGTTACCGCCAACGAAGGCCATGTCGCCGTAACTTTACTGGATTCGTTAATGAGTCCAAAAGTTCAAGCGGTACAACGATTTCTCGTCAACTTATTCTGTGCGCTCATCTTGGCGTTTCTTGCCTGGCGTCTCTGGGACGTGGCGGGAAAATTGGTCACGCACAACGACATCACTCTTTTTCTGAAAATTCCGCTGGGGCCGGCCGCCTATTTCATGTCCGTCATGACTTGGATAAGTACCATTATTCAACTCGCAATTACTTTTCTGCCGGCGCCGCCGACGGATCACCCAACCGTCGATCCCGTATAAAAATTAGGACAAACAGCCCATGACCGCTGCCATCGTCAGCTTTGCAATACTTATTGCACTATTATTTCTTCGTGTGCCCGTAGGCTTCGCCATGGCCGGGGTCGGCATCGTCGGTTTTGCTCATTTTGTGGGTTGGTCGGGTACAATGATCATGGCCGGACGTCTGGCCTACGATACGTCGCAGTCGTCGGAACTGTCGGTTATCCCACTCTTTATTTTAATGGGGAATTTCATCACCCGGGCCGGCCTATCCCAAGAACTCTATAATGCCGCTTACGCGTGGATCGGCCACAAGCGCGGCGGACTGGCCATGGCAACCATTATTTCCTGCGGCGGCTTTGCAGCCGTCTGCGGATCATCGGTCGCGACGGCCGCCACCATGGCCAAGGTCGCCATGCCGCCCATGCGGAAATTCAACTACACCGACAGCCTGGCGACCGGCGCGATCGCCGCTGGCGGTACACTTGGTATTTTGATCCCGCCGAGCGTGGTGTTGATTATTTACGGTATAATGACGTCGACCGACATTGGCGTGCTTTTTATTGCCGGGATCGTTCCTGGCTTGCTTGGCATCATCGGCTACAATACAGCTATTATGGTTGCCACCTGGCTCAAGCCGGAAATAGGCCCGCCGGGTGAAAAAGCCGACTGGTCGTTCCGGTGGAAAGCGTTAAGCCAGGTTTGGGCCGTATTGGTGCTGTTCCTGATCGTTATTGGAGGAATTTACACCGGTCTGTTTACGCCGACCGAAGCCGCCGGTATCGGCGCCGCCGGCGGATTCTTTTTCGCCTGGGCGCGGCGGCGGCTGACCTGGAAGGTCTTGCTGGAACTCTTATCCGACGCCGCTCAAACGACGGCCATGCTGTTCTTCATATTGATCGGCGCCTTGATCTTCTCAAATCTTATGAACGAAACCGGCATGCCGGAAACGTTAGGTGAATATGTGTCAGGGCTGGACACCCATCCCCTGGTTATCATTTTCGCCATTATGCTGATCTATATAGCCTTGGGCGCCGTCCTCGACAGCATCGCCATGATCCTGCTGACCATCCCCCTGTTCTTCCCCATCGTGACGAGCCTGAATTTGGATCCGGTATGGTTCGGCATCATCGTCGTCGTGGTGACGGAAATCAGCCTTATTACGCCGCCGGTGGGCATGAATATATTTGTGTTGAACACCGTATTACCCGATGTCGGGACGGGCACCATATTCAAAGGCGTCACACCCTTTTGGATGGCCGACATGGTGCGGCTTACCCTTCTGGTCCTGTTTCCGGCAATTACACTTTGGTTGCCTTCCTGGATGGGTTGATTGGGCCGAAGCTATTCAAGCCAGAACTTGTCGATTCCGGTCTTCTACCCGCCGGTGACTTTCAGAAATAATTTCGTCGGTGGGTTTGTTGATATCAATGTCAAAGGCATAAGGCTGCGAAACCTGCCAGGGCGTGGCGACATAAATCTCCAATAAATTTCCTTCGGGATCGCGAAAGTAGAGGGACCAGACGTCGCCGTGGTCTTTGGCCTCCAGATCCGTAATGTTTTCCCCTTTCAGCCGAAGTGCGATATCGCGCAACTCATCCAAACTGTCGACCCTGAACGATGCCTGATGGGTAACGCCGAACTCTGCATCTTCAGGCCGTTCCGTAACCAAAATAAACTGGTGCTGAATTTCGGCGTCGTTGCCTGAAAAGACAATTTCCGCTTTTTGCCGATCTTCATTGCAGCGATCAGCCACTTTTACACCGATCACGCGCCGGTAGAAATCCATCATACTGTCCACGTCTTCAACGAATATCCCCATATGCGTCAAAGTTGGGCTGTTGTGTTGGGCCATGAATTGGCCTCCCCCTATTTACTCGAATTAACTCCTTATTAAGTTTTATGCATTTTTTAATTATTTTGCAATATTTTTATTTTATATATTTTTTAACCAAAAACTGGCATAACACTCGACCCAAATTCTTGGTTAAATTTTGGCGAAACGGTAATGCTGGAGATACGGGCGCAAAAGCAGGCCCCACTATCAGAACAAGCCTATATCGCGCTGAGGAACGATATTCTCAGCGGCGATATTCTGCCGGGCGCTCAGTTGAAATTGGACCGGTTGAGCCGACAGTACGGCTTTAGCAGCAGTCCCCTCAGGGAGGCGCTCAGTCGTCTGGTATCCGAAGGGATGGCCACCACCGAGGGCAAGCGCGGGTTTTTCGCCGCCACGGTATCGGCCGAGGAAATCGAAGATATTTCCCGCCTGTTGCTTCTGCTCGATACGATGGCGCTTCGGGAAGCCATAGAAACCGGCGATGACGTCTGGGAAGGCAACGTCCTGTCAGCCTATCATCAGCTTGAAAGGTGTGAAGCCCGCCTGCCGGGCGACGCCTCCTACTCATCCGATATTGAATGGGCCGCGCTCTATGACCGTTTTTTTGCATCCTTGTTAAGCGCCTGCCTATCACCCATGCTCATGCAGATACGTGGTTCTCTTTTTCAACAGTCCGAACGCTACCGACTGCTGGCCGCGAGGGTTCACCCCATTGGGAAAAGCCGGCTCGGCGAGTTGAAAAAACTAATGAATGCAGCCATCGACAGGGACAGCGAGCAGGCATTATCCATCCTCAAAAAGCATATTGAACAGTTGGCCCGACCCACAATTACTTATATAAATCAGACGCATTAAAACCGATTGGCGGAAGTAATCATCGGTCTAGGCTGTCACGTTCAAAATTCAAAATCCGGGGAGATTCGATTTGCTGGAACTTTATCACAACGACATGTCGTCCTGCGCCCAAAAGGTCAGACTTACCTTAGCCGAGAAAAATCTGGAATGGACCGGACATCATATGAACCTCCGCCGCGGGGACACCCGCACCGAAGAATATATGAAACTGAATCCCAATGGCGTGGTCCCGACCCTTATTGTCGATGGGGAAGTTATTATTGAATCCACTGTAATTGTGGAATTTCTTGACGACGCCTATCCTGAGCCTTCATTGAAACCTCAGGACCCGGTCGCTCGCGCCCGTATGCGGCTTTGGACGAAACAATTGGATGAGGGTGTTCACCTGGCTCTCGCCGCCGTCAGCAGCGGAACCGCTTTCCGCTATCAGAATATGGAAGGTAGGACGGAGGAAGAGTTAATTGCCCACATGAACAAAATTCCAGATCCTGTCCGACGGGAACGAACAATGGATTTAACGTTAAAGGGAATCGAGTCGAGTTATTTCGCGCCGGCCGTTATGCGTTTTGTCAAACTGTTCACTGACATGGACGATACGCTGCAATCCAACACCTGGCTGACCGGCGAGGAATATTCCCTGGCGGATATAGCGTTCACGCCCTATGTGACGCGCTTTGAGCACTTAAAGTATCTCGGAATCCTCGACAACCTGCCCAAGTTGCGGGACTGGTATGAACGGATCAAAGCCCGGCCCAATTATCAAACGGCGATCGGCGAATGGCTCAACGAAAAGTATCTTCCCCTGATGGCCGAAAAGGGTGAGGAAGCCTGGCCACGGGTAAAGGAAATAATTTCAGGTCATAGCTCAAATTAATTTGTTTCACTTTCCTGCGACATTTTTCCAATTGAAGCTCGAAATGTGATTTAATTCTTCCCTATCTTATGGCTGGAAAGATTGGGAGAATGGAACAGGATCCTTTCTCGCCGTTGCGGCAAATGATGGTTCAAATTGTAGCCGCACATGTTGAAGCGACTCATGAGGTAACCGGTGTACGGAAAATTGACTCCAACATTCTGGAGGCAATGGAATCCGTGCCGCGCCATGAATTTGTTCCCGTTGAATTGCGTGCTTATGCCCATGCCGATGGCCCGCTTCCTATCGGCAGTGACAAAACAATATCCCAGCCCTTCATTACGGCATTGATGACGGGCCTGCTGAACTTGAATAAAAGCGATACAATTCTTGAAATCGGAACCGGGCTGGGATATCACACGGCGCTTTTGAGCCAGCTCGTTGAAAAAGTTTATACGGTTGAAATAATTGAAGAGCTCGCCAACGAAGCCGAAGCACGCCTCAAGAAATCAAATTGCCGCAATGTCGAATATAAATTAGGTAACGGTTATCACGGCTGGCCGGAGCACGCCCCCTTCGACAAAATCCTGGTTGCCTCCGCGCCTGAGCTCATCCCGCCTTCCCTTCTCCAGCAGCTCAAACCGAACGGGCGGATGGTCATCCCGGCGGGGCTCGGCGAAGATCAAAAATTGATGGTGGTCTCCAAAGATTCAGCCGGCCGTATTTCCAGCGAAGAAATCCTCGCCGTGCGATTTGCCCCGATGGAAGGAGTTGAATTACTGCAGTAAGTGATCAACTGATCATATTACATATCCCCATATTACGTTTTTTTAATGGAATTTAACACGGGTCAAGGCGCACCCATTTTTTTTGTCATAGGTTTCGCGCAATTCTTTTTAAGTATTTCGATGTGCATTCATTATGACCGCCACGTTATCGAGATCAGAATTTCTAAGAAACGCTTTCCGAGGTTGGAAATCACCTTTGCGACCACCGTGGGCGCAACCCGAAAGTATTTTCCTCTCTTCTTGTATCAGCTGCATCGATTGTGTTTCCGCCTGCCCTGAGGCAATCATCGTCGCGGGCGAGCGAGGAATTCCGGAAGTGGATTTTTCGAAAGGCGAGTGCACATTTTGCGGCGACTGCGCGACCTCCTGCGAACCAAAAGCCATTCAACTTTCGCTCAGCAATCCGCCCTGGGATTTAAAAGCGCGAATCCTTGATCGTTGTTTATCAAAACGCGGCGTCACCTGTCGTGTTTGCGGTGATCAATGTGATCCGCGCGCCATTAAATTTGAACTTGGCCTCGGCGGCAGCGCCGATCCGGTCGTCGATAAAGATGCCTGCACGGGCTGCGGCGCCTGCTTTGCGCCTTGCCCGGTTGAGGCAATCGAAATTACCCACCCTCCCCAATTCGTAGAGGATTCTGAATTCAAACTAGATTCAATGACGTCAGTTGCTGGAGACAATTTGCTATGAGCATTTCAGGATTAGTTGTCCAGGCCAAACCGCGCCAAGTTTCAAAGGTACGCAAACGGCTTGAGCAAATTCAGGGCGTAGATGTCTACGCCCAAACCGAAGACGGCAGTTTGGTTATCACGGTCGATGAGCCGGATGACTCAGCGGCTGCGGATATCCTTTTAAACCTAGGAAACATCGACGGGGTGCTCTCGACATCCCTGGTCTATAACCATTTTGAAGGCGATTCTTCCGACGAGGAGTACATCCAATGAAGATTTCAAGACGCGATTTTATCAAAAGCAATGCAGCAGCAGCGGCAGCCACGGCGGCAGGAGTTACTCTTCCCGGCGTAAAAACAGCCGAAGCGGCCGATCCGGATATCCGGTGGGACAAAGCGGCCTGCCGGTTCTGCGGCACCGGGTGCGGGGTGCTAATCGGCACCAAAAACGACCGGGTAGTGGCCACTCAAGGTGATCCGGACGCGCCGGTCAACCGTGGCCTCAACTGCATCAAAGGTTATTTCCTATCGAAAATCCTTTACGGCAAAGATCGCGTGACCAAGCCGTTGTTGAGGAAAAAGAACGGCAAATACGACAAGAACGGTGAGTTTGCCGAAGTGTCGTGGGACGAGGCCTTCGATGTTATGGCCGGGAAATTTAAAGAAGCCATCAAGAAAAAAGGGCCGAAAAGCGTTGGTATGTTCGGCTCCGGTCAATGGACAATTTGGGAAGGCTATGCGGCTGCTAAATTGATGAAAGCCGGATTCCGTTCCAACAATATCGACCCCAACGCCCGGCACTGCATGGCCTCCGCCGTGGGTGCCTTCATGCGTGCCTTCGGTATCGACGAGCCCATGGGCTGCTACGATGACCTCGAACACGCCGATGCTTTTGTGCTGTGGGGCGCCAACATGGCGGAAATGCACCCCGTTCTCTGGTCTCGCCTAACCGATACCAGGCTGACCAAAAAGGGATCGGAGGTTCATGTGTTGTCGACCTTCGAACATCGTTGCTTTGAACTGGCCGACAACGGCATGATCTTCACGCCGCAAACCGACCTGGCGATCCTCAACTATATCGCCAACTACATTATTCAGACCGAAGCCTATGACAAAGATTTTGTCAAAAAGCATGTCAACATAACCAAAACCGTGACGGACATCGGTTATGGCTTGCGGCCAAACCATCCATTGGAGAAAAAGAAAAAAGGTAAAGGCGGTAAACTCAGCAAGATCAGTTTTGATGACTACGCCAAAGCGGTGTCCGAATACACCTTGGAGAAAGTCAGTAAACTGTCCGGCGTCCCGGCGGAGAAATTGGAAAAACTGGCCAAGCTGTATGCCGATCCCACCAAGAAAATCTCCTCCTATTGGACCATGGGCTTCAACCAGCATACCCGCGGCGTATGGGTCAACGGGCTGCTTTATAACGTCCACTTGTTGATGGGTAAAATTTCCGAACCCGGCAACAGCCCGTTCTCGCTCACCGGCCAGCCGTCGGCCTGCGGCACGGCCCGCGAGGTCGGCACGTTCGCCCACCGGCTACCCGCCGATCTGGTGGTCATGAAAAAGAAACACCGGGATTTTTCGGAGAAGGTATGGAAACTTCCTGCCGGCACCATTCCCGGCAAGCCCGGCTACCATGCCGTCCTGCAGAACCGCATGCTGAAAGACAGCAAACTCAATGCCTATTGGGTGATGTGCACCAACAATATGCAGGCCGCGCCCAATATGAACGAGGAAACCTTCCCCGGTTATCGGAACCCTAACAATTTCATTGTCGTTTCCGATCCCTATCCGACGGTGACCGCCATGGCGGCCGATCTTATTCTTCCCACCGCCATGTGGGTGGAAAAGGAAGGTGCCTACGGCAATGCCGAACGGCGGGCCCAGTTCTGGCGCGAACAAGTACCGGCCCCGGGCGAGTCCAAATCGGATGTCTGGCAGTTGATGGAGTTTGCCAAACGGTTCAAAGTCGAAGAAGTCTGGCCGGCCGATCTGGTTGCCAAGAAGCCTGAATACAAGGGCAAAACCTTGTACGACATCCTGTTCGCCAACGGCCAGGTCGACAAATATCCGCTAAGCCAAACCTATAAGGGCTTCGGTAATCACGAGTCCGAGCATTTCGGCTACTATGTCCAGAAAGGCCTGTTCGAAGAATATCGCCGGTTCCAGTTGGAAGGCCCGAAAAAAGGTCACGAGATGGCGGACTTTGACACCTATCACAAGACCCGTGGTCTTAGATGGCCGGTCATCGACGGCAAGGAAACCCTCTGGAGGTTCCGGGAAGGCTATGACCCGCACGTCCAAAAAGGCAAAGATGTGCAGTTCTATGGCAAGCCCGACGGCAAAGCCAATATCATCTTTGCCCCCTATGAGCCGGCAGCCGAATCACCGGACAAAGAATATGATCTTTGGCTGTCGACGGGCCGCGTGCTCGAGCATTGGCACTCCGGTTCGATGACGCGGCGGGTGCCGGAACTTTATCGCGCCTATCCAAGTGCAAAAATCTACATGCACCCGGAAGACGCCAAAGAGCGTGGGTTCCGCCGGGGTCAAGCGGTCAAGGTTCAAACCAGGCGGGGTGAGTTGATCACCCGCGTGGAAACCCGTGGCCGTAACAAGACGCCGAAAGGTCTGGTCTTTATGCCTTGGTTCGATGCGTCGCAACTGGTCAACAAGTTGACCCTGGATGCGACCGATCCGCTTTCCAAAGAAACGGATTTCAAGAAATGCGCCTGTAAGGTCGTTGCGGCCTAGACGCTGACTTGATTGTTGGAGCCGAATAATGTCGACCAGTGCCCCTAACCGGGAAAACAGACAAAATCGCAGGCAGTTCCTGGTGAATACCGCCAGGACGGCCTGCGGCGCTGGTCTCTTTGTGGCGTTTCTCGGCTGGATGACCCGGCAGGCGAAATCGGCCTTCGCCCTGCGTCCGCCGGGCGCATTGGACGAACAGCAATTTCTGGGCGCCTGTTCCCGATGCGGGCTGTGCGTTCGCGATTGCCCCTACCCGACACTAAAACTGGCCGAATTCGGCGAGGACGTCCCCGTCGGCACGCCTTACTTTATCGCCAGAAACGTACCGTGTGAGATGTGCGATGATATTCCCTGCGCCAAAGCCTGTCCCACCGGCGCCCTCGATAAAGAGATCAAAAGCATTGACGATGCCCGCATGGGGCTGGCTGTCCTGGTGGATCAGGAAACGTGCCTCAATTTCAACGGTCTGAGATGCGATGTTTGCTACCGGGTATGCCCTCTTATGGGCGAAGCCATCACGCTGGAGCGGAAGCACAATGTCCGCACCGGTAAGCACGCGACCTTTATTCCCACTGTGCATTCCGATAAATGCACCGGCTGCGGCAAATGCGAACGCACGTGCGTTTTGGAAAAAGCAGCCATCCGGGTCTATCCGCAACAAATGGTCAAAGGCCAGATCGGCGATCATTACCGGCTTGGTTGGATAGAAAAGGAAAAGAAAGGCGAGTCCCTTGTACCCGGTCTCATCGATCTGCCTGACCGTATGCCGCCACCGCTACCGGGGGCACGGCCATGATCCAGCAAAAACCCATCGGCGCCGACGCAATTGCCGCGAAAGGCTGGGTGAAAGCTCACCAGTGGCTCATTCTACGCCGCGTCAGTCAGGTTTTTATATTGCTCCTGTTCATGCTGGGGCCCTGGTTCGGGATTTGGATGGTCAAAGGCAATCTTTCGTCAAGTCTGACCCTTGAAATCCTCCCCCTGACCGATCCTTACATTTTGCTGCAGTCGTTGTTCGCCGGCCACGCCCTCGCCGATACGGCGATCCTGGGCGCGGCCATCGTCTTTATCGTATACGCTGTGATCGGCGGGCGCGTTTATTGTTCCTTTGTCTGCCCGGTGAATATCGTCACCGACGCCGCCCACTGGCTGGCCGAAAAACTGAATATCGGCAAAGGCTGGCAGCCCAAGCGGGAGACCCGGTTGTGGCTGCTGGGCGCGACTCTACTGGCATCGGTGCTCACGGCGACGGTTGCCTGGGAATTCCTCAATCCGGTTTCCATGCTGCACCGCGGACTGATATTCGGCTTCGGTCTGGCCTGGACCGTCATCGCCGCCGTGTTTCTATTCGATCTGATTGTCAGCCGGCGCGGCTGGTGCGGCCATTTCTGCCCGGTCGGCGCCTTCTACGGATTGGTCGGCTCTTACAGTCTGATCAGGGTCGCGGCACCGAACCGCGCCGCCTGTAACGATTGCATGGACTGTTTCGCGGTTTGTCCGGAACCCCACGTTATCACCCCCGCTTTACGCGGCGAAACCGAGGCGGATACGCCCGTGATCACCAGCCGCGACTGTACCAACTGCGGGCGTTGCATTGATGTCTGCGCCCAAGATGTATTTACCTTCGGCCTCCGATATTCCTCGAACCTGGTGGCCGGTCAGAACAAAAACATTCAACCGACCATTGGGAGAGCAGCATGACTTCCAACAGGTTATTCAATTTTCAACTTAGCCCTGATGCGGCCCAGTTAAAGGAATAAAGGCAGCATCTTCGGCATGGCAAGCAACGGAGAAAGGCAATGAAAAAACTGACGATTATTGTGGCAAGCGTCATAGGTATTGCTATGGTAACCACCTTCGCCCCAACGGTACAGGGACAGACTGTTCAATCCTTGCGGGGCGAGAACAGCATCCCCGACACCCTGGACGCGGATGAGGTAAAACGCCAAAACACGTCCGGGCGTTTCATCAAGGCGTACCGCCAGCAGCCGCCCATGATCCCCCACAAAATGGAAAAGTATCAAATCAATCTAAAGGTTAATCAGTGTCTGCGTTGCCATGACTGGCCGTACAATGTGGAAGAAGGTGCGCCAAAGGTCAGCGAAACTCACTATACCAACCGCGATGGTGTTGCGCTGGATAAGGTGACCCGTTCCAGATGGTTCTGCACCCAATGCCATGTGCCCCAAGTGCAAGCGCGTCCGCTGGTTAAAAATGATTTCAAGTCCTCCCACGAGGTTGACTGAAGCAAGCTTGTTTAAGGCATCCAATTGAGAGGACCGAACCATGAATGACGAAACCTCAGCAAACACAAGTCTGTGGCGCCGACTCTGGGCTCCCAGCGCCAAATATGCGCTCGGCAGTTTGATAATTGCCGGGTTTGTAGGCGGCATATTGTTTTGGGGCGCTTTCAACTGGTCGCTTGAACTGACCAATACGGAAGAATTCTGCATCACCTGCCACGAGATGGAGACCAACGTTTTCCGTGAATACAAGCGTACCGTTCATTACACCAACAGGACCGGCGTTCGCGCCACCTGCCCGGATTGCCATGTACCCAAAACCTGGGTGCACAAAATGGCGCGGAAGATCAAAGCGTCCAACGAACTGGTCCATCATTTCCTCGGCACCATCGATACCAGGGAGAAATACGAAGCCAAACGTCTTGAGCTTGCCCAGAATGTTTGGAGCGTGATGAAGGAGACAGATTCGCGGGAATGCCGCAACTGCCACAGCTTCGAGTACATGGACTTCACCGTCCAGGAATCTCGTTCGCGTAAGCGCCATGACAACGCCGTCAAACAGGGTAAAACCTGCATCGACTGTCACAAAGGCATTGCGCACGAATTGCCGAAAGGTACATTTGATTAAATTTGGAAAAAATTAATTCTATAATAAAAACTGCCGGAAATCGGCTTCTTTCATAAGATTCTAGCAAAAACTAGGGCGGTCACTTGACCGCCCTTTTTGTTTTCGCAGTCGTACGATTATTCAATATCGCCTGAGACTAATTCTTTTTATTTTTGGCATATTCCAAAGCCTCATAAATATATGTTTCGTATTCATCCTCATATTCTAAAGGTATAAGAACCCATTCTTTGAACTTCTTTTTGGTGAAGTTGAATTCCAAACCTTTTCCGTCAGCAATCAGTTCGTCCACGCGATGGGGAGAGACTTTAATGATGAGGGCGTCTTCCTTTTCGAACATCATGGCCATGAAATCGCCCTTATATCGCAAACAAGGTGATTTCATCATGGTTGACTGCGCCACGCCAAATTCCTGGGTAATTTTTTCCACCACGTCTTCGTAACGCATCATATGTTCCCTTTGATATAGTGCAAAAGGGTCGGATTATTTTCAAGATTTCGAGGTCCCATCAACATACCGTTCAATCCATTTTGTTTGAGATGCTGGTAGGCAAGCAGAGACTCCTTGTCCAAGGGACAGGTCGAGGAAACTTTCAGCTTCATGAATAATTTTGGCGGCCGACCGTCATCAATCTCTTGTTTAAAATAGGGACGGACTTGTTCGATAATTTTGCTTTCTTCAATACCCACATCCAGGACGTCGCAGACATAACCAATCTGTTTGTGAGGCGCCGCAAGATAGATACAGATGACATCGCCAACCGATACTTTTGAATTCACCGGCCAAAAGGTTTCGGCATTCTCGAAAGCGCCGAAAACATCATAAAATTTGGTGTTTGCCGGATATAGCCAATAGGTCATTTTCCCGCCCTGCTCTGTGCGTATAACCTACCGTGTAAATAAAGTGACTGTCACTTAATTAACGAAGATGTGAATGCGTGTGAATAAAGTGACAGTCACCATTTAAGAAATTCCGGCTATTTGTCCCGTATAAACTGGGTTTTCGGGAATAACATCGCGTCCTTGAGCCAGTCGGATAGTTGCAGCATGGGTTTGCGCTCCGCTTTACCAAAGCCTTCGTGCTTGGACTTGTTGGGCCAGACGTGCTCCGAGAAGCGGGCCATACGCGTGATGATGTCTTCCTTGGTCACATTGATTACCATAAAGTCAGTCGATAGGGTGAGCGGGCCTTTATAGTGCTCGCGCACTTTTTCTTCCATCTCGGACACCGTATCGAAATCGTTGAAGAAGTGAAAAATCACCGCCATACGGGGATTGACCGCATCCAATACGACGGCGGCTTCCTCCGGCGCCGAATGAATGTGGGTGCCGATCGCCCGGGCGGTCCGCTCGTCGTAGCCCGATCTTTCCATCAGTTGCTCGATGGTGTTGAACGTTTCGTGCACCACCACATCGGCGTCCTTGGCGTTGTCGATAAAGAACTGGTTGGGCGTTGTATCGCCGGAATAGACAAAAGTCAGCCCGTTCCATTCCAGCTTCAAACAGACTGCTCCGTCAAAAAGATGAACGGCCGGAAAGCTGGTAATTTTGACGCCGTTGTGGTCGTAAACCACATGCACTTTGGAGTAGTCAAATTCGTGGATATTGATTTCCGCGCCGATGGCCGGCAACGCGCCCACCCGCGTATCCGTATCCCAGGCGTAGGATTCCTTTTGCTTTTCGGCAAAATGTCTAAATCCGTATTTTTCTTCGGAGCCCGATGGACCATACATTTCCAAAGGCTCGAGACGTCCGCCCGCCCAACTGCCGACCCAGACTTGAGCAAAGTCGCCCACATGATCGGTGTGTAAATGGGTGGTGAACCAAGCCGTCACATCGCCGTAGGGAATTTCCAGGGCCGTGAAATTCATCTGCGAGCCGAAACCGTAATCAAAGACGAACTTATCGCCGTTGCCCAGTTCAATCAGCCAAGAGGCATTGGCCTGGGAGCGGCGTAGAAAAGGCCGGCCCGTACCAAGAGCGACGATGCGCATCTCGTTTTCACCGAGCTCTTCCGTATTCGGGTAGTAGTGTTCGGGATAGTTACCCCGGGTGGATTGAGTTTCAAATGTCATGTGATTGCTCCTTTCTTAATCCAATTTTTTATCTTCCTGATGATCCAAGAATCTGTGAATAGCTGTGCATTCCTCTTTAATCGCCGCGGCGACTTCGATACGCCGGTCCTCATCCAACCTGTCCTGGATAGCGACCACACTGAGCGCCCCGAACGGTGCTCCCAGGGACACGGTCTCAGGCCACGGTGCGGCGATACCATAAACACCGGACACCAGCCCCGATGTTCTGGCGAAGGTAAAACCATGCTGCTTGGTGCGTTGGATGTTATCCTCCAGCCAATCCCGCCCCCGTTCAGCCACTTCCGGCCGGTGGGCAAGCAACAAATCCATGGTCATGGCCCGATCCTGCTCCGCCATAGCGGCCAACACCGCCATACCGGCCGCGCCCAGCCCCATGGGCCGCCAATCGCCGACATTGACAGCCAGCGCCTTAACCATGAAATCGCCTTCGCACCGGTCGATGCACAGGACATCGATACCGTCGCACAGAAACAAATAGGCAGTATCACCCGTGCGATGAGCCAATCGGCGGACAGCCCGCCTGCCGGCATCTACAATGCGGGAACGATTTTGCGAAAGTTTATCGAGCGTCGGCTGAAACTGACCGAGGAAATAGCGGCGCTGTCCGGTCGGCTGAGACAGCCAGCCCTCCCGCAGCATTGCTTTGCAAAGGCGGTGCGCCGTCGGTGGCATGAGAGAGGTTTGGGCGGAGATATCTTTGAGACGGGCGCCTTCCGCACCGGCGCCGGCTACGGATTTCAGTACCGCTGCCGCTCGTTCAATAGACTGTATTGTTCCGGTCGTGGTCATGGACAGACAACCTAAAATGTATGGTTACCCATAATTGTTAGGCCTAAATTCCACAAATAGCAATTTTTTACCCGTTTTTACCCTCATTTATTGCCAATAATTTCTTATTATGGAATTTTATCCAATTGCCACACATTCGATTTCAATATCGAAGGCCATCGGCCAAGAACCGACTGTGACAAACGTGCGCGCCGGCGGATCTTCGGGAAAGAACTCCTTGTAGACTTCGTTGACCTGACCGAAATAGCCCGAATTCGTACAATAAACAGTCGCCTTGACGACATTCTCGAGAGAGGTTCCGGCGGCTTCCAGGGCTTGCTTGACATTGTTCAGAGATTGACGCGTCTGCACCTGGATATCGCCCTTGACCAATTCTCCCGTTGAAGGATCGATGGGCGGCAGGCCCGACACGAAAACAAAATCACCGGCACGAACGGCCGTCGAGATGGGTGCTAAACGTTTGCCATCCGGACCGGTGGGCCCTTTTGCACCGTCAATTTCAATTATTTCCTTTTTCATTTTAAAACCTCCGTTAAGTTGTTCGTTATCGGGATCAGGCAGTGTAGCCTACCCTTTCGCCAGTCAGAACAAGAGATCGTCCAAATGCTTAAATTTTCCGCCAACCTCACTATGATGTTCACCAATATCCCTGATCCCTTGGATCGCATTCAAGCCGCCGCAGATGCCGGGTTCGGCGCGGTCGAGTATATCTTCGTCTACGATATGCCGGTAGACGAACTCGGGGCGGCGATTGACCGTGCGGGCGTCGAAACTTCCATCGTCAATATCGCCGTCGGCGAAGGTGTCGCGATGGGCCCCCTGGTAGCGGCGGCGCCCGGCAAGCAAGAGGCCTTTAAGGAAAATCTCGATGCGGCGAAAACATATTGCCAACGATTGCGGCCGGTCGGTCTGGTTGTGCCGGCCTTCACCCCGCCCAAAGGTGTCGAGCGGACCGATGCCATGCCGGTGTTTAAGGAAAATATGAAAAGGGCCGCCGATGAAATGGGTGAAATGGGTATCAAGGTTCTGATCGAGGCCCTCAATCCGGCCATCCGGCCCAATTCCATTTTAACCACCACCGCCGATGTCAAAGAGGTGCTGGATGAGATCAATCATCCCAATCTGGGTCTCGAATATGACGCCTTCCATATGTATGTCACTGAAGGCAATATGATTGAAACCGTCGAGAGCCATCTCGGCCTCATCGGCAATATTCAAATTGCCGATGTCCCGGGGCGGGGCGAACCGGGTTCGGGCGAAGTCGACTATCAGGCCTTTCTCAAAGCGCTCGATGAAATGGGATACGGAAACTGGGTGGCCTGTGAATACGAGCCCACCGGCGACACTTTGGCGACTTTGGGATGGCTGCAGAATTGGCGCTCTAGTTGATTTTCTCGCCCTTGCCGAGATTTGCGATAAACGATTCGACCAAACGCTGATGGCTGCCGTCCATTTTCATGTCTTTCAGCACCTTGGTGATTTTCGGAATTAGCGACTCTTTAGATTTGTGCAGCATGTGATACAGCGGCACCCGGCTGACCGGCGGGTCGAGAATGACAATGTCTTTGAAGCCCGTTTTTTGCAAACCCTTGATCATGTCGAAACGGCTCAAAATCAATATATCGACCCGGTCCCCTTTCAATACTTTTAAGGCGGATTCCACACTTGAGGCGTAAACATGAGGTTGGTCTTTAATCCGTTTTTGAATACTTCGATATCCCATCACCGTTGCCGCGGAAAACTTTTTTACCGTCTTCCATCCCTCGACGATAATGTCCGTGTTTTTGGAAGCGATCACCGCATCGATATGAACCAGACTTTCCGGCACCAAACGCAAATTCTTGTATTTCTCTAAAACTTTTTTAAGCCGGACGACCTCGCCATTCGACTCACCGTTATTCGCTTCGTAAATCGCCCGATTTCCGGGCAGGCGGCGGACCTTGACCTTGGTGTCTAATTTTTTATAGGCCTCGCGGAGAATTTTTTCTCCCAGCTTTCCGGCCTCGGAATCAACGCGGGCGGTTAAATTTAAAACGGTACCAGCATGGGAAGTAACCGGAATCATCGCCAGGACCAAAATGGCGGTTAGCGGGCACAAGCTCACCCTTTTATTGACGAAGAATTTCATTTTCCCAATCTATTTCCACTCAAAATAACCGGATCAATCTGCACATCTTTAAAATTAAGAATGTTACTTCAATTCAAATTCTACTGGGGAATTCCCGTTATTTTCCTTTTTCATATTCCTTGAATGATTTTGGATAGTGAAAAATGACGTCCGGTTCCTCTTCACCGTTTTGACGCGCCTCTTCCAATTGAGCCATCAGGGAACGGATATGGCCGATCAAGTTAAGCACCAGCGATTTCATCAGGGCACTGGCCTCGTCGAGCTCGCTTTGAAAAACCAGCTGCGGCACCAGGAAACAAACCGTATCCCCCTTGGCGGAAGCCGTCGCCGTTCTGGGCTTGTCGCTGATCAAGGCCATTTCACCGAATAGTTGGCCGGGCTTTATTTCGCCGAGCACCTTTTTTTCGCCGTCTCGATCCTGGGAAATTTCGATCATACCGGTAGCGACGAGGAAAGCGGTATCGCCATCGTCACCTTCCTTGAAAATCACCTCACCGGCGGCAAATTGTTTTTGTTCCATTATGTGAACAGCATAAACTAAATTGCGGACTATTCCAATTGGGTAAGGGCGGCAACGAAACTTTCGTCACCAATGACCTGGGTCACGTGTCCCTTGCCATGGGTATCTTCCACAAGAACCACATCGCCGATTGAAATCAATCTACTCTCCCCATCGCTGGCGGTCATTTCGATACTGCCAGCGACGCAGACAAAGTATTGGCGTTTCGGCGCCGGATGCTTTTCACCGCCCCACCCCACCGGCAGTTCGAAAAACGAAAACCGCGCGGCCTCGATTTGAGCAGATACCATAAACGGCGACGCCGGTGGCGCAAAATCCTGAAGCGTCAATTCTGCCTCAATTTCCTCGAAATGAGACTCTCCTTGGTCGTCGGCAAATAGTCTTAGATGGCGCATATTTTTTCCCAAAAGTTATGAAATCCCGGTTTTTACATACCCCAATAGTCTGCAGACCGCACATAACAGCCAAATAGTATAAACATTACAATCATTCTCCTGGATAGTTATATTAGATAATTGTAATATTTTAATTGAAGCGGAATTTACCGTTTAATATTAAAGGGGCGGGAATTTAACTCAGTAAATTTTTAATCAGACATTTCATACAAAAATTTTGATTCGGGATGCCCCGTGATGTTGGACGGCACGGCGGCTCCGGCAATATGATTTTTAAGGAGATCAATTATGGACACTCACGATTCAAGTCAGACCAACATTCAACCGGCCATCGATCCGGAAATATTTGATATCCTCAACGCCTATATCCTGGGCGACTATAGTAAAGTTCCCGAAGGCGCCGATGAAGTGTCCAGCATTGTGCGGAAACTGGGTGAAACCATCCGCAGTGACGCTAAAGAGAACTATGGGGCCACGGTTAAATACTCCATGAATGCCAGCGAGGCGATGACCGAGGTCTCACGTATGACCGGTTATGTCAGGGAGACCGATGCGCGAACCCAGACCATGGCAACGGCCGTGGAGGAAATGACTGCATCGATCGGCCAGATTACCGAATCCAGCAATATGGCGACCGAACTTGCCGAGGCGGCCCACAACGGCTCGAACAACGGTGTCTCCCGTGTCAACGACGCCATCCGGAATATGGAACAAGTCGCCACCACGGTAGGCTCCATCGGTTCGCGGACCGAAAATCTTATCGATGCGTCGAAACAGATCGCCGGCATTCTGGAAACCATCGACGCCATTGCGAAGCAAACCAACCTGCTCGCCCTCAACGCCACCATCGAGGCGGCGCGGGCCGGCGAACACGGCAAGGGTTTTGCCGTCGTCGCCAGCGAGGTTAAAAATCTCGCCAACGACACGTCACGGGCGACCGAGGATATCCGCACCCGCATCGATACGCTGACCGGCGAAATCAGCGGTTTGACGGAAGCCATGGAGACCTGCAACGCGGCTGTTGATGAGGGAAAAGGTTCCATCGGTCAGGCGGGAGAAGACATACGCACCATTTCCGATCAGGTATCAAACGTATCCGAGCGTATGTCCGAGATCGCCAAAATGCTGGCGGAGCAGACCGAGGCAGTGAAGGAGATTGGCTCGGGTATTTCCAGCGTCGCCGAATTGACCGAACAGAATAGAACCAGCGCCGACCGAACATTGGATGCCGTCGGGGCGGCCGAAGCCTTGATCGAGGAACAGTTCGCCAAGCTCGACACCCACAATCTGGAGGACTCGGTTCTCTACCGGGCTAAATCGGACCATTTCATTTGGAAAAAACGGCTGGCGGAAATGTTCGTCGGGCTGAACAATTTGCAGGAGGAAGAGCTGGCCGACCATCATCAATGCCGCCTCGGCAAATGGTACGATCAGGTGGAGGATTCCTGGTATCAAAACAGCACTGAATTCAAAGCGATTGTGGAGCCCCACAGCCAGGTGCACGCCTATGGGAAAACCGCCGCCCGCCATCACGCAGAAGGCGACCATGAAGAAGCCGACCGGCAGTTTAAAATGATGGAGGATGCTTCTCTGGAAGTCGTCAACCAGTTGGATAAGCTGATCGCCGCCCGCACGGCGGCAACATCAACCTAAGACGGAAGGGTTATCCGGCCTCGAATATCTTCTGTGGGGTTTTGTGGATGCTCTCGCCGGGGCCGCTGTCGCCGATGATATAATTGTCGCAAATCCAGGAGTGGATGTTGGGCGTCATGTAGCCCGGGTGGCAGACGATATTCATGTTTTTCTGGATGGTCATGGGTTCGTCATGCCTGATGAGCGGCCGTTCGACCAGGTCGTACCCTTGACCGTGGCAGTAGAGACGGGTTTCCTCGGCCCGCCCGTTATCGCTCATAAATTTATTGTGGGCGTGCCAGATATCTGCACAGGGCGTTCCCGGCTTCAACATGTCCAAAGAGAAACGCTGTGCCCTTAGGGTAAAATCGAGCTCGTCTTTGAGTTCCTTCGGCGCCTCGCCCACCACGATGGTGCGGCCCACTTCCGTGAAATACCCGCCGGCGCCGTTGTTTTCGATCAGCATGTTGAAGATATCGCCTTCCCGGATCACCCGGTTCTGATTGTGGCGCGGTCCGATCGCGGCCGGCGTGCCGTAAGGATAGGATTGGCAAAGATAGATACCCTGCTCGCTGCCCAATTCGTGCCCCACATGGAGGGCAATGGCGGCAACGTCCGAATCCTTCATGCCCGGCTCGATGGCGTTGATCACCGCCTGCATGGCCCTGTCCTGCTGATCGGCCGTGCCTTTGATGAATTCGATTTCCTCGTCGCTTTTGATCACTTTGATCCGGTCCACCATATCGGAGGCTTCCACATAAGTGGCGTCTGGATACTGACGTTTGACGTAATCGACCATGGCGCAGGACATCTGATAGGTGCCCACCAGTCCGATGGTCCCTTTGCCGTAAGGTTCCAACCCCTTGCAGGCCAATTCGGGATCGTAGTCGCGGGTGTAGGGCGCGGATTCGTAACTGGGCGTGGTCAGTTCCCGCTTCACGCCCCGGACAAAGCCGTTTCCCTCTACCGGCACGTCGTTATCGCCGCCGAAGGGGCCTTGATGAACCAAGGTCATGGCGTCGTCACGGGGAAAAATAACGGTTAGGGGATAGCCGTTGGTGGCGGGAATATCGGTAAAGTATTTGGCGTAACCGCCCATATGGTCGTTATTGCTCTGCATCAGGAGCACGTCGATATTTTCCGCCTCCATGGCCGACCGGACCGCAGCCCAGCGCCGCTCCAACTCACTCGTTGATATGGGCCTATTCACCCGTTCCGAAATTTGCATGCGCTTTTTCTCCCCGCTAAAAAAGTGTACCAGGTACAATTTCGCCGTATTTGGATAAATTGTACCTGGTACAATTTATTTTCCAGATTTCACCACATTCATCATTTTGTTCAATTCTCCGTCCACATAGTGGCGCAGATTGGGTTCGATGACGGTCAGAATTCTTTCCGCATACATATCGCTGCGCCCGCCGATGAACGGCGTCATAAAGACATTTTCCATATCCCAGAGAGGACTGTCATCGGGCAGCGGCGCCACTTCGTAAACGTCCAGCCCGGCGGCGGCGATCTCTCCTGTATTGAGCGCCTCGATCAGCGCACTTTCATCGACCACCCCGCCCCGGGCGATATTGACCAGGCAGGCGTCCGGTTTCATGGCCTTGAAGACGTCGGCATTGACGATCTTGTCGGTATCCGGGCCGTAGGGCACCAGCGCCACCAGGAAATCCACGTCGGCGACGGCTTCGGTAATGGCGTTCCGGGAAAACATTTTATCGATGCCCTCGACGGGCCGGTCGGTGCGGGAGATACCGTAGACCGTCATACCCAAGGCCTTGAAGGTTTTGGCCATATGCTCGGCGATGGCCCCCATGCCCAGGATCGCCACCTTCCTGGTATCCAACACCTTGGGCAGGAAACGGTCGAAGACGTGCTGTTCCTGGTTTTTGGTCAGACGCCGCACCTGGCGATAGAGCGCCAGCATGTGAAGCAGTGCCATTTCGGTCATTTGCGGACCGTGGATGCCGCGCCCGTTGGTCAGAATAATATCAGGGCGGACGGCCAGGGGTTCCACCAAATGATCGGTGCCCGTTATGTTGCATTGGATCCATTTGAGGCCTTGAGCCTGACCTGCCATTTCCGGTGTCAGCCAGCGGGCAATTGAAATCAGCACCTCGGCTTCGTTGAGCGGACCCGGCACATCTTCGCCGTCACGGGCATAAAGAAATTTTACCTCTGGGAATTTGGGCTCTAAATAATCCCGGTATTTTTCATATTCGGTGTCGACAATTAAGGCTGTCGTCATGCTCTTCCCCGTCATTTAATTATTGGTTTTTCTTTCGCTATGATTAGAGGGGGACGCCGTTTTAATCAAGCAGAGTCCGGGCGAGGATTTTGAACTCAGGCTAGGTTACCGCCACACCTTGTCGTAAAATGAACCCAAGTAACTAAGGCGGGTGGATATGAAGCTTCATCGCGGAATGCTTTTGATGTTCCTGGGACTGGTCCTCTCGGTTCGCGGCGTAGGGGCCATGGAAATCGTCAATACCTGCCGCTATTTCGGCGGGGACTTTAATCTGGGGGACAGCATCTGCCTCTCGACACCTCAGGGTAATCGCCTGGCCTCCTGCGCCATGGAATTGAACAATCCGTCCTGGATGGTGTCGAAGAAACCATGCCCAACGCCGACGGCCAAGAAGCCCAGAAAATCATCACGGGCGCTGGAATATATGAAGGATTACATTCGGCGGAACGTAAAATAGCTAGATACGGGGAAGTTCAAAATAAAATGTCGCCCCCTTACCTTTTTCGGATTTGAAATCGATGGTGCCGCCATGCTGGTCGATGATCGATTTCGATATGCTCAGCCCTAATCCTAATCCGCCTTTCGAACGCGTATTGAGGTTTTCTGCCTGGGTAAATTTTTCAAAAATCTGCTTATCGAAACCGGCCGGTACGCCGTCACCCAGATCGGCAACCGACACCCTCACGATATCGTCGAAGAACTCGATATCCACGGTGACAACCTCTCCCCGGGGAGAGAATTTTGCGGCGTTAGACAGCAAATTGGACATAACCTGTATAATGCGTTCTGAATCACAACTTACGGATATCGGACCATCGGGTTTTTCGAATTCGAGTTTGACATCGAACTCATGAGCATAGGCTTCGTTTTCCTCAATAGATTTTCTAACCACATCGCCGATATCAACCGGTGCAAAATCAAATGTCATTTTGCCGGTAATGATTTTTTCCATGTCCAGGATATCGTCGACCAAACTAAGTAGGCGGTTGCAATTGCGCGACGATATTTCCAGCAGACCTTTCGCTTGGTCGTCCAGCTTTGCGGCCACTTCATCGGAAAGAAGCAGCCGGATCGAGGCGAAAATCGACGTCAGCGGCGTCCGCAGCTCGTGACTGGCCAGGGAAATAAATTCGGATTTCAGTTTTTCTATTTTCTTTTGTTCGGTGACATCCCGGTTAAAGGAGATTCTGCCATTGGCATGACCCTCTTGATCGCTCAAAGTCCTTGAAAAAATTTCCAATACGCGGCCGTCCTTCATAACCACTTCGCGGCCGGGTAATTCCTCCGGATCACCGACATTTTTCCGGAACTCCATGATCAGACGTTCAAGTTCATCGCTATCATTTACCATTTCCTTGGAAATTTTCATGATCGGAGCCAAGTCGCCTTTGGTAAGAAGTTCCTCCGGAATTTTCCACATCTCCATAAACCGTTGATTCCAGGAGACGGCCCTATCACTTTTATCAACCACCAAAATACCGTCCAGTGACGCATTTAGCTGGGTTTCCAGGATCAGATTACGCTGCCGCAAATCCTCCTGGGCAGCTGTCATTTGTTCCAGCGCCGCTTCGAGGCTGGTGGCGCTGGCGCTGACCTGATCTTCCAACAACCGTTGCGTAGATTCACGGCTGCGGGACAGGGTTCGCTCTTGTTCCAAATTTTCCAGCAGCGGGCGCCGGCTCCGGCGTACAAAATAACCCACCAAGGAACCCAGCGCGCCCCCTACGACGATCGGTGCGATCAGAAGTTTGATCTCGAGGTTTTCGACGCCGATGACAAATTTTTGTTGCAGGCCGGCGACAACGCCGACAAACACGGCGCCAAAAAGTAAAAATACACTTTCAGCAATAATCCGCCGGTCAATCCACCGGGCGGACTCGGCAGCGTGATCGGTCGGGTGGTCGGAAACGTTGTTTTTCATGAAGCCGGATCATAGTCGGATTTACTTGTATAACGCAAATATCGTGTACATTTAATGTGCACATTGGTATCGCAGTTAACAAGTCCAGCTACGGTGACAAATCCGCTACATACTAGTCGGTAGAAGCCTCCAACAGGATAACGCCGAGATTGTGATCGATGTCGGTTTTGATGTCGACGCTGTAGGTCTTCCGGCCCGGCGCATCGATTTCGATGGAAACGTCGCTGCCGTCTTTCAGCCCGGCAAACTCGAAATCGCCGAAAGCGTCGGTCGCCGTCGACAGCGTACCGCTGTCACCCGCCAGCATCACCGAAACTCCTTCGGCACATTCTTCCTCATCACCTGCGAAAACGACCTCGCCGGCGATGAAGCGCTTGGGCAGGCCCACATAAGCGACGGTCGGCTTGATGCCGTATTCGGGATTGAGTTCCTCCATACCGCCCGCCATCCGTTTTTGCGAGATGGCGCTGTCGGGATCGTCGAGATCGCCGAACAGAATGGCCTCCACCGGACAGGCTTCGGCACAGCGGGGCATCTGCCAGCCGTCATCCAACAGGTGCGAACAGAAGGTACATTTCTGGGCCAGCTTCTTTTCTTCGTTCCAGAAGATCACGCCGTAAGGGCAAGACTCGGCGATGGCTTTCTGGCCGTCGGCTTTTTCGGGATCGATCATAACGATGCCGTCGTCCCGCCGGAACACGGCGCCATCCGTGGCCGCCTCGATGCAGGGCGCATCCTCGCAGTTCTGGCACATGATCGGCGTATAAGAGACTTTGACCTTGGGGAAGGTTCCCCGCTCTTCTTCCTCGACCCTGATCCAGTTCTGGCCGCGCTCGGAATTGGCCGGGGGCTGGGCTGCCGAATAGGGCAGATGGTCGTTGTCCACATATTCGTCCCGGCAGGTCAGGAAACAGGCGTAACAGCCGGTGCATTTGTCCACATCGACGATCATTGAAAATTTGGTCATCGTTTGCCCTCCCATTTTTCAAATTGGATGAGACTGGAATTGGGCGCCATGCCCGGCACATTCTTGGACATTAATTTACTGGGCGACAACATGTTGACGCAGCCCCCCCGATCGATGGAATCGGGATCGCCGGGATCGATGGGGTCGTAAACCCCCGATGACGCGTAGGCATGCACCACCCCCGGCTTGACCCGTTCGGTCACCACGGCGCAGCAGAGAACGCCTTGAGCGCGGTCGTTGTAGAGCCGGACAATGTCACCGTCCTCGATCCCCCGGGCCCTGGCGTCGTCGGGATTGATGCGCGCCGGCCAATAGGGGTGGCCGTCAACCTTGATGCGGTGCGCCGGAATGTCGTTGAGGGACGCCGTGTGACCGTCATAGTGGGTGTGAAAGGTAAAGCGCGGGTGCGGCGACAACAGCTGGATCGGGTACTTGTCGATCTTGGGCGAATGATGCCCCTCCCAGCTCTTGATATAATGAGGCGACACCGGCCGTTCGGTGTCGTCGGGCGTATGCTGGGCCAGGCTTTCCGAGACGAACTCGATCTTGCCCGAATAGGTGCCCAGCTGGTCGGCCTCATTGGTGGTGCGCTTGGGGTTGCCGATGTCGGGCGTATCGCAGTTGCGCCCTTCGGCGAACCAGCGGAGGCCCGGGGTCGACTGGTAGTCATCCGGCACGTTGATGATGTAATAGCCCTTTTTGTCGAACTCTTCCCAGGAGATGTGATCCTTGAGGTCGGAAATTTCAAAAAAGGCCTTGGCCCAGTCCTTGTCGGTCTTACCTTCGGTGAACTCGTCCCGGAAGCCGAGCTTGCCGGCCAGTTCGGAGAAAATATCGTAGTCGGACTTGGATTCCCACAGGGGCTCGATGCATTTCTGCTGGCGCACGATGACCCGGAAGTTACAGCCGTTGGAGGCGTGCTGGGTATAGCCGTTGCCGGTGCCCCATTCGCCCAGATCTTCCCGTTCCATATGGGTGCAGGCGGGCAGGATGACATCGGCGAAGCGGGTTTCCCCCGCCCACCAGCAATCCTGATTGACGACGAATTCCAGCTTGGGGCTCTGATACATGCGGGCCCATTTGGTGGTGTCGTTCATGGTGCCGAAGAAGGAGCCGCCGTAGCGGTACCAGAGCTTGATTTCGGAACAGCCCTCCGCCGGATAGGTGTAGGGTTTGAACTGCTGCTCCAAGGAATTACCGCAGAAGCCCTCGCCGATCCAACTGTAGGGCGGATCGAGCACGGCATCGGGCACATCCGGTCTATATAACCTTTGGGGATTGGGGTTCGGATAGGTCTTGTCGGCGGCGCTGGACGTACTCATACGGCCCTCGGGATCGGCATAGCCCGGGAACCAAATAGATGCGTCGAAGGGCGCGCCCATGGAAGTGCCCCAGATGCTGACCCCCGGCTTGCCCAGCCCCTGCATGGCCTGGAGGAGCACCATCATGCGGGCCCATTCGGTGCCGTAGGCTGTGCGGCAGGCACCGCCTTCACCGCCCCTTGCACCACCCGAAAGCACCGTGCGTTTCTTGGCCCATTGGCGGGCCAGCGCGGTAATGGTGCGGGCGGGCACGCCGGATTCCTCGGCCGCCCAGCGAGGCGTCTTGGCTTCACCGTCCTCCTTGCCCAGCACATAGTCCTTGAACTGGTCGAAGCCCACGGTACGGCTTTCGATATACTCCTTGTCGTAGGTCTCCTCGGTCAGCCAGACATAGGCGATGGCCATGGCCACGGCGGTATCGGTGCCCATGCGGGGCGCGATCCACTTGCCGTCCATGGCGGCGGCGGTGAAATTATGGAAAGGATCGATGAAGACCATCTCGACGCCCTTGTCCTTGAGCCACTGCCGCCAGATCGACGCATCCTGGCCGGTATAGATGCCGCGCGTGGAATCCGGGTCGTTGGACCAGTAGACGATCATCTCGGCGTTTTTGAGGCCGTCTTCCAACAGATCGTACTGTTCCGGCATGCCCAGCCGCCAGTAAAAGCCGTAAGTGTGCGTCGCCCCCCAATGCCAGCCTTCCCAGCTGTCGGGATTGTCGAACACGGGGGTGTAGCCGATATGGTTGAAGAACCGCCAGAACGGCCCCATCTTATAGCCGACGATACCCCAATTATGGTGGGACGAGGTCATGCCCGAAACGGCGGAAGGTCCGTAGGTGTCCTGCACCCGCTTGATTTCACCCGCCACCAGGTCCAGGGCTTCGTCCCAGCTGATGCGCTCATAATCCGACTTGCCCCGGTTCTGGGGATTGCGCTCCCCGTTGGGATCGAAATCCACCCGCTTCATGGGATACTTGATGCGGTTGTCCGAATAGATGCGCTGCCGCTCGCCATAGACATAGGGCGACAGGTTGAATTTTTTCGGCGGTGTGTAGCTTTGGCCGTCCGCTTCGATGGTCCAGGGTTTGAAGTCCGCCTCGTCCGCGTCCAGCGCCCGGATGCGCGTGATCTTACCGTCCCGCACATAAACCGACACCGGCCCCGCATTGGTCAAATTGGTGAATACCTGCTCGGACATAAATAACTCCTTTTCCCCCGCCGGAAATTTGGTTGGCTCTTATTGATTGGTTAACTTTGTTGGTTAACTGGGCAACATGATGCCGGGAGGCGCGGCAAAGGTCCAATGGTCAATCATCCGAGAACGATAACCGGTGGTTATCGGTAGGGGAATGGTGGGAGGGGGGAAGTATAAAATAAGATATTTGGCTTAAACATGTTTTATTCTACTGGCAATTTACTTTCGCTATTTATGATTGAAGTTCATAGTTTGCAATGACAAAATATACAACTAATAAAAAAAATATAGCAACAGTCAGTATTTTAAGCGCTTACCTAACGATAATTATTATTCTTGAGAAAATGGGGGGATAAAAATGAATGGCAGGTCGGAAAAAAAAGTAGAGATACTGATAAGCGAGTTAGATGAAGAATATACAAAATCTTTAAAGCTTATGCTTTCTCAGAACAATATTGAGGCCAGAAATATCGAGAACAATTTTTCTGAAACATTTGAAAACAAAGAAGCCTCATATTTTCCAGCAATTCTAATTAATCTGAGTATACTTTCAGATTTAACCCAGCCACTTAGGTTGATTAGATCCAATAGTCCATCGACAATAATTATATCTTATTATGAAAAACACGATTATGACAGCGCCGACGTTACAATTACGGAAGATTTGGTGGACTATGAATTAGGTAACAGAAATGAGCTTTTAGTCCGTGATATTGCGAATCGAGTTAAAGCAATTTTAGATATAAAACGCGTGAGTTCTTATGGAGTTAATATTACTTATCCCAAGAATATCGATCACATATTATTTAAAGATCAACTGCCAAAATCGGGGGTTTTGAAGAAACGCCAAAGTGCTTTTAAAGATATATTTCTGTCTGAGCTAAATATCGTGCTCCAAGGCCTATTTTCAAGCGACGTAGACACTAGGCCTGTTGCAAATGAAATTGCCGTTGAGCAATTTGGATCGTTTGGAAAGTCCAATTCGTATGTATTTACTATCCGCCCAAAGATTATACTGGATGACGAATTCAGAAAATCTGCAGTGCTAAAATTTGGACCGAAAGAAGAGATTGTCCAGGAAGCCCGGAACTACAACTTGTATGTCGAGTGGTTTTTAACTGTTGAACAAGCAGTCCGAAAAATTGGTTTTGAAAGCGCTAATCGATATGCGGGTGTTCTATACTCTTACCCGCGAGATAACAACAAAGAGTATTTTTCACTGGCAGAATTTTTTAGAAAAAACGAAACCAAAAAATGCAAATCAATTTTGAGGAAGATGTTTAACAAAAATAACAAACACTACCAGATGACTACAAGATCAATTGGTCGGCATTGGAAATAGACTGTTTAGACGAGTGAGGATAAAGTCCGGGAAGACGGCAGCCCGCAGCTGCTTTGAAAGGCTTCGCATGAAGACGTTCACAATCATACTCGTGTCTCTCTGGGCTTTGCACCTGGCATCAGTTGCGCACGGTGATACCCTGAATATTCTTTACGAGGACCGACCTCCGTACCATGTGACCAATGATGATGGCACAGTCAAAGGTCTGGTCAGTGGCAGGGTCAGAAGCGCTCTAATCGCCACCGGAATCTCCGCCAAATGGCTGCGAAGGTCTTCAAAGGCGCAGATAAAAACAATCCGGCAGGGAGCCTCGAATGCGTGTTCGCCGGGATGGTTTAAGAAACCCGAGCGCGAGAAGTTCGCCAAGTTCAGCACGCCGGTTTACCAGGACCGGCCACAGGTCATCGTCATGCGGGCCGACAATTCACACCGCATCAATCACCCGACCTTGGCGGCGTTGTTTGCCGATAAAAACCTAAAGCTGGGCGCAAAACTTGGATATTCCTACGGGAGTTTCGTCGATGGGCTGATGGCATCTCTGTCGCCAAGGACGGTCAGAACATCGCAAAGTTCAGATGGGATCGTCAGAATGCTGCTCGGACGCCGGTTTGAGTATTTCATTTCCGCGCCTGAGGAATTTGATATTCTGTCGGAACGGCTGGGCATTGCCGGTGAAGACATAATTTCCGCCAAACTGTCAGACGTGCCACCGGGCAATCAGCGGTACCTCATGTGCAGTAAAAGCGTAAGTGACGAAACGATCCGGCGTATCAACGCAGCATTGGAAAAGATACCGTAACCTTTTCATATGTCCGTTGACCCATCCCATATGACCCACATCAATGAACTTAGGCGCCTAACCGAGTAGTCTTTGTGGGTGCTTTACGAATGAGGAATGTGTTATGCCGAAAAGCCGCCCATCGTTGAAACGACGGCGCAAAAATAAAGCAGCTGCCGCCGGTGACTCTCCCGCCCAAAAACCGTTCAGCCGGAGAGGCGTGTTGGCGTCCTTGGGCGCTGTGTCGCTCGCCGCCGTCGGCATTGTGTCCTATTCCTATCTGTTTGGCGGCGGTCAGGCGCAGGCGTCGGACGTTGTCGTTTATAAATCGCCTTCCTGCGGCTGTTGCGGCAAGTGGGTCAGCCATCTCCGCCGGCATGGCTTTCGCGTATCGGTCCATAATGTTGACGACGTTGATCCGGTCAAAAGCCGGGCCGGCGTGCCTTATGACCTGCAATCCTGCCACACGGCGTTAGTCGACAACTATGTCATCGAGGGTCACGTTCCGGCTGACAGCATTGTCAGAATGTTAAACAGTCAGCCGCCGATCAAGGGATTGGCCGTTCCCGGCATGCCCATGGGATCGCCCGGCATGGAGGGTCCGGACCGGGAATCCTATAACGTCTACGCCTTCAACGCGAAAAAACAATCGGCGGTCTTCGCTTCCTATTGAGGCGGCCTTTTTCCTATCATACCCTCTCCCCATGAAACTGCTGAACTGGAACGTGGCGTGGAGGGGGCTTGGGACATCGCCAAAAGGGCCGGAACTCAAACGCCGGATCATCGGTGCCGGAGCCGACGTGATTTGTTTGACGGAATCGTCGACAGACCGAGGACTCAGTGGCGGGCACTGGATTCATGCGGATGAGGACTACGGCTATAAGATCACGCCGGGACGGCGGAAGGTGTCGCTCTGGAGCCGAGGTAAGTGGGAGACCTTTTCGTCAATCGGCAGCAAAAAGCTGCCGAGCGGGCGGTTCGTTTTTGGGATGACCACTGTCGAGAACCAAAGCTGGCGGATTATGGGCGTCTGCATACCCTGGTCTCATGCCCATGTGGCGACGGGGCAGAAAAATAAAAAAGTCTGGCAGGTGCATGAAGACTATCTGGCCACCCTCAAGCCGGTCCTCCGACGCTTAAAGCCGGACGTCATCGTCGGCGATTTCAATCAGCGCCTGCCCCGGGACCGGGAGCCTCATCGGGTAGCGGATGCTCTCACCGATACCTTGGCCGGCTACGACATCGTCACCACCGGCTTCCACCCCAAGCTGATTGATCATGTGGCGGTTGATCCCGGCCTCCGCGTCAACAACATCACCCTCATCGATAAGGAAAGTTCACTTGGTCAACTTACTGATCATCTGGGCGTGGTGGTTGAGGTGAGTTCAACCTAGAGCGCTTCCCACACCACCGACCGTCGTCTGCGGATAATTTCCAGCGAACATTTGCCAATCCATGCCCGTTCAATGATAGACTATACGGCAATTGGGAGGATGTTTCGTTGTTCGCACCGGTCCGGGTCAAACGATGTCTGGCTGCCGCCGTTATGGTTGCGGCGCTGGTCATAGGTTCACCGCTCCGGGCGGCGGAGACGCTGACCTTCACCACGACGGCCAAATCCGAGGGCGGCAATCTGGGCGGTAGGATACTGGCCGAAGCCTACCGGCGCTTGGGCATACATATTAACGTGAAAGGGCTGCCGGGTTTAAGAGCCATCCATGACGCCGACAGTGGGCATTCGGCGGGTGAAGTCGTCCGCCTTAAATTCGTGCTCAAGAAATACGCCAATCTGCGTCTGGTTCCCGAACCCGTCCTCTATCTGAACCAGGTTGCGGCGGCGACCAACCCGGACCTGAAAATCACCGGCTGGCGGGACGTGAAAAAATATTCGGTGGTGACGGTGTTGGGATTTAAATCGATCCAGAGACGAGTGAGAGATCAGGATCATGTCTTCACCAACGATATCGCTGCCGCCCTGCGCGTCCTCAAACACGGCAGGGTGGACATTCTGATCCTAAGCCGCATGGACATCCTGCGCGCCATCCAGAAAAACGAGATCAAAGGCGTCCACGTTCTCGATCCCCCACTCAAGCGAGTACCGCTTTACCACCTGCTGCACAAGAACCACGAAAAAATGATTCCCGCCGTCGACCGGGTGCTGAAAAACATGCGCCAGGACGGCACGACCCAACGCCTCACCGACGCGTACCTCCAGCAGTTCGTGAACTAAGCTGTCGCTTCGTCAGCCGCCCCTAATCATATCCGCTGCTTTTTCGGCGATCATGATGACGGCGGCGTTGATGTTGCCGCTGACCGGGTCGGGCATCACCGAGGCGTCGACCACTCTCAGCCCCTCGACGCCCCGCACCCTTAGCGCGCCGTCCACCACCGATGCGTCGTCCTCGCCCATGCGGCAGGTGCCGAGGGGATGGTGCACGGTGATACAGGTACGGCGGATAAAGGCGTCGAGGTCAGCTTCGCTGTCGACGCCCTCGCCGGGACCGAGCTCGAGCCCCCGGTAGGGTTCGAGCGCGGGTTGGCGCAGAATATCCCGGACCCGTTTGAGGGCGTCGCGGAGGTCCGCCCTATCCTCCGGCTCAGCGAAAAAGTTCTGCACAATGCGGACCGGCTTTCCGGGATCATCGGAGGTCAGCGTCACCTCGCCCCGGCTTTTGGGATGGAGCAGTACGGCCCGGCAGCCGAAGGCGTTGGGGAACGGCTTTCTGATGCCAGGAAACCAGGGATAAGCGTCGAGAGGCCCGGCGCCGAACAAGAGCTGAATATCCGGCACGGCGTGGGACGGATCGAGCTTGAAATAGGCTATGTGGCCCAGGGGAAACTGGGTCGCCCGGCCGCGCCCGAAAAAATAAGCCAGGGGCAGGTCCATCAGCACCCGGTCCAGGCGCATCTGCTCCACGAAGGGGCCGCGCCCGATCCGCTGAAAATGGACCCCGGCGGCGATATGGTCTTGCAGGTTTTGACCCGCCCCCGGCGCATTGATGCGCACTTCGATATCGTGTTCTTGCAAATGATCGGCCGGGCCGATCCCCGACAGCATGAGAAGTTGGGGCGAATTGATGACGCCGCCAGAGAGAATCACCTCGCGGGCGGCCCGCACCTCGTGCTGTTGACCGCTCTGTTGGTAGGCGACACCGACGGCCCGGTCGCCCTCGAACAGAACCGATGTCGCCAGGGCATGGGTCTCGGCGGTCAGGTTGGGTCGGGCCAGCGCCGGGTGCAGATAGGCTGTCGCGCAACTTTCCCGCCGACCGTTGCGGGTGGTCTGCTGGGCGGGACTGAACCCCTCCTGATGGGCGCCGTTATAATCTGGGGTCTCGGGATAGCCGGCGCTAACACCTGCCTGCAAATAGGCGTCGATAAGAGGATCGCCGAAACCGGCCCGTTCCACATTCAAGGGCCCGCCCTGCCCCCGGTAATCGTCACCGCCGTCCTGCCAGTTCTCGGCCTTTTTAAAGTACGGCAGAACGCTTTCGTAGTCCCAGCCGGATAGGCCATTGGCCGCCCACCGGTCGTAGTCGCCCGCGTTGCCCCTGACATAGGTCATGGCATTGACGGAGGACGAACCGCCCAGCACTTTGCCCCTGGCGCATTCGATCATGCGATTGTCGACATGGGGTTCGGGACCGGAATCGTAGTCCCAGTCCACTGTCCGGTCCTGCACCAGCTTGCCCCACATGAGGGGAATTTTAATAAAGGGATGGCGGTCGGGTCCGCCCGCCTCCAACACCAGAACCGAAACGTCCGGATCTTCGCTCAGCCGGTTGGCCAGCACACAACCCGCCGATCCGGCGCCCACGATGACGTAATCAAAATCCCGATTTCTGGTCATGGACCATAGTCCGAAAAAAGGGGACACGTAACAAGTACATGTCCCCTTTTTGGGCGAGTTTAATTGAACTCTACTGGCCGGGCGCCACCGTGTAGAGCACCACTTTGGATTTGTCGGCCATTTTGGCGGCCAGTTCTTCGGTAGGGCCGAACTCCATGCAGGCCGACTGGCAGTGTTTGACGCAGGCCGGTTTCTGACCCTCCGCATGGCGGTGCATGCAGAGGTTACAAAGATCAGTCAGGTAAGGCATGTAGTCGATCTTGATTTTTTCACCGGTGTCGTATTCGTGTTCCGTCACCCGGATACCGTTTTTGCCCACGGGGTAGCTGTTCTCCTGCTGGCACGCCACTTCGCAGGTGTGGCAGCCCGTGCAGTAATCATAATCGATGAGCATTCCATATTTGGCCATGATTAGGCTCCTTCCTCAATTTTCTCTAATGTGACCAAAGTGGTCTTGTACTGTCCGCCGCCGAAACCGGATTGACTTTCCTGAGGCCCGGGTACGAGTTGGTTGATCTGGTAATCCC
The DNA here is from genome assembly GCA_964574215.1 of uncultured Rhodospirillaceae bacterium. Taxonomy (GTDB): domain Bacteria; phylum Pseudomonadota; class Alphaproteobacteria; order Rhodospirillales; family UBA2165. Next base: position 163,827 of record CAZNLR010000001.1, on the reverse strand, counting down.
ACACACCGAACAGATTGGGCTCGGCACCCTCCTGTTCCGGCATCCACCAGCCGTGCAGGGTTTGGATTTCGGTGGGTTTGACCCGTTCGGTGATCCAGGCCTTGCGCTTAACCTTGCCGAGATCGTTTTTGAGATAAATCCATTCGCCGTCATAGACGCCGTACTCGGCGGCGGTCTCGGGATGGATTTCCACCAGGGGATCGGGTTCTTTCTCCCGCAGCCACGGAATACCGCGGAGCTCCGAGTGGAAGAATAGCTGCGAGCGGGCACCGGTTATCATGATCAACGGGTATTTCTCATGCAGGTCCGGCGTCGAGAGCGGGCTCTGGGGCGGCTCCGTATAGAAGGGCAGCGGATCCAGATCCCAGTCCTCATAAGCTGTGCAGTAGACCTCGATCTTGCCCGTCTTGGTGTTGAAACCGGGCTCACCGTCCTGACGCAACAATCCGCGTTCATGGCGGCGATAGGGTTTGGCGGGACCGTCTTCCGGCATCAGCCAGCCGCCGGCTTCTTCCATCTCCTTGAAGGTCTTGCCGGACGGCGCCAGGCGCTCGTTGAAATATTCCTCCGGCGTGCCCCATCGCTGGGTGCCTTCCGGATTGAATCGTTTGGCGAGCTCGAAATTGATGTCCCAGTCAGTTTTACATTCACCCACCTGAACCCGCTTCTTGATGATCGAGAGCGGCGCCCACCAGGAGCGGAAGCTGTCCTTTTCCGGGAAGGTGGAGGACGGCAGCACGATATCGGCCAGCGCCATGGTGGTCGGGTTATGAAAGAGATCAACCACTGCCACGAACTCTAGCTTTTTGAGAGCTTCATAGTGGAAGTTGGCCCTTGCCGCCTGGCCGCCCAACACATTGGCGGTCTGGATCCAGGCGCCTTTGATGGGATACGGCTCGCCGGTCATGATTTGATCGATCACCATGTCGGGCTGGGCCCAGCCGCGGAAGTTTTTGACCATCTTGTATTCATCGGCGCCTATGCGCTTCTCGGTCAAGGTCTTGACCAGCTCTTCGCCATAAAGATCCACCAGGGCTTCCGTCGAATAGGGGTACGAGCTGACCTCATGGGACGGCCGGGCGATAACCTGACCGCCGGGAATATCGATGTTGCCGGTAATGGCCCAGAGGCAGATGATGCCGTGGGCAACCGAGGTGCCGTCGGGGCACATGTCGATGGGAACGCCCCAATGGATGGCGCCGCGCTTGGCGTTGGCGAAATAGCGGGCGGCGTCGGCGATGTCCTCGGCCGGCACGCCGGTGATCTGGGAGACCTTTTCCACCGGGTATTCCTTGGCCCGTTCCCGCAGTTCATCCATACCGTGGACATATTTTTCGCAGAATTCCTTGTCTTCCAGGTCTTCATCCAGAATGACGTTGAGCATGCCCAGCGCCATGGCGCCGTCGGTGCCGGGGCGGAGCTTCAGGTGATATTCCGACCGACCGGTCATCCAGGTGTTGCGCGGGTCCATGGAAATGATCTTTGAACCCTGCTTCATGCAGTCGACGATCCAGTGGCCGAAGAAGGCGTCGGGACAACCGTTGGGCGGATGCTGGCCCCAAACGATGATCACTTCAGGGGCTTCCCATTCCGGGTCCTCGTAGCGTTTCTCCAGAAACTGGGAACAGTCGACGACGCCGAAATCCCCCTGCACCGCCTTCATGGCGCCGAGGCGCGGCGTATAACAGGATTGGCCGGAAAGGCCCAGCTGTACCCAGTTGGGGCTACCATAGGAATAGGCCAAGAAGGAAATTGGCCCACCGATATCCCGGCCCGTGCCTTGCGCGAAGACGATGGATTCGGGACCATATTGTTCCTTGATGTCATTCATGCGTTCTTCGCAGAAATCGAAAGCTTCGTCCCAAGAGATCGGCTCGAACTTGCCCGAACCCCGTTCGCCCACCCGTTTCATGGGCTGGGTGATACGGTCTTCGTGGTACATATACTGGGTCAGCGCCAGAACACGGGGGCAGGAGCGGCCCTGATTGAAGGGGTGATCGTCGTCCCCCTCAATTTTGATCATCTTGCCATCTTCCACGTGCAGCATCTGACCGCAACCGCCGTGGCAACCGGCGCCCGCGGACCAGGCCACAGTGGGATAAACGTCTACATTACCCATATCAATTTCCTTCAGTTCTATTCGTGAGACCGGCTACTCGCCCATCACCGGATGGGCGCTGCCGTCTTCTATCTTGCTGATCTTGCAGAGCGTGGTTTTGTACTGACCGCCGCCGAAACCGTGCTCGGCCGCCTGCGGTCCAGGTACGATCTTGTTGATCTGGTAATCCCAAACACCGAACAGGCTCGGCTCCGCGCCGTCCTCTTCGGGCAGCCACCAGCCGTGCAAGGTGTGAACATGGTGGGGTTTGACCTTTTCGGTGACGCGCACTTTCCGCTTCACCTGGCCCATGTCGTTTTCCAGATTGACCCACTCACCGTCGAAGACGTCGTATTCCTTGGCCGTGTCGGGATGAACCTCCACATAGGGCACCGGGTCTTTTTCACGCAGCCAGGGAATCTGGCGATGCTCTGAATGGAAGAACATGTTGGAACGCGCGCCGGTGATCATCACCAGCGGATATTTCTCGAACAGATCCGGCGTTTTGACGACGCTTTGCTCCGGTTCCCGGTAATAGGGCAGCGGATCGTGACCCCAGGCCTCGAGGGTCTTACTGTAGACCTCCGCCTTGCCGGTCGGCGTGTTGAAGCCGGGCTCGCCATCCATACGCATCAGGCCGCGCTCATGGCGGTTGTAAGGTTTAGACGGACCTTCCGGCGGCATTTCCCAGCCGCCCTTGGCTTCCATCTCGTCGAAGGTGGTGCCGGCGGCTTCCAAACGTTCGTTGAAAATGTCCATCACCGTACCGTAGCGTTGCAGCCCTTCGGGGTTGAGGCGCTTGGCCAGTTCGAAGTTAATTTCCCAATCGGACTTGCATTCACCGACCTGGACGCGCTTTTTGATGATGTCCAGCGGCGCCCACCAAGACCGGAAAGAATTTTTCTCCGGGAAAGTGGCGGCGGGCAACACGATATCAGCTAACGCCATGGAGGTGGGATTGTGGAACAAATCCACCACCACGACGAAATCGAGCTTCTTCAAGTTCTCATAATGCAATTCGGCGCGGGCCGCCTGGCCACCCAGTATATTGCACGTCTGGATCCAGGCGCCTTTAATTTCGTAAGGATCGCCCGTGACGATCTGCTCGATCGCTTTGTCGGGATGAGCCCAGCCGCGGAAGCCTTTGACCATGGGAAAATCGTTGGCGCCGATACGTTTTTCGTTCAGCAGATCAACCATATCCTGGCCGTAAAGTTCCACCAGTTCTTCCGTCGAATAAGGATAGGTGGTGACACCATGGGAGGGCTTGGCCAGAACCTGGCCGCCCGGCTTGTCAATGTTGCCCGTAATAATCCAGAGGCAGGAAATAGCGTGGGCGACGGCGACGCCGTCCGGGCACATATCCACCGGCACACCCCATTGCACCGAGGCCTGCGCCGCTTTGGCGTAGGCGCGGGCGGCGGCGATAATGTCATCGGTCGGCACTTCGGTGATTTCGGCGACTTTCTCCACCGGGTATTCCTTGGCCCGTTCGCGCAGTTTGTCCATGCCATGGACCCACTTGTCACAGAATTCCTTATCTTCCAGCCCTTCTTCCAGAATGACATTGAGCATGCCCATGGCCAAAGCGCCGTCCGTACCGGGACGTAATTTCATATGGACTTCAGCCCGGGACGTCATCCAGGTGTTGCGGGGATCAACAGCCAGAATCTTGGCTCCCCTTTTCATGCAGTCGACGATCCAGTGGCCGTAGAAACCATCCGGGCAGCCATTGGGCGGATTATTGCCCCAGACCAGGATATACTCCGGCACCTTCCATTCCGGATCGTCATAGCGTTTTTCCGAGAATTGCGAGCAATCGGCGATGGCGAAATCGCCCATGGTCGCCTTCATGGCGCCGAGACGCGGCGTGTAGCAGGACTGGCCGGAAAGGCCAAGCTGCACCCAGTTGGGACTGCCGAAACTATAGGCCAGGAAGGAAATCGGCCCACCGATGTCGCGGCCCGTTCCCTGACAGAAAATCATCGATTCGGCGCCGTGCTGTTCTCTGATGTCGCGCAAACCTTCTTCGCAGAGATCAAAGGCCTCTTCCCAGGAGATGGGTTCAAATTTGCCGGAGCCCCGCTCACCGACGCGCCTGAGCGGCGTCGTGATGCGGTCTTCGTGATACATATACTGGGTCATGGCCAGGGCGCGCGGACAGGACCGACCCTGATTCCAGGGATGTCCCTCGTCGCCTTCGATTTTAACCATCTTGCCGTCTTCGACATGCAGCGTTTGGCCGCATCCGCCATGACAACCGGCGCCGGCCGACCATGTGACTGTATTAAATTTCTCGATCTTTCCCATCTTCACTTCTCCGGTTCCAGAAGGATTTACGAATTCTTTTTTTCAGTTTAGGTGCATACGTTTGCAGCTTGTTGTTACCTATATTTTTTACGCCAGCAAACGTATTTGGTAAAAATAGTTTCATTTGAAACTAATGTCAATAATTTATCCTTGAGGGATTGAAAAAAAAATGTCTTTTGGTATCGGAGCTAACATCTGACCGGCAAACAGGCCAATATGAGCGGCAAGCAACTTAATTTTCTGTTTCTGAATATCGGTCACCTATTCGACCATTTTTTGCTGCTGATTTTCGCAACGGTGGCTGCGCTGACGTTGACGGGCCGGTGGAGCATCAGCTACGCAGAACTCATTCCTTACGCCACACCGGGATTTATCGCTTTCGGGGTTTGCTCTATCCCCGCCGGCTGGATGGCCGACAGATGGAGCCGCGAAGGCATGATGGTGGTATTTTTTATCGGCCTCGGCGGCGCTTCGATTTTTACCGGCTTGGCGCAAACGCCGCTGCAAATCGGCGGCGGTATTCTGTTGCTGGGCGTGTTTGCCGCCATTTACCACCCGGTGGGACTCGCCTTGGTGGTCCAAGGGCGGCAAAAGACCGGCGTTCCCCTGGCCATTAACGGCGTATTCGGCAATTTGGGCGTCGCCGTGGCCGCCTTGATAACCGGCATCTTAATAGATATCGCCGATTGGCGGATGGCCTTTTTCGCACCGGGTATTTTCTGCATATTGACCGGCTTCGCCTATGCTTATTTCGCTTTCGGCACAGAGGCCGGTAAACTGGCCATAAAATCGCCGGCCGCTAGCGGGCCCAAAAAAGGTAGTTCTTCGGCAGTCGCAGATAAATCCATCATCATCAAAATCGTCGCCATTATGTTTATTTCGACAGCCATCGGCGGTGTTCTCTATCAGGCCATGGCTTTTGCCCTGCCTAAGGTATTTGATGAACGAACCACCGGCTCGGCGTCGCTGATCGGCAGTTACGCCTTTCTGGTTTTCGCCATCGCCGGGGCGGCGCAATTGGTGGTCGGATATTTCGCAGACCGCCATTCACTTCGGACCGTATTCGCCGTCGTCGCCCTGTTTCAACTGATTTTTCTTGCCTTGATGCGGGAATTGGCCGGATTGAATGCGGTCTTATTCGCCACCTTCGCCATGATGGCGGTCTTCGGGCAAATTCCCATTAATGACGTTCTGGTTGGCCGGATATCAACCGATGAATGGCGCAGCCGAATTTTCGCCTTCCGCTACATCATCACGTTTACAGCAATGGCGGTGACCCTCCCCTTGGTTTCCTGGGTTCACGCCAATTGGGGATTTACAACTTTGTTTACCGGCCTGGCCGCCGCCGCTGCGGCCACCATGATCAGTGTTCTCGCCCTTCCCAATACGCCCGCTATCACCGGCCACGGGCATCGTTGACCTCCCGCATTAGAAAATGGCAGGGGTATCTCGACTCTGAGAGCCGAAATGGCCTAACATATCCCTGAATCAGGGAGGCAGGCTAATGAGCCCACGTGGCGAAGCGCGACGTGACCTAACAAGTGCTTTTAATTCCTATATTTGGGATCGAAATTTAAAAGCAGCGCCGTGGTGGAGCGTTGTATTTTTTTCCGTCCTGCGCACCTTATTTGTCCTGGTCCGCGATCTTAAGGGCGGGGAACTGAATTTGCGGGCCATGAGCCTGGTTTATACCACCCTATTGTCTCTGGTGCCGCTGCTGGCCATCAGCTTTTCCATCCTCAAGGGTTTCGGCGTCCACAATGAAATCGGCCCGTTTTTGTTCAATCTTCTCGAACCGCTGGGCGAGAAAGGCCAGGACATTACCCTGACGATTATCGATTTCGTCGAACGTATGAAGGTGGGCGTGCTCGGCTCGATCGGCCTGGTCCTGTTGCTTTATACGGTCATATCAGTGATGCAAAAGGTGGAGCGGGCGTTCAATTTTATCTGGCAAATTAGAGAAAGCCGACCAATCGCCCAGCGATTCAGCGACTATATCAGCGTTATTCTGGTAGGTCCCATGCTGATTGTCGCTTCCACGGGAATCAGCGCTACGGCGATGAACAGTACCCTGGTCAAATCCTTGACCCAAATTCAACCTTTAGGCTGGCTGATCGAAGTCTCCGTGGTATTTGTGCCATTGGTTCTCAGTATTGCCGCTTTTTCGTTTTTTTACGTCTTTATTCCCAACACCAAGGTGAAAATTAAATCGGCACTGATTGGCGCCGTAGTCGCCAGTATTTTGTGGAAATTAACCGGCTGGATATTCGCCAATGTCGTGGTTACGTCAACGCAATACGAAGCGGTCTATTCGGCGTTTGCTTCCCTCATATTTTTTATGATCTGGCTTTATTTGACCTGGCTAATCTTGATGATCGGCGCGGCCGTAGCTTTTTACCATCAGCACCCCGAATATCTATCAGGTGACCAATCTAAAAAATTATTAAGCAGCAGAATGAAAGAATATTTGTCCTTGCTTGTAATGGGATGCATCGGAACCAACTTCTATAGTGGAAAGGCGGCTTGGTCACTAGAAGGCTTGGCCGATAAATTAAACGTTCCGGTGGAAGCGATAGATTCGATTTTAAATATTTTGGAGATTGAAGGATTTGTCGTTAAAACTAAAGATGTGGAACAATGTTACATTCCGGGGAGACCATTCGACACAACACCCTTGGAATATCTAATTTCTGCCGTTAAAGTTGCAGAAGAAACGGAGTATATCGGCCCGGCCGGTATTAACGGTCAAACAGACATAGATCAAATAGGTCAAGAGATGGATAAAGCCATTTCTAATGCCTTGAAGGGGAAAATGATCAAAGATCTTATATCGAGCGAGATCGACGAGGATCATAGTTTTGAAACGGTACCAATTCAGGTAAAAAAAGAAGCAACATTAAGGAGGTAATGATGTTGAAATTAAAAAATATAATTGTTGCGGGGGCATCGACATTGTTGTTGACGGCATGCGCCGGTAATTTCAGTACAGACGCCGTCCGCAATGCGCCTTCCAAGGGCAACGCTTTTCAAAAAGCTTTGCACATGGAATACGTAACTCTGGCATCCATGGAAATCGACGAAGACGACTGGACCGATGGTGAATTTTTTAATTCCCGCGCTCTGGATGCAGCCAACGCGAAAAAATTCGGCCCCCAGAATATGGCCGCGCGCGAAATCCCCGACCAAAATGTCGGTTCTATGAGTTCTGCCCGCGCCCGTCTCGTCCGCGCTCTGGAAGCCGGCGGTGACCGGGTTGCTCCCAAGCAAGCCGCCCGGGCTCAGGCAATGTTTGATTGCTGGATGCAGGAGCAGGAAGAAAATTTCCAGCCCAAGGATATCGCTTGGTGCCGCGACGGCTTTGACGTCGCCATCGCCTATGTCGAAGGCGCCTTGAAGCCGAAAATGATGAAACCCATGGCCAAAAAAGCTCCGGCCGCCAGGTTTGTCGTTTATTTCGATTTCGATAAATCGAATCTCAACGCCAAAGCGCAAGGTGTCATTTCGCAAATTGCCGCCGCGGCTTATGCCGCCAAACCCGGCCGCATTTCGATTTCCGGCCATACCGATAAGGCGGGCGCCAATAGTTACAACGACAAGCTTTCCATGATGCGGGCTAAATCGGTCGCAAAAGCTCTGTCCGAAAGGGGTATTTCGGGCGGTGCGCTCAAAGTGGAAAGCCACGGCGAAAACCAACCGTGGATGAAAACACCTGACGGCACCGCCCAAGCGGCCAACCGGCGGGTTCAGGTCTCTTTTAACTAAAAGACCGGATTTTAAAAAAGCCGTCGGGAGCGATCCCGGCGGCTTTTTTTGTTGCCTTTTTTTAGAATACCGGCTGGTTGTCAGTGCAGGGGATGCGGTAAATTGACGGTAACCGTTGTCCCAACGCCCAATTTACTTTGAATTTCGAGAGTTCCACCGTGCGCCTCTACCAACCCTTTGGTTAATGGAATACCCAGCCCGGTTCCTTCTTCCTCCCGCGACAAATCGCTTTGCACCTGACCGAAGGTCATCAGCGCTTTTTTAATTCCAACTTCATCCATTCCAACGCCGGTGTCGCTAATTTCAATCGCCAGACCACTGTTATCGACTTTCCTGACATTCATGGTGACTTTGCCCCCCTCGGGCGTGAACTTGATGGCATTGGACATTAAATTCACAAAAACCTGCTTCATTCGCAGTGTATCGACGGACACCAATAATTTTTCATCGTTGAGGTGGTTCTCTAGTTCAACACCCCGATCCCGGGCCCGCTGTTCGACCAGTCGCAATGCAGATTCAACGATCTCCCCCAAATTCGTATTGTTGATGTTCAGTTCGAGTTGGCCGGCCTCAATCGTCGAAACATCGAGAATATCATTGATCAATTCCAAAAGATGGGTGCCTGCTTCGTTGATATTGTCCAAATATTCCAGTTGTCGATTGTTGGCCAGCGAGCCGAACACGCCGTGGGCGAGGGCATCGGAAAATCCAATAATCGCATTCAGCGGCGTTCGGAGTTCATGACTCATATTTGCCAGAAATTCGGACTTCGTCCGGTTTGCGGCCTCTGCTTCCTGGATCGCCTGGTTTAATTCGTTCTCCCGGCGTTTTGAATTGGTGATTTCAACGTGAAAAGCGATCGTACTGCCGTCCCTTAATTTTTGTTTTCGGACTCTAAACCACCTGCCGTCATCGAGATGATATTCAAGTTCGCTTTTTGGAGAATTGTGTTGCCGCAATCGCATCTCCACCCAATCTTCTCCTCCAAATGAATTAGACTCCGCCCAATCGGTTTTGGCATTGGCTCTGACGAATTCTTCATAGCTAAGACCCGGCTTCAGAATATCCTTCACCTGCGGCTGCACTTCTTCAATAAAACTGTTGGACATAATTAGACGATCATCGGGCCCCCAAAGAATAAATCCGGCATCAAGGTTTTCCATGGCATCGAAAAACCTTTGCCTGATATCCTCGGCCTGTTCCTTGGCTTTTACTTCCGCCGTTTCGTCGACGGTAATACCTCGATAGCCCTTAAATTTTGCTGCACTATCGAAATAGGGGTTACCAGATGCCCTTAAAAAACATTTCTGGCCCTCATTATTGGTCCAGGTATAACGAAAATTTCTAAATGGCTGACGGGCCGCCATAGTTTCCTTCAGGTATTGCCAGTTGTCCTGGTTTTGCTCCAGTTTCAAATTACCGACTTCCCATGGAGATTTTCCCAACAAATATTCAACCGAATTTGTCAGACTGCCGACGGGTTGGGATACAAAGGTATATTTTAAGTTTTCATCGGTTTCCCAGAAGCGGTCGGCGCCGGACTCGGCAAAATCCCTCAATCTTTCTTCACTGGCACGCAAGGCTTCTTTAGCTCGCTCGCGGGCAATAACGTGACCCAATTGAATCTCAATCTGTTCAAGCGAAGACGAATACAGCCGGTCCATGTCGTGCCAGTCTTCAACCACAAACTCAAAAATTGCGGCTACCTCTCCGCCTATTCTTACCGGCGACAGCACGGCGCCTTGGCCACCGCAATCGTATATCATTTGTGCTCTCGGTCTTCTGACTTCATCGGCAATATTCGGTGACCAATAAGCCTGTCCGGTTTTAAAAACTTGGCCGATTCTGCCTTCGCCGGGCTTGATTTCGAGGCCAACAGTATAGTCCTTCAGCGGTTCGAATTTTTCCGAGTTCACAATTCGCCAAATATCAGCGGAAACGATACGTGTGGGTTGATCTTCCGCAACCACCCATACGCACCCGAACGACCATCCGGTAATATCGCAAATGACATCCAAACAAGCTTGAAAGGCCTCTTTGACGCTGGACGCCTCGTTCGCTGACGCCGATATCCTATGGAGCAACTCCTCGCTCTCGGATTTTTTCTTTAGTTCCGCCGCGGCCCGCGCCCGCTCCTCGACAACTTCGGTTACATTAACGGTAATACCGCGATAGCCGCTGAATTTGCCATCGCTGTCAAATAAGGGAATCGCACTTCTGCGAAAATGTAGTTTCTTGTTGTCGAGATCGGTTTCAACCGACGGCAAATTTCGAAAAGGTTTCTGGGATTCAAAGGCCCTAATTAGTTCTTTTCTCAGTTCTTTATTTTCTTCGGTATCCGGCTGGAGTTGAGCGACTGTTTTGCCGATAACACTTTCTTCGTTCCAGAAATTAGGCGCTGGCGCTGCCGCGGACATATAGGTAAGCACCAAATTCTTATCGAATTCCCAATAACTGTCGGCGGCGCTTACGGCAAAGTCACGGAACCTTTCCTCACTTTTAAGGAGGGCTTCTTCCGTACGGCGGCGCTCTCCGATTTCCTGCGTTAATGCGGCAGTGCGTTCCGCAATTCTTTCTTCCAACTCGTCGTGGGCCTTCTGGAGCGCCAAAACGTTGTTTTTCCGCTCGGTAATATCGTTGATCAAAGTAATAAAATATTCGATTCCCCCATCGGAATTGCGAAAGCAGCGGCTGGAAACGGAAACAAAAATTTCTCCACCGTCTTTTCGAATGTAGGTTTTATCGAAAGAGTAGCCGGCCTTTTCACCCGCCAGAACTTGTGAATAAGGTATTTCATTGGGTGCGAGATAATCCGGATGGGTGACGTCTCCCCAAGTCATTTGCAGCAGTTCTTCCCTGCTGTAACCGAGCATTTCACACAGTTGGTCATTGACGCGCAACCATTTTTTTTCTGCCGACGTCAGGGCCATACCGACGAAACCGAGATCAAATAAATTCTGCATGGTCTCGACAGACCGGTCCAATTCCTGTTCGGCAATTTTTTGTGTGGTGATATCTCTGGCAACGACGGAAAGGTACATGACCTCACCTTGATCGTTAAATATCGGACTTAGAACGGTCTCTGACCAAAGACCGTTGCGTTCGCTTTCGTATGATTGGGTGGACTGGCTTTTGAAAGCGTTTTTATATTGTTCTTTTCGAAAGTCCGCCAAAGCCGGTGGGAAAAAATTAGTAATCGGCTGGCCGATGAGTTCGGGTTTGGTGGCATCGAGGCGCACGACTGCCGCCTCATTGATTTCAATAATGATTGACCTTTCATCAATTACGGCCATGAAGTCTTTCGCACCGTCAAAGACACTGCGGAAAACATCATCCAAATTTTTTGCGGATGATGTGATATCCCTCAAATCATACTCCGCCCTAGCCAACAAACAAACTGCCCATCTAATCTGGGCATTTTATCATAGATTTCAACTATTTATTGAACTAGCCGCCGAGGAACAGACGACCAACATCAGAATCTTCCAGAAGTTCCTTGCCCTTCCCTGCTTTCGCCAGCTGACCGGACACCAGAACATATCCGACATCGGCGAACTCCAGGCCTTTTTTTGCATTCTGCTCGACCATAATAATGGTTTTGCCATCTTTATTTTGAAGATCATCCAAAATTTCGAAAACCATATCGATAAACCGCGGTTCCAACCCGATGGACGGTTCATCGACCAATAAAACATCAGGATTCATGATCAGAGCGCGGGAAATTTCCAACAACCGGCGTTCTCCGCCCGACAGAACGCCTGCACGTTGATCTCGCCGCTCCCGAAGCCGAGTATATTTTTCCAAAACCTTTTCCGCTGCATCTTTGGCCAGGTCGACACTGTCCATCAGGTATCCGCCCATCAGCAGGTTTTCCTCCACCGTCATATCCGGAAATACTGAGTTATCCTGCAAAATGTAGGCAACGCCGGCGTTCTTCAATTTATCGTTCGGCGACAATAAGGTAACCGGATGGTCGTTGACGATGATCGCTCCGTCCATGATGTTGGTAAACCCATAGATGGAATGAAGAATAGTTGATTTGCCGGCGCCGTTTGGACCGATGAGACATAAAGATTGCCCCTGTCCAATAAAAAGATCGACACCGTGCAGGACCTCCATTTTTCCGTATCCGGCCACCAACCCTTCGATAACAACCTGCGGCTCACCTTCTATAAGGTCAAGCAATGTTCCCCGGCTGGGTCCTTCCGTTGCAAGTTTTTCGGCCTCGCGGGCGACATCGTCTACCGACATCACGGTCTTGACACTGCCCAGTCCGTAACCGGAAATTTTATCGGTGTCGGCCATCAGTGGGCTCCCAGGTAGGCGTCGATGACCAGCTGATTGTCCTGAATTAATTCGGGAGGACCGTCGGCCAAAAGCTGACCGTGCGCCAGGCAATAAATATGCTCGGCCAAATTCATTATCACCCGCATGTTGTGTTCGATGACGAACAGGGTAATTCCCAACTGATCGTTGGCCCGTTTCAAACGGTCGATGATGCCGTTGATCAGGGTCGGGTTGATTCCCGCGGTCGGTTCATCAAGCAGCAAAATTTTCGGCTCTTTCATCAGCGCCATGGCGAATTCCAACAACTTCTGCTGGCCGAAAGAGAGTTCCCCGGCCAGCAAATTCCGTTTCGAATAGAGACCGACAAATTCAAGGATTTGTTCGGCCTTGTCATAGGCTTCAGGCGGAAACTTGGCGAACATACCGAGAAGGCTTTCATCCTTGTTCGGCAGGCTGATCAGCATATTTTTGACGCAATTCATGTCACCGTAGACACGGGTCTGCTGGAAGGTGCGCAGCATACCCAGGCGGGCAATATCGGCCACCCGCATTTTTGATATTTCCCTTCCCTGAAACTTAACCGAACCGGAATCGATGGGATGGTACCCGACAATAGAATTGAACAGGGTCGTTTTACCGGAACCGTTGGGGCCGATCAGACCGATGATTTTTCCCTCCGGGACGTTCATGCTGACATTTTCATTGGCGATGACGCCGCCGAATACTTTGCTTACGCCGGTTACTTCAAGCATGGGCCGGTCCACCTGATCGCTCATACCGCGCCCTCCCGGCTTGCTCTCGCCTCTTCGTCAACCGTTTCGCCAAATCTTTCCGGCCAGGCGTCCCGCACCCAACCCAGAATTCCCTTGGGAAAAAAGACGACAATGACGACGATAAGAGCCCCCAGCGCAACCCGCTGCCAGCCGAGCAAAAAGGTCCAGAACAATTCCTGGGTGATGTGGAAAATAATGGCGCCGATTACCGGCCCCCAGATTGTTCCCTTGCCACCCAATATGGCCATCAACACCATCCAGACCCCGAAAGTGATGCCGGCGAAAGCGGTATCGCGGGGATCGACGAAACCGACCAGCAACCCGAACGGACCACCAGCCAAAGCCAGGAAAAACGCCGATACACACCAGGATATGGTTTTGTAGCGAACGGTCCTGACGCCCATGGCTTCGGCTTTATCTTCATCGTCACGAATGGCGTTGATCGCCAAACCGAAACGCCCCGCATAAATCCACTTCAGGCAAAAGAAGGTGATCACCGCCAGAATAAAGAAAAAGAAATAGAAGAAAAACGACCGGTCGCCGAGGGCGTCGGGAAATACCGGCGCCGAAATACCGGAACCGGCGCCGATCAATTCCCAACCGCCCGCCAGTTCGCCCGCCGCAATACCGAGACCGAGGGTCGCAATGGCGAAATAGTGACCACGCAGCCCTAATATGCCGGAACCCAATATTGCCGCAACGATCACCGCGACCACGGCACCCGCGATCATACCGACGCCCAAACCCGTCAAATATTGCTCGGTGGTAAAGGTTACCGCTTTGGCGCCGCCGGCAGCCGTGTATTCGCCGAGATCGGTCACCATGCCCACCTGGACGGCGATACAGACATACGTGCCGATACCGAAATAGAGAATGTTGCCGAACGAATTGTAGCCCATTTGTCCGCCCTGGGTATCCCAGGTCAAAGCCAAAAGGATCATTAACCATCCGACGGAAAGTTGGGTGATGATGGTGGGAAACAGAAACGGCGCGGCAAGGCCGGCGACACCGATCACGACATAGCTAAGAGATTTCGATCCGGAGGATGTCATGCCAGATATTTCCTCTCTTTTTTAAGAAGGAAATTCCGCCAGACCAAAATAACCACCATCAGGATATAGACGAACGCCAGTTGAAACTCCGCGCCCAGGATAAAACCGGCGAAGTTCTCCAAGGCGCCAAGCCCCAAAGCGGAGACCACGACCGCGCCAATATTGCCGAGCCCGGCAACGACGACGATAGTGAAGGACCGGACAGTGTAGGGAACCCCCAGGAACGGATGAATAATCCAGGTCATTACAACCAAGGATCCCGCAGCACCGCAGATGGCCGAATTGAGCGCAAAGGTGGTGGCGTAAACTTGATCGGTGTTGACGCCCATAATCCGGGCCGCGCGGGCATCCTGCGCGGTTGCCCTGATGGCCCGGCCGAGCTTGGATTGTTTAAGAAAAAACACCAATATGCCACCCAGGATAAATACCAACACAAAGGCGACCACCTTGATTTGGGGAATGGTGATGGCGTTGTCGAAGAACGACCACGTGCCGAGACCGGATTCGACGCTTTGAATATCGGCGCCGAAAATCTGATTGAGCAGTTGCTGAATAACGATACTGATTCCGAACGTGGCCAGAATTGAAATAAATAAATCGCGGTCAACCACCCGGTAAATAACCAAACGATAAACCCCCCACCCGATCACAAACAGGACCGCCGCAGAAATGGGTACCGTCAGCAGGGGATTTATACCCAATTGAACCAGGGCCAGGGTAACGAAACCGCCGACAACCACAAGTTCACCTTGGGCCACATTGATGACGTTCATGACACCCCAAACCAGCGCCATGCCATAGGCGGGAAGGGCGAATATCGCACCGACCAAGAGCCCATCGATGAAAACCTGGACCGTGAGTGTCGGTGCTTGAAATAGCAGAAGCAGATTGTCCATAACGACGATGCCGCGC
Organism: uncultured Rhodospirillaceae bacterium; assembly: GCA_964574215.1. Classification (GTDB taxonomy): domain Bacteria; phylum Pseudomonadota; class Alphaproteobacteria; order Rhodospirillales; family UBA2165. The sequence goes on along the minus strand of CAZNLR010000001.1, from coordinate 148,633 downwards.
CCGCACCAATGAATTTGATGCGGGCGCGTTACCTAAGTAATTACTACCAAATACCGACTAGCTGCCCGATTGATATTTGCCGGAAGCAAATTTACTCGGCGCCACGGGGATATATTTTCCACCTTGGATTTGACGCAGAATCATCGGCTTGGCGATGTTGTTGCCGGCCGGTGAGAACTTGACGTTGCCGTAGAAAGTCTGCAATTGGGTCGCCGCCAATGCATCGCGAACCTTAGCGGATTCGAACGAATTTGCTGCCTCTAAGGCCTTGGCATAGACGTAAACGGCGGCGCTTGATTCGGCGGCTTGATAAGGCGGCGTATAGCCGTAAATCTTATTAAACTCGTCGTAGTAAGCGCGTGCACTGCCGAAAATCGGATCCTTGTAGGACATGGTTTCGGCCCACTGGGTGGCGCAGAGCGTCCCTTCCGCCGATCCTTTACCATATTTCTTGGCGTCGGTCACTTTGGCGGATTCGCAATGGGTCATGGCCAACATTGGAACCTTAACTTTCATCTGCTTGGTTTGACGGATCGCCAAGGCGGCGCCCTTGGAGTGACCGGAAACGATCAAAACGTCCGGCTTCAAGGCTTTCACCTTATTCAGCGTAGCGGCCATGTCGTTCAGTTCCGGCGGCAGTTTGTCGTCAATGACAATTTTCATATTGTATTTTTTGATCATGTCCTTGACGCCCAAATAGACGTCCTGCGAAAATGGATCGTTTTCAAACGCCATGGCGACTTTAACGCTGGAAGGATCGCGGCCTTTGGCCTTGGCGTCTTCGGCCGCCAGATTGATCGATTCCGCCAGATACTGTTCTGACGTCGACAACACCGCAAACAGATATTTATAGCCTTTGGTAAAAAGCGACCGCGACGCGCCGTTGCCTTCGACCATGGGAATTTTGAATTTTTCCGTAACCGGCGCGATAGCCTTGGTAAGACCGGAACTGTACGGGCCCAACATAAACTTAACGCCGTCCTGTTTAATCAGACGTTCGGCGAGCTGAGCGCCGCGCGCCGGTGTCGATTCGTCGTCGTAATATTTTACTTTGAGCTTATAGCTTTTGCCGCCGACTTTGACGCCGCCGGCAGCGTTGATTTTCTTCACCGCCATTTCGTAGCCGCGTTGGGTATGATGTCCGGCCGTCGAATATTTGCCGGTCAGTGAAAGCGCCGCGCCGAGGGTGATCGTATCACCATCTACCCGTGCGTTCGCCGGGCTCGAAGCCATAAACGCCGCTACCGCCGCACCAGCAGTTAGATACGCGTATTTTTTGTGGAAAGTCATTTCCATCTCCCTTTTGTTTTATGCCCTGTTTTTCCGAGACCGGTTTGCCGGTTCTCACTAATTTGATAATTGAAGTATTATCCGAGTTGGAAATTATCGCAACAGGAATCTCTCAAAGTCGCATAAAGACTATGGTCATAACTGATTTGGACCGGTAAATAGGTGCTCAGATGAAAAAGGATTTGACCAATGACACCCCGTTCCGGCACGTCGCACATTAACCCGCGCCGCAGCTTGCTGTTTGTGCCCGGTGCACGGCTCGAAGTCTACGACAAGGCGGTGGGCACAGGCGTTGATATCGTCTGCATAGATCTGGAAGATGCCGTCGCCGATGATGTTAAGGATCAGGTGCGCCGAGATACGTTTGCACTTTTTGCGGAAAAGAAGAAGCCGGCGAGGGTCGAACGATGGGTACGCATCAACTCGCTTAGAACTTCGGCTGGCCTGGCCGACATATTAACGCTAGCGGAAACCGAGGTGGCACCCGACGGCATAATGATCCCTAAAATTTCTGCGCCTGAAGAAGTGCGTATCCTGCGGGATTTAATCAGCGCCAAACATTCAAATGTCCGTTTCCACCCGTTGATTGAAACCAATGACGGTCTCAAGACCGCATACGAAATCGCCAAGGCGAGCCACAAGGTCGGATCGCTGGTGTTCGGCGGCTTCGACATGTCGGCGGACTTACGGGTCGAACCCGGTTGGGACTCGTTGCTTTACGCCCGCCAGCACCTCGTCCACGCCGCCGCCGCCGCCAACATCGATCTGCTGGATATGCCTAACTTCAATCTCGACGATTTGGATGAATTGAAGGAGGAGACATCGGCCGCTTCGAATTTGGGTTTCACCGGCAAGTGCGCCATTCACCCCAAACAGGTGGACATCATCAATGAGGTCTTCAGCCCATCCGAGGAGGAGGTCGCCAAGGCGCGGGACCTGATCGAAAAATATGAATCCCAGGACAAGGGTTTTGCCGTTATCGACGGCACCCTGATGGAAAAGCCCATCGTCCAGCGCCTCTACCGAACCATCGCCATTGCGGAACGCATCGATACTTGATCCGACATGTTTGACACCGAACAGACAAGTGGTCTCTGGGTAAACCGGGGCGGGGCGGGAAAAACCACATATCTTCTACTGCATGGCGGCTGCACCAATGGCGATGTGTGGTCGGGGCTTCGCGATGTCATAAAGGATGAAGAGGCGGGACAATGGATCATTCCCGATATTCTCGGCCATGGCCGGTCCCCCTGGTCCGATTCCTACAGCATCGGAGAGTTCGCGGCGGGCTTGGCGCCGCTGGTCAGAAATTCCAAGCGGCTGGTTATCGTCGGACATTCCATGGGCGGCACAATCGGCTTGGCCATGGCCAGCGGCTGGTACCAGGTCAGGGTAGCCGGCGTAATGACCATCGGCACCATTGCCAAATGGACCGACAAAATGATGGAGAAAAATCAGGAATATCTGGACAAGCCGGACCGTCTTTTCCAGACCCGCGAAGAAGCGCTAGAGCGCTACCGAATGGTCTCGGGTTTGAGCGGTTTGGTCGAACTCGATTCACCCATTCTGGAAAACGGAATCGCTTCCAAAGATGGCGGCTACGGATTGGCTGCGGATACCAATATTCTGGATTCCAGCGGCATTCCCCTGGGCGACGTTGCTAAACCGGCACAATGCCCTATCCGGCTGTCCTGCGGATCAAACGATCCAATGGTTTCGGTGGCGGAACTGGCTGAATACGACAAGTCCGCAATTGAAATACCGGAAACCGCTCACAATCCCCATGTGGAAAATCCCGCCCATGTCTGGCAGGCAATCGAAAAATTCGAGCAGGAATTACCGGACCATGGCGTTTGAGTATCTAAATCTGTCGGTGATTAATAAAGTCGGCTGGATTGAATACAACCGGCCGCCGCTCAATAGTTTCAATTGGGATATGCTGCGCGAATATACCGTAGCCGTCCAGGACATGATCGACAACGACGAGGTGCGGGTCATCGTCGTCGCCAGCGCGTTGGAGAATTATTATTCCGCCGGCGGCGACCTGACCGTTTTTGACGGAATCGGGCAAGAGGGAATGCGTGAATGGGTCGAGATTTGCCATGGCCAAGCCCGTCTCATGCAGAATTCTCCTAAACCTATATTAGCCGCCATACACGGGATGGCGGTCGGCGGCGGTCTGGAATTGACCTTCCATTGCGATCTGCGTTTCGCTGCCGAGGACGCCAAAATCGGTCAGCCGGAAATCGCCATCGGTTTCATTCCGCCCGTCGGCACCACCCAGGCCCTGGCGCGCCTGATCGGGCGACCCAGGGCGATCAAGTTCCTGTATGACGGTGAAATCCTATCGGCCATCAATGCGCTGGACATCGGTCTGGTCGACGAGCTTCATCCGGCGGAGGAATTGCGGCCATATGTTCAAGCTTACGCTGAAAGCCTGGCCGCGAAACCGGCCAAGGCGTTGGCGGCAATCCGGCGCTGCGTCACCCTGGGCGGCGGTATGACCTTCGAAGAAGGTCTGGATTATGAGCTTGAAAAGGCAGCGGCGCTGGCCGGCACACCGGACTTTGTCGAAGGTGTCAAAGCCTTTCTGGAAAAACGTGATCCAAAATGGGAGTAGCCGGGAAAATCGATCTCGTAATCTTCGACTGCGACGGGGTGCTGGCGGACAGCGAACTTATGGCGTTCCAGGCCCAAGCCGAGGTCATATCCGAAGCAGGTATTCCCCTGACGGCGAAAGATATCGAACCCTATATGGGCGTGGTCGGTACGGAGATGTATAAGGATATCGCCAATAAGCACAACCATCCCCTGCCCGGCGACATGAGCGAGCGGTTTGTCCAACGCATCATGCAACTGGCCGAGTCTGAACCGGTGGATATGCCCGGGATCAAAGATGTCCTCCGCAATCTGGAACAAAAATACTGCGTTGCCTCCAACGGAGAAATCGCCCGGCTGAGGGGAACCTTGACGGCGGCGCAACTCGACGGCTTTTTTAACGGCAATGTCTTCAACGCCGAAATGGTGACGCGGGGCAAACCCGCCCCGGACCTGTTTCTTTATGCCGCACAGCAGATGAATGTACCGCCCGCCGATTGCCTGGTGGTGGAAGACAGCGTCCACGGTGTCTCTGCCGGTCTGGCCGCCGGCATGACGGTGTTTGGCTTCACCGGCGGTTGCCATTGCCCGCCGGACCACGGACAGCGCCTATTCGAGTTGGGAGCGTCATTGATATTCGATGACCTACGACAACTTCCCGATCTAATCGAAAACCATAAGGGATAAATTTTTATTCCGCAGCCGTCGCTTCGGCCGCTTTAGCCGTCCTGTCCCTGAATTTCAGCAGCAGATCGGCCTGTTCCTGTTCCGCCGCAATGATCGCCGTTTGTTTGATGGACCCGAAACCGCGGATGTTAGTCGGCAGCGCGGCCAGGGCAACGGCTGTATCGTGATTGTCCGCAGTTAACCCATCGCAAATTTCAGCCAATGTCGTTTTGTAAGCCGCAACGAGCTGTCGTTCCTGCCGGCGCTCCGCCAAATAGCCGAACGGATCGAGGGGTGTCCCCCGCAGGAATTTCATTTTGACCAGCAGATGCATCGCCCGCGCCATCCAGGGGCCGTACTCTCTTTTCGTTTCACCTAGAAGAGGCGGCGCAAAATGAAAATGGATTTGATAGCCGCCGTCAAACTCTTTGGCGATTTGGCTGTCGATGTCCTGGTACAGCCGCGCCACTTCGTACTCGTCCTTGTAGGCCATTAGCTTATAGAGACCGCGTGCTGCCGTTTCCGTGAGATCGCTATCGCCCGGTAAAATGGTCTGTTCCGCAGCCTTCACATTTTCTATGACTCGTTGATATTCCCTTCCATAGGCGGCATTTTGGTATTCTTGGAGATCGGTTTTTCGCGCCTCGATAAAACGAGACAGGTCGAAACTTTGGTCAACCACCGTCTCTTCGCCGACCAAAGCCGCCACGCGATCCGGGTCAGCCGCCGCCACCCGGCCCCAGGCAAAGGATTTCAAATTCATTTCGACAGACACATTGTTCAGCCGGATAGCCTCCTGGATCGAAGATGCCGCCAGCGGCAGGTAGCCTTTCTGGCAGGCGTATCCCATGAGGAAAATATTGGCGCCGATGGAATCGCCCAGCAATTTGGTCGCCGTCCGGGTGGCATCCATGAAATCCACCCGGTCGCCTCCCAGGGTCGCCCGGATGACGTCGGTATAGCCGCCGGCTTGCAGCGGCAGATCGGGCCGTTCGGCAAAAGCCGCCAGAGGGACAAGATGATCGTTGATGACGGCGTAGGTCCGCTCCCCACTCATGGCGTTGACCGCCGCCTGCCCTGCCGCGACCACCATATCGAAGCCCAAAATCAAATCGGCCATGGCGGTGCCGACACGGGTACCCAGGACCCGGTCAGGATTGTCGGTCACCCGAACATGGCTCATCACGGCGCCGTTTTTCTGCGCCAGACCGGTCTGGTCCAGAACCGAGCATCCCTTGCCTTCCAGATGCGCCGCCACGCCCAACAAGGCGCCCGACGTTATAACGCCCGTGCCCCCAATGCCCGTCAGCAGAAGATTGTAGCTGTCGGAGATTTCCGCAATTGTCGGTTCCGGTAAGCCTACAGCAGGGTCCGCACTCCCATCTTCATCACTAAGATCGGGTGGCGCTGCTTTCCGCAAGCTGCCGCCCTCGACCGTGACGAAACTGGGGCAGAAGGCTTCGAGGCAAGAGAAGTCCTTGTTGCAGGAGGATTGATCGATCACCCGTTTGCGGCCCAATTCGGTATCCAACGGCTGCACGGCGACACAGTTGGCCACCCGGTTGCATTCGCCGCACCCTTCGCAGACCGCCGCATTGATAAACACCCGCCGGGCCGGATCGGGAAAGGCACCCCGTTTTCGGCGGCGGCGTTTTTCGGCGGCGCAGGTCTGGTCGTAGATGATCGCCGTAACGCCCTTTTCTTCGCGCATTTGCTCCTGAATGCTGTTGAGCTCGCGCCGGTGGAAAATTTCGACCTGCGGCGCCCATTGAACGTTGGACGGATATTTACCGGGCTCATCGGTGACCACGGCAATACGCCGCACACCCTCGGCTGCGATCTGGCAGGAGATATTCCAGGGATAGAATTCCCCGTCCATGGGCTGGCCGCCGGTGAGAGCGACGGCATCGTTAAAAAGTATTTTGAAGGTCATGTTGACACCGGCGGCTACAGCCGCCCGGATGCCCAGGATGCCGGAATGGACGTAGGTGCCGTCGCCGATATTCTGAAACACGTGCTTGGCCGTGGTGAACGGCGCCTGGCCGATCCAGGTTCCGCCCTCGCCGCCCATATGGGTATAGGCGGCGGTTTTGCGGTCCATGAAAATGGACATGGTGTGACAGCCGATTCCCGCCAAGGCACGGCTGCCGCTGGGTACTTTGGTCGATGTGTTGTGGGGACATCCGGCGCAGAACCAGGGCGACCGCTCAGGCGGCGCCGAAGGGCGGTTGCTGTCCCTGGTGCGCGCCGTGATCGCCGCCGCCGCCGAATTGAGGCAGCTTTCCGGTTCCAACGCCTGAAAACGATTGGCAATTATCTGGGCCACCAACGTACCCGATAGTTCACCGAATTCGGGTGTCAGAGGATTGCCGCTCTCGTCCAACCGGCCGACGATCCGGGGCCGTTGACCTTCGGGCAGATCGTAGAGCGCCCTGGCCAACTGATCTTCGATGATGTTGCGCTTTTCCTCCACCACCAGAATTTCATCATGGCCCGCCGCCCAGTCTCTGATGCCCTCCGGCTCCAACGGCCACGGCATGGCCACCTTGTAGACAGTGATACCGAGACCCCGGCGGGTCTCATTGCCGAGACCCAATTCCTCGAAGGCCTGGCAGACGTCGAGCCAAGCCTTGCCAGCAGCGGCGATGCCCAGGCGTTTTTTTTGAGCCGGATGACTGATCCGATCCAACTTGTTGGCGCGCGCAAATGCATTAACCGCCTTGAGTTTGACCGAGACCAGACGCTGTTCCTGAACCAAGGGATTATCGGGCCAGCGAATGTGAATACCGTCTTCAGGAAAATCAAAATTTTCGGGATGTCTGATATTGATTCGCCCTGGATCGATGTCTACCGACGCCGCGCTTTCAACCACATCACCGACACATTTGATGCCGGTCCAGCAACCGGAATAGCGACCCATGGCGATGCCAAAGAGCCCATAGTCGATATATTCCTGGACACTCGCGGGATAGAGGACGGGAATCATGGCGGCCATCAGAGCCTGCTCCGATTGGTGCGCCGTGGTCGAGGACTTGGCGCCGTGGTCGTCCCCCATCAGAACCAGCACGCCACCGTGGAGCGACGTACCGGCCATATTGCCGTGCTTGAACGGGTCGCCCGACCGGTCGACGCCCGGCCCTTTGCCGTACCAGATGGCAAACACGCCGTCATACTTGGCCTGTTCGGTTTCGGATTTCCAGATGCCCACCTGCTGCGTTCCCCAGCAGGCCGTTGCCGCGATGTCTTCATTGACGCCAGGCTGAAAGCGGATGTGATTGTCTTCCAGAAATTTGGAGGCCCGCCAGAGGGCGGAATCATAGGTCCCCAAAGGCGAGCCGCGATAACCGGTGATATATCCCGCTGTGTTGAGCCCCGCCGCCAAATCCCGCTGCCGCTGCATCATCGGCAGACGCGTCAATGCCTGAACACCGGTAACGAAGACCCGCCCGGAGGTGGCGCTGTATTTGGTATCGAGGGTGAGGCTGGTATCGCCGTCCACTGTTTCGCCTATTCGATTTTTTCGCTTGTTTTAATATGGGCCGCATTAAAGCGGCAAAAGTGGCCAAAGGCAAATGGACCGAATCCTCAACCCGCAGGGGGTTCCGCCGCCGTTGGCCCGCCATGCCGGGCTTCACGATGGATAAGATAAAGTCCACTGATCACAATGATTGCCGCCCCGGTCCAGATAAATACGTCCGGCACGTCCCCCCAAATTGCGTAGCCAGTCATCACGGCCCATACCAGCACGGAATACTCATAGGGCGCGACGATACTGACATCACCGGTATGGAAGGCCTGGGTCAGAAATACGTAGCCGATCAGCGTAAAGACCGCCATCAAGGCGAATATCCAATACTGCTCGACCGGAATGGGCTTCCAGACAAACGGCAAGGTAACGCTGGCGAACACGGAAAAGCCGACCATGGTGATAAACGTAATTTGCAGAGTCGATTCGGTATCCCTGAGCCAGCGCGTGGTCAGATTCAGGCAGGAAAAACCGGCGCCGGCCAAGACGGCGTAGATGGCGGCGGGCTGAAACAGTTCGGTTCCGGGCCGGAGCGCCACGACGACGCCGATAAATCCCGCCACCACCGCCGACCATCGGTGAATACCGACTTTCTCCTTGAATATCGGCACGGATAGAGCGGTGGTCATAAAGGTGGAGCCGAAAATGATCACCACCACATCGGCGACCGGCATTTTGGCCAGCGCCACAAACATGAACACCGGGCCGGCAAAACTGAGAACCAGACGAATTAAATGATCCCGCATCCTGTTGGTTTTGATTTCGCCGGATTTTCCCGTTGCCAGGATCCAGACCATCATCATGGCGACAATGATCCAGCCGCGGACAGCGACAACCTGAAATGTCGAATAGCCGGTCTCCATTACCCATTTCACACAGGCGTCGGTGCCGGCCATACCCATCATGGAAATCACCATAAATAAGGCGCCCCAAAGATTATTCTTTTGCCGCTGATCCATTTTCATACCAATGGGTCTTTTCAACCCGGTTCTAACTGTTAAGTTTCCTCGGAACTTATATTTTAAATTCTGGGGGAACAATGGCCGAAGAATTTGCAACCATCGTCGATGCTCTTGTATATGCCGTAGATAACGCAGGCGATGCAACGGCACTAATCTTCGAGGACAAGGAACTCACCTATCTAGAATATGGCAAAAATGTTGCCGGGATCGCCGGCAAACTGGCCAGCATTGGAGTCAAAAAAGGTGATCGGGTGGCAATTGCCGCGGCGACTTCGTCGGATGTTCCCCAATTGGTTTTCGGCATACTAACCGCCGGCGGACAGGTTGTTATGATCAATCCTCTTTATACAGCCAGGGAAGTCGAACCCTTGCTGGATATCTCAGAGCCAAAATATATATTTTGTGACAACAGTGCGATCGACGTCGGCGCATCGCTGGCGGCGGAAAAAAATATTGGACTGATTGATATCTCCCAGGGACTGGATGACTGGCTGGATAATTCAGCCGGCGATTTGCCCAGCGATTTGCCCAGTGATTTTCCGACTGAACTGCCGGAAGCCGAAGATCCGGCACTAATTTTGTTTACGGGCGGCACCACCGGCATCTCAAAGGGTGTGCCCCATACCCACGCGGAAATCATTGCCGCCATGAAGATTTCAAACCAAACCTGGCCTTATGAGCCCGAAAGCGAAATCGTACTGAGCGTGCCGCCCTTATTCCACATCGTGGGCCATTATCACAGCATATATCAAAGCGTATACCGGCGGGTTACCGTTATGTTTTTGCCGCGGTTCCATCCCGATGAAGTCTTTGCCGCCTTTAAAAAGCATCCCATCACAGTCTTCATCATCGGTGTCGCGACGGCCTACTCAGCACTGATGAAACATCCTGAATTCGACAACATTGATTTCTCCAACGTCAAATATTGTGCCGGCGGCGGCGCGCCGTTGGCCGTAAAAACCCGCGAGGAATGGGAAAGCCGGACCGGCGTGCCGGCTCTTGAAGGATACGGCATGACCGAAGGTGCGCCCCATTGCAGCAATTCTTTCCGGAAGCCAGGTAAGGATTTATCCGCCGGCCAGCCCCTTGAAGGCGTAGAGTTCCAGATCGTCGATGTCGAAACCGGAACAAAGGAAATGCCCACGGGTGAAAGTGGTGAAATTCGCGTCAAAGGGCCACACATCACCAAGGGCTATTTAAACAACAAGGAAGCCACCGACGCCGCCTTCAGGGATGGCTGGCTCTACACTGGCGATATAGCCTACAAGGATGAAGACAACTTTGTTTTTATTGTCGACCGGTCCAAAGACATGGCGCTGGTGTCGGGCTTTAACGTGTTCCCCCGGGAGATCGACGAGGTCCTGATCGCCCATCCGAAAATTCTCGAAGCCGCCGCCGTCGGTGTTCCCGACGATTACCGGGGTGAAGTCATCAAGGCATATGTGGTAGCCAGGGACGGCGAAACTTTGGAAGAGCAAGAGGTCCTCGACTATTGCGGTGAAAACCTGGTCAAGTACAAGGTGCCGGCCGTTGTCGAATTTTTGGACACTCTGCCCAAAACACCGGTCGGCAAAATCGATAAAAAGCAATTGAAGGACTAGGGTCGCCGATTCCTAAAAATTTAGTTGGGCTGCAACCGTCTCATCAGCCGGGCAAGGCAGGGTTCGTTCTTGGGGCCGAAATAGCGGAGTTGGTTCTGATAAACGCTGTTTTCCCGCCTGATCTTCAAGACAGCCGTAACAGCGCCTTTTTGCCAGACCAATTTTGCTTTTTTGAGCGCCGGACCGGACCTGGGAACGCCGAATTTTTCAGATATTTCAGCCGCCAACTCCAAATGCCTTTCTTTGGCGGCACCAAGCCCACGAATATGACTTCGCCACGTAACGATCTGCAAGCCGTAGCGGTCACAGATATCGGCGCGTAAATCTTTGGTGTCATCCGGCCGGTCGGCGGTTTTGAGATCGACCGTCCGGACATTTTCCCGGCGCCGGACTGTTTTGTGCTCAGACACATCGTAATCCTGGCCGAATATTATACCGAAGGGCTGGGGAAGTGCTTCTGCATACGCAGAATTCCAAGCGTAAAACATGCCTGAGATCACCAGGACGAAAAAACAATTTTTCACTATCATTGCTTTCCCAACTATTTACTTTTAATCAGTCCTATCGCCAGAACCATCCCAGCCGAGACGGCGGCGACCCCGGTTAATTCCATAATCGTCGGCACCTCACCCAAAACCGGAAAGGCGAGGATGACGGCTATGCCAGGTACCGTGGTTGCAAACACGGCACCACGGGCAGCGCCCAGGATGGAAACCACCTTAGTATAAAAGACCAAGGCCAGAATAGCGTTCAATATTCCTTGGAAACCGGCATGCAGGGCCAACTCCAATGGCGGAGTCTCCCACATGTCGGTCTCGACGAACAAAAAATAGTACGGCACGTAGAATACCATCGACATCGTGGGCACCAATGAAGTTGCTTGCAGCGGCGACACGGACCAAGCGCGCGTCCCCAATGTATATCCGGCCCAAAGAACGCCGGCGGCGGCAAACATCAAATCGCCGATCCACTGCCCTTCCTCAAGGACGGCAAAGGCTTTCCATCCGATCAGGGTGACTCCGGCAAATATCGCCGCCAGGCCTATCAGGCGGAAAGAACTGGGACGGTCGCCAAACAAGAACCAGGCGCCGATGGTCGACGTCATCAGCATACAACTGGGCGCAACTACACCGAAATGACCGGCGGTGCTGTAATTCAATCCGCCTGCGGCAAACAGCATGTAAGGTGCGCCGGCGCCGCAGGACAGTAAAAAAGCCCTCGGCAGCCCCAATCCCCCGGTCCCGTTTTTGAGTATAATCGGCAACAGGATTACACCGGCAATGCCGACCCGAAACAACGTGAGATCGTAAGCGGACAGAGTGTGATTAATGGAGAGCTTGGAAATGACCGGCCAGGCACCCCAGATCAGGGCGGCAGTCAACCCCAGGAAAACGGCCAGGACCATGGATACGTTTTTGTGTGATTGGGTAGTGGAAATCGCCTGATCGGCCATAGCTTTGTGCACCATAAAAATAACCGGCGGGACGCCGGTCTATGGTGGTATCGCTTTACCTACGGGATTGAAAGGCCAAAAAGGCTGAAGGATCGAAAGCGGGAGCCGGCCAGAATGCGGCTCCCTAAATGAAAAAGAGAACGCTAGAAGACGGAACTAGTGGCAAGTCTTATTAAAATCACCACGCCGAATGTAGCTGAGCGTTTCATCCCAGTGATTGTGGCGGCACACGCGAATGGCGTCGTTGTATCCGAGCGACCGAACCAGGTTCGAGGCCAGATAATACTGATAACTTTGGTTGCCGTAATAATGCGCTTGAAAACTTCTATACATGAGATTCTCACTTTCTTTTTTTCTTAGAAACCGAAAATTCATGGCAAAATCCTTTGCCCACTAATGCCCATAATAGCGCCCAAATGTAACGAGAATATGTCGACAATGTGGTAAGTTGTAAATTTGTGTTTCAATGTATTACTGTCGGAAATGTGCCATTTTTTAAAAGCAGGCCGTCGAATTGTGGCAATCGGCCGCACTCGAAAACTCACCGTTTTTACCTGTCCTTAACTCTCCTGCGCCAAACTGGTCCCCTATTTGAAATCATCAGGGACAGCACCGGGTCGATATTTCTATGGCGCGAAGTCAACCGCCGAGACACGAAGGCAGCGAACGTCAGGATTTCAAGGTTGCCGTCAGGCACCATGAAGCCGGCCGGTTGGCGCGTGCCGAAACCATTTACCGCGATATTTTGAAAAAAAACCCTCAAGATGGTGAAGCGCTTCGCCAACTCGGCCTGCTCGCCTACCAGACCGGCAACCACGGACAAGCGACGATTTTGATCGCCAAGGCAATCGGTGTGAACGGCGACGACGCGGCCGCCTATTTTCATTTGGGCAATATCCTGCATGATGAAAACCGGCCCGATGAAGCCGTAGCCGCTTACCGTGACGCCCTGCGGATCAAGCCTCGCCTGTTTCCGGCACTAGTTAATTTGGGCAACTCTCAACTGGCGGGGGGGCACTATGAAGAGGCCATTACGTCTTCCCGCTATGCCCTGGAACAGGACCCCAATTGTGCTCAGGCCTTGAGCAATCTAGGCCAGGCTCTGTCCAAGTGCGGCAGATTGGCCGACGCGGTCCGCACCCTGGACCGTGCCGCCAATTGTTTACCCGACAATGCGCCGGACATGCCCGAATATCTGAATAATTTAGGCGTTGCCCGCCAATGGGTGGGCGACCTTGAAGGCGCGGGCCGCTCCTTTAAACGCGCAATAAAGCTGAATCCCGAGTGCCGGTTGGCGGAGCGAAATTTGTTGATCAATATCCTGAACCAACCGGGCCATGATGCCGAAACCCTATTCCGGTATCATCGGGAATTTGGGCATGGACACAAAATAGAGGGCGTCGAAGGTAAAACATTCGAAGGACGGAACTCCGATCCCGGGAGAAAACTACGGGTCGGGTATCTGTCGTCTGATTTTCACGCCCATCCGGTGGGTTTCAATATTCTGCCCCTGCTGTCAAATCACGACCGTCAGAAATTTGAAGTTCACCTTTATGCCGAAATCGAAAAACCGGACGACATAACCACCGATTTTCTACGTCTGGCCGATAGTTGGACCTCGACATTGGGGATGAGTGATGAGGCCGTGGCCAGAAAAATCGAAATCGACGAGATCGATATCCTGGTTTGTCTGGCCGGACGGTTCAATCTCAACCGGCCCTTGGTGACGACCTACCGGGCCGCACCCCTACAAATCAGCTACCACGATTGCGCCACCAGCGGTCTGGATGAAATGGACTACTGGCTGACCGATGAATTGCTGCATCCCTCGAACACGGAAGAGCAATTTACCGAGGAACTTCACCGACTGCCGGTTTTCTATCAGTATCAGCCGCCCGAAGATTTTCCCGACCCGGGAGCGCCGCCTTCCATCGACAACGGATTTGTTACCTTTGGCTGTTTCAACAAGCCGGAGAAAATAACTGATCAGGTTATCGCTTTGTGGTCGGACATATTGGCGGCCGTACCGGACTCGCGGCTCTATCTCAAAAACCGCAATTACTTCAGTGACCGGGAATTGAAATCCGCCTGGCAAGAAAAATTCATTCATTTCGGTATTTTACCGGACAGGCTGATCCTCGGTACCGGCGACGACAGCCGCACAGATCACTTGTCTCTTTATCGGCAAATCGATATTGCGCTCGACCCCTTCCCCTTCAATGGGGCAACAACCACGTTTGAAGCTCTGGCCATGGGCGTCCCGGTTGTCGCATTGGAAGGGCGGCATTTCGTCGACCGGGTCGGCGGCACCTTGCTGACGCAGATCGGACTCCCCGACTTATTGGCGACGAACTTCGGCCATTATCTGAAAATTGCCCGAAACCTGGCCCATGACGAATACATGCTCCGGCATATGCGCCGGGAATTAAGGCAAAAATTGATCGACTCGCCGCTCTGTGACAACTCCGCCTACGCCCTTTCCGTCGAGAACGCCTACCGCGAACTTTGGAAAAAGTGGTGCCGGTAAATGGTGCTTGCCGAAAATCAAAGTTAGAGTTCTAATTACCTTTATTAAGCACTCGCCGAATTGGGGGGCAATCGATAGATGACGGGTCGCGCCGATGCGCCGGACGGCTACCAATCCCAGGCGCCCCTCCAGGGCGTTTTATGGATGGTGGTCGCCGCTTTCTTTTTCTCCGTTTCGGTCGGGATAGTCCGGCATCTATCCGAACACATTCACGCCTTTGAACAAACCTTTTGGCGTCAGTTAATCGGCATGCTGATCATGCTGCCTCTAATCTGGCGGGTGGGCTTCTCAAATCTAAAAACCCTGCAGTTAAAAACAAACATATTACGGAATGTCGCCGGTTACGCCGGAATTTCCCTGTCGTTTTTTTCCGTAACCCTGATCCCCTTGGCCGACGCCCTGGCCCTGCAATTTACGCTGCCGTTGTTCACCATCATTTTTGCCGTCATCCTGCTGAGCGAAAGGGTCGGCTCGCACCGATGGATCGCTACCGGCGTCGGCTTCGCCGGTGCTTTGATTATCCTGCGGCCCGGCTTTGTAGAGATTAATCTGGGTATGATTGTGGCGCTAATTGCGGCGGCCAGCTTCGCCGTCAGCGATACCTTGGTCAGAAAGTTGTCCCGCACCGATACCACAGCGCTAATTGTCTTTTACGGCTATATAATGCAGGTGCCGTTCGCCATCCCACTGGCCGCTTATCATTGGGTAACCCCCACGTTCGACCAACTGCTTTGGTTGATCGGGTTGGGACTGGTTTCTTTTGCCGCGCAATGGTCTTTGTCGAAGGCCTTTGTTTTGGCGGAAGCGTCGCTGGTGTCACCGGTGCTGTTTCTCCGCCTGCCTTTTGTATCCGTAATCGGTTATATCTTTTTCGCCCAGACTCCGGACATTTGGACCTGGATCGGCGCCCTAGTCATATTCGCCAGCACCCTTTACGCCACCCGGCGCGAGGCCTACCACCAAAAACAGCGGACGAGTCCATGACCGCCGGCCCCAACGTATTGGTCAAAACCGACAATTTACGCGGCATGCTGTGGATGACCTTGGCCGGCGCCGTCTTCGCCACCATGTACGCCCTGATCAGGAACCTCGGTCAGGATATTCACGTCTTCGAGCTGATATTCTTCCGCAACCTGTTCGGCCTTATCGTTCTTGTTCCTTTTATCTGGCGCATGCGCCGTTCCCTAAGCCGGCCTAAACGACCCGGGTTAATTTTCTGGCGGGGATCGTTTCAGACGGTATCTTCCTGTCTCTGGTACTTCGGCGTGACGGTAATTCCCCTGGCGTCGGCGGCAGCGATCATGCTGATCGAGCCCATCGTCGCATCGGTCCTGGCGATCATAATATTTAAAGAGCCGAGCAGACTGGGTAGATGGGTTGCGGTGGCGGTCGGCGGATTGGGCGCCTTGATTATCATTCGCCCCGGCTATGTGGACGTCTCGATGGGCGCCGCCGCCGTGTTAATGGCGGCGGTATTGTGGTCTTGTTTTCAGTTAATGGGTAAGGTTCATAGCCGCGAGGAACCGGTCGCCGTCGTCATCGCCTATTCCTCAGCCCTGACCGTACCCCTTTCACTGATTCCAGCCCTGTTCTTTTGGGTTACGCCAACATTGGAGCAATTTGCCGGATTAATCCTTTTGGGCGCCGTGGCGACGTTCGGTTACTATTGCATAACGAGCGCCTATAAAGTTGGAGACGTGACAGTCGTATCTCCGTTGACCTTTATGCGGCTGATATTCGCCTCCATCGTCGGCTATGTCGCCTTTTCCGAAATTCCCGATCTCTGGGTGTGGGTGGGTGCTCTGGTGGTCGTCGGGTCGGTTACGTATCTTGCCAGGCTGGAAGTAAAATCCCCCTAGGTAAAAAACGCGCAGCTTCGAGCCACGCGTTTTCTATTACGTTCAACCGGTTGAATTTATTGCGCCGCGATGGCGTCGCTTTCCTTCAAATAGTCGAGCATGGTGTCGGCATCTGACACTTCGAACGGATCGGAATCGAAATTGTCGCTGAAACCCTCTTCGACGAATATTTTTTTAATCTCACCATCGACCACATGCATGGAATAGCGCCAGCTGCGCATGCCGAATCCCAGATTGGATTTTTCCACCAGCATACCCATTTTGCGGGTGAATTCGCCGTTGCCGTCGGGTAGCAGGAACACGTTTTTGGCATTCTGGGAAAGGCCCCATTGGTACATGACAAAAGCGTCGTTCACCGAAAGACATATCACCTGGTCAACGCCTTGTGACTTGAATTCTTCATAAAGCTCCTCGTAGCGGGGCAAATGACTGGTCGAACAGGTAGGCGTAAACGCGCCAGGCAAAGAGAACAGCACAATATTCTTGCCTTTGAAAATGTCGTCGGTTGAAAGGTCTTGCCACTCGAATGGATTAGGGCCTTCAAGCGCATCATTGCGGACGCGGGTTTTAAATACTGAATGGGGTACTTTTTTCATCGGTAATTCCTTTTCTTTCCAAATTATATTTCGGCAAACCGCCTGAGTGAACTTATTTGATGGGCGTAAAATATAGCCAGTTTATATATTTGTATAATTTGTTATTTTAATTTATTTAATAGGAAAAATCGATTAATATGAATTACCATGGCACAGATCAAAACCATACCAACTCTTAAACAGTTACGCCATCTCATCGCGCTGGCCGATCACGGGCATTTTGGCCGGGCGGCTGAATCCTGCCTGATAACTCAGTCGAGTTTAAGCGCCAGCATCAAGGAATTGGAAGCAATATTGGGGCGCGTTCTTATCGAACGCACGCGGCGTTCGGTTCGCCTGACTCCATTGGCCGAAGAGGTCGTTGCCCGGGCAAGAGATATCCTGGTCGATGTGGAAGACATCGTTGATTTGGTTGCCGCTGTCGATGAGCCGTTAAGCGGTTCTTTGCAGCTTGGCGTTATTCCCACCATCGCCCCTTTCCTGCTGCCCCGCGTTTTGCCTACGTTACGAAAATCTTTTCCGGATTTGAAACTCTACCTTACAGAGGATCAGTCCTCCCGGCTTCTAGATGGACTCAACGGCGGGTCACTTGATCTATTACTATTGGCTTACCCCTATCCCTCCGGCAAATTTGAAGATCATATTTTTGCTGATGACGGTCTTTGGGTGACCTTTAACCGCAATCATTATTTTTCCGGGCTCGAGCGCGTGACCACGCAGGATTTGGAATCCGAATCGCTCCTGTTATTGTCGGAGGGTAATTGCCTGCGGGACCATATCCTTAGCTACTCTTCGAAATCCCACAAAAAAAGCATCGACGATTTTCAGGCCACCAGCCTGAATACGCTGGTTCAAATGGTGGAAAACGGTTTGGGCCTGACCGTCCTGCCGAAAATGGCCATCGATAGCGGCATCATCAGAGGAACCGGGCTCCAGGTCCGCCCGTTGGACGGCCGATACGCCAGCCGGAAAATCGGTTTTTGCTGGCGAAAATCGTCACCCCGCAAAGAGGAATTCAAATTGTTATCCCCGTTCTTTCAAAATGAACTGGCCACCCCGGTTCGTCCGAATACCCGGGAACGAAAATAAGATAAACCTAATTAATAAGTAAGAATCATGGCTCTAGTTGACTTTGATTCTCATATTGTTAGGGTACTAAACAATACTCAGGAGGCGGTTTCTGCTAAAATACAATTAGGGAAAATTTGATAACGAAAACCGAAAAAATGGGAGATTAAAATGAATTTCACTAGAACAACCTTCACGATCGTGGGAGCCACGGTAGGCGCCGCAATTTTAGCCGGCGGACTGACGGCGCCCACGGCGCACGCTAAGGAACTAAAGGCCGCGACCTTTATGTCGTCCAAGCACCCCATTAACAGAGGGGTCATTCCGCCTTTGGCAAAGAATATCGCAGCGGCAACCGGTGGTGCATTGACCATCAAACTGTTTCCGGCGGGTCAACTCGGCAAAGGACCGGTTGCCCAATACAAACGCGTAATCGACAATGTTGCCGAAATCACCTTCGGTATTCAGGGATATACACCAACTATCTTCCCGCGCACCATGGTTGTCGGTCAGCCCGGCGTAGGCAATTCCTCGCAGGAGGTTACCAGCAAGATCTGGAAGGTTTATGACAAGTTCCTGACGCCGGAATATACCAAAGTGAAAGTTCTCGCCCTATTCTCCAACTGGCCGCCCGTCATTATCACGCGCAAAAAGATGGTAAGTAAATTGGCGGATATCAAAGGCTTGAAAATTCGAGCGCCGTCGCCGAGCAATATTCCGCAGGTCAAATCTTGGGGCGCTGCCGCCGTCTATATGCCGGTTTCGAAAATCTACAACGCTCTGCAAACCGGTGTGCTTGATGGCGTCTACATTTCGCCGGGCGCTCTTTATCGGCCATGGCGTCTTGCCGAACCCGGCGAATATGTCGCCGCCGGTATTAATGGCCCGACATCGTTGTTCTTCATTGCCATGAACAGACAGGTCTGGGATGGCCTCTCAAAAGATCACCAGGCCGCCGTCAATAAACATACTGGCCGCGAGTACAGCATGATGGCCGCCAATTATTGGGGCAAAATTGACAAGGGTCAGTTGATGACCGCCAAAAATGAAAACAAAGGTGTCAAATTTACCCAACTTTCCAAAGAAGCGGTTGCCGCCTTCGACGCGGCAACAGCCAAATCCGTCGAGGCGTTCCTAGCCGCGAAGGAAAAGAAGGGTATTCCCGCCAGAGCCATCTACAAGGCGGCGACCGAATAGGGCATTATCCAAATAAACAGAGTTACGGATAATGTCAGATGAAACTCAAGGGGCGGACCGCGCACTCACGTTGATCGACCGCGTGCTCCGCCCCATTGCACTTTATGCCGGTGGGCTGTCCGTCATTGCTTTGGCGGTGCTGATCGTTACGGCCGTTATCTTCCGCTATGTTTTCAATTCGCCAATTTTCGGCGCCGATGATTTTAATCAAATTTTCCTGGTGTTCACGATCTCTTTCGCCGTTGCCTACAGCGGGCGCAAGGGTGGACAAGTGGTTGTTGAAATTCTCGGGTTTGTAACGGGGCCCAAAGTTACGCGCTGGACCGACATATTGGTAAAAGCGATTGGCGCCATGATGATGGGTATCCTGGTTTGGAAATTGATTGAAAACGGCATCAATGCAGCGGAATTCGGCGAAACCACCAGCTCTTTGGAAATTACCCTTCAGCCGTTTTTCTGGGTGCTTGCCTTCGGTATGGCGCTTTACGGAATTGTTCTCGTATTCGAAACAATAGCCGAGTTTCGTGATCACAGAATAAGCGAGTCGGAAGACTCCACTGATTTGTAAGAGGGGGAAAATTTAAGTGTCCGCGACTGCCATCGGTTTTATTGGCCTGTTTTTTTTGTTTGCCTTTTTATTCCTGCGTATGCCGGTGGCCATGGCCATGCTGGTCGTCGGCTTTTTTGGTACGGCAGCCATGAACGGCTTTCCCGCCGCCCTCAGCAGCCTCAGCAGTGAAGCCTTCGAGGTGGCTGTCACCCTCCCCCTGACGGTCATTCCGCTATTTGTATTGATGGGAAATCTTGCGGGCGTATCGGGCATGAGCGCGGACCTATTCAACGCGGCCTATTCCTGGGTCGGACACAAACGGGGCGGCCTGGCGTCGGCGACCATTGCCGGCTGTGCTGGATTTGCGGCTTTGAGCGGATCTTCCATCGCCTCGGCCATTACCATGGGACGGGTGGCGCTGCCGGAAATGAAGCGGTTCGGCTATGGAGACGCTCTGGCCACGGGCGCAGTGGCCGCCGGCGGTACATTGGGCATACTGATTCCGCCTTCCACCGGCCTTATCATTTATGCCATCCTGACAGAGCAATCCATCGGCCGCCTCTTTATGGCCGGCATCATCCCGGGAATATTGCTCACATTCTTATTCCTGGTCGCCATTTATATCGTCACGCTGATCAAGCCGGAAATTGGTCCGGCAGGTCCTTCCAGCACCATGGCGGAAAGGTTTGCCACCCTGAAACGCTCCCTCACCATCGTCGGTATCGTTCTGGCCACCATCGGCGGTATTTATATGGGTATTTTTACGCCGGTCGAAGCCGCCGGCGTCGGCGCCGTCTTGACTTTTTTGGTCGCCCTTTACCGCAGGTCTTTGGATAAGGACAAAGTTCAGTTCGTCATTTTGCAGACGCTGCAAACCACGGCCACCGTTTTCATGATTTTAATCGGCGCCCATGTTTTCATTCCCTTTATGGCGCTCACTTCATTGCCCTCCGATTTGGTGACTTTTCTGGTCAATCTCGATGTCGGCAAGACCGGCATTCTTTTCCTGATTTTGATTACCTACATCGCGCTCGGCACCTTCCTTGAAGGCCTCGCCATGCTGGTGCTTACCCTGCCGGTGGTTTTCGACGTCATCACTCAATTGGAGATGAGTCCCATCTGGTTCGGTATCGTGGTCGTCATCGTCCTCGAAATGGGATTGATCAGCCCACCGGTCGGGGTCAACGTATTTGTCGTCAAAAGCGTCGCCCAGGATGTGCCCATGGGCACCATATTCCGCGGCATCTGGCCGTTCTGGTTCGCCATGGGCGTCTGCCTGATATTCCTGGTCGCCTTCCCTGAGATCGCCACTTTCCTGCCCGACACCATGTTCGGAAATTAACCCGCTCTATAAGGCGACCGGCAATTCACCTGCAGACTCGATGATGCGGCCACATAGCCAGGCACAATGAACCAGCAAACTTTCATCCTGTCCTACCGGCCCGACCGCTTGGAGCCCCACCGGCATCTGGTTGGGTCCACAAAAAGCGGGGATCGATACACAGGGCGTATACATCAACGACCAGAGACTGTTGAACGATGGCGGCGCCATGGCTGTTGGATCGGTCTGTGCTTCCCCCTCGGCAGCCGGCGTCAGCAACAGGTCATGGTCTTCGAATATCCTCGCTAGATCGGCCCGAGCGTTCGACGCCACGCGCCTTGCCTGATCCACCTCATCGTCCGATCGTTGTTGTGCTTCCAATGTCCGATTTCGGGTCCAGTCGTTCACGCGATCCAATTGGCTGGTCACTTTTTGAGGCAGAACGGCGATGGCGTCGGCACCGGTGATGACAGGATGAGCCTGCTCCAGTTCGGTGAAATTCGTTGGAAAGTCGACCTCGTCACAGGAGATACCGGCATCACCGAGAATGGCGATCACTTTCTCCATCATGGCAATATTTTCCGGTCCCGCCGCCGGCCACTGGCCGGTCCGGCAAATGCCAAGGCGTGGAGAAGAGCCTTCCGGCAAGGAAGAGATCGTTGGATCACCGCCGATCAAGGCGGCGCGCATGAGGGCGAGATCGTCAACGCTGCGCCCAAAATGCCCCAACGTATCGATGTTGGGTTTCCACATTTGGATTCCCGTCGGGTCCAACGCATTTTGGCTCGCCTTAAACCCGTAGACTCCGCAGAGCGCCGCCGGACGGATGACCGATCCGCCGGTTTGCGTGCCGTTTGACAAAGGAACCATAAAATCGGCGACGGCGGCGGCCGAGCCGCTGGAGGACACCCCAGGCGTGCTCTTGAGATCGTGAGGATTAAGTGTGTGAGCGGGAAACGGGCAGGCAAATTCGGTGGTTACCGTCTTGCCGAGGATAACGGCGCCCGCCTCTTTGAGTTTGGCCACCGTCAGGCAATCCTTTTCCGGCTGATGGCCAACATAGAGCGAGGAGCCGTATTCCGTGGGCATATCCGCCGTATCCAGAATATCCTTCACCCCCACCGGCACGCCGTGCAAAACGCCGCCTGGAGCGCCTTCATCGCAGGCCCGCGCCTGCGCCAGGGCCAAATCAGGATCAACAAAATGCCAGGCGTGAAAATCGCCGTCCCGCGCCTCGATCCGGGCGAGACAGTCTCTCACCAAAGCCTCGGATGAAATTTCGCCTGACGCTATTTTTCCGGCGGCTTCACCTGCCGTCAGAAGATTAAGCCCCACCGGACCATTCTTTCTGAGATCGGGCATAGCTGTCCTTTCACATAAATTGTACCAGGTACAATTAAAATCGGTACCAGGTACAATTAATATTAGCGGATCATGGTTTCCGGAAGGATGAGCGCGATCTGAGGGAAAATGATCAGCAATATGGCGCACACCAACATCGCCGCCCAAAAGGGAATGATACCCTTGAAAATCTCCGCCATGGGGACACCCTCGGCTATGCCTTTGACGACGAAGACGTTGAGTCCCAAAGGCGGACTGATCAGGCTCATCTCCAGCACCACCACCAAAAGCACACCGAACCAGATCGGATCATAGCCCATGTTGACGATCATCGGAAACACGATGGGAATCGTCAGCACCATGATGGCGAATCCTTCCAGGAAGGTGCCGAGCACGATATAGCCGAATATAATTAGAATCAGAACGGCAGTCGGCGCCATGTTCAGATCGGCCACGAACTGAGCCAGATTGGCTGGGAGCTGTGTTACGGCAAGGAACGGGTTGAAAATAAAGGCGCCAATGACGATTAGGTAGACCATGGCAAAGGTCTTGATCGTCTCCAAAACACAAAACCGCATGGTTTGAACAGTAACCTTGCCGCGTGCGATCATCAAAACGAAGGTCAGGAAAGCGCCGATCGCCGCCGCTTCAACCGGGGTAAAGACACCTATATAAATGCCGCCCAACACGACAATAACAATGCCGATCAATGTGGTAGCCCGCCCTACTGAGGCAACCCTTTCGCGCCAATCAAGGCGGGGCGCCTTTGGTCCAATTGCCGGGTTGATACGCGTGAGAATGTAGATCGTCAGCATAAATAGGAGAGTCAGCGAAATACCCGGCAGGACGCCCGCCAAAAACAACTGACCTATGGATTCCTCGGTCAACAAGGCGTAAATGATGAAACCGGTACTGGGTGGAATAAGTATACCCAGCGTCCCTCCGGCCGCCACACATCCGGTAGCCAGACGCGGGTGATATTTAAAACGTTCCATTTCGGGCAACGAGACCCTGCCCATGGTAACCGCCGAAGCCAAACTTGAACCTGAAACCGCAGCGAAACCGGCGCAGCCGACAATGGTCGCCGAAGCGAGCCCTCCCGGCCAATGACCGACCAGGCTACGCGCCATGGTGTAGAGGTCACGGCTCATCCCCGACACCATGGCGAAATTACCCATTAAGACGAATAAGGCGATGATACTGAGATCGTAATTGTAGGAAATTTCAAAAGGAATGCTGCCCAACAGGGCCAAAGTTGTATCCATTCCGTTCAGCGCTAAATAGCCAAGGGTGCCGGATACCCCCAGGGCGATGCCGATCGGTATACGCATAAAAATGAAGAAAAACAGCCCGCAAAGTGTCAGCAGACCAATGATGGTTGGGCTCACGATTTGTCGTCTTTCACTTCACTATCTGGTTCACGCACTGGTACGAATATCCTTAAGGCCATTACGAAAGCGAATAATGCGGCGCCGAAAGCGAGAATATAATAAAAGGGATAAAATGGGATCAGCACTAATTGAGATGCCTCGTTAAATTCCTTCACGTCTACCGATTGGATCAGAGCACGCCAGGCGATCAACCCGAACAATACAAACCCGATCAGATTGACGATCCGGTTCAGAATACCGGCCAGTCCCTTACCGAGCTGGTTATAAAGAATATCAATAGCGACGTGACCGTTCTGGAAGCCACAATAAGCCAGTCCCAGAAACACCATGATAAGGACGGCAAAATGGGTTACGTCGAACACACCGGTGATCGGACTGTTGAAAAAATATCGTCCGGCCACGTCGGCGGTCGTCAGTAGCATCAGCAGCACCAGCACAATGCCGGCGATATATGCTGCTACGGTAACGACCAGCCGTGTGGACCGAACGATTACATTATCGTTCTGATTCACGGTTACTATTTCGAGTAGTCAGCGACCATTTGACCGTACGGCAGGCCTTGTTTCTCGAACTCGGCGATCCAGGATTTTTTGGCTTGCTTCAGCTTTTCTACCCATTGCTGTTTTTCCGCCGAAGTCAGTTTGGTTATCGACGTATCGGGCCGTTTGATGACCGCCGCGATACTGGACTTGCGCGCATTCTCGTAGTTCTGAGCGCCCGCAACGCTGAAATCAAGGCCGCTGTTCTTGTCGATTGCGGCTTTTTGCTGCGGCGACAGCTTGTCATATGCTTTGCGGTTCATGGCCATTATCTGCGGCGAATAGCCCATGGGCAGATCGACAATATAATGTTTGACCACTTCAGCCAGTTTGAAGCTCTTGATAACGGAAATACCGACGATGGCACCGTCGACCACACCTTTTTCGAGAGCACCGTAGGTTTGCGGCATCGGCATGGCAACTGGAATGGCCCCGAACGCCTTAATAATCGCCGCCTGATTGCGCGACGGGGTCCGCAGTTTGAGACCCTTCAAATCGTCCGGCGTACGGACCATTTTATTGGTCATAACCACCGGCACGTCTGTGCCCCAGAGACCCAGCAGTTTCACGCGCTTATAGTCAGGTGCAATGTGCTTGTCGTAGATGCGCCACATGGCTTTGGTGGCTTCCACCGAATTGGCGTGCTGCAGCGGAATTTCCATGACCAGGGTGCGCGGGAACAGCGTCGACGTATAACCCGGAAGATGGAACTCGATATCGGCGATGCCGTTGACGACCCGTTTGAATGCTCCCGGCGGTTTGCCACCGATCTGACTACCTGGATAGCCGGTTATTTTAAGGCCCACGCCGGCACCCGTGAGTTTTTTACCCCAGGGCGCCATCAGGCGAGCATAAATTGGGTGTTTGGGACTGGCGAAGAACGCCATTTTCAAATTGGCGTCCGCAGCGCCTGCTGCAGTAC
The DNA here is from genome assembly GCA_964574215.1 of uncultured Rhodospirillaceae bacterium. Classification (GTDB taxonomy): domain Bacteria; phylum Pseudomonadota; class Alphaproteobacteria; order Rhodospirillales; family UBA2165. The sequence goes on along the minus strand of CAZNLR010000001.1, from coordinate 123,226 downwards.
TGAATGAAATGGTGCCGGCAACCAACCCGGTCGCTAGTACGATACCAAAGGCCGCCCCGCCAAGTACAAATTTTCGTAATGCAATCACGATTAATACCTCCCTTGCTAACTTATTGATACAAATTAACTACTATCATTTCTAACTATCTTGTCAAAGTAAATTCAACTCCATTCACTGTCCAACGATTTCATTGATAAATTCTGGAGATCATTTGACAGTTCACTTTTTAGTGCTGAGATTATAATATTACATAAAAAATCCAATATCAATAATAATTTGGATTTTTTATGTAAATAAAGCACTTCCTGTTGTTATCCCTGATATAAATGTTAGCGAGTTTTACCCAACTGCTTAACGCGGCGCCATCCTCAAAGCACCGTCCAAGCGGATGGTTTCGCCGTTGAGGTAACTGTTCTCGACGATTTGCAGCGCCAAAGATGCATACTCCTCCGGCTTACCGAGACGTTTTGGGAACGGCACGCCTTCTCCCAGAGCAATCTGCGATTCCTCGGGCAGGGTATTCATTAGCGGCGTCTTGATGATGCCGGGTGCGATGGTGCAAATGCGTACACCGCGTCCGGACAGGTCGCGGGCGATGGGCAGCGTCATGCTGGCAATGCCGCCCTTGGAGGCCGCATAAGCCGATTGGCCGATTTGGCCATCAAACGCGGCGACCGACGCCGTCATGACGACGACGCCCCTCTCTTCGTCCTCCATCGGGTCCAGATTGCAGGCTTCGGCGGCAAACAGCCGGGTGGCGTTAAAGGTGCCCAGCAGGTTCACCGTAATAATATTTTTGAAGTAGTTATAGTCGTGAGGGCCTTTCTTGCCGACGGTGCGCTGCGCCCCGCCGATCCCCGCGCAATTGATGAGGATGCGCGCCGGACCATTGGCGTCTCTGGCGGTACCGAACGCGGCTGCAAGCTGATCCTCATCGGATACATCGCAGGCCGCCGCCACGGCGCCGATTTTCTCGGCCGCTTCATTTGCCTGTTCGGCATTGAGATCGAAAATGGCAACCTTTGCGCCTCGTTCAAGCAACGCCTTGGCTGTTGCAAATCCCAAACCCGATGCGCCACCGGTCACCACCGCGCTCATACCGCTGATATTCATAGATAATCTCCTGCAAGAAAAATTTTGAGTAATTGACAAATTGTTTCAGTAACGAACAATGGTGGCGACTATAACGAGAAACGCCGAATCGGCAATTCATAAGGCTATAAAATAAATGGCGGATTTAGGCCCGAACCAATGTTTAATCGATTTACCGGGATCGCGGGCGGCGTTGACCACGCCTGCCCTGGTTCTCGATCTTGATATATTCGAGCAAAATCTTGCCGCGTTGGCGGATATGTGCGGCGAAGCCGGATTGCGTATGCGTCCCCACGCCAAGACCCACAAATGCTCCGAAATCGCCAAACGCCAATTGGCTGCGGGCGCCGTCGGCATTTGCTGCGCTACTCTCCATGAGGCGGAGGTACTGGTCGAAGCCGGTATTTCGGGCGTCATTGTAACTTCCCCTGTGGTCGGAGCGGCCAAGATCAACCGCTTGATCGAGGCCTCGGCAAAAGCCGATGAATTAAAGGTGGTAATCGACAATGAGGGCAATGGCCAGGATTTGGCGGACGCCTTGACCAGGGCCAACCGCCAAATGGAAGTGCTGGTGGACATCGATATCGGCATGCATCGAACCGGCGTCCATGATGTAGACAAAATCGTCGCCCTGGCCCGGCAACTTAAACAATCAGGTAATCTCGTCTACCGGGGCGTTCAGGCCTATTCCGGGATGGTCCAACACATCGAAGACTACGCCGACCGCAAAGCGGAGTATGGGACGCAATTGGCGCATCTTGAAAAAGCCGTTGCCGCCCTGACGGAAGCGGGCCTTAAGCCCGAGATCGTGACCGGCGGCGGTACCGGCACCCATAATATCGATATTTCAATGCAATTACTGACCGAACATCAGACCGGGTCCTATATTTTTATGGATGTGGAATACAACGCGGTCGACTTCGCCGAGAGCGGTAAATCGCCCTTTGAAACGGCGCTTTTTATGCGATGTGCCGTGGTCAGCAACAACGCCGACGGCTTCGTCACCATCGACGGCGGCTATAAATGTTTCGCCACCGACGGCCCCAAGCCGGTTGTCGCCTCAGGCGGTCTGGAAGGAGCGACGTTTGACCGGTTCGGCGACGAGCACGGAAAGATCAATCTGCCGGACGGCGCTGCCAAACCGGCCATTGGTACGGCGGTAAACCTGATTACCCCCCATTGCGATCCGACCGTCAACCTGCACAATTATTACCATTGTGTTCGGGGCGATAAGCTGGTCGATATATGGAAGATCGACGCCAGAGGCGTTTTGTAGAATAACTTCCTCTTAGCATCACCCAAGCAGTAGTTAGAAATAGTCCGGCAGGTATTCCGTCAGCGCCTGTTTGATGCGGTCCCGGACCGAGATATCTTCCGCCGGTTTCATAAAGCTGCGGCCCGTAACCAACTCGAACAATTTAATGTATTTTTCGCTGAACTCGATCAAGGTGTCGGCGGGAATTTCGGGAATCGGGTCGTTGTAAGGGTCGCATTGGGCGGCAACCCAAAGCCGCAAAAATTCCTTATCCAGGCTTTCCGGATTTTCGCCCGCTTCGAACCGCGCCTGATAACTGTCGGTAACCCAATAGCGGCTTGAATCGGGGGTGAGAATTTCGTCGGCGACGACGATTTGCCCGTTCTCATCAAGCCCGAACTCGAATTTGGTATCCACCAGGATCAACCCTTGCCGGGCCGCCAGTTCCCGCCCCTTGGCAAATATGGCCAGGCTTTTCTCGGCCAGTTCCAGCCAATGAGCTTCGGAGATCAACCCGGTTTCCAATATTTCCGCTTCAGTGATGGGCGCATCGTGATCGCCTTGTTCGGCTTTGGTGGTCGGCGTGATAATCGTCTCCGGCAGTTTCTGGTTTTTGCGCAAACCGTCGGGAAACCGATGGCCGTAGAGCAGCCGTTCACCCCTTTCGTACATGGGCCAGATGCTGGTCTCGGTGGAACCGGTCAGATAGTCGCGCACCACCATCTCGATGGGCAGCATGTCAAGCCGTTTCACCGCCGCGACATTGGGATCGGGATAGTCGATTACATGGTTGGGGCAGATGTCCTCCGTTACCTCGAACCAGTACCGCGCGGTCTGGGTCAGGACCTGCCCTTTGTAGGGCACGGCGGCCAGAACCTGATCGAACGCCGACTGACGGTCGGTGGCGATCAGCAGGCGTCTGCCGTCGGGCAGGTCATAGGCGTCCCTCACCTTACCACGGTAAAAATTCGGGAGTTCATTGAATTCGACATCGACCAGACAATTGTCGATGACTTGTTGGAGGTCAGTTTCGGTCACTTTGTTCACGCCATTTTCAGTTGCTACGGGAAACAGGTGAACTACAGGATTCGCAGCCGTCTGTGAACCAAAAAATAGGCCTTTATTTCAAATAAGGTTGCAGCCAGCCGAGGCTGTCTTCGGTTTTGCCTTGGGGCACATATTCGGCAGCCAGCCAGCCTTGGTAGCCTATCTTGTCGATGGCCTCGAAGAGAAAGGGAAAATCGATTTCGCCGGTGCCCGGTTCATGCCGGCCCGGCGTATCGGCGAACTGAATATGACCGATTTTATGCAGGTTTTTCTCGATGGTCGGCGCCACTTCACCTTCCATGATGTGCATGTGATAAATATCGTATTCGATGGCGAGGTTGGGATGATCGGCGCGGGCCACGATATCGAGCGCCTGCTCGGTGGTATGGATCAGATAGCCGGGCCGGTCTTTGGTATTGACCGCTTCCACCAGCACCTTCGCCCCGGTATCTTCCAGGGCTGCCGCGGCATAGCCGGCATTCGTCGCCAAAACATCCAAACACTCTTCCCGATCGAATTTATCCATGGAAGGCCAGCCGGCCAGAACATTCATGTTGAGGGGCTTCAAAATTTCCGCGTAGTCTTGGGCTTCTTCGACGGCCTGTTTAAATAAGTCCTCCCGGCCCGGCACGCCGGCAAGCCCCGGCCCGCCTTCCACGAGATCACCGACACCTACATTGATGACCGTGATTTCGACGCCCGCGCGGTCTTTCGCCGCTGCCAAATCGGCCACCGGCGTGTCGTAGGGAAACTGAATTTCAATAGCGCCGAACCCTGAATCCCTGGCTGCCTGAAAGCGGTCAAGCAGATCAAATTCCAGGAACATCATAGATATATTGGCTGAGAAACGCGGCACGGCCCACTTCCTTTCTTGTAAAACGCAGTCAGTCTAACCGGCTTGATCCACAGAAGAAACGGTTATGAAATCACATAATATTTAATTGGAATTATTAAAATATATCTGGAAACCCGGTATTTTGTCAGCTATCACTGTTTGCAATCGCCTATTTGTAATTTTGGACTTTTTAAAATGGACGCCATAACAAAAAAAGAATTTTATTTCGAAGACATCGAGATCGGCAATTCCGAATGCCTCGGCTCTCTTACCTTAAGTGTTGAGGACATCATCGAGTTTGCCGAAAAATGGGACCCCATGCCGTTCCACGTCAACCAGGATAACTGCGAAGCCAGTGTGCATGGTGGCCTGATCGCCTGCGGCGTCCATCTCCTGGGCGTTCGCATGATCCTCACCCATAATATGGATGCTCTGGAGTCTGTGGTGGCGTCTTTCGGGTATGACGATGTTCGCTTCAAAGCCCCCGCCCGGCCCGGTGATACGCTAACCCTATTTGCGGAATGGACGGAGAAGCGGGAGTCCAATTCACGGCCCGACAGCGGCATCGCCAAGCTTTATTACCGGCTGGAAAATCAGAACGGCGAGACGGTCCTCAGCCATTTCGACAATCTTCTGATCAAAAAACGCCTTTAGCACATTTTTCATGTGAAAAGCTGTGAATAAGGTACCGGGCACCATATCCACTCACTCTTTGAAAACAAACGATTTTTAATTAATCGACTGTCGATTAATTAACGATCAGGGTTTGAATATGACCGAACCGGTTGTTTTCCTGGATTCCAGATCAGCGTGAGCCTGGGCGGCATCTTTTAAATCATAGGAATGGCCGATTTCCACTTTAATGCTGCCTTCGGCCAATAAAGGCATTAACTCGCCGGTGGCGTTCTCCAGTTCTTCCCGATTGCGGATGAAATGGCGCAGGGACGCCCGTTGAAAATAGAGCGACCCTTTGTACATCAGATCCATGGGATCGACGTGGGGGAAGTTACCGGATGCATTGCCGTAGGCGATGAGATAGCCGCGGTGGCTCAGGCAGTCCAACGATCCTTCGTAAGTGGCCTGACCGACCCCATCGAAGACGACGGGTACGCCTTCGCCGTCGGTGATTTCCCGGACCCGCTTGGCGAAATCCTCCTCCGAATAATTGATGACATGGTCGCAGCCGTAATTGTTTGCGATTTCGGCTTTGGCTGGGGACCCAACCGTGCCGATTACCGTCGCGCCCAGATGCTTGGCCCACTGGCACATGATCAGCCCGACGCCACCAGCCACCGCCTGGATTAAAATGGTCTCGCCGCTTTTGATAGGGTAGCTGGATCGAACGAGGTAATGGGCCGTGATGCCTTTAAACATTGCTGCAGCGGCGGAATCGAATGAAATGCCATCAGGCAACGCCAATACATTTTCCGCCTTGGCGTTGCGAACTTGTGCGTAAGCGCCGATGGGTCCGTTACACGTGGTTACCCTTTGCCCCACTTCGAAGCCGGTCACACCGTCGCCCAACGCTTCAATCACACCGGCGCCTTCGCTGCCGAGTATGGCCGGAAATTTGTCGCCGGGAACGCCATAGGAGCCAGAACGGTGATAGGTATCGCGGAAATTTAAGCCGATGGCGTTGTGGCGGATACGAATTTCGCCGGACCCGGGATCGCCCACCTCCACGTCCTCCCATTTTAGGACCTCCGGTCCGCCATATTCGTGAATTACGATCGCTTTGGTCATTTTTTCGTGGCCCTCAAATCTAATTCCGTGATTGGATTAACTTATATCGACGACACTTTAATCACGCAAACTCCGAAAAAAAGCCCGCCGGGTTTTCCAGCGGGCTTTTTAGGCGAAGCGTTAATTTCTATTTTTTTGCTTTGGCGGCGGCCGCTGCTTTTGCGGCGGCTGCTTTGGCCTTTCTCGCGGCTGCTTTGGCCTTGAATTTTTTGACGTCCGCTTCCGTCAGTTTGTAAGGCTTCTTGATCTCGATGCCTTTTTCTTTCCAATAGCGGATCGCGCCCGGATGCACATCACCGGACATCGCCGAAACCGCCAATTTGGTTGTCAACGTATCCTTCAGCTGTACCGAAAGAGCATGGGCTTCATCGAGATGATCCCAAAATGCTTTCATCATCTGATAGACGAGATCGGCATCCATGTCCGAACGAACAACCAATCCGACATAAGCGCCGGTCGTCAGCACGGGTTCCTGGTTGACCAGGTTTTTGCCATAGACTTTAGGATCGATGTGAGAAATGAACCGCGCCGGTTGTGAATAGTATTTTTTCCATGACGGATGACTGAAGCTGGCTTTATCAAGCGGCAGCAGGCGGACTTTATTGGTCAGGGCCAATTGGGATATAGCCGGAGACGGCGCTGCGCTCGGTAAAATCCAAACGTCGAATTTGCGGTCCTGGAAGGCCTGAGCCGCAGGGCCCCAACCCATTTTAACCTGGGTAAAATCTTTGCCGGGTTTAAGACCGGTCATTGCATCGACAATCATTTTCACGTTACGTGTGGCAACACCTGCCGGTGGGCCCAAGAAGACCTTTTTACCTTTGATATCCTTATAGGACTTGATGCCCGAATTGTCGTAGACAACAGCGTGATAGACACCGATCGGATAGGAAAAGAGGGAACTCATTGTTTTGGTCATCGCCAGACCGCCTTTAATTTTCTTAAATGGTCCGATTTCATAGGCCATCAAGCGATAGGCGACTTGGGCTCCCATGGCGAAATCCATGCGGCGTTTGGCCACCAAAACCTGGTGTTTGGTGGCGGCGCCAACGGCGGAAACCTGAATTTTGTGGCCGGGCACATATTTGTTGACGGCTTTGGCCCAGGCGGTGTTAACCAGGAAAGGCGTTGTGCCGGCGCCGAGACTGCCTAAAGTGTAGCGTTTTTCCGCAGCGTTTGCAGTTGCCACCGCCGCATACGTAATCGCAACCGCTGAAGCTGCAATTACGGATTTTTTAAAGTTGATCATCATATTTAGTTCTCCCTGTTGATACAAAATTTCTTCTTAAAAGTTCAATTTAAACAAAACGTTACATCCGATCCACGACGACAAGACAGTACTATAACTCACCTATCTTGTCCAAATTAGGGCGTAGATGATTTATTGCTACCTCCTATTGTCCAGTCTCCGTCACCGTCTGTTTGTTTTTCGCCCGAACTCGATGGAGGACGATCACACCGACACCCACGACCAATCCACCTATTTGCAGTGTTGGATTTGTGATCAAAACGGCGATCGCCACCACCGTACGGAGCACTCGTTCCGCCATTGACAATTGATGCTGATCACAACCGATGAACGCCGTGGCTATCAGCCATACCGCAACCGGCATACGAACCATAATCCAAATAAATTGTGCCCAGTCGAAGTCAATGACGAAACTAATGGAAGGATAATAGATAAGGATAAACGGGATAATAAAGCCGACGGCAGCGATCTTGATGGCGTTAAACCCAGTGGTCATGGGATTTGATTGGGCGATCGGCGCAGCGGCATAAGCGGCAATGGCCACCGGCGGCGTCACATTGGATAAGACGCCGAAGTAGAGCACGAACATGTGCACCAGAAGCGCCGGTATTCCAAGTTGACCAATTACGGGGCCGACAAATAAGACGATAAACAAGTATGCTGGCAGGGTTGGCAGGCCCATGCCAAGAATTAAACAAGCAAACGCTGTTACAGCCAGGGCGGCGAAGAGCGATCCCTCGGCCAGCTCAGCGACAAGGGTGCCAAAGTTGCCTGCCACGCCGGTCAAACTTACGACGGCGATCACAATTCCAATCGAGCCGACGGCCACCATGATCTGTGCGCATTGCGCCCCGCCCTTTTGCAAGGCATCGACCAATTGCGTCGCATAAACACGAACGTGCTGGCGCTTATGAGCAGAAATTAAATCGATTCCAACGCCCGTCACTACCGCGGCGACAATGGCTGAGAATCCCGCCATGGCGGCAGATCGTCCGGCAAACAGCACAGCAACCACGACGACCAGCGGCACGATAAATCGCATGGACTCGATCCAGTCATCTTTCGTCAAAGCCGGAATTTGATCCTCCGGCAAAGGTTCAATGCCTAAACGCACCGCTTCTGCGTAAACGCTGGCGAAAAGACTGAAATAATAGAAAAAGGCGGGAACTGCAGCGGCGATGGCGATCTGCAGATAGGGAACACCAATCAATTCCGCCATAATGAAGGCAACGGCTGCCATGATCGGTGGCGTAAATTGCCCCCCCGACGAAGCCGCCGCTTCGACAGCGCCGGCAAAAGCATTGGTAAATCCCTGGCGTTTGATCATGGGAATGGTGAAAACGCCGGTGCCAACCACGTTGGCCACCGGACTGCCCGAAATCGTTCCGAACAGCGCGCTGGCGACAATCGCCGAGTGAGCCGTCCCGCCCCTGATCCGAGCCGTCGCAACGGTCGCCATTTTAAGCAAAATACCGGTGGCGCCCGTGGCTTCCAGGATGGCGCCGAAGACAATGAAAACCAGAACAATGGACGAGACGATATCGGTCGGCCGTCCAAACACGCCGCCGAAACTGAACCAACTAACCTCCACGACTTCTTCGAAGGTAAAGCCGCGGTGACCGAATATGCCCGGCAAATCGCCAAACTGGGCATAGATCAACATGGCAATGCAAATGATCGGCAAAATGATGCCGAAGGCCCGGCGGACCATCTCGATGATAACCAACGTCCCGAAAAAGCCGATGGCCAACGTCGGCGTTTCCAAAATGACAACACCATCCCAAAGACTTTCGTAGACTTCGGCGAAATTGAAGAGCGTGAATATAAACCCGATTAATATGGCGACATCGACGATCCAAAGTATCAGCCGTTTACTCGAGGACTCGCCGCCGAATTCCTTGGCGAGCGGTTTGAGAGTCAGCATGATGATGACGGCGGAGCCGATTGCGCCACCCAATCGAATACCTTGTTCAATAAAGGGAAAGGGACCGGCACCATAAATGGCGGCGGCCGCGAGGACAAAACCGATCCACAGACCGACTTGCCTCATAAACTTCTCAAAATTGTCGAGCATATAATCGAGCCGTCCCTAAAAATTTATTTTGATTATTTTGATATTGTGGATATCACAATATTCACAATATATCGATAAAATTAAAATCCCATTATACGGGATTATTGTTTGATTTTAGAATTTGTTCAAATACTCATACCAATTAATTCCATAACCGGCAGTTATATTGAATGGAATAGTTAGTTGGGAGCACATGACATGTGTGACCTCTAATCATTCTTACGCCGTCTTCCTAATATCATAAATATATACTCCATCGTCTTCCGAACATTCCATCAATTCATTGTCCGTATTGGCGCAGAATTCCTTGAAGTCGGTAACAGTGCTGGGATCTGTGGCGATTACATGCAGGATCTCGCCTGGCTCCATTCTTTTTAGTGCTTTGCGCGCTTTCAAAACCGGCAGCGGACATTTGAGGCCGGTGGTATCGAGTTCTCGGGTCATGGAAGAATGATGTTCCTTGCTTGTCTCTTTAGCTTACTTTTTACTTGCGGTTCGGCAAAGAGCCTAGGATCATTATGGTAAATATCCAAGTACCAACATTCAAAAAAATTTGGGAGGCCCTGTGAATGCAAACCTGTTTCGACCTGGTCTGGCTCGCCGCCGAGCGCACACCCGACAATCTGGCTGTGGTCGACGATCAAAGTGATCGGCAACTGACCTATGCACAATTGATTGAAGAGATTGAGACCGTCGCCGCCGGTCTTCAGGAACGAGGTGTTAAACAAGGGTCGCGCATCGCCACCGTACTCCCCGGCCTTTACGACCACGTTATTCTTTTGCTGGCGTTGCAGCGGTTGGCCGCCGTTCCCGCCGTCCTGAATTTTCGCTTGAAGCCGGAAGAGATCGCCCAATTGATCGAGCAAGGCGAGTTGACTGGAGCCATCATTCCAGCGGATGAAAATATGGCCTCGACGTTGAAAGAAGCCCTGCCGGCGGGTGCACCGCTGCTCTCTATGGGTGGCCCTGATAGCAATGGGGCAGGTCCTGCCGAGAATTACGCCCAATGCCGGGGTGATGCCGCCTCCCTGTCCCCGGCGCCCAAACCAGATCCGGAAGACGAAGCCTTTATTTTCTATACGTCCGGCACGACGGGTCTGCCCAAGGGTGTCGTGTTGGCTCAAAAAACGGTCGAGCATCGTATTCTCTGGATTTCGACCCAGGGAGGCTACCGCTACGGTGTCCACAATATAGCCCTTGGCTTTATGCCGCTAAGCCATGCTATCGGATTTTTCGGAGTCTTGCTGCTGACCCTCGCCCATAACGGCACCTATTATGTCATGTCGGCCTTCAATCCGGTGGACGCCAACGACGCGGTGGAGCGTTTCGGCGTCACCTATCTGTTCGCCGTGCCGCAACTCCTGTTCGCCATGACCAAAGCGCCCAACTATGCACCGGAGAAAATGAAAAGCCTGGAATTGGTACTTCACGGCGGGGCCGAAATTTCAGGCGATTTGCTGGAACAGATGGATAAGGAATGGCCCTGCGACATCCGGCATATCTACGGTACGACCGAGACCATGAACTCCCTCTATCACCCCAACCCGGTCGGCCATCCGCTCAGATTACGCCCCGGTTTTTATTCCCGCATCCGCATCATCGAAATCGGCGGCAAGCCGGACCAGATTGTCGCGGCGGGTGAAGAAGGCGAACTGATCATCGACGCCAGTGTGGACACCATATTCTCAGGCTACCTCAACCGGCCCGACGCCACCGCCGACGCCCTGAGAGACGGCTGGTATTATTCGGGCGATGTCTGCTTGAAGCGTGAGGACGGCGATGTGGATCTGATCGGCCGGGCCGACGATATGATCCGGTCGGGAGGTGAAAACATTCACCCCTCCGAGGTCGAGCCGACCCTGGAAGCTCATCCCGCCGTCAAGGAGATCGCCCTGATCGGTATTCCCGATCCCAAATGGGGCCAGTTGGTGGTGGCTTGCCTAGCGGCAGAAGGTGCCGAGGCGGCGGAACTGGATACCTATATGAAGGAGAGCACGGTCGCTGATTTTAAACGCCCCAAGGCTTATGTCTTTATGGACGCCCTCCCCCGCAACGCCGCCAACAAAATCCTCCGCCGCAATCTGCGGGAGATCGCCGTCAACGCCCAGGGCGGCGAGGGCGATTGGGAATTCGCCACCGTTTAAAAAATTCGGGAAGTATCATTTTACGTTATCGGACTCGCGCCGCCTCATCACTTATGGAATAATACTAAATTACAACCTGAAGCAATCAGGGAAACATCGTGGGAGGTTTAAAATGTCAATTACCGTTACCGTCATGTATCCGAATGATCCGGGATCGAATTTCGACATGGATTACTATCTCAGCGATCACGTCGATCTGGTTCAGTCCAAATGGGGAAATATGGGTCTCAACGGCGCCAAAATTGTCAAAGGCATCGGCACGCCCGATCCGGACACACCAGCCCCTTATCAGGTGATGGCCATCCTGGATTTCGAAAGTGTGGACGCCCTGCAAGGCGCAGTGGAAGCCCATGGTGAGGAAGTCATGGGCGACATTCCCAACTTCACCAATGTAGCGCCGGTCGTCCAGATCAGCGAAAACATCGTCTAAAAGTAATTTGGGGATACACAAATAGTGTATCCCCAAAGTTCCGCTAATCGCAGCGTGCATTGACATTCGGTGCGTCGCGCTTCTTATTGTCGCCCTATTCCATTAGAAATTTTCAGGAGCGCATCCCGTGGCCATCACCGTTTCAGTCATTTATCCCAACTCCGAAGACGCAAAGTTTGACATGGATTATTACGTCAATTCCCACATTAAGATGGTCAAGGAAAGCTGGTTTGACCTGGGTATGAAAAGCATCGCCATCCATAAGGGGGTCAGCGCGCCCAAACCCGGCACGCCTCCGCCCTACCTCGCCATCGGCATTATGGAATTCGACAGCGTCGAGGATTTCTACGCCGCCGGCAAATCCAACGGCAAGGAAATGGCTGCCGACCTGGCCAACTTCACCAATATCGAGCCGGTGGTCCAGATCAACGAATTGGCCGATTAAGCCGCCCGATTAAGCCAGGAGACTAAGAAAGATAAAAACGGTGACACTTGGCTTGTGTGTCTCCGTTAACTGATCTAAGAACATCCCATGTTTTCCGTTCCCAAACTCGTCGTTCTCGCCGTCATCATCGCGGTGATCTGGTATGGCTTCAAGATATTCACCCGGGGCCAACAGGTAGCCAAAAAAGATGAGGGTGGCGGCAACGTTTCCCAGGGGGATTCAGGGGCCTCATCCGACGCCGTCGATATGGTGCAGTGCGGCGTCTGCGGCGACTTTGTCGCGGCCAAGGGCATGACCACCTGTGGTAAGGAAAACTGTCCCTATCCCGGCGCTTGACCCGTCCCGGCGAGCCAAGTATCAATCGCCCTTAATCATCGTTTTTATCAGATAATACGAGTACGCATTCATGGGGAACGCGCCAGCTAAAGGGCAGGATTTCCAGTCGCTGATTTTGAAGCTGCAGACCTATTGGGCTGACTACGGTTGCGTCCTTCTGCAACCCTACGACATGGAAATGGGCGCCGGTACGTTTCACCCGGCGACTACACTCCGCGCCTTGGGTCCCAAGCCTTGGAATGCCGCCTATGTGCAGCCTTCACGCCGCCCCACCGATGGCCGGTATGGCGAAAACCCCAACCGCTTGCAACATTATTATCAGTATCAGGTGATCCTCAAACCGTCCCCCCAGGACGTCCAGGAACTGTACCTGGAAAGCCTCTACACTCTCGGCATCGACCGGGACCTCCACGATATCCGTTTCGTCGAAGACGACTGGGAAAGCCCGACGTTGGGCGCCTGGGGGCTCGGCTGGGAGGTCTGGTGCGACGGCATGGAGGTGAGCCAGTTCACCTATTTCCAGCAGGTGGGCGGCATCGATTGCAACCCGGTGTCGGCGGAGCTTACTTACGGTCTGGAACGCCTCGCCATGTACATCCAGGGCGTCGAAAATGTCTACGACCTGGACTGGAACGGCAAGCCAGAGGGACAAGGGGGCGTGAAGTACGGTGACGTCTACTTGCAGGCGGAGCAGGAATTCTCCGCCCATAATTTCGAGCACGCCGATACCGATATGCTCACCCGGGAATTTGAGGACGCGGAAAAGGAATGCCAGTCCCTCTTGGGTCATAAGCTGCCCCTGCCCGCTTACGACCAGTGCATCAAGGCCTCCCACCGGTTTAATCTGTTGGACGCAAGAGGCGTCATCAGCGTCACCGAGCGCCAAGCCTACATCGCCCGCATCCGCGCCCTCGCCAAAGGCTGCTGCGAAGCCTGGATCGAAACGCAAAATGAATCTGGGGAGGGGGAAGTATGAGTATGCTGAAACAGCCCCCCCACCTCGATCCTCCCCCTCGAGGGGGGAGGAAGGAATTCGCCGCGGGACTCTATCTAAGTCCCCTCCCCCCTCGAGGGGGAGGGTTAGGGTGGGGGGGCTGGTCCCATGCCTGAACTCCTTCTCGAAATCTTGTCGGAAGAAATTCCCGCCCGCATGCAGGCGCGGGCGGCGGCTGTTCTCAAGCGGCTAGTCTGTGACGGCCTCAAGGAAGCGGGGCTGGAATTCGAATCCGCCGATGCCTACGTCACCCCCCGGCGGCTGACCCTGGTGGTGAACGGGTTGCCCGCCGAAACGCCGGACATCTCCGAAGAACGCCGCGGTCCCGCCACCTCGGCGCCGGAGAAAGCCGTGCAGGGTTTCCTGGGCTCCGTCGGACTGACCATCGATCAGGTGGAAAAGCGGGAAACCAAAAAGGGCGAGTTCTATTTCGCGGTGATTGAGAAGAAGGGTGTGCCAACGGATGAAATTTTATCTCCGTTGTTGGCTGATGTTGTTGAAGGATTCCCTTGGCCTAAATCAATGCAGTGGTCGGGATACGATTTTAAATGGGTACGTCCCCTTCACAGTCTCTTGGCTATATTCGATGGTAAAACTGTTGAGACATTAATTCAGTTAAATAGCCCAGCAAATCAATCGAACATCTTAATGGCCGGCAACCAGACACAGGCCCATCGCTTCCTCACCACCGGCGAGATCGAAGTCAAAGACTTCGCCGACTACCAACAAAAGCTGGCGGATGGGTTTGTCCTGATCGATCCCGAGGATCGCAGGGCCAAAATCAAAAAGGACGCCGAAGCCCTGGCCGCTGAAGAAGGGTTCACCCTCAAAGACGATCCCGCCCTGCTGGACGAAGTGGCCGGGCTGGTGGAATGGCCGGTGGCGCTGATGGGCAGGATCGATGACGCGTTCATGGACATCCCGCCGGAAGTTCTGATCACCACCATGCGCAAGAACCAGAAATACTTCGCGCTTGAGACCAAAGACGGCGAGATGGCCAACCGCTTTATCGTGGTGGCCAACAAGGAAACCGCCGACGGCGGCGCGGCCATCATTACCGGTAATGAACGGGTGCTGCGTGCCCGCCTGGCCGACGCCAAGTTCTTCTGGGACCAGGACCGGAAACAGACCCTGGCCTCACGCACGCCTCAACTGAAGGACATCACCTTCCATGCCAAGCTGGGCTCCCTGGATGATAAGATCGACCGGGTGCAGGCATTGGCCGCCGATCTGGCCGATACTGTCGGCGCCGACAAGAACAAGGTGCGCTCCGCCGCACGGCTGGCCAAGGCCGATCTGGTCACCGGCATGGTCACCGAATTCGCCGACCTGCAAGGCATCATGGGACGTTACTACGCCCTCAACGACGGCGAATCCCCCGAGGTCGCCGACGCCATCGCCCAGCATTATTCGCCTTTAGGCCCCTCCGACGCCTGCCCCGTGGCACCGGTCAGCGTCGCTGTCGCCCTGGCTGACAAGATCGACACGCTGGTTGGCTTCTGGGCCATCGACGAAAAACCGACGGGATCGAAAGATCCGTATGCTTTACGGCGGGCGGCGTTAGGCGTCATCCGGCTGGTGATCGAAAACGGAAATCGCCTGCCTCTGACCGGCGTTTTTGGTACCGCTTGGCAAACCGGCAAATACAATGGCAAATCCGATGAAGCGTGCGCCGACCTTCTTTCATTTTTCGCTGATCGCCTAAAAGTTCATCTGAAAGAAAAGGGCGTCCGGCACGATCTCATTTCGGCTGTCTTCGCTCTTGGAAACGAAGACGATCTGGTCCGGCTGCTGGCCCAGGTTGATGCTCTGGGCGAGTTCCTCGGCACCGATGACGGGGCTAATCTGCTGACAGCCTACAAGCGGGCCGCCAACATTTTGCGAATCGAAGAGAAAAAAGACGGCGCTTCCTATGACGATGCGCCCGATGAAAAATCCCTCGATCAGGCGGAGGAAAAAGATTTACACGCTGCGCTATCCTCGATCATCGATGAAATATCCCCGATTCTTGCGGAAGAACGCTATGGCGACGCCATGGCCAAGCTGGCCGCTTTGCGGGCGCCGGTCGACGCCTTCTTCGACCATGTGACGGTCAATTGCGAAGACCAGGCGCTTCGGGTAAACAGACTACGACTCTTGTCTCAAATACGGACGACCATGAATCAAGTGGCCGACTTTTCTCAAATAGAAGGGGGAGAGCGTTGAGCAACTCCAAATGGGTCTATGCGTTCGGCGGGGGAAGCGCCGAGGGTAGCGCCGATATGCGTAATTTATTGGGCGGCAAAGGGGCCAATCTGGCCGAAATGTCGAGCCTGGGTCTGCCGGTGCCGCCGGGCTTTACCGTCACCACTGATGTCTGTTCTCATTATACCCAAAACGACAATAATTATCCCGAAAGCCTTGAAGGCGACGTCAACGAAGCCTTGGCCAAGATTGAGAAGATCATCGGCGCCAAGTTCGGCGATGCCGACAATCCGTTACTGGTTTCCGTCCGCTCCGGCGCCCGGGCCTCCATGCCCGGCATGATGGATACAGTGCTTAACCTGGGCCTCAACGACCAGACGGTTCAGGGGCTGGCCAAGGGCAGCGGCGACGAGCGTTTCGCCTATGACAGCTACCGCCGCTTCATCCAGATGTACGGCGACGTGGTGCTGGGCGTGGAACACCATAATTTCGAGGATATCCTGGCCGATCATAAGGATGATAAGGGCGTCGCCCTGGATACCGATCTGGACGCCGACGACTGGAAAGACGTCTGCAAGGAATTCACCGCCATGGTGGAACAGGAACTGGGTGAGCCGTTTCCCCAGGACCCCCACGACCAGCTGTGGGGCGCCATCAGCGCCGTCTTCGGCAGTTGGATGAACAATCGGGCCAAAATTTACCGCAGGCTCCACGATATTTCCGAGGAATGGGGCACCGCCGTCAATATTCAGTCCATGGTGTTTGGCAATATGGGCGACAGTTCCGCCACCGGTGTCTGCTTCACCCGCAACCCGTCCACCGGCGATAACGCCTTTTACGGCGAATATCTGGTCAACGCCCAGGGCGAAGATGTGGTGGCGGGCATCCGCACACCCCAGCCCCTGACCGTGGCGGAAGAGGAACACAACCACACCGGCCTGCCGTCGATGGAAGAAAACATGCCGGGCCTGTTCCAGGAACTGTGCGATGTCCGCGCCAAGCTGGAAGATCATTACAAAGACATGCAGGACATGGAGTTCACCGTCCAGGAGGGTAAACTCTGGATGTTGCAAACGCGCGGCGGCAAACGAACCGCCAAAGCGGCCCTCAGGATCGCCGTCGATATGGCGTCCGAGGGTTTGATCACCAAGGAGGAAGCTATCCGCCGGGTCGATCCGGCGCAGCTCGATCAATTGCTGCATCCCACCCTGGACCCGGACGCGCCGAGGAATATTCTGGGTAGAGGCCTGCCGGCCTCCCCCGGCGCGGCCTCCGGAAAAATCGCCTTTTCCGCGCCCGAGGCCGAAATGATGGCCGCCAAGGGGGAAAAGGTCATCCTGGTCCGCATGGAAACCAGCCCGGAAGATATCGGCGGCATGCATGCGGCCGAGGGCATCCTGACCACCCGGGGCGGCATGACCAGCCACGCCGCCGTGGTGGCCCGCGGCATGGGGCGGCCTTGCGTCGCCGGCGCCGGTGAAATGCAGGTCAGCTATTCCAAACAGACGCTTTCCTGCGCCGGCCAGACCGTGGGCGTCGGCGATATCATCACCATCGACGGCGCGCGGGGCGAGGTTATGCTGGGCGAAGTGGAAACCATCGAGCCGGAACTGACCGGTGAATTCAGCCAATTGATGGAATGGGTGGATGACATCCGCACCCTCAATGTCCGCACCAATGCGGAAACGCCCGAGGACGCGGATACCGCCATTCATTTCGGCGCCGAGGGCATTGGCCTTTGCCGCACCGAACATATGTTCTTCGACCCCGAACGCATCATCCATATGCGGGAGATGATCCTGGCCTCCGACGAAGCCGGGCGCCGGGTGGCGCTGGCCAAATTGCTGCCCTATCAGCGGGCGGACTTCATTGAGCTGTTCACCATTATGAAGGGGTTGCCCGTCACCGTGCGGCTGCTGGACCCGCCTCTGCATGAGTTCCTGCCCACCAGCGATGAGGAAATGGAAATGGTGGCCGAAGCCGCCGGTGCCGAGGTTGACGAAGTGCGCGCCCGCGCTATCGCCCTGCATGAGGCCAATCCCATGCTGGGGCTTAGGGGCTGCCGCCTGGGCATCATGCATCCGGAAATTTACGAGATGCAGTGCCGGGCCATCTTCGAAGCCGCCGCCGAGGTGACCGAAAAATCTGGTGAGACCGTGGTACCGGAAGTGATGATCCCCCTGGTCGGCGCCAAGAAAGAGTTCGATATCCTTCACGCTGTGGTCGACCGGGTGGCCGAGGAAGTCGGCAAGGAAAAGGATCAGTCGCTGGAATATTTGACCGGCACCATGATCGAACTGCCCCGCGCCGCCCTGCGGGCCGGTGAAATCGCCGAGGGGGCCGAGTTCTTCTCCTTCGGCACCAACGATCTCACCCAGACGGCCTTCGGCCTGTCCCGGGACGATTCCGGTTCTTTCCTCGATCCTTACCAGGAAAAGGGCATCTACGAGCGCGACCCCTTCATCAGCATCGACCAGGAAGGTGTCGGCGAATTGATGGAAATCGCTACTGAGCGCGGGCGCAAGACGCGTGGCGATTTGAAGCTTGGCATCTGCGGCGAACATGGCGGCGATCCGGCATCGATTTCATTCTGCCAGAAACTGGGCCTCGACTACGTCTCCTGCTCCCCCTACCGGGTACCGATTGCCCGCCTCGCCGCAGCACAGGCGGCCCTCGGCGTTGAGGTCTCGGTGAATGCTTAATTAAATCCGGATCGTATTGGAGTTACCCCCCATCCCAGCCTTCCCCCGCAAGGGGGGAAGGAGATTTAAATGGAGCTCGTTCCAAGTCCCCTCTCCCCTTGCGGGAGAGGGTTAGGGTGAGGGGGGACTCTTTGACTTACCCCTCGTTGATTCCCGCATAACGCCGGAGCCTGATGTCCGCCTGTTCCTTGTGGCCCATGAAGCCTTCGAGGGCGCAGAGGCGGGAGCAGTATTTGCCGACTTCGACGGAAGCCTCTTCGGTGACTTTCTGGTAGGTGCAGGTCTTGATGAACTTGCCGACCCAGAGACCGCCGGTGTAGCGCCCGGCCCCTTTGGTGGGCAGGGTATGGTTGGTGCCGATTACTTTGTCGCCGTAGGAGACATTGGTTTCCGCCCCTAAAAACAGCGCGCCGTAGTTGGTCATGTTTGCCAGGAAATAGTCCGGGTCCTTGGTCATCACCTGGACATGTTCCGAGGCGATACGGTCGGCTTCTTCGACCATCTCCTCGTAGGAATCGCAGACAATCACCTGACCATAGGTGTTCCAGGCTTCGCCGGCGACCTCTGCCGTGGGCAGGATGGTCAGCTGGCGCTCCACCTCGGCCATGGTGTCTTGGGCCAGCTGCTCCGAGTTGGTAAGCAGGATCGCCGGACTGGTGGGGCCGTGCTCCGCCTGGCCCAACAGATCGGCAGCGCACAGCTCGCCGTCGGTGCTGTCGTCGGCGATCACCAGGGTTTCCGTCGGGCCGGCCAGCAGATCGATCCCCACCCGGCCGAACAGCTGTCGCTTGGCTTCCGCCACGAAGGCGTTGCCCGGACCCACCAGCATATCCACCGGAGCAATCTGTTCGGTTCCGAGGGCCATACCGCCCATGGCCTGCACACCGCCGAGACACAATATTTCATCGGCACCCGCCAGATCCTGGGCCACCACGATGGCCGGACTGGGCTTGCCTTCGTAAGGCGGGGCAGACGCTACAATCCGCTTAACCCCCGCCACCTTGGCGGTGACCACGCTCATATGAGCCGACGCCACCATGGGATATTTTCCCCCCGGCACGTAGCAGCCGACGGAATTGACCGGGATATTGCGGTGGCCGAGGGTGACGCCCGGCAAGGTCTCTTCCTCCACATCCACCAGCGCGGCTTTTTGGATTTCGGCGAAACCCCGCACCTGGGTCTGGGCGAACTTGATGTCTTCGATATTCTGTTCCGTTACCTGGTCATAACAGGCGTCGATCTCCGCCCGGCTGAGCTTGAAGCTTTCCGGTGACCAATTGTCGAATTTAGCCGAATAATCCTTGAGCGCGTCATCACCCCGCGCCTTGATATCATCAAGAATCTCCTCAACCGTCTGGCGGACCTTGGCCTCCGCCGTGTCTTTCTCCTCCTGGCTGATGCCTTCTTTGAGATAACGCGCCATGTTCTCTTCCCTTCGAGACTGCTTCACATTTTAGTGATCAAATGATCACTAAACAGATTATAAGAAACCAAAAGAACAAAAACAATGATTTTAAAAGTCGACTTCTACGCCGACTTTCTTATCCAGTGCGGCCCGGTAGACCATTTCCGCCGCAACGGCATCCTGAACGCCCAAGCCGACCGATTTATAGAGCGTGACATCGTCGTCACCGGTCCGGCCCGGCTTGTCGCCCGAAACCAATTCGCCAATTTCCGCCAGGATATGATCTTCGGTAATGACGCCGTCCCGGATGGGCCAGAGGAGATCATTGGCCCCCGCCGGCGGTTCCGCCAGGGCGGTAAAACGCGCCTCTACGAATACCTTGGAACCGGCGACAATATCTTCACCGACTTCGCGCCCGTTCATATTGAACCCGACCGAATTGATATGCGCCCCGGGGGCGACCCAGTCCATCTCCATAATCGGTTCGTCTGCATCCGTCGTCCCACAGATAATGTCAGCGTCCCGGACGGCATCCTCGAAGCTGTCTGCAACAACGATGTCTGCCGTGACATCTCCGCCGGCTTTCTCCGCCAACGCCGCCGCTTTGTCCCGATTTCTTCCAGCGATCCTGATTTCCTTAATGTCCCGCACCCGGGGAATGGCGCCAATATGAGAGCGGGCCTGAACACCGGTGCCGAGAATAGCCAGCGTCTCGGCTTCCGGTCTCGCCAGCAGCCGGGTCGCCAGGGCCGCTCCCGCCGCTGTTCGCTCCGCCGTGATATGGGTGCCGTCGATAAGGGACACCAGGCTGCCCGTATCGGCGTCGAACAGGGAGATCGCCGCTTGATGGGATTCCAGCCCCAACGCATGATTGAGAGGAAAGACGCTCACCAGTTTACAGGCGAGCGCCCTTGAGTTGGGCAGGTAAACCGGCATGGCGGCAAGCAGTCCCTTTTTGTCAGCAATATGGGCAGCGATACGGGGCGGCAGCGAAACCTTTCCCGCCGACAATTCCGCCATGGCCGGCGCCAACGCGTCGATCAAGGCTTCAAGATCCAGTAAATCAGCCGTTACCTGTTCATTGATGATGAGCATCTAAACCCTCTACTCCCATGGTTTACAGTCTCCTCCGGCAATGCTAGGCAATCAGAAAGATGAATACAATGAATGGATCAAAATGGGGGAAGTAAAGACCATGACCGACAGCGTTGATGTGAAATCTCTGACCGCGCCACCCTCTTTCGCCGGAAAAATTGCATTGGTGACTGGCGGCGGCAAGGGATTGGGCCGGGCCTGCGCCCTGGGTCTGGCGGCGGCGGGTGCTCATGTGATCGGCGTCGCCCGCACCGAGGATGATCTAAAGGAAGTCCAGGCATCGGCTGATGGTGACTTCGATTACTGGGTAGACGACGTCCTGGGCGACTCCCTTTATCCCAGGATCGAGGAAATGGAAAAACTCGACATCCTGGTCGGTTGCGCCGGCGGCAATAAACCGGAACCGGTGACGGATATTACCGTTGACACATTGGACTGGATGTTGGGGCTGAACGTGCGGGCTATCTTCCGGGCTTCCCAAAGCGCCGCCAAGGTCATGCTCCGGCAGGGATCGGGCGTGATCATCAACATGTCTTCGCAAATGGGCCATATCGGCGCCCCCAACCGGACGCTCTATTGCACGACCAAACACGCCGTTGAAGGACTGACCAAGGCGCTGGCGGTGGAACTGGCGCCTCAGGGCATCCGGGTCAACGCCGTGGCGCCGACCTTTATCGATACGCCCATGACAAGGCCCATGTTCGAAAATGAAGAGTTCAAGAGAACCGTGGAAAACAACATAGCTCTGGGGCATGTGGGAACGGTGGAGGATGTGGCGGCGGCGGTGATGTTCCTGGCCTCCGACAACGCCGCCATGATTACCGGGGAAAGCCTGAAAGTGGACGGCGGCTGGACCGCCTGGTGAACACGGTTAAGGAGTTCCGTTAGGCAGCCTGCACGCAGGACCCATCCAGGATTCTCGCCAACCGGCGGGATTTTTTACCCACCCCGGCGATGTCGATCTTACCGAGTTTATTTTTGTATTTCGCCAGAACGCGATCCATTTCGCGTATCTCATCATCCAATTCCTTGATGACCCCGCGGAATTCGGCAACGGCAGTTTTTTGATTTTTCATGGCTATTTCGACCTGCTTCATGGCGCATGGCAGTCGATTGGGCAGTCTGATGACGGACATGGGGCAATCCTTTATACACAGTTGTATCTAGTAACATCGTGCTCAACAAAGATCGCCCGGATTCGGACGGTATTCAACTTTCCAAATGTTTCATATTGCTTCGGTATCTAACCGATTGAAATATGTGAACAGCAACCGGGACTGCTAGGTGCGGGCGGCGTCCCGTATATCGCTGAGCGATTGGACCGGTGTCAATGCTTCGGGGTCGATTTGCAATTCGATTACCGCCGGTTTACCGCTGTTACAGGCACGGTCGAAGGCTGCGGCAAAATCTTCCGTTCGGGTGACCAATTCACCATGAGCGCCATAGGATTGGGCCAGGGCGGCAAAGTCGGGGTTTTGCAGCGTCGTGGCAATGACCCGTTCCGGATAAGACCTCTCCTGATGCATGCGGATGGTGCCGAACATGCCGTTGTTGGCGATGATGAAAATTACGGCTGCATTGTGCTGGACGGCGGTCGCCAATTCCTGCCCGTACATTTGAAAACATCCGTCGCCGTTAAAGCTGATTACGGTGCGCTCCGGCTCGGTCAGCTTCGCCGCAATGGCCGACGGCACACCGTAGCCCATGGCGCCGCTGGTGGGGGCCAGTTGCGTCCGGAATTTTTTGTGCTGGAAAAACCGGTGGACCCAGACCGTGTAATTACCGGCGCCGCAGGTGATGATGGCGTCATCGGGCAGGATGTCGCTTAAATGGGAAACGATTTCCCCGAGATTTACCGTGCCAGGTACTTTGTTCGGCGCAATATGGTTCAGGTAACTGGTGCGCAATTTTTCAAGCCGCGACCGCCATCGGTCACCTTCCACTGGCTCCATTGCTTTGGCGGCGGCGGCGAAAGCCGGCATTGACGCGTTGATCGCCAGAGAAGGTACGTAAACGCGGCCCAGTTCCTCAGCACCGGCAAGAATATGAATGAATTCCTGCTGGGGAACCGGAATGTCGATCAAGGCATAACCCTGGGTGGTCATTTCACCGAGACGCGGACCGGCGACAATCAACAAATCGCTGTCTTTGATGGCGGCCGACAATTCCGGGTTGATGGCAATGCCCACATCACCGACGTAATTTTCATGCCGGTTATCGAAACAATCCTGGCATCGAAACGAGGCCGCGACGGGCAGACCACTTGCTTCCGCAAATGCCGTAATATCGGCCACCGTCTCGGCGGTCCAGGTGGGTCCCCCGACAATCAACAGCGGCCGATCGGCTTTTTCCAATCGGGTTCTCAAATCCGCCATCGCCTGGGATGACGGCGCCGCTTGAACCGGTTGCGCCGCCGGCACGGTTTCGGCACTGACTTCATCTCGCAGCATATCCTCGGGCAGCGCCAAAACGACAGGACCCGGACGGCCCGACATGGCCCGATGAAATGCCTGCGAAATATATTCGGGAATCCGGGCGGCATCGTCGATCTGAGCCACCCATTTCGCCATTTCGCCGAACATGCGGCGATAGTCGATCTCCTGAAAGGCCTCGCGGTCAGCCATGCCCCGGCCGATTTGGCCGATCAGCAGGATCATTGGTGTCGAGTCCTGAAAGCCCGTATGCAGACCGACCGAGGCATGGGTCGCACCCGGTCCACGGGTGACCAGGCAGATTCCCGGCTTGCCCGTCAACTTGCCGTAAGCTTCCGCCATATTCGCGGCGGCGCCCTCATGCCGGGTCGACACGACCTTGATGGCGTTGCGGTGCTGATAAAGCCCGTCGAGCAGCGCCAAGTGACTTTCCCCGGGTACGCAAAACACCGTATCCACGTTTTCGGCCCGCAATTGGTCGGCCAATATTTGACCGCCGCTGAGTCCGTTTTTAATCTTAATCATGGTCTATCCCCATTCCCTCGCTCGATCAGGCATCCAGGTTTTCAGGTATTTCCTGTGTCGGCTCCGGCATCCACTCTTCATTATAACGCCGCCACAATAGAAACACGCCAAACAGCAACATACCCGCCGCGATCAACGGGCGGATGGTGCCGTTCATCATAAAAATGGACGGCGTTAGGGCAATAAGAAATACCGGAATGAAGAAAAGCGTCCATTTCTTTTTGCCTCGGTTGTGCTGGAACGACGGAAAAAATATTGAGAACGAGGCCAGGGTAAGGAAAAATAAGGACCAGGGACGGACAAAGAAGGGCTTTAAGTCGGTGGTAATGGCGAAAGCCTGCGAAAGATTGCTTTCAGCAATATTCCCCAGCACGACGCCCAGGATTACCGGAACAATGGGAAAACCCAGAGCTCTCATAATGAACCCCAGCAGACCGAACCAAAACAATGTCCAAAGATCGAAATCGACATTGTTGAGGGCGAACACACCGACCGCGCAATAAAATAAAATGACCGCCGTCAGCATATACATGCTGACCTTCGTAACCGTGACGAAACCGCGCAGCGTGAAGGACTGCAAGGCCAGCATCATAAAATTGGCGATAAAAAAGGCGATGAAAATGGAATAGGCGAGCACCGGCTCATCGGAAATAAAGGATGGGCTGGGGATCACGTCGTGAATCAGCAGTGCACCCAGCATAACGGCGGTAATGATATCGCCGGGAATGCCAAGAGCCATCATTACGATCAGGGTGCCACCGGCGGTGGCGTTGTTGGCTGCCTCCGGGGCGATAATACCGTCGATGCAGCCGGTGCCGAATTCCTTTGGGTTTTTTGACGCTTTTTTCGCTTGATCGTAGGCGAGAATATTGGAGATGGTACTGCCCGCCGCCGGCAGGATGCCGACGAAGACACCGATCAACGATGATCTGACCAGATTGATCCAACCGGTGATAACGGCGGCGGCGGCCTTGCGGTGTTCTATTTTGACGGAGTGTGTTGCCCGCTCGCTGAGCTTCCTGACGGCGACGTCGCGATCACGGACATCATTCAAAAGTCGGCTGAAAGCAAACAAGCCGATCAGGACCGGCAGGAACGCAAAGCCTTGGGTCAAAGCATCATTGCCAAAGGTAAAGCGGGGAAACCCAAAGATGACATCGGTGCCAATGGTGGCGATCAGGAGGCCGAGAAGTCCCGCGATAAGTCCTTTCAGCAATTGATCGCCGGCGAGGCTGGCGGTCACCGTCAGGGCAAACACCATTAATGAGAAAAAATCCCAAGGCTGGAACTCCAAACCGATGAGGGCCAGGTTCGGCGCCACCAGAATGAGAATGACGGCGCTGATGACGCCGCCAAAAAAAGAGGCCCACACGCCAATGCCCAGGGCCAATCCCGGCTGGCCGTTGCGCGCCAAGGGAAAGCCGTCGAAAGTCGTCGCCACGGATGACGGCGTGCCGGGAATTCCGGTCAGGATTCCGGACATCAATCCGCCCGAAAGCCCGCCGACATAAACGCCGATCATGGTCGCCAATCCCTGCACCGCGGGCATGGTAAAGGTGAAAGGCAGAACCAGGACCACTGCCATGGCAATGGTAAAGCCAGGTATCGCACCCGCCATCAGACCGGCGACAACGCCAATCATCATTAGCAAAACGGTCTGGACAGTGAACAACTCAGCCGAGGCATTGGCGATGTTTTCGAACAGCATCGGGCCTTATCCCTACAAATAACCCAGAATTTCGCCCGGGGGCAGAATAACACCCAGTCCGAACGTAAAAACGGACCACATGGCCCCGACGGCAACGATTGAGATCGCTGCATGCATCGCCAATTGTCGAGGCCCCCAACCGCCAAAGATCGTCAGCATAATGAATACGTACAACAAGCCGCCAATCAGCATGCCCAAATAGGGCAAGGTGGCGAGGAAACAGAAAAACAGGAAAAAGCAGGCGATAGGGTATTTGTAATGTCCGATCCACCCATTGACCCCGCCTCTCTTTACGCGTCTGTCACCACCGGAAACCAAGGATCGAATAAGGTAGATAAACGAAAGAATCGCCAGCGGCGTCAATATAACGCGCGGCCAAAGGGCAGACGACATTTGATTGAATAGTGGCTCCCTAATCGAGAAGCTGGCATTCATAAAAGCGCCGCAAATCAACAACAGAACAACAGCAACAATGACGTCACGGTTAAGTGTCATTTTCTCCAATCCGGACCAAATGAGAAATACAGCCCGGGCTCATTGTAGAACCCGGGCCGCGAAGATGGTAGTTAGGTATCCGAAATTTTATTTCGCGAACCTGCCGACGTTTACACTTTTGGCGGCGGACACGAACCCGGCCGACGTGCTTTTAAACCACGCGGCGTATTCGCCCGGCCCTTTGTAGACAAGCGACGTTCCCTTGGATGCCAATTGTTTCTTAAAGCTTTCATTCTGGGTCGCTTTATTGAATGTGGCCGCCCAATGCTGGATCTTGTCCTTGGCGGTGCCCTTCGGCACCACGACACCGCGGGTTAACGAATACGTCATATCGACACCGAGTTCCTTCAAGGTCGGAACATCCGGAATCAGCGGGCTCCGCTTGTTGGCGGCAATGGCGAACGCTTTCAGCTTACCATCTTTGCGCTGAGTGCGCGCAGCCGCCATGTTGATACCTCCCAGGCTGATGGATTTATTAAGCAGACCCGTTATGCGGCCTGCCGTTCCGCCTTGGAAGGGAACATATTTGTATGACGTGCCGGTTTTGTGGCCCAGCAGAATCCAGAGGAAATGACTGGTTGCACCCATGGAGACACCCGTCGGAATTTGACCCGGACGTTTTTTGGCGTCGGCCAGCATGTCCGCCAGGTTTTTATAGGGTACATGACCACCGGCGCCGATAATTTCGGGCGTATCGGTCAGCATGGCGACGGTGTCGAAACCATCCCAGTTAAAATTGGTGACACCGTTAATGTAATTGACAAGAATATGTTGATGGATCGCAAACAAGGTGCAGCCATCCGGTTTGGCTTTGTGCGCTTCCTTGGCGCCTTTGCCGCCTCCCTGACCGGGAATGGTCACGACCTTGATCTTCGGGCTGGCACCCGACGAATTGATGGTTTTTTCAAAAATGCCGAAAATTACCGATGTTCCGCCGCCTGCACCCCACGGCACGATTAGCTTGGCCGTGCTGCAAGCGAAACTCGGTGCGGCTGCGGCGTTTGACATAGGCGCAACTGTGGCAG
Organism: uncultured Rhodospirillaceae bacterium; assembly: GCA_964574215.1. GTDB lineage: Bacteria > Pseudomonadota > Alphaproteobacteria > Rhodospirillales > UBA2165. The sequence continues at coordinate 96,010 of CAZNLR010000001.1, read as the reverse complement.
CACCCAGAAGAGCCACACCGGCAATTAATGTTGATATTGAACCCTTAGACATATTTTCTCTCCCCGAGAAGTTGATTTGTGTTTTTGTTATAGAATTGACGAAGCATTTTTCGTTTGGTCGGCGCAGCGAAGAGTTCCGATTATTTAATCCTAACGGATAATTCGACCGTCGGCGCGACGCAGCCAGTGACTGATTTTTTACTTCCCAATTACCTCTTTATAGCAATGCATACCGAGGTGCTCTTGTTTTAAACTGTTATAATTTAAAAACATATAGTTATTTTCTAGATTCCACCTATAAATTCCCGTGAATGACCTTTTCTATTCGGACGTAAGGGGGATTTGCTCTTGGCCGATCCGATACCTGAAAAATATTTACCGATTACGTTTGGCCGTAGCGTTATTTCAGCACCCTATCTATTGTAAAACTTCAACGGATTTTCAATATCGATGTGAAAATGGCGCAATGTACGCGCGCAGGCGGGGCCTGATATGCGAAGAAAGTCTGCCGTATACGGGCCGACAGACAAGTAACTGATCATAGAAATTTACGGTTTCAGGTAGGTTTCGCCAGATCCTCGATAACCGCCGCCATGAAGGTCGACGCTTCGGCACCGGATACGGCCCGGTGATCGAAGGTCATGGAAAGCGGCATCATGCGGCGGACAACCGGCTGGCCGTCTCGGGCGACGACTTCGTCGCGGGCCCGGCAGACGCCCAGAATGGCAACCTGAGGCGGCGACACGATCGGCGTCGTATAGCGGCCCAGCAGCGGACCCGCGTTGGTCAGCGTAATGGTGGCGCCCCGCAATTCTTCCGCCGGCACCGTGCGGGCCTCGACGGCGCCCCTGAGATCGTCAAAACCAGCCCTCAAATCTTCGGCCGTCCGATTACCGATGTCGTGCATGACGGGCACAAACAATCCAGCCGCCGTATTCACGGCCACACCCAAATCTATTTTGGTATGGATGCGGAGGCCATTTTCAGTGCTGTCGTACCAGGCGTTGCACATGGGTTCGGCTTTGCACCCAGCCGCCATGGCGCGGATCAGGCGCATTGAAATATCCTGCCCATCCTCCCATTCGCCGATGTCGGCATCCTCCATGATCGTCGTGCCGGCGACTTCGCTGTTGGCGTGGGCCATGCGTCTCGCCATGGCCCGCCTAACGCCCTTTAGGGGTTCCAAAGGTTCGGCGTCGGCCACATCGGCGGCAGCGGCTTCGACATCTTTGGCCGTAATCACATTACCCTGTCCGGTGGGTGTCACCATGGCGAGATCGACGCCAAGCTTTTGCGCCAACGCGCGCACCGCCGGGGTCGCTTTCCCGGCTTTACGTGTATCCTGGGTCTCCACTTCGACGGATGCCTCTTGTATTTCGGCTTCGCCGGTGTGCTGCTTGCCGACCACGGAGCCGGCATCCACAGCGTCGCCTTCGTCAAAACCTACCAAAGGCGAATCGACCTGAACGACATCGCCGGGCTGAGCGTGTAATTTTCCGATTTTACCGGACCAGGGCGACGGCACCTCAACCACGGCTTTATCGGTTTCGACCGAGACCAGAGGCTGATCGGCGACCACGTTATCGCCCTCGCCGACATGCCATGCGACGATTTCCGCTTCCTGAAGGCCTTCGCCGAGATCGGGCAAATTGAATTCTTTCATGGATAATTCCTTTTTACTGGATCAATAATTTTATGGTTCTTCAGGAAAGGCGACCGTCCGCCGGGCGGCGTCGACAATTCGCTTTTCACTGATCAAATAGCGATGTTCGTTTTTGGGATAGGGAATAATGGTGTCATACCCGGTCACCCGTAAAACAGGCGACAAGAGATGCAGCAGCCCCTTTTCAGCCAGACGAGCCGCAATTTCTGCGCCGAAACCGCCGGTATACGGGGCTTCATGGACAATGACGCATCGACCGGTCTTTTCGACAGAATTCAAGATCGTCGGCATATCCAAGGGTGTCAGAGTGGCGACATCTATGACTTCGGCTTGGATTCCCATTCCCGCCAATGTTTCCGCAGCGGCCAAGGTTTCCGTAATGGCGGCGCCCCAACTGACCAAAGTCACATCACTGCCTTCCCGCAACACAAAACATAGATCCAGGGGCAAAGCCTCGCCATCATCGGGGACTTCCTGTTTGACCGTCCGGTAAACCCGTTTGGGCTCCAGAAACATGACCGGGTCGGGATTTCTGACCGCCGCCAGCAATAAGCCATAAGCCCTGAGGGGCGAAGACGGAATGACGACGCGAAGACCCGGAATATGGGCGAATAACGCTTCGGTGCTTTCCGAATGATGCTCGGGACCATGGATACCGCCGCCGTAAGGAGCCCTGATAACCAAGGGACAGCTAAGCCTTCCTCGTGAGCGGTTCCGCATCCGGGCGACATGGCTTATAATCTGGTCGAAGGCCGAATAAATAAAGCCCATAAACTGGAACTCGGCCACCGGCTTGAGACCCGCCGCCGCCATGCCGACCGTGACGCCGCCGATACCGGCCTCGGCCAGGGGCGTATCGATCACCCGGTCCGCACCATAGATTTCCTGCAATCCTTCGGTGGCGCGGAAAACACCGCCGTTGATGCCCACATCTTCGCCCAACAGAACGACGTCTTTGTCGTCTTCGAGTGCGCGGCCGAGAGCCTGACAGACCGCCGATACCATCGTAAGTTCAGCCATGATCGTTCTCCTCGCCGCCAGAAAATTCAGCTATCACGGCCGCCCGCTGGTCTTTCAAATCCATCGGTAGTTCGGCGTACATATGATCGAACATAGCCTCCGGAGGTAGACCCTCTTGCGCTTCGTATTTAACGATGCCTTCTTCGATTTCCTGATCGATGCCGGAAATGAGGCTTTCTTCATCATCCTTGGTCCACGCCTGGCTTTCCGACAAATAGGTGCGCAGCCGGATCAGCGGTTCGTTTTTCCAATGGGCGCTGACTTCGTCCGGGTCCCGGTATCGGCTGGCGTCATCGGCGGTGGAGTGATCGGTCAGGCGGTAGGTAATGGCTTCGACGACCGTGGGGCCGCCGCCGTTCCGGGCGTTTTCAAGAGCCCGGGAAACCACATCATGAACGGCGATCACGTCGTTGCCGTCTACCTGCTCTCCGGGTATACCCACCGCCAGGCCTTTTTGCGCCAGGGTTTTCGCTGCACTTTGTCTTTCGCGGGGCATTGAAATGGCCCACTGGTTATTGATGATGATAAAGACCACCGGCACCTGCCAGGAGCCGGCAAAATTCATCGCTTCATAGAAATCCCCTTTTGAGGAACCACCGTCACCGATGGTGGTCACGGCCACCCTTTTTTCATTCTTCAGCTTGAAGGCGTAGGCGACGCCGACGGCTTGAGTGGTCTGGGTCGCAATCGGCGTGGCCATCGGAAAATCCTCGGAAGGACCGGCATAGACGTTGCCGCGTTCGTCGCCTCCCCAGAACATCAAATCCTCGTCGATCGTTACACCCCGAATAATCATTGCCGCCGTATCACGGTAAGTGCCCAAGAGGACATCTTCCTCTTTCATTGCAGTGGCGTATCCGACGCGAACGGCTTCCTCCCCCAATTCAGGCGCGTAGCTTGGAATCCTTCCCGTCCGCTGCATGGCGGTTAATTTACCGTCATAGCGCCGGGCGAAGGTCATGCGCCGGTAAAGCTCGATAAGCTTACTCTGGTCTTGCGCAAAGGATGGGAGTTCCGCCGCTACGCTACCATCGGGATCGAGGTAGCGGGTGAAGGGAATATCGATGGAAGTCATGTGAGCCTGCCCTGTTCGTTATGATCCGACATCATACGCGCAAAGACATAAAATGTTTTCGCAAAATACTGTGGATAAACACACCTTAATGCGATAAAATTTCACTGAATAATAAATTTGTGAGAAATTAATGCAGAATATTGATATTGATGCGGCAGACCTGAAAATTCTCGGTCATTTGCAAAAAAACGCCAAAGCCTCGAACAATGAACTTGCGGATATCGCCTTGCTGTCCCCATCCCAATGTCATCGGCGGGTAAAACGCTTGGAAAAAATGGGGATTATCAAGGGATACGTTGCCGAAATCGATCCTCTGAGTGTTGGGCTTGAAATAATCGCCTTTGTCCACGTTACCCTTGGCACAAGTGGAGAAAACCCGGCCAAATCATTTGTCGCTGCAATTGATCAAATTTCGGAAATTCAGGAATGCTACTCTTTAACCGGCGATACCGACTATTTATTGCGGGTATCTATGCCCAGCCTGCCCGCATTTGCGGATTTCCTCATGCATAAATTGATGCCTTTGACCATGATCGGTAACTTCACGTCAAATATCGTTCTTGAAGAAATCTGCAAACGCCATCGCCTGCCATTGGAACACCTAGCCTGAAGGAGGAACAGCCTTTATTTAGACTAGATTATGTTAGAACCGTGCCCGCGCCAATATTCTTCTTTGATAACCGTTTTTTGAATTTTGCCGACAGCGGTTTTCGGCAGCGAGTCAACGAACTTGATCATGCGCGGCCGTTTAAACCGGGCGATTTTTTCGGCGCAGAAATCGATCAATTCCTGTTCACCGACCGTTGCACCGCTTTCAAGCACCACATGGGCCGCCGGCAATTCTCCCCAATGCTCGTCGGGAATGCCGAAAACGGCACATTCGTTGACAGCCTCATGCTGATATAGAGCACCTTCGATTTCCGTGGGGAAAACGTTCTCGCCGCCGGAAATGATCATCTCCTTGGAGCGGTCGACCAAAAAGACAAAGCCGTCTTCATCGAAATAGCCGACGTCTCCGGTCTTCAACCAGCCGTCTTCGGTCATTGATTCCGCCGTTTTTTCCGGATCCTTGTAATAACCCATCATGACATTGACGCCGCGGGTTGAAATTTCGCCGGGCTCACCAGTCGGCAAGACCTTGCCGCCGGCATCCAGCGCCGCCATCTCGATATCCTGAAAGGGCCGGCCAACGCTCTTCGACTTGCTGCGAATGAACTCAAGCGGACGGATCGTCATATTCCCGGCTTCTGATTGCCCATATTGATCCTCCCAAATCACATTGGGAAGAATTTCGAGCATGCGTTCAAGTTGCGCGGTGGATGTCGGAGAACCACCGTAATTCACGTAGCGAAGATTCTTGACGCGCTCGGGCGTGAAGTCCTCGTGACTGATGACGCTGTTGATCTGGGTCGGCACCAGAAAGGCACTGCTCACGCCTTTGTTTTCCACCCAATCAATAAATTCCGCGGCATCCCAAGCCTTCATCATATGGCAGGTATTTCCCATCTTGATGCCCGTCATAAACCAGACGAACAGACCGGCAATATGAAATAGGGGAGTCGAGCAGCAAAGAACATCTCCGTGCTTCACGTCATATTCCCGTTGCGCCCGAACGGCGCAAATCACCCGCGAGGCATGGTTCACCAAAACGCACTTGGGGAAGCCCGTGGTGCCGCCGGTAAAGGTAATGGCAAAAGGGTCCGAATCGGTAATGTCTACGGACGGCGCGTCCGAAGAAGCATCTCCCAGGAATTTTTCAATGGACTCGGCATTTCCTTCGCTATCGCCGTCGAAAACGACAATTCTGATTCCGTCCGGCAGATCGCCGCTAACCCTGTTCAGATTTTCCAAAAGAGGCGCCTGAACGAATATAAGCTCGATATCCGATTTTGAGACAACGTGACTGAGTTCATCGTCGGAAAATCGTGCCGACAGATGCGCCAATATACCGCCCGACCGGGCAGTACCGAAAAATATTGTTCCGTAGTCAAGTTGGTTGGTGGACAAGATGGCAACGTTGTGACCTTTGCCGTATCCTTGGGCAATCAGGGCATTGGCGATGCGATTGGCGGCTTCATCCAGTTTCCGGTACGACAACTGTTGATCGCCGGCAACAATCGCCGTGTTATCAGGGTTTCTGGCTGTACCTTCGGTCAGCAAATCACCGATTAACATAAATCCCCCTCCGAAATCCTCGACCGCATTGTTCGATACCAGAACATTTATATGTTTTTTCCGTCCAGGGCAATCATTGGAGCAGAGGATCAGTGGCTTAGCCACATTTAAAGAGGATGTTTCAAAATACGAAACTTCACCCCGGATCTTACGGGACATGTGTTTTACAAATCGCCACCGGGCGCGGCATAATAGGCGCAAATTTATTCAATCACCTCGCCGAATAGGGGGAAATAATGTCCACTGTTATCGATGTACACACTCATATGCTGAATGATCGCTGGCTGGAATTAATTTTGGAGCATGGCGGCTGCTACACCTGCAAAGAACTAGGAGGCCAACGGGTCATCCACATGGACGGCGCACCGTTTATGACATTGATGGACCCCATGTTTGATTACGCGCAACGTATCAAGGATATGGATGACGCCAAGGTCGATATGGCTGTCGTGTCCCTCACCTGCCCGAGCGTCTATTGGGGCGGCGAGGAGGTCAGCACTTCGACGGCCCAGATGATGAACGACGATATGGCCAATCAACAGACCATCTACCCGGACCGCATCCGCTATTTTGCCACCCTGCCCTGGCAGTATCCCGATAAGGCCATTGCCGAATTGACCCGCGCCTGTGACGAAAAAAGCGCCTCGGGAGTGTTTGTGTCAGCGAATGTCAGTGGCATGTCGCTAACGGACGAATTATTTATACCCATCTGGGACGAAATCGACCGGCGGGGACTGCCTGTCCTGGTGCATCCCGCCGCGCCCCCCGGCGTCGGTGATATGGATATGCAGCGGTACAATCTGGTGGCTTCCGTCGGCTTTATGTTCGATACGACGCTGGCTATTTCGCGCATGATTTACGACGCCTTTTTCGAGCGTTACAAAAACCTGAAAATTATCGCCAGCCATGCCGGCGGCATGCTGCCCTATATTGTCGGCCGTCTGGATTTCTGCCATCAGAACATGCCGCCGGCGCGTGAGCGGACCGAACAACCGCCCAGCACGTATTTCGACCAAATTTATTTCGACACGGTGACCTTCCGTCAGGAAGCGCTGCAGCTTTGCGTCGATGTAGCCGGCACGGCGAATGTTCTTTACGGATCGGACTATCCCCATAACATCGGCGACATGAAGGGGTGCTTATCCAGGGTCGACGCCTTGCCGGCCGACCAGCGAGACGCCGTTCGCGGTAAAAATGCAGAAAGGATTTTCGGTTTCTAAATAGATCTGAGGCCAATCCCGCGCGCCGGAACAATTTTACCAAATAGTTTAAAGGGTTCAGTTAATTCTGTGCCCTTTTACCCTCTTTTTTAAATCGCTATTTTTTGTTGAATAATTGCGAAGGCATTCTCACTTACTATTTAGATGTAGTCTCTATTAATTGAGATTGAAAATAGCAAAAATTTTTAACAATATTAGTAGGTTATATCCTTGTCCCCCAATTCACGATCAGACGATCAGTTGTACCGGTCGATATTCGAGAATTCCGCCGATGGCATCGTATCCATCGACGGCAATGGGATCATCGAATCCTTCAACCCTGCGGCGGAAAAAATATTCGGCTACACCGCCGATGAAGCTGTCGGCCATAGCTTGAATTTACTCATCCCTGTAAATCAGCAGGATGACCACACGCGTTATGTCAAAAACTCGCATCTTCACGCCCCCAAGATCATTAACCGGGAAAGAGAACTGAACGGTCTTCACAAGACAGGCAAGCTCGTCCCTATCGAAATTAATGTCGCCCCTCTCGATGACGGCAACGAAATTAAGTATGTCGGTATCATTCGGGATATCAGCAACCGTATAGAGGCGGAAAAAGAGCTCTTCAATCAGGCCGATTTTGGTCCCGACGACCGATTGCATCTGCATTTTCTCAGCGCCATGAAGCATGCGCCGGTGGGTATCTCCTATTGGGGTCCCGATGAACGCTTGATCCATTGGAACGATCGGTTCGAGCAGATAAACAGTTATTTCAAAGAAAAATTGGTTCAGGGCATGTCGTTCGAGGATATTCTGAGGTCCCGAACCAATTCGCCGGTCTTTCCTCATCCCAAGCATAAAGCCGAGGAATGGATCGCTGATCGACTGCACAAATTTCGCAGCGGCTCCGTTGAACGTGAAATAACCCTGCCCAGCCGCGACGGTTTAAGCGACCATCACTACATATTAAGGCAAACGAGACTGCCCAATAGCTCGACGATTATTATTATTTCCGAAGAAACCGAGTTTCGCCAGAAAGAGGAACTGCAGCGCAGCGAACAGAAAATGGAGGCGGTCGGCCAACTGACCGGCGGCATCGCTCACGATTTTAACAATTTGCTGGCCGTCATATTGGGCAATTTACAATTGTCGCTGGATATGATCGAAAATACGGAACAGGTGGAGCGCCGCTTAAATCGTGCCCTGGAAGCGGTGAGAAAAGGCAGTTCCCTGACCCATCGTCTGCTGGCGTTCGCCCGCCAGCAGGCTCTGGCCCCAAAGGCCATAGATTTTAACGAAATTTTGGCCAGGTATGTGGGGAACCTCAAAAGATCACTGGGTGATAATATTACCGTTTCTGTTAATACACAGCCGAATTTACACGGCATATTAGCGGATCCAAACCAATTGGAGAATGCGCTGTTGAACCTTGCCATCAATGCCCGAGACGCCATGCCTGGCGGCGGTAATTTGATGATCGAAGGTGAAGAAATCCGCATAAATTCAGATTATATCGCGTCTCATCAGGTGCCGTCGGATATCGAGATCAATGCCGGTAATTTCGTAAAAATATCTGTGACGGATAACGGTGAGGGAATGGAGCCGAGCGTTGCAAAAAGGGTGTTTGAGCCTTTTTTTACCACCAAAGAGTCAAGTAAAGGTCGGGGTCTGGGCGCTAGTATGGTATTCGGATTTGTAAAACAATCCGGCGGTCATCTTGAGATCGAGAGTGCGCCGGGTAAGGGAACGACGGTCAGTATGTTTCTACCCTGGTCGGCACATGAAGACCCTATTCCGACCGTATCAAACGACAAAATTGTCGTCGATTTGAACAGTGACGCCAAACGAGTTCTCCTGGTTGAAGACGACATTGACTTGCGGGAAATCATAACCTCTCACCTGACGGATCTTGGTTACCACGTCATCGATGGCGGCGAAGGGCCCAACGCAATGGGGATTCTGGAGGCAGTCGAAGGCATCGACATTCTGGTATCTGACGTCCTATTGGCAAATGGCATAAACGGCGTCGATATTGCCACCGGCGCCAAGAATTTTAATCCGGAAATAAAAGTCCTGATGTTGACTGGTTACGCCGAAAAATCCTTTATGGAATCCAGCGATCTGCCGGTTCTTTACAAACCTTTTGAGAAAGATCAGCTTTCAGAGGCACTCTCTGCAGCAATCGCCGACCGACAGAATTAAAGTCCGGTACCCACTTCCACATCTTCGGATTTGATCTCATAGCCGGCGTTCTTGGCCTCCAGTTCGATCAAGGCGGCAAAATCACAGTCGGTATAACCGCTGCCGATCAAATTCTGGATGATTTCACGGGTCATGGCCGCGATGGGCATGGGAACATCCAACTTACGCGCTGCTGACAGACCCAAGTCCATATCCTTACGAAGCAGCAGTGGCGTGAAGGTGGGCGTGAAATCCAAATTGACCATGGCCGGCGTCTTATAAGCGGAAAATGGCGAGCCCATGACGCTTTTGTTGATAAAATCCAGGAAGGCATGGCGCGGTACGCCGCCTTTTTCCGCCAACACTGTAATTTCGGCCAATGATTGGGCGACGATTCCCAGATAAACGTTGTGGCAGATTTTAACCATGCGGGCCAATTCTCCCTCGCCCACATAGCTGACCCCTTCACCGACGGCCAGCAGATAGGGTTCGGCCTTATCGAAAGCGGCTTTGTCGCCCGAGGCGACGATGGAGAGCTTTCCGGCCGCCACCACTTTGGCGTTGCCGCTCACCGGCGCATCGATCATCGCGGTGCCGACTTGCGTCGCGTACTCCCGCACCTGCTTTGAGGCCTCTTCGGAAATGGTGGTGCAATCGATGAGCATGCCGGGCTTCTGACCTTCCTTGGTCAACACGCCATTGGCGCCGGTGGTCACTTCGATAAAATCGTCCGGACCGCCCACCATGGTGAAAACAATATCCCGGTCAGCCAGGTCGGTCGGGTCGTCGACGATGGTGGCGCCCAGTTCGGCCAACGGCTCGGCCTTCGAACGGGTGCGGTTCCAAACCGACACGTCGGCGCCGGCCTTGAGCAACCGCTCCGCCATGGCGTAGCCCATGCGTCCGACACCGATCCAACCAACCGTGAATTCCTTGAGATTATTTTCAGCCATAATCCGGTCATCCTCTTTTTATTCAATTAATCTATGCAAACGATTGCAGAGCATATACCATTTGCCGTAAAAGATAAAAAGAAGATTGTTGGATATGGTGTAAAATCAGCCGCGAAAGGTGGAAAATGGCTCAGCCCAGGGTCACATTGCGGGATATAGCGGACAAAATCGGCGTTCATCCGTCGACGGTGTCGCGCGTCCTCAATCCAAAAACCCGCCAGATGGTCACCGAGGAAATCGCCGACAAGGTGCTGAGTGCGGCTGAAGAGATGGGCTATCGCCCCAACCTGTTCGCCCTCAGCCTGAAAACCAACCGATCGTTCACGGTGGGAGTGATGGTTCCCGACCTGACCAATCCGGCCTTCGCCCCGATCATCAAGGGGATCGACAACGTGCTGGAGGAACGAGGCTACAGCGTCATTGTCGCCAACACCGATAACCTTATCGACCGGCAGCAGCGGAGTGTGGAAAAATTTCGCGAGCGACATGTTGATGGACTGATCATCGCGACGGCGCAGCGCAAAGATAGCGTCATCGATGAATGCCGCGCCGAAGGCACCCCCTTTGTACTGGCAGTCAGGGCGTCCACAGATATCGGTGTCTCATCAGTCGTCAGCGACGAAAATGTCGGCGCCAACATGGTGATTTCTCACCTGGCACAATTGGGGCATACGAGAATTGCCCATGTAGCCGGACCGCAGTTTTATTCTACCGGCTTTGAACGCCATCAGGGTTTTCTGCAAGGCATGCAGAATGCCGGGTTGGAACCCGACCCGGAGCTGGTCGCCTTCTGCGATGCCTTCACCGAAGAGGAAGGCCGCCGCGCCACCAGTAAACTTCTGGCCATGCGGAAAAAATTCACGGCCATCTTCGCCGCCAACGATATGTTGGCGCTCGGCTGCTACGACGAATTAGAGGCCGACGGCATCAAATGCGGCAAAGATATTTCCGTGGTCGGATTTGACGACATGCCCTTCGCCGACAAGTTCAACCCGCCCTTGACCACCGTTCACACACCCCTGATCGACGTCGGCGCCGAAGCCGCGCGGATATTGCTGGAACAGATCGATAACCCCGACATTCCCGCCCGCACCATCAAATTGAAACCGGATTTAATCGTTCGGAAGTCTTCTGGGCCGGTGGATTAGTTAATTTTTTACCCCCCCATCCCGACCTTCCCCCGCAAGGGGGGAAGGAGACCAAGCTGCTCAACCCATTGTTCCCTCCCCCCTTGCGGGGGAGGGTTAGGGTGGGGGGATTCTAAAAACAGATAATTGCAAAAAAAGAGTTCAGTGACTGTCGCCGAACTCAACTCACCGCCGCCGACCAATCCTTGTTTTCCAAAATCTCTTTCACCCGCCGCATGAAGGCGCCGGAATAGGAGCCGTCGATGGCGCGGTGGTCGAAGCTTTGGGCCAGGATACCGACCGGGCGGATGGCGATAACGTCTTCGCCGTCCCGCTCCACCACCAAGGGCCGCTTGGTGATGCCGTCGGTGGACAGGATCGCCACCTGGGGCTGGTTGATGATGGGTGCGGTGATCAGCGTCCCGAAGGAGCCGTTGTTGGAAATCGTGTAGGTCGCGTCAGCAAACTCATCAGGGCTGAGGGCGTCGGCCCGGGCCCGCGTTGCCAAATCGTTGGTGGCCCGGGCTATCTCGGTGACGGCTTTGAGGTCGGCGTCCCGGATCACCGGCGCCACCAGGCCTTCGAAATTGAGATCAATGGCCATGGCCAGATGGACCCGATCGAACACCACCAGGTTTTCACCCTCGATGTGACCGTTGACGTTGGGGAAATCTTTGATGGCCGAGCACACCGCCTTGGCAATGAACGGCAAAAAGGTGAGAGAATAGCCTTCCCGTCTCTTCCATTCGGCACCGATCAATTTCCGCGCTTTATCGACCCCTGAGAAATCAACTTCGACCGCCTGCAAAACATGGGGGCTGGTGGCTTTGGAGCGCACCATATGCTCCGCCGTCATTTTGCGGCGATAGTTGAACGGTATCACGGTACGGCCTTCGCCGGCGCTCGGCTGACGTGCCGGAGCCGGTGCAGCCGCTGGTGCAGGAGTGGCGGCAGGCGTTGGTGCGGGAGCAGGTGCCGGAACTCCTTTGAGATACGTCAGAACATCGCCCCGCTTGATCCTGCCGTCCCGGCCCGTGCCCGTAATCTGCGCCGGATCGAGGTCGTTCTCGGCAATCAGTTTGCGAACCACCGGCGACAGTCTCTTGCTGGGATCCAGCTTCGACTTCCGGCTGCTGGCGGTTGGTGCAGCGGCAGCGGCCGGTTTTTCTTCTTCCACCGGCGCGGCGGCTGTTTCCATCTTGCCGTCATCGATAATAGCCAGGGTGACACCAACACCGACGGTCGCACCGGCCTGGACCAGGATTTCCCTCAAAACCCCGCCCGTGGGTGCAGGAACTTCCATTTCCACCTTGTCGGTACCGATTTCGAACAGCAGTTCGTTGGCCTCGACCGTATCGCCGACCTGCTTGTGCCAAACGGTCAAGGTGCCCTCCGAAACCGTCTCGCCCATTTGGGGCATGATGACGTCCATGTCAGTCGACCTCCCGGCGCACGGTTTCGAAGATGCGGTCTGGTGACGGCAGCATGGCGTCTTCCAACTCGTCTGCCGATGCCAAAGGAATATGCGGCGTCGTGATACGGACGATCGGCATGTCGAGATCGTAAAAACACTCCTCGGCGATAATCGATGAAATCTCGGCGCCCCAGCCGCAAAGTCGGGGATTTTCCTCCACCGTCACCACTCGAGCTGTCTTTTTGACCTGCTGGAAGATGGTTTGGGTATCGAGGGGTACCAGGCTCCGGACATCCACGACGTTGGCTGTAATACCTTCTTCGGCCTGCAAGCGCTCGGCGGCTTCGAGAGAGCGTGGCACCATGGCGGCCAGGGCCAGAATAGTCACATCGTCGCCTTCCCGCACCACCTTAGCCGTACCCAGTTCGTCCACATGTTCGCCCTCGGGCACTTCGCCCTTGTCGCCATAGAGGGATTTCTGTTCAAAGAAAATGACCGGATCGGGGTCCCGAATAGCGGCTGCCAGCAAGCCCTTGATGTCCGCCGGGGTGGACGGGGCGACCACTTTAAGACCGGGAATCATCATGGGCCAGTTTTCCACTGACTGAGAATGCTGCGCCCCGAAACGGACACCGCCGCCGTTGGCGGTGCGGATGACCAAGGGCATCGTCACCTGGCCGCCCGTCATATAGCGGGCCTTAGCGATTTGGTTGGCGATGATATCCCAGCAAACTGCCAAAAAGTCCGAGAACATGATTTCAGCAATAGGGATTAGGCCGGTCATGGCCGCGCCCATGGTGGCGCCCAGAATGGCTTGTTCGGATATTGGGGTGTCCTTTACCCGCTTGGGTCCGAACTGATCCAATAGGCCGACGGTGGTTTTGAAAACGCCGCCTGCGTCAGCCACGTCTTCGCCTAGGAAAACAACCCGTTCGTCCCGCTCCATTTCCTGCGCAATGGCGGCGGCGACGGCCTCACGATAAGTTAGTTCCGCCATGACACGCCTCCATCGGCCCAAACATCTGTAAACGCTATTTCCTCTTGCGGCGGCGGCGACGCCTTACATATCTCGGTCGCTTCATCAACGGCCTTAATGACAGCTTCTTCCATTCCGGAGACGACGTCTTCCTTGACGCCGAAATCCAACAAGCGTTGGCGATATAAGGGGATCGGGTCTTTCTTGAGCCACTCATCCAACTCACCGTCCGGGCGATAGGTTGCCGGATCGGCGCGGGAATGTCCGGAATGGCGATAGGTCATAGCTTCGATCAGGGAGGGGCCGTCACCTGCCCGTGCCTTGTCAAAAGCCGTCACTGCCGTGCGATACACTTCGTCGGCATCATTGCCATCAATAACGATTTTTGGCAGACCATAGGCTGACGCCCGATCCGCGGCGGGATGCTCGACCGCCGTGACGGCGTCGATGGGCGTATATTCCATATAGAGATTGTTTTCGCAGACGAAGACCACTGGTAGTTTTTCAACCACGGCATAATTCAGGGATTCGTGGAACGCCCCGATATTGGCGGCACCGTCACCGAAATAGCAGACTGAAACTTGACCAGTCTCGTTATACTGCGCCTGCCAGGCTGTCCCCAGGGCAATCGGCAAATGAGCGCCGATGATGGCGTAAGAGCCCATCACGCCATGTTTGACGCTGGTCAAATGCATGGAACCGCCTTTGCCGTTCATCAAACCGCATTCCCGTCCCATCAACTCACCAAGCAAACCCGAAATCGGAGCGCCCCTGACCAAAGTCTGGGCATGTCCCCGATGGGTGCCGAAGGAATAATCATCCGGATTCATAGCGACGGCGAACCCGGCGGCGATGGCTTCCTGGCCGATACTCAGATGGCTGGTGCCTTTGATCAGGTTTTGGAAAAACAGATCATGGGCGCGCTGTTCTACGTGGCGCACTTCCAATTGAAGACGAAACATTTCAAGGCGATTTTCCTCGCCGATATCGTCATTCAGGCCCGCTTTTGCTTTCTTTTTTGGTGCTGGTTTCTTCGCCACTTTTCCGACCCCCTATACCTCTGGAGAAAGTTTTTCGGTCACAATTTCCGCAATTTTCAATTCGGCTCTTGCCGTTTTTAAAAAACCGCGTATTATCTCTGCAATCGATTGCATGAATTTGAGCCGATGATCACATAGACACTCGAAACTGTCAACAGATTCGCGTTTTGGGGTCGAAAAAGCGGGTAAACGTGGGAATTTTTGCTACAATCGGCGACAAAGACAATTAGCTAAGTATTCATTCGGGAGAACTTTGATGCATTATAACCGACCGCACGCCACCGCCACCTGGGGCACCATGGGAACCGACTGGGAAGCCGGTGTCGATTTCCAGAAAATGAACAAAGACCGCGCCGAACGCGCCCGTGCGGCTATCGAAGAAGCCGGATTGGCGGCGACGCTGTGTTTTAATTTTGACAATATCCGTTATATCACCGGCACCCATATCGGCGAATGGGCGCGGGACAAGTTCGACCGCTATGCTCTTTGCCCGTCTGACGGCAGCCCGTTCCTGTGGGACCCGGCGCCTCCGGCCAAACGCAAAAGCGCTCCCTGGATGGGCAACCGGGTGGATGCACCGGTCTCCACCATGCAGGGCGCATTGCCGCCGGAACACGGCATTCAGGATGTCTTCGCCAAGCAGATCAAAGAAAAACTAATTGATCTGGGCATTGAAAAAGAACCCATCGGCATCGATGTCATGGAACTGCCCATGATGCGCGCCCTGGAAAAAGAAGGTATCAATATCGTCGACGGTCAACAGGCCATGCTCAACGCCCGCGAAGTTAAAACCGACGAAGAAATCGAGCTTTTGAAACAGGCTTCCGCCATGGTCGACGGCACCTATCTGGACATCGCCAAGGCCATCCGCCCGGGTGCGCGTGAAAGTGATTTGGTGGCCATCGCCAATGAAAAGCTCTACGCCATGGGCTCGGAGCGGGTGGAATGCGTTAATTCGGTGGCCGGACCCCGCGGCGCACCCCATTCGCACACTTTTTCAGACCGCATCATCCAGCCGGGCGACATGATCTTTTTGGATATCATGCATTCCTATGTCGGCTATCACACCTGCTATTACCGGACTTTCATCTGCGGCATTCCCAATGACGCCCAGAAAGAAGCCTACGAAAAATGCTCCCAATGGGTCAGCGCCGCCATCGACGCCATCAAGCCGGGCGCCAAATTGGACGACATCGCCAACGCCTGGCCCAAGGCGGAAGAGTTCGGCTACGCCAATGAAGACGAAGCCTTCCTGCTGCAATTCGGCCATGGCATCGGGCTCAGCCTTTGGGAGCGTCCCATTATTTCCCGGCGCTATATGGGCCAGAATACCGAGCTCAAGAAAGGCATGGTGTTCGCCGTCGAATGCTGGAAAGGCGCCGAAGACGGTTCGGGCGCAGCCCGGATCGAAGAGGAAGTGGTTGTCACGGAGGATGGTTGCGAAATCATCACCAACTTCCCCAGCGATCATCTGATCTCCTGTGGCCTGCCGGGATGTGAGATATATTGACCAAGGGTGGCGATTAGATTGATAGAGCCCCCCCACCCTAACCCTCCCCCACGAGGGGGGAGGGAACCGCACTATCTCCTTCCCCCCAGGAGGGGGAAGGTTGCGATGGGGGGGAAATACGCCCCGAGCGAGGTCTATCTATGAACAAAATCTGGGTTACGGTCATTACCGGGTTTTTGGGCAGCGGCAAGACAACGCTGTTGAACACATTGCTCAACCACCCGGCCATGTCCCAGGCCGCCGTCATCGTCAATGAGTTCGGTGAAGTGGGCCTGGACTACGATTTGATCGAAAAATCCGATGAAAACGTGGTTCAACTGGCCAACGGCTGCCTGTGTTGCACGGTCAAAAGCGATCTTATCGACACCTTCCGTGACCTTCAGATTCAACGCAATGCCGGCACCATTCCCTATTTCGACCGGGTGATCATCGAGACCACCGGCATCGCCGATCCCGGTCCGGTCTTACAGATCATCCTGACCAATCCTATGGTGGTGAACCATTACGCCCTGGACGGCGTGGTCACGACCGCCGACGCCATTAACGGTATATCGTCTTTGGACCGTTTTCCCGAATGCGTCAAACAGGCGGCCATTGCCGACCGCATTATTCTGACCAAAGTGGATTTGGTTGACGACGATCGCCAAATCAAAACCCTGCATGAACGCTTACGGACCCTCAACCCGGCGGCGCCGATCATTGAAACGGCGACAGTCGATGCCGATCCGGCAGACCTATTCGGCTCCGGCATGTTCGACGCCGAGAACAAACAGGTGGATTTGAAGGCCTGGCTCAACCCGGAGGCTTATGAAGGCCGCCCGGATGTAGAGAAAATCAAAGCCGACACAGCCATGTCCGAACCGGACGCCGCCGCCCTCGCCTATTACAGCGAACACGGCCATTCACCGGATGCCGGCCACAATCACGACGCAGCCATCAACTCCTTCGTTCTGGTGCGGGAAAAGCCGATTTCCTTGAATATGCTGAGCATGTTCCTGGAAGGGTTGACCAACGAAGCCGGGCCCGACCTTTTGCGGGTTAAGGGCATTGTCAATATCGAGGAACGGCCCGACGAGCCCGGCGTTATCCAGGGCGCCCAACAAATTTTTCATTCTCTGGAGTTTCTTGAAGGCTGGCCCAGCGACGACCGGCGCACCCGGATTGTCTTCATTACCCGCAACATCGACCAACAATATATCGAGGATACTTTCGAATTGATTGAACGGGTCGCCCAGCGTACGCTGGCGGCTGCAAGCGGCCCTTAGAAAAGCCGAACGATAAAATTAGGGAGGCAGAGCACTATGCTTTTTGTCATTTTCTGCATCGATAAACCGGGCATGGAGGAAAAGCGCGCCGCCGCCATGAAGCCCCACGTGGACTATCTTGCAACCGGCGTCATCAAGCTGGTCATGTCCGGACCCTTGATGTCCGACGACGGTGAAAACATCGTTGGCAGCCTTTATGTCGTGGAGGCCGAAAACCGGGCTGCCATCGAAGAATTTCAAAAGAACGACCCGCTCGTCCAGGCCGATATCTGGGAGACGGTCGAAGTCCGCGCCTTTAACAAGCGCGTCGACAACCGGGATTAATCTCAAAATTTCAATCAGTCAGAATACGCTCAGCCATAATACACTCAGGAGGAATTACAAATGGATTTAGGTCTCAAAGGGAAAAATGCCGCCATCACCGGCTCCAGCCAGGGCATCGGCCATGCCATCGCCAGTTCGCTGGCCGATGAAGGCTGCAACGTGGCGCTGTCGGCCCGCAATCAGGACCGTCTCGATCAGGCCGTAGCCGAATTGGAAGCCAAGGGCGTCAAGGCCGTTGGCGTCATCTGCGATCTGTCGACCGAAGACGGCTGCGCCAAGTTCATCGAGGAAGCGGCCTCTGAATTAGGCGGTCTGGATATCCTGGTCAACAATGTAGGCGGCATGATCCCCGGCACCCTGGACAGCATGACAGAGGAATTGTGGGGCACGGTTTTGAACACCAACCTGATGTCCTTCGTCTACACCACCAAGGCCGCCGTGCCGCATCTCAAGAAATCAAGCGCCGGCCGCATCCTCAACGTTTCCGGCGTTACCGGTAAACAGCTCCTGCCGGGCGCTTTGACCACCACCATTCCCAATACGGCCATCCACGGCTTCTCCAAGATCATGGCGGCGGAACTGGGACCGGACGCCATCACCGTCAACACGATTTGCCCGGGCTTCACCAATACTGAATCCTGGGGTCCCCGCGCCGAAGGCATGGCCAAGATGAAAGGCATTACGCCCGATCAAGTGCGGGACGGTATTTCCGCTCAAACGCTTTTGGGCCGCTGGGCCGAAACGACGGAAATCGGTGATGCCGCCGCCTGGATCGTGTCCGAGAAAAACAGCTATCAGACGGGAACGGTCGTCGAAGTCTGCGGTGGCTTCACCAAATATATTTAGCCCCAACGTTAGAGGATTAACCATGGATCAATTTGCCATTCAAACGGGCGACTACGAGGTTCGATCAGGCCTCGTGGACTCCCATGAGAGTGCCTGGCGATGGCTGTCCAAGCCGGGCACCTGGCTCGACGGTGCGCAAAAGGTCGCTGTCGCCGCCGAAGTTCGCCAGGCTCACAATTGCAAACTGTGCGCCGAGAAAAAAGAAGCGCTGTCGCCCAATGCTGTCCAGGGGGAACATGACGGTCTGGGTGTTTTGAACGGCAACCAGATCGGCGTTATTCATCAGGTTGCAACCGATTCGGGCCGCACCAGCGAAGCCTGGTGCCGGGGCGCCATCGACGCCGGCATGAGCGAAGGCGAATTCGTCGAAATATCCGGCATCGTCGCCATGGTGATGATGATGGACACCTTCAAGCGGGGCATGGGTCTTTCGGAAGACCAAATTCCGGCCGCCGAGGCCGGAGAGCCCAGCCGTTATGTATCGCCCGGCGCCAAGCGTCAGGCCGCCTGGATACCCATCACCGAACCGGAAGACGTCAGCGAGTCGGACGGCCCCATGTATCCCAGCCCCAAGGCCGGTTATATCTATCGGGCGCTCTCCAGTGTACCGGATTCCATGCGGGCCTATTGGGATCTGGCCAACGAGCACTACATGCCCGGCCAATTCATTTATGATTTTGCGACAACGGCCCGTTCGATTTTGAGGCCTCAGATCGAATTGATTGCCGCCCGGGTGGCGGCCCTTCATCAGTGCGCTTATTGAACCACGGCTCACGCCAACATGCTCCGTGAGAGCAGCAAAATAAGCGAACAGGAAATTGATCTCAGCAACGTCACCGAAGGATTGTCGGACGATACCAGCATTCCCGACGCCAATATCATCGTTGCGTTCGCCGAAGCGGTGGTCTCCCGGGATACGGCGCGTATCGCCGCCGCCCGCTCGGCCATTCAGTCAAAAATGAACGAGGAGCAACTGGTGGATATCGCCGCTGTGGCGGCCGCCTTCCATGGCTTCGTCCGCGTGGCCGACGCCAACGGCATCCCCTACGACACTGCCGTCATGGGCGGCGACGATCCTGAATTGCGCAAGGAGGTCGGCGTCGACGATTTCTACGCCGTCCATGACCGCGCCTAACCAAAATAAATTGTACCAGGTACAATTATGGCTGTTTTTCCATAAATTGTACCTGGTACAATTAAATGACTGATGCCCCATGATCATTGATTTGCATACCCATTATGTTCCGGCTGATCTGGCGGATGCCTTTCGGCTGCGGGATGTGCCGCCTTATATCGAAACACGAGAGGACGGGTCGGAGCTGTTCCACATGCCCCACGGACCGCTCGCCTTCCCGCCTTCTTTTATCGACATGGAGGCGCGGCGGGAGTTTATGGCGGAACAGGGTGTCGCCCGTCAGGTGCTGTCTTTTCCAGGCCTGTTCGGTCTCGACAGCATCGCCGCGGAAGAAAGTCTGCCGCTGGTTCGAATGTTCAACAATGACGCGGCAGCGCTGACTAAGACTTATAAAAATGATTTTTCAGCCCTCGCCGCCTTGCCCTTTGCCGATATGGAATTGTCAGTCGAAGAATACAAAAGAACGCGGCAAAACCTGAGACTCGGGGGCGCCATACTGCCGGTTAATGGATTTACCTCCTTGGCAGAGGCGGAAAAGTTCAAACCGATTTTCGAGATCGCCCAGGACATCGGCGGACATCTGTTTATCCATCCGGGCCGCCGCCCCGACGAGGTACCGGATACTTACGACCCAAACCGCCGCACTCCATTTACCGACAACGTCCCGGAACGTATGGCCTTGGTGGTGCAGGACCGGGTGGCCCATTGCATGGTAACCCTATTGTTTTCGGATTTCCTGGACCCTTATCCGGATGTCACGATCCATGTCGCCAACTTGGGCGGCACCCTGCCAGTGGTCATAGAACGTATGGACCAGACCGCTTTCACCAGGGGATTTGACCGACCTTATCCCTCCGAGAAATCGCAAAGAGTTCACGTGGACTGTTCGTCCCTGGGCCCGAGCGCCTTGGAAGCTGCGGTGGCGCTATTTGGCGCCGACCGTGTGGTGTTCGGCACCGATTGCCCGATCTTCCTGACCGATTGGAGCAAAAAAGCCATCGCCGATGCCCGCCTGAGCGACGCGGACCGCAACGCCATTTTATTCGGTAATGCGGAAAAACTCTTGGACCGTCACGCTTAAGCCGCCGGTTTTTTCCGGCCCAGACCGAGTTCCGGATGGAAGTCGGAGAACCGCGATCCTTGATAAAATGCCTTTTGCACTGAAGGTCGTTCGAGAGATCTGTCGACCCAGTCGGTAAAGGCCGGATAGCCGTCTTCCCACAAATTCTGGTAGCCCAGATCGGCCATCCGGTCGAAAGTGGGAATGACGCAAATATCGGCCAGCGTGAAACGATCGCCCATGATCCATGGGCCGCCGTCCGACAACGCTTTTTCCATCCTTTTGATGGTAATATTGATATCGTCAAAGGCCTTGTTCATTTCCTCTTCGGAAAATCCGTCTTGCCCCATACGTTTGTAAAAATCCGTTTTGAGGGGCCGTTTTTCCGCTGCTCTCTCAAATTTCTCGGCGCTGATATTCTTGAAGGGCTGGATCAGGACTTTTTGAAATGACGGATAACGCACCGCCGGGGTAGGGACTTCCTCGAAAAAGCGCATCCAGGTCCGCATTTTCGCAATTTCGATAGCCTCATCGGGCGCCAGGGGCGGTTCCGGGAAAACGTCGTTCAAATATTCGACGATAACGGCGGAATCGACCACGGGATCGCCGTCATGAATCAGGGTCGGCACGACGCCGTTGGGATTGATTTCGAGATATTCCGGTCTCAGATGCGCCCCTTTTCCAGGCTCTAAGAGATGGTCCTCCCACTCAAGGCCTTTTTCTTGCAAGCAAATGCGGGCTTTCTGGCTGCACGTGGAGGCTGCGAAGTTATAGAGTTCTAACGTCATTTCTTATTCCCCAATGACCATTTCATTGAATTCAACGATGTCTCACCACCATAAATATTCCCGCGCAAACGAGTGCGGCCCCGAAAACATGGTAAAGGAACAACTCTTCGCCCAAAAACAGTATTGCCATAATGCTCCCGTAAATGGGCAGCAAATTGACAAACACCGCCGCCCTGCTCGGCCCGACAATGCTGTTCCCCTTGTTCCAACAGGCCATGGAAGCGATAGAAATTCCCAATGCCATAAACACAACGAGAAAAACGGTAAATCCGGTAAACGGAAAAGGCTTAATGTAGACTGCCTCGGCAATGTAGACGGGTACAAGAAATAAACTGCCACAAAACAGGATTACGGTCAGTGAAGCAAAGGTTCCGAGCCCATGGGGCAGTTTTCGAATTCGGATGGCATAGGTGGCGTAACCCATCACCGCCAATATGACGAGAAGATCGCCGACATTAAATTCGAACCCGCTAAGCACATTAATATCGGCCTTGATGATCATAACACAGACGCCGATAACCGCAGAAGCAATCCCCAGCAACTGAACGGCATTGAGCCGGTCGCCCAGAACGATCCAAGCCAGCATCACCGTCAATACGGGTTGGGCGGCGTTGATCAAGACGGCATTGATCGCCGTGGTAAACATCACGCCGACGAATAGAAGTGCACCACTGCCGACGATGATGAATCCCTGGGATACAAGAATCCAGAGATTCCGGCGAACCAGATTCCAATTGTAGTAAAGTTCGCGGCCGACGAAAGGCAACATGAATAGGCTGGCGAATAGCCAACGCCAAAAGGAAAGTCCGATTAACGGTACCTCTTCGTGGATACCCCGCGCCGTTACCGTTCCGACTGCCCATAACAAGACAGCCAGGCTGATCAATATATAGGCCTGTGGATGGCTTAGGTTGCTTGGTGGTGCCGCCGCAGATGCGGCTGTTTTTTCATCGGTCATTTGGCCGGACAATATCAGCCGCGCCCTGAAAGATCAAAAATGTTGTTGGGTTGTTTTCACCCGCCGTTGCGCTGCTCCACCACATCCAGAACGGCCCGCACCATGCCCGTGTAGCCGGTGCACCGGCAGAGATGTCCGCTCAGCATATCGCGCACTTCTTCTTCGTTGGGCTTGGGATTGACGTCGAGATAGGCCTCCACCGACATCAAAATTCCCGGCGTACAAAAACCGCATTGCAATCCATGGTGCTTGCGGAAGGCTTTTTGCAGATCGCTCAACTCGCCGTCATTGGCGGCAAGGCTTTCCACCGTATCGACCTTGCGTCCTTCGGCCTGCACGGCAAAGGTCAGGCAGGACCGCACCGCCTTGCCGTCCAGCTGCACGGTGCAGGCGCCGCAGACGCCGTGTTCGCAAGCCACGTGAACGCCCTGAAGCGCCATCTCCTGGCGCAGGAAATCGCTCAGCAGCATGCGCGGTTCGGCATAGCCGCTCATTTCCTTACCGTTCAGGGTCAAAGATATCTTATGCTTAGTTTCCTGGCTTAGCTGCGGCATTTTCTGGCCTCCTCTATTACGCGGCGACCTATGCGGCGCACCAATTGACGGCGGTATTTCGCAGTGGCGTGGATATCGTCATCGCCCCCCAACTCCCACGCCAGCGTGTTGAGCGCGTCGTCCAGATCGCTGTCGGCAATGGCTTCCCAGTCCCGGATTTCAGGACGGTCGGCAACGCCGCCGATCCCTACCCGGACATTTTCGCCGTCGGCGATGGCGGCAACGGAAACAATGGCGAAATCGCCCCGCCGGCGGGTGACTTCTTCGAAAGCATGCCCGGAACCTGATTTTTGTACTGGCAGGCGGACGGAAGTCAGTATTTCATCCTCTTGCCGCGCCGTGGCGAGCAGTCCCGTCTGAAATTCGGCCGCCGGCACCACCCGCTTGCCCCTTTTGGATTGCAGCACCGCTTCACCACCTAAAACGGCGAAACATAGAGGCTGTTCTGAACTGGGGTCTGAATGGGCGATACTGCCGCAGAATGTGCCTTTGGCCCGGGTCTGGAAATGACCAACGTTGGGCAGCGCATCCACCAGCAGCGGCAAATGCGTTCCCAGATCGGGCCAGGCCATCAGCTTGGCCTGGGTTACCGCCGCGGAAATTTCCACGACACCGCCATCCAGCTTGATCTCATTGAGCTCGTCGAGGGTGGAGATATCGATCAGGTAATTGGGCTCCACCAGGCGGAAGTTCATCATGGCAACCATGGATTGGCCGCCGGCGAGTATGCGCGCGTCGTCGCCATGCTCGGCAAGACAGGTAAGCACATGGTCCAGGGACTCGGCGCGGATATAATCAAAGGAACTCGGTTTCATTATTTTTTCCCCCTGAAACGATCCCACCAGGACGCTTCTGATTTGCTGGGTCCGCCGGGTGCCTCCTTGCCTTCGACCTGGGCCACCAGCCGGTTGAAGAATTGTTTGACCAAAGCCCGTGAGGCGCCATCAAGCATGCGACCGCCGACCGCCGCGACCTTGCCGTTGATTTCGACGGTGTAATCGTAAGCGACACGCGTGCCGCCTTCCTCCTCCGTCAGGGTTACATGGCCCTCGCCGGACGACGACCCCAAAGGACCGGTCATGCCGCCTTTCAGCACCACCGAATTGGGTGGATTGAGGTCGCTCAACTGAACGCGGGCTTCGAACCGGCCCCGGACGGCACCGATCCCGATAGCGATATCAGCCTTGTAGCTGTTCTCGCCCACTTCATCCAAACTGTGACATCCGGGAATGACACTTGCCAGTTTGGCGGGGTCGAGCAAGGTCTTCCAAACCTCGTCGGGCGATGCGGGAACAAGCGATGAGCCGCTGCCCTCGACGCCGCGGCCGGGTTTCTTCTTCTCTTCGGGTGCCGCTACGGTTTCCGGCGGCGCTGGTTCCTGATCGTCGATCAGTTCCAACAGCACGGCCGGCACCAGCGGCAGTTTGAGGTCTTTGACACCAAGGGCGTCGCTGACCGCGTTGGCGACACAGACCGGTGTACTCATCACATTGCCCTCGCCGATACCCTTGGCACCCAACGGCGTCAAAGGCGAGGGGCTGGTCATGTGAAGGATTTCCGGTTCCGGAACCTCCATGGCGGTGGGGCAGAGATAATCGGCGAAGGTGCCGGACAGAAAACTGCCGTCCTCGCCATAGACAAATTCCTCGTACAAAGCCGCGCCGACCCCCCAGCCAAAGGCGCCATAAACTTGGCCATCGGCCAACAACGGATTCAAAAGCTCGCCGGAATCGTGCAAGGTGACGTATTTGTCGATGTTTACTTCGCCCGTATCCCGGTCTACCTCGACACCACAGATATCAAAAACGAATCCATAGGTGAGCGACGTGTTGATCTGATCTTTTTCGTTGGGCGGCTCCAGTTCCGGGGCCGACCAGGTGGCCGTTTCGGTCACCCCCGGCGCCATATCCGTCGGCAGTTCGCCCGGCGACCAGTGGGCCGTACCGGCGACCCGGCTGAACCGGATGGCGTTGTCGGGATTATCCTTGGCAAACACTTGGCCGCCGGCGAATTCAACTTCCTCCGCCGGTACGTTCAACGTTTGTGCAGCAATATTGGCCAGCTTGTCCCGGACCTTACGAGCCGCCATCTGACCCGCCACGGCAGTCGAAGACGAAAACCGGCTGGAATAGTTACCGGTGGCGATGGACCAAGGATCACGCTGGGTGTCCCGCTCCATATTGGCTTGAATGTCGGACGGTTTCAGGCCCAGTTCATCGGCCACGATCTGGCTTAATATGGTGGCGTGCCCCTGACCTTGCGGCAGGCTGTCGGCAGTGACTGTCACCGCGCCCAAGGGGTCGACATTGACCGTGGCGATGGCCACGTTGCCGCCCTTTGGCCCGGCCTTTTGGCGCTCTTCAACCGTGTTGATGGTGCTGAGGTAGCCCATATTGGACTGGGCCGGCTCGACCACACACGTATAACCGATACCGTACAATCGGCCTTCGGTGCGGGCGTCGTCCCGGCGTTTCTTAAGTTCCGCCAAGCCGCCCTTTTCTTCGGCAATCTTGAGAGCGGTCTGATAATCACCGGATTCGATCAACGCGCCGGCGGCGGCCCGATAAGGGAATGATCCCGCCGGTATCAAGTTGCGGCGGATGACGTCCAGATGATCTAATCCCATCTCCACGGCAACGGTCTGCATCAGCCGTTCGATGGAATAATAAATCTGCGGCCCGCCGAACCCCCGGACCATTCCGGAAGGCGTCTTATTGGTCAGCACCAGCCGGTTAATGATTGTCATGTTTTTGACGTCGTAGGCGCCGGTCATAATACCGTGCTGACGGTAAAGCGGCCCCGGCATGGGCGGGCGCAGGAAGGCGCCGTAATCGTCCAGCTGTTCGAAGTGCAATCCGGTGACCAGACCGTCATTCATCACCGCCGCTTTGGCCATGATGATCCGGTTGGGCGCGGCAATGGCCGCCGTCATATGTTCGTAGCGGTCCTCGACCCATTTGACGGGACGGCCGATACGCTTGGAAGCGATGCACATCAACACCACGTAGGGAAACATGGCCTGCTTGACGCCGAAGCCGCCACCCGAATAGGCAGGCGAGCGCAGGCGCAGCTTGGAACCTTTGACCCTGAGCGCTTTCGACATAACGGGATGGACGGTGAACGGTCCTTGGAAGTTGGAGGCGACGTCATAGCTTTGATCGCCCGGCTGGTAATTTGCCGCCACCACAAAACCTTCCAACGGCGTCTGAGAATTTCTCGGATAGTCGATGGTCAGTTCGACAATTTTGTCGGCCTCCGCGAAAGCTTTTTCAGGATCGCCGTAATGATATTCCCGCTCGGACACCACGTTGGTGCCGGCGTCGGGATGCACCAGGGGCGCGCCTTCCTTGGCGGCGTCCAGGGGCGCAACGGCAGCCGCCAGGGGCTCGTATTCTACTTCAATGTAGTCAAGGGCGTCTTCCGCCAGATAACGGTCGTCGGCGACCACGACGGCGACGGATTCACCCGCGAACCGGACCTTGTCCACGGCCAGGCACCATTGATCGAGAGGCAGCCGTAGGACGATGAGAAAGGGATCGGAATCTTCCTGGATGTCTCGACCGGTCAGAACGGCATGAACGCCCGGCATGGCCGCCGCCTTGGAAACATCAATGGAAGTAATCTTGGCATGGGCGTGGGGTGATCTCAGTATCGCCGCATGCAGCGTGCCAACGGGCGTCGCCATATCGTCGGTATATTGAGCATTACCGGTCAGAATGGTCGCATCTTCGACCCTTTCCACCGGTTGTCCCAGATATTTCACGGGGGATGACGCCTCACCCATTTCGTTTTCTCCTGGCTGGTTTTAAGCCGCCTCGAAAAATTGGGCGTACTTAAAGAATTAAAACACTCTTGCGCACTGTGAAACGCTTGTGATATTTTTCAATATCCGAATTTTTTGAAGTCTGTCAACACTTCAAATTAAAGTTTACGGGACGAAAGGCGAATAATAAACGCTGACTTTCAGAATCGGCGGGAAAACAGACCAGTTAAGCTATTAAGGGATAAGACCTATTACAGTAATTTATTGCTTAACCAGTCCAAGTACCCTATGCCACGGGCAGGCTGGTCAGAAAATAGCCTTTTAATAAGGAACTAAAGAGAATGGCAAAAAAGAAATCAGGGAAACCGCTTCACGAGCAGGCCTATGAGAAAATCAAGCATTTGATCATAACCCTGCAATTTCAGCCCGGCACCTATCTCAACGAGGCCTATGTCAGCGATCTGATCAAAACCGGCCGGACGCCGGTGCATCAGGCCCTCAACCGTTTGATGCTGGAAGGCATGGTCGAAGTCATCCCCCGCAAGGGATTTATCGTCAAAGCCGTCAGCCTCAACGAAGTGATGGAGATTATCGATGTCCGCCTGATTAACGAGGTGGAATGCGTTCGTCTGGCCGCCGCCCGGGCCAGCGACAAGGATATCGAAAATCTGACCAAAACGTTTGAAAAATCCACCGAAGCCTCAAAACACGGTGATATCGAACAGCAAATGCTGCTGGACCGCGAGTTCCACGATCATTTATCGAAAGCGGCGAAAAATGTGGTGTTGGGCGATTTGTTGCGCAATCTCCACGAACGGTCTTTGCGCTTCTGGTTTATCTCCCTCACCGACGCCAATCATCACAGTTCCGTCCAGGAAGAACACCAGGCCATCCTGGAAGCCATCAAAGATCACGACGAAGACGCCGCCGGCGCCGCCATCCGGAACCACATCGAATCCTTCCGTAAAAATATCATGGCGCAGCTTTAAAAAAATGTACCTGGTACAATTTTTTAAAAGGGGACGGACCCCATTTTTTGGCGCAGTTTTAAGGCCGTATTAAATTGTACCAGGTACAATTAAGTCGAAATTGGAAATAATTGTACCTGGTACAATTTTAAGTACAATTTTACATGTTATCCCGCGACAGGGAGTTCGATGACATCGTAGCCGTGGCTGAGGGTGCGGTTGAGGACCGGGTCTTCCAGCTCCATTTCGAAGCGGCTGGCCGGGCGGATGCCGCCGATGGCCGCCAGCGTACCCTGGAACATCAGATTGCCGTCGGCCAGCTTGCTGCCGCCGTCGACATATTTTTCGATCAATTCCTCGGGCGAACGCATGGCCGCCAGGGTGCCTTCCTGATAGAGCACCCGCTCCCCATCGATATGGGCGTAGCCGCGAAGTTTCAGTTCGGTCCAGTGATCCTTGACTTCATCATAGGGCCACAGTTTCGGACCCACGGGTTTTTCGCACATTTGCTTGGAAAGCGCGATGCCGGTGGCTTCGGCTTCGCGGTCGGTATGGTCGGAACCGACCCCCGCATACAGGCGCCCGTCGATATTGATCAGCACGGCCTCCGCTTCGCCGCTGGATTCTCCGCCGGAAACCTGGATGGCGTCCGCCGTGGTCAGTCGCGTCGCCGCCACCCGGTAATAAATCGGCACGGTCGTCGGCCGCGGAATACCGAGCTCGGCCAATTCTTCAATATGTTTTTCGACGGCCTCGATATCCGATCCCGTCCAACCGGCGATAATCAGTTCCGGCACTTTTACTTCGACCGGGGTCTCTTTGCCGTCTTCGATGAGGATAAATTTTTCTGTTGCATGGCTCATATCGTTCCGTCCCTGTGAAAATGGGGGTTTGTTTGTGATATTTTACGGGCATTTTATTGACACAAACCCGGCAAGGGGTCAACGAATCCCTGGAAACCAAATCGGCATAACAGTTATGCCGCAGCTAATTTCCCAAAAACGGCAGCCAGACGGCGATGGGCGGAAAGATAACGATCAACGCCACCAACAACATGGCGCACCCCATGAAAGGAAGCGCGGCCAGGCAGATTTCGCTGAACCTGGTCCCCGGTGGCGCCACCCCCTGCATGACGAATAGCAATAGTCCGAAAGGTGGCGTGGTAAAGCTGATCTCCATGGCAAGCAGCATGATGACGCCGAACCAGATCAGCTTCATCTCGCCGGCCATGCCGAAATCGACGCCTTGGACGATGGGGAAAAAGATCGGCACCGTCAGCAGCATCATGGCCAACTGGTCCATGAACATGCCCAGCACGAGAAGCACACCGAACATCAGCATCAACAACGTCAGGGCGGAAACATCGAAGCTGGTGACCCATTCGATAAGCCTGAGACTGGCCTGGGAGGCGGCCAGGACGTTGCTGAACAGGGACGAGCCGAACAGAATAAACAGGGCGATAACCGTCACCCGCCCAGCACCCCACAGCGACCGCCACAAGGCCTTCCCGAAAAACGGCAGGAATGTTTTGACGGCTTCCGCGTCACCCTGTAGCAGCGGCACGATAAAAAGGTACAGCACGGCCAGCAGCATGACCCCCAGCGAGCCATAGGACGCTGATTCCGACGGCGTCGCGATACCGAACATGATCAGTAGAATGACCATAAAAATGACCGAGATCATGGGTAGAATATCGAACAAAAATAAACGTAACTTGACCTGCCAGGATACAATTTCGACGTCGTAGGCAGGTGCCGCATCAGGATCGCGTGTCGCCAAAACAAATATGAGGATGGTGTAAAACAGCGCCAACAACAGTCCCGGCACGACACCGGCGATAAGGAGTTTGCCGATATCGATCTCAGCCAGAGTGCCCAAAAGAACAGCCAGGGCGGAAGGCGGGATCAGCATTGCCAGACCGCCGGTGCCCAAAATCGGCCCGATGGACATATGTTTTTTATAACCCCGCTGGGACATTTCCGGGATCATCAAGGTCCCGAGCAGCGCCGTACTGCCCATGGAAGAACCGGACAACGTCGCAAAGGCCGTACCGCCGGCAACCGTCACATACGAAAGACGCGCCGGGACCCGTCCCAGTAGCCTCTCGACGCCGTTAAACATGCGGTTGGCGAGTCCGGTATGAAAAAACATTTCTCCCATTAACAAAAACATCGGGATGGGCACGATGGCAAAAATCGTGATGTTGGCGAAGGCGTTGTCGGTAAGTTGAGAGACGCCTGCAAACATATTGGCATCGAAACTGCCAAAACGTCCGAAAAGCAGAAATGCCGCGATGGTGTTGACGACAATAAAGGCGACACCCACCGGCAAACCAATAAACATGAGCGCCAGGATGGAGCCGAGAAGCAGCAGAAGAGTCCAATACCATTCCATGAATAATTAAGCCCCGGCCCCTTTGGACAGTTCTTCTTCTATATTACGCTTGGTTTCCTCCAACTCGGCGTGATCACTACCAATGCCGGCAAGGCCCGTATGCATGGGTTCTTTGGTAAAGACAAAACGCACGAATTCCACACCCATGAGAAAAAATCCCAAGGGGAAGGCAAGGGTGCTGACCCATAGACGGATATCCAGCTGCGCCCGAAGCTCATCAAAGAGCATGCCGTCGTCCCAACGCTCCAAAAATATCTGCCACGTGTACCAGGTCCAAATCAAGCAGGTGACGGCGGCAACGATGGCGATCATGCGTGAAAGAATGACTCGAATTCTATCGGGTACGGCGGCCGTCAACATTTCAATATAGACATGCCCGCGATTGCGCACCAACCACGGTGATCCCAGAAACAAAATGTAGAGAAACCCGTATTCAATAAAGGTGAAGGTGAACTGATTGTAGGTAAACCCGAAAAAGCGCGAGGTGGTCATATAAATTATGGCGACCATGATGAGGCCGACGTAGATTGACGCCAGCCCCATCAAAGCCCAAAGCAAACCGCCCCATATTCTGTCGATCAGCGTAAGCACGTGCGCTGTCTCAGGTACTATTACCGTCTATTGTTGGAAGGCAGCCCTCAGCTTTGCGACGTGATCGGTTGGACGACCGGCCTTTTTCAGCCTGCCGATCATCCGCTCGTAAGCCGAATCGACGGCAATTTTCAGATACTCTTTGCCGTTCGGCACGGTATGAAACTTCATACCTTCCGCCATCAGCGTTTTCTTCTCGGTAACCGCCATGCCACCAAGTTTGGCGTTATTGGCGACTTCGAATTCAAGCACCGCATCCTGGATGATTTTGCGGCCTTTGGCGCTCAACCCTTTCCATTTATCCAGGTTAACCAGCCAACCAAGGTCGGTCTGGTAAAAATCAGGTTCGATGGCATGGCGCAGGAACTTATCCCATTTCAAGCCTTTCAAACCCTGGGTAGCCCACGGTGCGGCGTCGATGACGCCTTTTTCAAGTGCCGCGTAGGCTTGCGATGAACTCAAATTGTGGGTGGACGCCTTAAGCGCACGCAGGAACGCTCCGTAAATGGGATTGTCGCGCATTTTGACGCCGGTAAAATCGGGAAGACCCTTGGCGTTAAATTTCGGGGGATTTTTCATGTAAATACGAAAATTGTTACCGCCCGAAGTCCAGCCGAGGTATTTCGCGTTAAAATGTTTTTGATGTAGACCATCAATGATATCGATACCGCCTGCCTTGCGGGCCTGAGCAGGTGTCGAACTGGCCGTAGAAACCGCTTCGTTTTCGGGAATGGCGCGCGCATAAAATGCCGCCGGTGTGCAGGCGATATCAACCCGGCCTTTTTTAATTGCCGGCGGTTGCTGGAACATTTTGATGGAATTGAACGGCAGAATTTCGATACTGACTTCGCCCTTACCGCGTTCGTTAATGGCCTTCACCAACGCTTTGCAGTTTTTGGTGTAGATCAGGAAATCCGGGAACGGGTGAACCAGAGTTAACTTGGTTGCTGCAGCCACAGACGAACCGCCTGCGACCGAAAGAAAACCGGCCGTTCCCAGAACCAGTGCGATCGAACTGACTAAATTTAATTTTTTCATGATATTTGAATCCTCCTAGTCGTCATTTTTTTAACTCATTAATTTGGCAACGTGCGAAAACAAGGCCAACAAAGAAGCTTTGCCTAGTATTCGCTAAATTCGACGGAATTACGTTACCAGCCGGAACCACCAAATCCAAGCCTTACGCACCTAAATTTGAAATAGGACAACAGGTGAACGAGGCAGGTCTTATCACCTAGTCAGAGGTTTCGTGACCGAGGTTCTGGTTATTTTTAAATTTGTTTTTGAAATTAGCCCAGTCAGCCTTCAAGTGTGCCCAGGTAATCATCGGTAAAGCGATAGCGAGGTCCCAAAGCGCGTCCCAACCGCCCCGCAACACTACCGGAATCATGATCCAGGGGGCCGCCGTAATAATTTGGACATGTTCGCTGGTGTGAATTTTGTCACGATTGGCGAGCACCCGGTCGATCAATTTGGGGAACGCCCAATCACAGCGATAGATGACTTTGCCTTCCGGATTGATCACATAGACCATGTTGGGCATTTCTCCATAGGCTTTGTGCATGTCGCCGTTCAGATTATCGACCAGGACGGTTCGCGGATCCTCGTAAACATCCTGCAACTGTTTGGACATTTCGATTTTTTGCTGATCGTCTTCATGTGGCCCAAGGCGGGAACCCGGATGGGCCTCCCGAACATAGATCAATAGAAATTCCACATCGGGGTATTTGCCTTGCAGCCGCTTGATGCCGGGGATGTTTTTCACATACATGGAGCAGGTGATGGAGCCGGTTTCCAGCACCACCCATTTACCTTTATAGGCGTCGAGGCTGACTTCCTCCCCCGCCTGGTTGCGGACGGTAAAATTGTCGGCTATTTCCCCGGCTTTGCGCCCCGGAAAACTGCCGAGATCGTACTCTGACATTTTGTACCGGGCGTAATTGTAGGTTTTCCCCATAAATAACGACCATTCCACGGTTTAATCCAAACGGTTTATAGCAAACACAATTGGAAAAGTGAAAGCAACATGGTCGACACCTGATAACGATACCGTGAAAGGATTGTTTTATACTTGTCGGGTATTAATGATGATAGGCCATAACACACTAATACCTAGCGCATTACAGCCTATCTATAATAGTTAAATGTGCTCACCGTTTATCCAATATCGGCCATCAGCGCAGTGGCTTCGTCGCCGGTCCAGGCACGGGCCGTGTGGGTGGTCAAGTTACCCTTAGCGCCAATACTCATGGCAAATTTAGCCGCATTATCACCATCGGCAAAATCGGTAATCAAAACGATATCATAGCGTCCGCTAACCAGGTAATCGGCCACGACTTTGCCATCCAGCCTTTCGGCAAGCGCATGTATGCGTTCACGGCGTTGGGCCGAATTTTTAATGTCCGCAACGCCTTGAGCGGTGCGGGTACAAAAGTGCATAAAGTGCATAATCATTCCTCCCAATTTAAGTTATAAAAAGTCTAAGGTAGGAGGCACGTAAACGAGATATTTGGTCAATTCCTTGACAAAAGTCATTGACGGAGATTTCCGATAGCGGATTTATCGGCACGGCTACGGAAGCTGCAATTCGGTCAACGCCTTTTCCAACCTGCTCCAATCGGCCTCGAACGTGTCCGGCACGATGACTTCCAACCGGCTGTCCCGACGGTAGGCAATGGGCGCAACCGATATTTCATTGCGCACCCGGTTGATCAGCAGCCATTCTTTGCCCACGTGAAAGACACCTTTGAGACGCTCCACGGGCCCGACACCGGTTGGTCCCGGCGGTCCCAGCAAATCGAGAACGCCATCCCGGTCGAATGACAGGTCCGGCGGAAAAATCCATCCACACGCCTTAAAACCATTCCCGGCATTTTCTTTTCGAACCATACCGCCGGGCTCGGGGGTTGCCTCACCTATCTTAATGGGCTGGCTGTGTTCATGCTGGTGCAACCCGGCAAACAGCGGTGGCCGGTCGTTTCCTTTGAGGTCCAGATAGGCCATGTCGATTTCCCCGTTAGCCGCGACGGAGAAATACTGTTTCGGCGGGAACATATCCGCCGCCCAATTGCGGAACGCTACCAGTTCTTCCGGACTGGCCAGATCGGCTTTGCTGGCGATGAGGATGTCAGCCACATGCACCTGATCGCGGAATATCTCGGCCTCTTGGATACGTGGATCGCCAATCACCCTGGGATCAACGAAACAAATCACCGCGCCCACATCGACGGCACCGGCGAGTTCTCCTTCATTCAGCTGATCAAGGATACCCGCTGGATGCCCCATGCCGGTGGGCTCAATCAACAAACGGTCCGGCTTGGCGCGGCGTAAAATTTCCGTCACCGCCACGCGCATGGGTACGTTCATCATACAGCACATGCAGCCGCCGGGAATATCGCGGATAACGACGCCGCTATCCGTTTCATCGTCGGCGGCTTGATCGAGAACCGCCTGATCAACCGCTACTTCACCGAATTCGTTGACCAATATGGCCCATTTCTCTTCCGCCGGTTTGCGGGCGAGCAGCGACCGGATGGCGGTGGTTTTACCGACGCCGAAAAATCCGGTGAACAGTGTCGTCGGAACATTTGCGATCTCGGTCATGGTCTATGCCTGCATCAATTTGAGGGACAGTTCCCTCACCATATAGTGGGCGACGGCATCCGGACTGCAATGCTCCTGCCACCAGACCATATTTTTGTCGGATAGTTCCTGAAGGCGCACTTCGTCACTCAGCAACTCCTCCACCAAATTGCCTAGACCCCGCCAATCATCCACCTCGATCACCGGCCAACCGTCGATATACCAGGCGGGCAGCTGGCGGGCGGCGATCACGGCGCAACCGGCGCGCATGGCCTCGTAGGTTCTGAAAGTTTCATGGCTGACACCCCTTGGGCTGAGGGCGATTTTGGTCTCGGTAAGGCGCTTGGCATAGTCCTCGGGCTTCAAGCCCGACCGGAAATCCTTTTGTTTTTTGATGTCGATGGTCAATTCCCTTCCACCGAACTGGCCTTCGCCGCCGGGATAGACGGCGTCGATATCGGCAAAAAAGCTTTCCCGGTGATTATCCCAGCCGGTGAAGAAAATATCGACACTTCGATCTTTCATGGACAACGGCGGCAGAGCCGGTACATCCTTGTTACACCCCAGGGGCACGACCCGGAGAGTTTCCGGGGCGGGATCGAAGGGCCGGTAATTCTTGAACACCATGAACACGTCATCGGCGTAGGCGGGAATTTCATGTCCCTCGTCGCTGGTCTGAATCACCACCGTCCGTTCGGGATGGGCCAACGGCAATTGGTCGGCAACCGACGTCACGACAAAAACGAACCGGTCCGCCGTGCCGAGATTGACCAGATAGTGTGAGACCCGGAGGAGGGTCTCCTCGATATGATCCCACTCGCACCAATTCCCGGGCAGTTCCCAGAGAACGTTCAAATCTTTGAAAACGGGTAGAGGCATGATGCCGCCAGTTTAGCGCCTGGGACCAGCCGGGGCCAGCACCCGTCCCGCCGTTGGGGCACGGCTTGAAATGGTGGGCCGGCTAAGTTAAGCCTGATAAGATGGTAAGGTAATCACACGTGGGCAGACCGTGAACAGAGAATTTACAAAAATCAAAAACGCCGATATTCGGGAACGTAAACATGGCGGTAACGTTTCGGAAGCAGCGGCTGAATTCGGTATACCAGTCGAAGACTGGCTCGACCTTTCCACCGGCATCAACCCGACGAGCTATCCCTTTGCAGATTTGGCCAGCGAAGTGTACCGAAAACTGCCGACGCCGGGTGATATTGAGGATTTGCTGAACGCCGCCCGGTCGTATTACCGCGTTCCTGCGGGCGCGGGCATCATTGCGGCGTCCGGCACCCAGGCTATTTTGCAAACCCTGCCCGGCCAGACCCCTCAATCGAAGGTCACCGTTCTGTCCCCCACCTACAACGAGCATCCCCACTGCTGGCGCGAAGCGGGACACGATGTGGCGCAGGTGGATAATTTCGAGGACTTGGCGGCGGGCGATATCGCCGTGCTGGTCAATCCCAACAATCCCGATGGCCGCCAGACACCGCCCGAGGACATCCGCCAATTGGCCGCCCTGACGGGACGGGTCATCGTTGACGAGGCGTTCTGTGACCCGTCGCCCGAACTGAGTGTCGTGCCCCAATGTGGCACCGGCAATATCCTGGTGTTGCGGTCGGTGGGCAAATTTTTCGGATTGGCCGGTCTGAGGCTCGGGTTCGCCGTCGGCCCACTTGAGATATTGGACGAACTGCAAAAACGGCTGGGCCCCTGGGCGGTCGCCGGTCCTGCCATTGAAATCGGCCGTCAGGCCTTATCCGATGAGGCTTGGATTGAGAAGATGCGGGCGCAGATCAACCGGCAACAGCAGCGGCTAGATTCGGCGTTAGCGGGCGCGGGACTTACCGTTATCGGCGGCACCAATCTCTTCCGTCTGATCGACGATCCTGACGCCCAGGATATTTTCCGCCGATTAGGCGAAAACGGCATCCTCACCCGCCGCTTCGACGACCGCCCCACCTGGCTCCGCCTCGGCCTGCCGGGCAGCGAGGCGGCAATTCAACGTTTGCAGACCGCCCTCTATCATTAATTAATCGACAGTCGATTAATTCACACCTGTTCACAACTTCGTTAATTTATCGACAGTCGATTAATTAACTATTTGCGGTGGTCGATGAGGTGGATGAAGGAACCCATGACCTTGCCCAGACGGCAACCGGTGGCGGGCATCTCTTCACCTTTGGAATTCGCGGTAGAGAACAGACTGTCACCGCCCGTCATTTGAGTTAGGGAGGAATAGTGGAATTCATGGCCGCTAAATTTTTGACCTTTGGCCCCCAACGGTCCGTCCTGCAGCAACGTCAGGTCGCGGTATCCCAAATGCAGTTTCGGCTCGGCGAAGGACGTGGCAACCGGCAATAACCCGGCCATGGGATGGCAATTGCCTTCCCGATCCGTGAGTGTCTCTCCCATGACCATAAAACCACCGCATTCGCCGAAAATCACCGTTTCCCGTGCCTGAGCCTGGCGCAAGCCGTCAAAAAAATTTTCGTTAACACTCAACCTGTCACCATGCAGTTCCGGATACCCGCCCGGCAGGTAAACACCCCCCGCCTGATCCGAAGGCCTTTCATCGGCCAAAGGGGAGAAAAAGCTGAGTTCCGCACCGGCCTGACGCCAGCCGTCCAAGACATGATCGTAGCAGAAGGCAAAGGCCTCATCCCGGGCAACGGCGATGTGTTGGGCGAGAATTGGCAATGCACCACTGCCCTCATCCGCCTCCACCGGCGCTGGACGGGCCATGGCGATTAAGGCGTCCAGATCGAGGTCTTCCACCACCCGGGCCGCGGCCGTATCCAGCCAGCGGTCCAGTTCTTCCTTTTCGTGAGCCTGGACCAACCCAAGATGACGGCTCTCCAAGGCCAAATCCGGATGGCGGGAAACACAGCCAATGCAGGGCACGCCAATACTGTCCAGCGCGTCCCGTAATATTTCCTCGTGGGCCGGACCGCCGATGCGGTTGAAGATAACTCCACCGATTTCCACGTCGTCCCTGAATGAGGCGAATCCCTGGATCAAAGCGGCGGCGGACGTTCCCTGTCCGCCCGAATCAACCACTAGAATTACCGGCCAACCCAGCCAGGCAGCGGCGTCAGCCGTGCTGCCGGTGTCTTTTTTATCGCCCGTCGCCGCACCGTCGAACAGTCCCATAACCCCTTCGGCGACAATGAGATCGGAATCTTCAGCTGCCGCCCGGCATTGGGCGTGCAACGTATCCTCCCCCATGGCCCAGAGATCGAAATTGCGGCAAGGCGCGCCGGTGGCAGCCGTGTGGTAAGCGGGATCAATATAATCGGGACCAACTTTCAGGGACCCGACCGTCATTCCCCGGTTCCTGAGCGCCCGTAATAGACCGAGCGTGACGACCGTCTTGCCGCTGCCGGACGAAGGCGCGGCGATCATAAATCCAGAAGTCAAAGTTCCAGCCAATTCAGCTGTTCACGCAGATTCACCACCGGACCCACAACGATCAGCGCCGGCGGCTCCAGGTCCGAGGCTTGGTAATCCGCCTCGCAGTTGGCGAGGGAGGTCACCAGCACCTGCTGTTCCGGCAGGGTCGCCTTACAGACAATGGCGACCGGTTCCTCGCCAGAACGCCCCGCCTCCATCAATTTGCGGGCAATCCGTCCCATATGCTTGGTGCCCATGAAGAACACCAGGGCCGGCGAGCCCTGGGCCAGGGCTTCCCAATTGATGTCGTCGGGCACGTCGCCGCCCGCCGTATGGCCGGTAATGAAGGTAATGGCCGTGTTGGCGCCCCGCGTGGTGGCGGGAATGCCGGCATAGGCCAATCCGCCTACGCCGGAAGTAATACCCGGCACGATCCGAAATGGAACATCGTCCTCGGCAAGCCGTAAACATTCCTCGGCACCCCTTCCGAAGACAAAGGGATCGCCGCCCTTGAGGCGCAGCACCCGCTTGTTTTCTTTGGCCAGCTCCACCAACCGGTCGGATATATCGGTCTGCTTGGCGGACGGCTTGCCGCCCCGCTTTCCGGCATACTCCAACTCCGCGCTGTCGCCGGCCATGGCCAGCACGTCCTTGCCCACCAAAGCGTCATAGACGATAACATCGGCGTTTTGAATCCCATGCACGGCCAGCAATGACAGCAGCCCAGGATCGCCCGGCCCGGCGCCGACGATCCATACAGTCCCTGGCTTAAATTCGGGAAAGTCTATCGAAAGGTTTTCCATTGGCCGGGAATTTAGCAGAATAGGGGGGAACTCAAAAAGGTCTCATATGGCTGAAATTGAAAAAAAATCAGATGGCAGGGAATTGCGGCGGGGCTGGACCACTGGCGCCTGCGCCACCGCCGCGGCCAAAGCCGCGCTAACCGCCCTGTTTACCGGCGAATTCCCTGATTCGGTGGCGATTATCCTACCCGGCGGTCAACAGCCTGAATTCAAATTAGAGGACAGATCGCTAGAGAACGGATCGGCCATGGCGGCGGTTATCAAGGATGCAGGCGATGATCCCGATGTCACCCATGGGGCGGTGATTCGCGCTGAGGTGAGAAAATCCCCAAGAAAATCCTCAAGAAATTCCTCTGGAGGGCTGGTATTTAAAGCCGGTTCCGGCGTCGGTACGGTCACCAAACCGGGCCTGCCCCTCGACGTCGGCGAACCCGCCATCAATCCCGCCCCCAGGCAAATGATCGAAGAAAATCTAAAATCCGTCGCCTCGGCCCACGATGAACCGCTTGATCTGGAAATCACTATTTCCGTTGATCACGGTGAGAAGCTGGCGGCCAAGACCTGGAACCCCCGGCTGGGAATTTTGGGCGGGATATCCATTCTCGGCACCACGGGGATTGTCATACCCTATTCATGTGCCGCCTGGATTGCCTCCATTCACCAAGGAATCGATGTGGCGCGGGCGGAAGGGCTAGACCATGTGGCCGCCTGCACGGGCTCAACATCGGAAAAAGCCGTGTCGGCGCTCTATGGCTTGGAGCCTTCATCCATAATCGATATGGGGGATTTCGTCGGCGGCATGCTCAAATATCTACGCACCCATCCCGTTCCTCGCGTCACCATCGCCGGTGGCTTGGGTAAGATTTCCAAACTGGCGGCCGGGCATATGGACCTGCATTCCAAACGCTCCCAGGTCGACCCCGGATTTCTGGCGGACCTGGCAGCGGAATACGGCGGTGGTGAAGAAATTTGCGACGAAATTCGACACGCTGAAACGGCTTTGGCGGTTTTTGAAATTGCTGAAAAAAATGATCTGGCTTTGGGAGATGCCGTGGCAAAAGCAGCTCAGCAAAAAGCTCTTGATGAAGTGCGGAACAGTGTCGCCGTTGAAATTATCGTTTATGATCGTTCGGGTAAGTTAGTGGGAAGATCGGAGTTCTAAAAAAAAATGAAAAAAATTCTTATCCTCGGCGGTACGGCGGATGCCGTTCGCCTGGCGAAGGAACTGTCGAACCAAGCAGAAATAATTTACTCGCTGGCGGGCCGCACCCGGAATCCCAATTTACCAGACTGTGACGCCCGCACCGGCGGGTTTGGCGGCGTCGACGGGCTGGCGGTATATTTATCCGAAAATAATATTGAGGCCGTTGTCGACGCCACCCACCCCTATGCGGCGCAAATGGCTGCCAACGCCGCAGCGGCTTGCGAAACTGCCGGCGTCAACCGGGCGAAATATCTTCGTCCCCCCTGGCAAGCGGAGGACGGAGACACTTGGGTTTCGGCCAAGGATTACAAGGCGGCGACCGACCTTTTGAACGATCTCGGCGATCGGGTATTTTTGTCGACCGGCAGTCAGAATCTGGACGCTTTCGCTACGTTGAAAGATAAGTTTTTTCTTGTCCGCGCCGTCGAGCAACCGGAAAAACCCATCCCCTTCGATATTTTTACCCTGCTTCTGGCCCGAGGACCTTTCGACCGGTCGGGGGAGACCATGTTGCTTGCCAAATACGACATTCAGGTGGTGGTTTCCAAGAACAGCGGCGGCCCTTTGGCGGCGAAGCTGCTGGCCGCGCGGGACCGCAAAACACCCGTCATTATGATTGACCGTCCCCAGCCACCGGATGGTGATGTTTTCGACAGCGTCGAAAAAATAATTGATTGGACAGTATAGTAACCTACTTGGGACGTAGGACATGTTTGTGGTCTTTGGCGTAGAGGCGGCTGTCGGTGAATTCGGCCCCGCCCAGGACATGCCCCACCAGAATGAGCGCCGTCCGGGTTATTTTTTCGTCCCGCACTTTATCCCTGATATCAGCCAGCGTACCCTCGATGATCTGCTGGTCGGGCCAACTGGCCCGATAAATCACCACCACGGGACATTCGGCACCATAGGCGGGGCTCAGTTCCTCCACCACCCTCTTTAAATTTCTTACCGATAGATGGATGGCCAGCGTGGCGCGGGCCTTGGCCAGAGAGACCAAATCCTCTCCCTCGGGCATGGACGATGCCTTGCCGTCGGTGCGGGTGAGGATGATGGTCTGGGAGATATCGGGCAGGGTCAGTTCCCGCCCCAAAGCGGCGGCGGCGGCGGCGAACGACGGTACTCCCGGTGTCACGTCATAAGGAATTCCCAGATCGTCGAGGCGGCGCATCTGTTCGGCGATGGCGCCATAAATGGACGGATCGCCCGAATGCACCCGCGCCACATCAAGTCCCCTACCGTGGGCATCCTCGATCTTGGCGATGATTTCGTCCAGATGCAGAGGGGCAGTATCGGTCACCTCGGCGTTATCGGGCGCGGCGGCAACCACCTCTTCAGGTACCAGAGACCCGGCATAAAGGCAGACCGAGCAGGTCTCGATCAATTTCAGACCCCGAACCGTAATCAGATCGGGGGCGCCGGGACCGGCACCGATAAAGTGAACCGTCATGCCTCCTTCTCCTTGCCGCTATAGCCCCGCGGCGTATAAACGGCGGTGGAGCCGTCACCCCGTGGGAAAGTTCGGGTTTCCGTGCTGCCGATCATCACCAGGGTCAACATATCCACAATATCAGGATGCAGTTCGCCCAACGTAATCACGTCAATTTTCTCTTCTTCCCTTCCCAGGTTTCGGCCCAGGATTACCGGCGTCTCCGGCCCCCGTTGGCCGAGAATGATATCCCGCGCCTTGACCAGCTGCTCCCGCCGCCGCATGGAAACCGGATTGTAGAGGGCGATGACGAAATCACCTTGGGCGGCAGCCTTGAGGCGGTTTTCAATCACCTCCCACGGGGTCAGAAGATCGGAGAGGGAGACGGTGCAGAAGTCGTGTCCCAAAGGTGCCCCCGCCCGCGCGGCGGCAGCCTGGAGAGCCGAAATACCCGGCACCACCTGGACGTCCAACCGCTGCCAGCTGTCTTTACCGCCGGTCTCGATCAACTCATAAACCAGACTCGCCATTGCGTAGATACCGGCATCACCGCTGGAGACCAACGCGACCTCTTTGCCTGATGCCGCCAAATCCAGGGCCTCGGCCACCCGGTCGCTTTCCTCGCCCAGCTTGTAGTCGTGGCGCACCTTGCCGTCCATGAGCGGTCCCAGAATATCCATATAGAGGGAGTAGCCCACCACATCGGTAACGCCGGCGATCTGACTTGTGGCTTCCGGTGCGCGCCAATCGTTGGTGCCGGGACCGATCCCCACCACCACCAGCCGTCCACAGCCGCGTCCCACCTGATCAGGATCGATGATGCGGGGAGAACGGGCAATAGCGCAGGTCATGCCGCCACCCTTTTTTATTGGTCCCTTCTGTTTGGCGACGATCAATTCGCCATCCGGTCCGGCGGCGGCCAGGGCGGCGGCTTCGGCCACGCTGTGGGTGCCGACAGTCTCAAATACGTAATCGGAAGGATCGGTGACCCGGGGCGTTTCCTCATCCAACCTTGCCGGTGTAAACAGGCGCACGGGAATGTCGTCCAAGGCCGCCACCTCACGGATGGCGATCTCGTCCTCTTTGATGTCCACCGTGGCGACGCAGGCGACGGCTTGCTTGGCCAGGCCTGCCGTCACCAAAACGTCCTCAATAAACTCGGCCAAATCTTTGGTCTTCACGCCCCGTTCGCAGCCGATACCCAACGTCAGAACCGACGGGCAAATCACGAGACCTGTCGTGTCATCCGTTTGCGGGATATGGGTCAGCCGGATTGATTGTTCGGCGGTGTCGGAAAAAATTGCGCTCGATTCCGTTAGCCAGGAAGCATCTACGCCATCCCCCGTCTCATTGATCAGGGAAACGGCTTCCCTCGCCAGCAACGCCGCCATTACCGGCTTGGCCAGCATCCGGTCCACGCATCTCCACCCCTGGGGCGGATCATCCAAGGCAATGCCGAACCGACTGTCACCCGCCGTGGTGATCGCTGCATATCCTTCCAGCGCCTGGGCCAAATCCTTGGCCAGCTTGTTGGCGCCATGATGCCCCCCCAACAATGGCACCACCGTTTTTCCATCTACAGAAAGGCACAAAACGGGCGGTTCGATCTGTTTGTCGTTTAAAAGACCACCCAGGGCGCGGATAATAATCCCGGTGGAGGCGACGGCGACGATGGTTCTGCCGTCTGCAAAAAGACTTTGTAAATGACCGATAGTTGATTGAAAGGTTAAATCGGCGCCATCGACACGGTCCGCTAATCCATGAACCTCGGCCCCGCCGATGGCGGCGGCGGCCTTGCGGGCCAGCGCGGCGCCCGTTTCGTTCAACACGACAAAAACAGGAGGCATACTCATCGTTTACCCCTCCCTGTCACGACGGACGATGATCATGGAAAAATAGGTCGCCGCGTCATCGGCCATGTCGTCCAAATCCATGATGCGCTGCTCTTTCATGGTCGCCCGCTCGATATACCCGGCGTGTTGGGTCAGACCCAGCTTGTCCAGCACCCGCTTCACCTTTTCGAAATGCCGTCCCACCTTCATAATGGCCGCCACGTCCGTGGTCTGAAGCCGAGCTTCGATTTCTTCCTCGTCCAGGGGTGCCGGTATGACGGTCACCACTTCATTCCGTTCCGACAGCGGCATGCCGAGGCCGGCGGCGCAGGCAGCCAGAGAACTTACCCCCGGCACCACTTCGATCTCGAATTCTTCGGCCAGGCGCGTAAAAAGATACATGAAAGAGCCGTAAAAAAACGGGTCCCCCTCACACAGGATGGCGACGCTTTTCCCCTGGCGAGCGCACGTGGCGATTTCTTCCGCCGCGCCGTCGTAGATTTCCTGAGCCGGATAGCGTTCCACGACCATGGGCACCCTTATGACGATTTCCTCCTGGTCGCCGCTCATATGAGGGTCGGCGATAGCGCGCACCAGACTGTCGCCCTTGGCCGGTGCCGGATAGGCGACCACGTCTGCTTTTTGCAGTAATTTCAACGATTTAACCGTAATCAGGTCGGGGTCGCCGGGCCCGATGCCCAGACCCCAGATTTTTATTTCACTCATATTATTTTTGTATTCTCCATTGGGTGACCGGCTTGAACGGCTGCCATCCCTGGAACCGTCCCATTGCTTGGTTGCGGGATACTTCTATGCGCACCAGTTCGCCGCCATATTTATCATGGGCGCCGGTTAGCATTTTTTCGCCCTCGAAGGTAACGGCGTTAACAGCGAGACGGCCATGAGGTCTCAGCGCCTGCCAACAGTCCTCGATCAGGTTTCCGGAGGTCAGACCGCCGCCGATGAAAATGGCGTTGGGCGTATCCAAACCGGATAAAGAATCCACCGCCTCACCCTTGATCAATTCAAGCTCCGGCACCCCCAAAGCCAAGGCATTTTCCTTAATAAGTTCGCAGCGGCGGGGATTGTTCTCCACCGCCATCGCCCTGGCGTTGGCCGCCGCCCGCATCCATTCGATGGCCACCGATCCGCAACCGGCGCCGATATCCCACAATAGTTCGCCCGGCTGGGGCCGGAGCGCCGCCAGGGTCACCGCCCGGACTTCCCGCTTGGTCAATTGGCCGTCATGGGCAAAAGCGTCGTCCGGCAGCCCGGGCGTCCGCCCCAGAACAACGGCGCCTTCTTCTGCCTTACAATGGAGAGCGATTACATTGAGATCGGAAATCGAGTCAC
Organism: uncultured Rhodospirillaceae bacterium; assembly: GCA_964574215.1. Taxonomy (GTDB): domain Bacteria; phylum Pseudomonadota; class Alphaproteobacteria; order Rhodospirillales; family UBA2165. The sequence continues at coordinate 51,444 of CAZNLR010000001.1, read as the reverse complement.
TGCGCCAACTTTCTGCCGTCCCGTCAAAACGCTGTTCGTCAGGGCCGCCCATTTGGGAAAGGACCGACATGTCGCTATTCCCATAGCCGCAATTTTTTAAGAGTTCCGCCAATTGAGCCGGTGTCTCGCCGTCTCTCGATAGAATGATCAACTGAGCTTCCGGCCGCAGGAAGGCCCGTACCGGGTCCAAGGGTCGACCGTGGACGGTTAAACATTCTATATCGGGTATGGACCAACCCATTCTGGCGGCCGCTAAAGAAAAGGCGGAAGAGGCGGGAATAATGCGCATGTCCAAATCGGGAAAAGCGCGTTTGAGGCTAGCACCGACGCCGAACCACATGGGGTTGCCGGTGGCCAATACGACGACTTTTTTACCCTCTAACTCTTTAATCCGGTCAAAAGACTTTTTGAACGGCGACTCCCACTGGGTTTGTTGTCCTTTCACGTCGGGAAGAAAAGCCAGATGACGCTCGCCACCGATAATGTGTTCCGCCTCTTCGACGGCCGCGCGCGCGATGGGGGACAGGCTGTCCCAGCCGTCCTCGCCGATGCCCACAACGGTCAGCCACGCACTCATTTTTCGGCCTCCAATATCACTGCGTTGATTGCGGCGGCGGCCAGAGGCGTGCCCCCCTGCCTTCCTTTAAGGGTGACAAAGGGAATATCCAAACCGCTGTCGATCAGCGCCTGCTTCGATTCCGCCGCGCCGATGAACCCGACGGGAAAGGCCAGAATGGCCGCTGGTTTGGGACAATCCTCTTCAGCCAGTATTTCCAGCAAATGAAACAGCGCCGTCGGCGCATTACCGATGGCGACAACCGCACCCGCCAGGTCTGACCGCCACAGTTCGACGGCAGCGGCAGAGCGGGTGGTGCCCAAGGTCTGCGCCAACGCCGGGATGCCGTCACCCCGCAGGGTGCAGATGATCTCGCTGCCCGATGTCAGGCGATCCTTCATAATGCCGGCAACCACCATATTGGCGTCAACCAGAATGGGCGCGCCCGTGGTAAGGGCGTTCAAGGCCGCCGTCGCCGTGTCGCCCTGCCAGGCGATATTGTCCGTAATATCCGGCTGGGCGATGGCGTGCACCAAACGTAATACTATGTTGTGCAGTTCTTCGGGAAAGGGGGACAGATCCACCTCGCGGCGGATGGCCGCGAAGGATTCTCGGTAGATTTCCGCTGGATCCTTGATATAGCTCATAGCGTGCCTCTCCCCGTCCGCCGCTATGGAGACTACTCGGCCGCCTCGGGATTTCGTTTGCCCGGCCCGTGAGGATGGTCCGCGTGCGGGTGGGGCGCGTGGGTGTGCCCATGATCGTGGTCGTGGTCATGGTCGTGACTATGATCGTGATCGTGGTCATGAGATTCATTTGTCGCCGGTGCGTCACCGGTGCCGATACCCTCCACATGGTGGTGGTGGCTCATTTGCGGCAGCCCCTGATGATCCTCGAAACCGACGATCTGCTCCCGGTACTTGCAGAGCTGACAGTTCATATTGTTGTCGCCTTCCAAAATACCCTGCACTCTCTCTTCGAAAGTATCGAGCACCCGCGGATGGTCATTGAGATATCCCGCTTTGACGAATTCGATGTCCGGGTTCTGGGCGGCGATCTCGTCGGTGATGGAATAGATGCGCTCCACCAGCACGCCGGTGAACAGAAAATAGGGAAAGACGACAATGCGCTTGTAGCCGAGCTTGACGGCGTGTTCCAACCCGGGCGCTACCAAGGGGAAGGTGACGCCGGAATAACAGACCTCACCCCAGCCGAACCCAATGCCTTCCCACAGCATCCTGCCTATTTTGTTGATATCACTGTTGGCATCCGGGTCCGATGTGCCCCGCCCCACCACCATGAGCATGGTGTCTTCCATGGCAACGTCGCTTTCCGCGGCGTCCAACGCTTCTCTGATGCGCGATTCAGCTGCCTGAAGCATTTTGGGATCGATATCCAGCGCCCTGGCGTAACCGATCTCCAGCCCCGGATTGTTGGCTTCGTATTCGTTGAGCACGGAGGCGATATCGTTTTTGACGTGATTGGCGGAAAACAACATGCCCGGTACGGCCAAAATGTGATCGACGCCTTGGTCCCGGAGAGCGTCCAGACCGGTTCGGATAATCGGCGTGGCAAATTCCAGAAAGCCGTATTCCACGGGATAATCGGGGAACCGCTTGGCCAGCTCGATTTCCAGGGCGGCGAATTCGGCAACCGCTGCCTCGCTTCTGCTGCCGTGACCACAGATCATTACGCCGATTTTACTCATGCTGTCTCCAAAACCTGAATTTCGTGAAGGGCGGGATCATACTCTGTCAGATACCAACCCTAAAGGAATAAAAGCCTGCTCAGGATACTTTTTTCGGCTGAAATTTGACCGCGAAACCGCCGCCTGATACGAGTCTCCATGGCTGAAATCACTATTTTTCCCATCCTCCTCGTCGCCATGACCATCGACGCCGTATTTGGCGACCCAAGATGGCTGTACCGCATCGTGCCCCACCCGGCGGTCATGCTGGGATGGCTGGTGAGCAGTCTCGACCGGCTGTTGAACCAGGACAGCCTGGGATACAGTTTGCGGCAATTTTCAGGCCTGATAGCTGTCGCCATTCTTTTGGCCATTGCGGGCGGGATCGGTTGGGGGTTGGTGGTTCTAATTAGCGATTTGCCCTACGGTTGGATCTGGCAGGCCCTGACCATCTCCACTCTGATCGCTCAGAAAAGCCTCTACCAACACGTTGCGGCGGTGAGCCTGGCTCTCAATTCCGGTCCTATCGATGAAGCTCGCCAAGCGGTAGCGCAGATCGTCGGACGAAAAACCGACGAGCTGGACGAAGCAGGCGTGTCACGGGCGGCCATCGAATCGTTGGCGGAAAACTACGCCGACGGAGTGGTGGCGCCGGTGTTTTGGACGGTCCTGTTCGGTCTTCCCGGCCTCTTGGTCTACAAGGCCCTCAACACGGCGGACAGCATGATCGGCTACCGCAACGAAAAATACCTGGCCTTCGGCTGGGCCGCCGCCAAACTGGACGATGCGGCCAACTACCTGCCCGCCCGCCTCGCGGGACTGATCTTCTGTTTTGGCGCGTTAATTCTGGGCGGCGACAGCCACAAGGAAAGCTGGCGCATCATGCGGCGGGACGCCGGGAAACAGCTTTCTCCCAATGCCGGCTATCCCGAAGCAGCCATGGCCGGGGCCTTAAATCTGCGTTTGGCCGGTCCCCGCGCCTATGAGGGTGAAGTAGTCGAAGGTGAGTGGATCGGCGATGGGAACGAGAACGCAACTGGCGAAGACATCGACCGGGCGCTGGTCTTGTATCTGAACGGCTGCCTGCTTTTGAGCGCCTTGATTATCCTAATGGCGGTAATCACAAAATAGAATTTAACGGCGGCCGCAAGAGATGCGGTTAATTTATCGACTGTCGATAATTAACGAAGTTGTTAACACGTGTGAATTTATCGACAGTCGATAAATTAACTATTTGGCGGCGGCGAAGAGAGCGTCCAGATCGAGCACGTCTTCCAGTCCGGCCGCGATTTCATCAAGGGATTTTTCTACTTTAACGTCATAGGCGACGCCGCCGTTGCGGTCGGCGATTTTCGCCAGGAAGGCGGAACGGAATTCGTCGGCGGCAAAGAGGCCATGGAGGTAGCAGCCCATGATTTTGCCGTCTTTAGACATGGCTCCTGTGGCGTCACCGTTCACGGAAAATAATGGATTGGCGCAATCGTCGCCGGTGGTCTCACCGATATGCATTTCGTAACCGTTGACTGTGCCGAAAACTTCAGTCTCTCCGGCTATTTCAGTGAGGGTCTTATCGCCGGCCAGAACGGTTTCGGTATTAAGCAGTCCCAATCCTTTCGCCGACACTTTTTCCCCTTCAATCTGATCCGGGTCCCAGATGGCCCTGCCCAGCATCTGATAACCGGCACACAGACCCAGCACCATGCCACCCCGCCTTACATGGGCCTGAAGATCGATGTCCCAGCCCTGCTCCCGGAAATCCTCCAAATCGGCAATGGTGGTCTTGGAGCCGGGCAGGATCACCAGATCGGCGTCGCCGGGCAGCGCCGTCCCTGGAGGAATATACTGCAAATCCACATCGGGTTCCGCCGCCAGGGGATCGAAATCATCATAGTTGGAGATATGGGCCAGTTTGGGCACAGCAATTTTGATGATGCCGTTGGTGACGCTCCCCGCCTCCTCCCGCATCCGGTTCTCAAGGGACATGGCGTCTTCCTGGGGCAGGTCCCGCGCCGCCGCCAGATAGGGAATAACGCCGAAACAAGTGAGGCCGGTTTCCCGTTCTATAATCTTGAGACCATCGTCAAACAGTGACACATCGCCCCGGAATTTGTTGATCACGTAGCCGGCCACCAGGGCCCGCTCCTCTTCCGGCAGCAAGGCCCATGTACCCACCAGGCTGGCGATAACGCCGCCGCGGTCGATGTCGGCGATCAAAACCACCGGTGTCTTGCTGGCCACGGCGAACCCCATATTGGCGATGTCGCCGTCGCGGAGGTTAACCTCGGCGGCGCTGCCGGCCCCTTCCACCAAAACCATCTCAGCTTCGTTCTTTAGGCTCTCATAATTCTCCAACACCGCCGCCAACAGTTCCGGCTTTTTGCCTTGATAGTCGCGTGCTTTAAAATTGCCCACCACCTTGCCGTTCACCACCAACTGCGCCCCTACATCCGATTGGGGTTTGAGAAGCACCGGATTCATCGTGGTGGACGGCGCAACGCCGCAGGCCTTGGCCTGCAGGGCCTGGGCCCGGCCGATCTCGCCGCCGTCGGGGGTCACGGCAGCATTGTTGGACATGTTCTGCGGCTTGAAAGGCCGCACGGTCATGCCCCGCCGGACCAGCGCCCGGCACAACCCGGCCACCACCAGCGATTTGCCGACGTCGGACCCGGTGCCCTGGAACATGAGGGTTTTGGTTGTCATGGGGCTGTCCCGTGGGCTGTTATGGGGGCAGTCATATCTCCTAAAACTCGATACCCGTTTGCGCTTTGTAGCCCGCCCGGAAATGGTGCTTCACTTCGGTCATCTCGGTTACCAGATCGGCGGCCTCGATCAATTCCGGCTTGGCGTTGCGGCCGGTACAGATGACATGCACGTCCGCCGGTTTTGATGTCAGAAAGTCGACCACGTCTTCGATGGGCAGATAGTCATTACGTAGTACGATATTGATTTCATCCAGCAGCACCAGATCGTTCTCCGGGTCCTGGATCATTTCCTTGGCCCGGGCCCAGGCGGCTTCGGCGGCCTCGATATCGCGGGCCCGGTCCTGGGTCTCCCAGGTAAAGCCCTCGCCCATGGCGGTCATGGTGACCTGATCGGGGAAGGCCTCCAGCACCACCCTTTCGCCGGTCTCCCACTTGCCCTTAACGAACTGGACGACCCCCACTTTTTTACCATGGCCGATGACGCGGGCGACCATGCCCATGGCGGCGGTGGTCTTGCCCTTGCCCTTGCCCGTATGAACGATCAGCAAGCCGCCTTCCTTGGTTTTGGTGGCGAGGATTTTGTCCTTGGCTTCCTTGTGTTTGCGCCGTTTTTCGTTTGCGATCTCGTTGATTTCTTCTTCCGTCTTACTGTTGTTCTTTTGGTCTTTGGTCATGTGGCGTCTCCTGAGATGATCCCCCCGAGCAGAGCTCCCACCGAATTGGAGCGGGGATGCCAGAAGCCCCGCTCGATGGCTTCTTCAAACCGTTCGGCGATTTCCTCCAGGGCCGGCGCGTTGTTTTCGGCAATGAAATCCCGCACCTCCTCGTTTTGCAGATAGGCGTCGAACAGCATGTCGAAATGATGGTCCTCCACCACCCTGGCCGTGGCGGCGAAGGCGAACAGATAGTCGACGGTGGCGGCGATTTCGAAAGCGCCCTTATAGCCGTGGCGCATGACGCCCTCGATCCATTTGGGATTGGCGGCCCGGGCCCGCACCACCCGGCCGATCTCGTCCTTGAGGGTTCTGATCTTGGGTGTTTCCGGGCGGCTGTGATCGTTGTGATAGACGGCTGGCTGTTCCCCCGACAAGTGCCGCACCGCCGCCGTGACACCGCCTTCGAACTGGTAATAGTCGTCGCTGTCCAGCAAATCGTGCTCGCGGTTGTCCTGGTTATGCACCACCACCTGCACGCCTTTGAGACAGGCTTCGAACAAGTTGTTTTCCGCCTTACCCTCGGCGCCGCTTCCGTAAGCATAGCCGCCCCAGGCCACATAGGCGCGGGACAAGTCTTCGTCGCTTTCCCAGCAGCGCTCGTCAATCAGCGTTTGCAGACCTGCCCCATAAGCGCCCGGCTTAGAGCCGAACACCCGGAACCCGGCTCGCAGCTTGGCCTCCTCGTCGCTGGCGCCGGCGCCGCGCATGGCGGCGGCGTCTATGCGCGCCTGGGAGGCCAATGGATTACTGCTTTCCGGCTCATCCAAGGCGGCAACGGCGCGGGACGCCGAATCCAGCAGATCGACCTGGGACGGAAAGGCATCCCGGAAAAAACCCGAGATGCGGAACACCACATCGACCCGGGGCCGTCCCAGCACATCCAAGGGCATCACCTCGAAGCCGGTGACCCGGTTGGCCTGCTTGTCCCAGACCGGTTGCACCCCCATCAGGGCAAGCGCCTGGGCGATATCGTCGCCGCCGGTGCGCATGTTGGCGGTGCCCCAGGCGCTCATGGCCAGACGCTTGGGAAATTCTCCATGTTCCTGGAAGTGCCGCTCGACCATCAGGGTCGCCGACTTCCAGCCCAACGCCCAGGCCGCCGGCGTCGGCACCGACCGGACATCCACCGAATAGAAGTTACGCCCCGTCGGCAACACGTCCAGCCGACCCCGGGTCGGCGCCCCACTGGAGCCGGGGGCGACGAACCGGCCATCCAACCCGGTGGTCAATCCGGCCAGTTCCTGATCGCCGCAGGAAGCAACCGAATTTCTGAGATCATCTTCTATGAATGACAACACTGCTGCGGTAGCTGCCATATTCTTGGGCACTTTCACCTTTCCACCAACCAGATCACGGGCCAGCAGCTCCAGCAGCTCCACCGTATCGCCGTTGCTGCGCCAGGTATCGCCGTAGGACGCCAACAAGTCCGGCTTATCGCCCGTCCAATCGGCAGCCATGTCGCAATCCAAGGGATCGAACCCGTCAAAACTGAAATCCGACGCCAGAGCCCGGATAAGCGACGCGTCGGCACCCTCCCCCTGCCCGCGGGGCAACCGGGTCAGCGCGATCAGCAGATCGGTTTCCTGATCGTCCGAAGGTGATGCGCCAAAAATATGGAGACCGTCGCGGATTTGCAGCTCCTTGAGCTCGCACAGGTAATTGTCGATTTTGGCCAGGGCTTCCGTGTCATTGTCGTCTTTGACGATGCCCACATCCCGGTCGAGGCCAATACCGGCAGATAGATCGAGTATTCCCTCGGATAGAACTTTCAGCCGCCTGGGGTCCATGCCGGCGGCCTGATAGTATTCATCGACCAACTGCTCCAGATCGCGGAGGGGGCCGTAGCTTTCGGCCCGTGTCAACGGCGGCGTCAGATGGTCGACGATCACCGCCTGGGAGCGCCGCTTGGCCTGGGTGCCCTCGCCGGGATCGTTGACGATGAAGGGATATATATGGGGCAGCGGTCCCAACGCTGCCTCGGGAAAACATTCCTCGCTCATCATCAGGGCCTTGCCCGGCAGCCATTCCAGATTGCCGTGCTTGCCGAAATGAATGGCGGCGTGGATGCCGACTTCGCACCGGAGCCAGCCGTAAAAGGCCAGATAGCCGTGGGGCGGCACGAGATCAGGATCGTGATAGGAGGATACCGGATCGATGTTGTAGCCCCGGGCCGGCTGCACCGCGAGAACCGCATTGCCGAACCGGTAAGCGGGCAGAACAAATCCGCCGTCCTTAAAAAAGGGATCGTCCTCCGGCACACCCCAGCGTTCCGTAATCTGGCTTTGCGCCTCTTCCGGCAGAGCTTCGAAAAACGATTGATAGTTTTTGAGAGTGAAAATCTCACCGCCGGTTCTTTCGCCTGCCGCATTGGTCGGCCCTGTCATCAGCCGGTCCATGATTTCTTTCCCGGTAGCGGGCGGCGTTTGGCCCAAATCGTACCCTTCGGCGGTCAGTTGCTCGAACGCCTTGGCCACACCCGCCGGCGTATCCAGGCCGACACCGTTTCCGAGCCTGCCGTCCTTGTTGGGATAATTGGCGACGATCACAGCCACTTTGCGGTCTCCAGGCGGCGTCCGGCGCAGGCGCGCCCAGGCGGCCGCCAGTTCTGCAACGAATTTCACCCGGTTGGGCACCGGTTCGTGCTTGACCACGGCGACTTCGGTCGCTTCGTCGAACTGAACGCTTTTTTTGAAAGAGACGGCCCGGCTGATGAGCCTACCGTCTACCTCCGGCAGCGCCACATTCATGGCCAAGTCCCGGGGCGCCAACCCACGCGCGCCGTCCTGCCATTCCTCTACCGTGCCGCCGGAAAGAATGACCTGCATTACCGGACAGTCGGCGTCCGTATAGGGTGTTCGCTGGGTTTCGCCACCCGGCGACGAAACGGCAAAGCCGGTGCAATTTAAAATAATATCCGGAGCAGCCTCGCTGAAAGTTCCGGTCACGATCTCGGCGGAAACCGGGTCTTTAAGACTGCCGACAAACAGGGGCAAGGCGTTGAGGCCGTTTTCATTCAACGCATTAATCAACGCATCGACGGGCGCCAGATCGGATGCCTGAACAAGGGCCCGGTAAAATACCAGAGCCGCTGTGGGCCGGCCTTCTGACCATTGGCCGCTGATATCGTCGAGGGACGGCTGGCGCATTTCCGGCCAATAGAGCCCTGCCCTAACCAAGGGCGCAGGCTCGAGCCATTCCGACTCGTCGCCGGTCAGACCTGCTGCGTAGCGCAAAAGATTTTCGGCATTGGCGAGCCCGCCATGGAGACTGTATTGCCAGATGCGGTGGCAGGCTTCAGCGCTCACGTTGGAAGCGTCGGTCAGTTCGGGATCGGGCTGATCGTCGCCGGGGATAACGGCAAGTTTGGCACCGCTCTCCCGGCAGGTCAGTTGAATTTGCTCAATCCCATAGGGCCAATAGCCGAGACCACCCAGCAGCCGCACGATCACCAGCCGCGCCCGGGCGATGGTGTTTTCCACATAGACGTCGACGGACATGTTGTGGCCCAACTGCATGAGATTGGCCAGTCGCAGGGAAGGTTGATCATCCCCCAAACGGGCGTAGGCTTCCGCCAATAGGGAAAGATCGCTGGCCGCCGCCGAGAGAATGACGATATCGCCCGGACTTTGCCCGAGATCGACGGCTTCCGTACCGTCGCTGATTTCTCCGGGTTGGGTGACAAGAAGGTGCATGGGCGGCCCCTAGCGCTGGATGCCTAAACCGGACGCAAGAGGGTTTCGATTTTCCCTTGTTCCAGGCCGTTCAGACCGATAATCACCAGCCGGCTCCGCCGGTCCTCGCCGTCGTTCCAGGGGCGGTCGTAATAGTGCTCGACCCTTTCGCCAACCCCTTGGACAACCAGCCGGGACGGATTGCCGGTAACTTCGATCACGCCTTTGACCCGTAGAACGCCTTTGAGGGATAGCGCCTTGGTCACGCGGTCGGCCAACTCCTTGGGGGTCTCCGCCGCCGTGATGTCGACAATAAAGGTCTCAAAATCGTCATGGTCGTGCTCGCCATCCAGATCATCGTGGTGAGACCAGCGGTCATCGATTTCATCCTCCGCCGCTGAGGTCAAGCCGAGCACCAATTCCGGGTCCAACCTGCCGTGAACGGCGGGCACGGCTTCCACCGCATCCCGGGCGGAGTTGTCGATCAATTCGATGACTGCGCTCAGGGCATTGCCTTCCATCAGGTCGGCTTTGCTGACGATGACCATATCGGCGCAGGCCAGTTGGTCCTCGAAGACTTCCTCCAGCGGATTGTCGTGGTCGAGGGTTTCATCCTGCTCCCGCTGCTTGGCCACCAGTTCCGGATCGTCGGCAAACAATCCTGCCGAAACGGCCGGTCCATCTACCACGGTGACGACGCCATCGACGGTAGTGCGGGACCGTACCTCGGGCCAGTGAAATGCTTTCACCAAAGGCTTGGGCAGCGCCAATCCCGATGTTTCGATCACGATGTGGTCGGGCCGGTCGGGCCGATCCAACAGGGATTCCAAGGTGGGAATAAAATCGTCGGCCACGGTGCAGCAAAGACAACCGTTGGTCAGTTCCAGAACGTCGTCTTCGGTGCAGGTCTCGTCACCGCATCCTTTCAGAATATCGCCGTCAATGCCCAAATCGCCGAACTCGTTGATGATCAGGGCAAGCTTTTTGCCGTTGGCGTTTTCCAACAGGTGCCTGATCAGGCTGGTTTTGCCGGCGCCGAGAAAACCTGTGATGACAGTTACCGGCACCTTCGCCGCCACATGTGCCTTTTGGGAGGCGGGTATGTTCATAAATGATCCTAACTTTAAACTTTCAAGCTGTTCGCTTATTTTATTCTGTGGGCGATCCCGGCGGTCACCATAACGACCTGACCGGCAACCGTCGCCACCCATTGATTCATGCTGCCGTGAAGATCGATAAACCTTCTCGCCAACACGTTTTCGGGGATAACGCCCAGGCCGATCTCATTGGATACCAAAACCAGAGGGTAGTTTAATGACGAGGCCACATTACACAAGGTCGCGATTTCATCGTCGATGTTTCTTTCCGCCTCCAGGATATTGCTTAACCATAAGGTCAGGCAATCGACCAGAACCGGTGTCGTTTCGTTTTGGAGATTAATCAAGATTTCCGCCAGGTCGGTTGGTTCCTCGATGGACCGCCAGGACGGGCCGCGCCGCTTTTTGTGGGCTTCGATCCGCGCTTCCATTTCGGTATCACGCGCCTGGGCCGTCGCCACATAGATGCCGCCGCCGGTGGCTTCAACAAGGCTCTCGGCAAAAGCACTTTTCCCTGACCGGGCGCCGCCCAGCACCAGCGTCAAACCGGTCAACGTAATATCCGAAATACCGTTAGTCATTCCCTGAATCTCCTCCCATTTAGCTACCAAAAAAAGTATTCCGGGTACACTTTATTTAAACGCTCTATTTGGTTGGTTTAAAGATAATGGGCAGTGAGCCCGACCGGGCGGTCATGTTGATCATCGGCACGCGCCAGGCCGGGCCTGAATTGTCGTGCACGGCGTCGATGCGGGTCAGAGATACATTGTCGATCTGCAAAGAAAGCGACGATTGGGCGAACATGTTCAATGCCATGGTAATCGCCGCACGGATAGTGCCGGCGTGGGTCACGGCGATGATGTCCCGACCGTGATATTCATGATTGAGAGAGGCAATCGCCTCCGACACCCTTTCCACCATCTGGACAAAACTCTCCCCGTTGGGCGGTGAATTGGTGGCGAAATTCTGCCAGAAATTTTTTACCTCTTCTCCTTTGATATCGGCCCATCTCATACCGTTCCAGTCGCCGTAGCTTTGTTCCATCAGTTCGGGAATGGCGCGGCAGTCATCGGGAGCCCCCAAAGCGTCAGCTGTCTGCACGGCGCGCGCGAGACCACTGGTCAGCCAGACGGCGTCTTTGGGCAACCGGTTTTTCTGATCCGCGATGGCCTCGGTATCCGACAAATCCGCATCCACGTCGTCCTGACCATGGATCACCCCCAATTCGCCGGCCGACGGCGCGTGGCGAATCCACCACCAACGGGTTGCACTACTCATATTTCCTCCCTGACGTTATCAGCCGCCCACCATAACGATGGCCAACAAAATTATCACTTCCGTTATTTGTTGCGTTGCCCCAAGGACATCGCCCGTCTGCCCGCCGATCCGATTGGCGACAAAATAGACGAATACCGCCGCAACCAGCGCGCCCAATACCAATGCGACGATACCGGTCTGGAATCCCAGACAGAAAATCAGAAATGCCAAACCAACCAGAAAAGCCACGGCAGCCCGATCGAATCCGGGACGCCCGGCGTCGGCGCTTAGTCCGTCCTCCCGGGCGACCGGCACGTAATGCATGACCACCGGCAAAACGGCCCTAGATGCCGCTGCCGCCGCAATCAGGGCCAGCACAGCCTCACTGACGCCGATGCCGGCGATAGCGGTGAGCGCCGTCCATTTGAGGGCGAAAATAAAGATTAAAGCGACCACGCCGAAACTGCCGATCTGGCTGTCGTGCATAATGGCCAGCTTTTGTTCCCGCGTACTGCCGCCGCCCAATCCGTCCACCGTGTCGGCAAGACCATCCTCATGCAGGGCCCCGGTCACCACGGTCATGGCCAGCAGGCCAAAAACGGAAGCGATACTCGGCGGCAGCGACAGCCAGGCGGCGATCATCAGGGCAATTCCCCCCAACAGGCCGATAGCGCCGCCGATCAGAGGAAAATAGCGGGAGGCGTCCGAGACCGATAGGTCATCAGGCAACGTGGACGGCGGCACCGGAATTCTGGTCAAAACGCCAACACAGATTTTTAAATCGGCGAGCCAGCCCTGGTGATCGGGCAGCTGCCGCCAAAATCTTTTGTAGAAAGGCTCCTCGGCGTCGATGTAGCCGGAATCGGCACCGTCTCCATCACCCGATTCGGTTGCTTCCACGAGGCCTTTTGCCTCTTCTTCGGAGTCTTTTTTGTCTTTATTTTCAGAATCTTCGGCCAATTTTTCCCATTCCCGATTTTATGCTTTCGCCGGAGCACACATCCCTATATTACAGCTTTATTCAAACAATAAATTATTTTTCCCCAAAATGAAAAACGGAAGCGACATGTCGGATAAACCAGTTACCTCCCTTGAGGCCATTCGCGATATATTAAACAAAATTCCGGGCCCGGACGTAGACGCAATCGCGATGGCTCAGGATCGCGAACCCAACCTCACCAAACCGCCGGGATCACTGGGCAGGTTGGAGGAACTGGCCGAATGGCTGGCCGCCTGGCAGGGCCGCCATCCGCCGAAAATAGAGGTGCCGCGGGTTTTGGTCTTCGCCGGCAGTCACGGCGTTACAGCTCAAGGCGTTTCCGCCTATCCGGCCGAGGTCACTCACCAGATGGTGGCTAATTTCCAAGCGGGCGGTGCGGCCATCAATCAGATGTGCAAGGTCCAGGATGCCGAACTGCGCGTCCTGGAAGCCGCCGTCGAAGTGCCCACCCGTGATTTCAGCCGGGAACCGGCGATGGACGACGCCGATTGCGCCGAGGCCATCGCCTTCGGCATGTCCGGTGTCGATTTGGGCTTGGATGTTATCTGCGTCGGTGAAATGGGCATCGGCAATACGACGGCCTCCGCCGCCATGTGCCATGCCCTTTACGGCGGTTCGGCCGCCGATTGGGTGGGTCCCGGCACCGGTGTTGAAGGCGATGCCCTTTCCAACAAAATCCGCGTGGTGGAAGAAAGCGTCATGCTGCACAAAGCGGCGCTGACCGACGGGCTTGAAGTTTTACGCTGCTTCGGCGGCCGGGAAATGGCGGCCATCTGCGGCGCCATCCTGACGGCCCGGGTGTCGCGTATCCCGGTGCTGCTGGACGGCTACGTCACCTGTTCCGCCGCCGCCGCCCTTCACGCCGTCGACGAAACGGCCCTCGATCATTGCGTCGTAGCCCATGTATCAGCCGAGCCCGGCCACCGCCGACTGCTCGAAAAAATGGGTAAAAAGCCCTTGTTCGATTTCGGCATGCGCCTGGGCGAAGGCACCGGCGCGGCATTGGCCATCGGTATTTTAAAAACCGCCGTCGCCTGCCACACAGGCATGGCAACCTTCGAGGAAGCCGGGGTTTCCGACAAGGATTAGGCATTTCCCAGGACGATGCGGCGCTCCCTTTCCTTGTAACGCCAATGTCGAATATAATCCGACCGTAATGAAATGCAGGATTACATAAATGCAGCACACGATCGCTCAATCGGTCTGCCCGCATGACTGCTCTAGTGCGTGTACGCTCGACATCGAACTAGAGTCGTCCGACCAAATTGGCCGCGTGCATGGCTCGACGGAAAACCCTTATACTGCCGGCGTGGTTTGCGCCAAGGTGGCGCGCTATGCCGAAAGGGTCCACCATCCGGGCAGGCTAACCCGGCCGCTGCGGCGCAAAGGCGCTAAATCACCGACAGCGACGCTCGCGGATTTCGAGGAAATTTCCTGGGACGATGCGCTTGATATCGTCGCTGAGAACTTCGAAAAAGCGGCGGCGAAGTATGGGCCCGAAACAATATGGCTTTACAATTACGCCGGTACGATGGGCTTGGTCCATCGGGATGGAGTACGCCGGCTGCGCAACGCTATGGGATATTCCCGCCAGAAAGATACAATTTGCTCCTGGATTATGAAAATGGGAGTCACCGCAGCGTTTGGCGGCACCAAATCGATCGATCCACTCGAGTTTGCCGAAAGCGATCTGATTATCGTGTGGGGCGCAAATCCCGTCCACACCCATGTTAATTTGATGTCTCACATAAGCCGGGCGCGTAAGGAGAGAGGCGCAAAACTTTTCGTCATTGACCCTTACCAGACCGCGACGGCTCAAACAGCCGATGTGCATTTGCGGCCGCGACCGGGCACGGACGCGGCGCTTGCCTGCGCCGTCATGCACATTCTGTTTCGGGACGGCCACGCGGATCGTGCCTATATGGATAAATATACGGATGATCCGGCGGCTTTGGAGGATCATCTTAAATCGAAAACGCCGGAATGGGCGGCGGCAATCACCGGTATATCCGTCAGTGATATCGAAGCATTCGCCCTGGCTTACGGAACGACTGAGCGGGCGTTGATTCGCATGGGCATCGGTTTTTCACGGGCGCGAAACGGCGCCGCCGGCATCCATGCGGTAAGCTGTCTGCCAGCAGTGCGCGGCGCCTGGAAACATCGCGGCAGCGGCCTGTATTCAGCGACCGGTGGCAACTTTCAAATCGATACGTCGCTAATCCACGGGACCGAAACCAAAACCCGCCTGCTCGACATGTCTCAGCTCGGACCGATCATCGACGGGGATACCGGTCCGCTCAACGGCGGTCCGCCGGTTACGGCGATGCTGGTTCAGAGTTCAAATCCGGCTGTTGTTGCACCGGAATCGGCACGGGTTCGCCGCGGTCTGATGCGAGACGATATGTTCCTGGCTGTCCATGAACAGTTCCTTACCGATACCGCCAAGCTCGCCGATATTATCCTGCCGGCGACCACCTTCCTGGAACACAACGATCTTTACACGTCCTATGGCCATGCCTACCTGCAGATCGGTCCGCAGGTGATCGCGCCGGTGGGCGAAGCGCGCAGCAACCACGATATGCTGGGCGCGCTGGCCAAACGTCTCGGCGTGGCAGATTCTTCGTTCGAAATGACCGACTGGCAACTCATCGACAAGACGCTGAAGAATTCGGGATATGCCGGCGCCGACGACCTCAGGGATCAACGCCTGATCGACCTCAATGCCGATTTTGAAACATCTCATTGCCTGAATGGTTTCGGTCATGCCGACGGCAAGTTCCATTTCCGTGCCGATTGGGCGGTAATCGGTGAAGATGCCGATAAGCTGTCCCAATTACCGGATTTCGTGGACATTATTGACCAAGCGGATGAAGAGCGTCCGTTTCGCATGGTGACAGCGCCTTCGCGCAATTTCCTCAATTCCTCCTTTACCGAGACCAAAACCTCCTTAACCAAGGAGGAGCGTCCAACCGTAAAGATTAATCCGGGTGACTGCGCCGATCTCGGCGTTGACCCGGGTGACGTCGTGCGGCTTGGCAATACGCGCGGTGATCTAGCCATTCACGTGGAAATTTTCGAAGGCGTTTCACCAGGCGTCGTAATCGTTGAAAGCGTCTGGCCGAATTCAGCCTTCGAAGAAGGCATGGGCATCAATCTGCTGACCAGCGCCGATCCCGCCGCACCCAACGGCGGCGCCGCATTTCACGACACCGCCGTCTGGATCCGCAAAGTTTAGACGCCCTATTTATGCCGGCAGGTCGAAATCGACATTGACCTGGCCGGTGCCGGAACTGCCGAAATAGTCGCCGATCTGCTCGCCTTTGCCGGCATAGGTGTCCCAGCCCAGAAGGCCGAACAGCATGGCCGTATCCACCATGCCGCATTCGCCGTAACAGCGTTGGGCGTAGTCGGGCAACATTTCGAGGAATTCCTTAGTGCGCCCGTCCCGCCATAGTTCCAGCACCCGGAGATCGACCTGCTTGTTGAACTCGGTGTTGACCTCGAAGGCGCCTTCGATGGATTCCGAATTGGGGAAAAACTGGTGGGAGAGGGAACCGCTGGCGAATAGGGCTACACGGCGGTCACTGTCCTTGATCACTTGGGCCAGTATTTCGCCCCAGGCGCGGCCTTCTTCGATGCTGGCGAACTGGTTGGCGGCGATGGATACCACCCTGGCATCGGCGTCGGGATTGGCGTGGCGCATGGGAATTAAGGTACCGTATTCCAGAGTGAGATTGGGATCTTCGTGAGCGATGGCGCGGAAACCGCCGTCCTCGACGGCTCCCGCCAGCGCGCGGCCGAATTCCGGATCGCCATCGTAATTGTACTTTAGATCTCTTAGGAAATGGGGCAATTCGGGGCTGGTAAAGTCGCCTTCGAACTTGGCGTTGGCGTTGAGGTGGAAGCCCTGATTGACGATCCAGTGGGTATCGATCACCACATAGGTTTCGACTTCACGCTCCCGCGCCCGGTTACCCAGTTCGATCAGTCCGTTGATGGCGTTATCCCGGATGCCCTTGTGCTGCTCGTACATTTCCGACATCCAGATGGACGGCACGTGGGTTACCTTCGCCGCCATGATCAATTCACCCATTTGGCTCTCTCCTCCTCACCTTCTATTTTATACACCCAAACTATACGCCGAGTTGGGGCACTTTGTGTTCGTCCATGGCGATACAAATATTCTTGGTCTCCATGTAAAAATCAAAACTGTAATCACCCCCGTCCCGGCCGATGCCGCTGGCCTTCATGCCGCCAAAGGGCGCCGGCAGGTGACGGTTGTTTTCCGAATTCACCCAGATCATACCGGCGTCCAGTGACCGGCCCATGCGGTGGGCGCGGCCCACATCACCGGTCCAGACATATCCGGCGAGGCCGTAGCGGACGTCATTGGCCAGAGACAAGGCCTCGGCTTCGTCCTTGAACCGGATGGCCGTCAGGACGGGACCGAAAATCTCTTCCTGGGCGATGCGCATTTGGTTGTTCGCGCCGGTGAACAGAGTCGGCTCGACGAAATTGCCACCGTCATAAATATCCGCCACCGCGCCGCCGGACTTGATCTCGGCGCCGTCTTCTCCGGCGATGCCGAAATAGCTGGTGACTTTTTCGAAATGACGGCGGTGGATCAGGGGGCCGATTTCCGTCGCGGGATCAAGGGGATGCCCGACCTTGAGATTGGCCACCCGGGCCGCCAGCCTTTCGACGAATTCGTCGTGAATTGAATCCTGGATTAAAACCCGGCTGGACGATGTGCAGCGCTCACCATTGAGGCTGTAAATCATAAACACCACCGCGTCCAAGGCGCGCTCAAGATCGGCGTCATCGAAAACGATCACCGGGTTTTTGCCGCCCAGTTCGAAATGCACCCGTTTAAGTGTATCGGCGCCCTGCTTCATAATCATGCTGCCGGTGGAGGATTCGCCGACGAAGGCGATGGCTTTGATAGCGGGATGTTCGGTCAGCGCCTTGCCCGCGCTTTCTCCCAGCCCGTTGACCGTGTTGACCACGCCCTCCGGAATACCGGCATCGGTCATAATTTCGGCCAGTAGCATGGCCGTCAAGGGGCTCCATTCCGCCGGTTTGTGAACCACCGTGCAACCGGCCGCCAAGGCCGGGGCGATTTTCCAGGTGGACAGCATAAAGGGCGTGTTCCAGGGCGTGATAACGCCGACGGGCCCGATGGGCTGGCGGACGGAATAATTGACGTGATGATCCGCCGGCATGGCCATGCCGCTCGTTGCTTCGGGCGCCTTGTCGGCAAAAAAGCGATAGTTTTCCGATCCACGGATGGCCGCCTTGCTCATAAACCTGAGAGGCTGGCCCGTATCCATACTTTCGACAAAGGCGATTTCCTCCGCCCGCTCGACGATCTTGTCAGCCACGTTATGAAGAATGGCGCGCCTTTTATCACCATTCATATCACGCCACGCCGGGAACGCCGCCTTGGCGGCCTTGGCCGCAGCGTCGATATCATCGGCACTCCCTGCCGAAACGTTCCCCAGAAAACTGCCATCCACCGGCGTGGAGTTCTCGAAAGTCTCTTCTGACAGTCCATCAACCCGCTTGCCGTTGATAAAATGACCGAGGGTCGTTTCCTTGTAAGGCGACAGGTAGCCTGCCGCAGCCTGACTATTTTTCTTCTGGTCTTCTGAAATCGGTTTATCCAGCATCTTTCCTCGCCTTCAGGTAATCGTGAATGTTGTTCTGGTTGATGCGGTTTTCCGGCAATTCAACCATTTCAAAGGACACCGCCAAGGGCCAATTCTCCACCAGCGGGGCCAAATGTTCGTCGATGGCGGCAAAAATATGGTCCTGCGCCTTTTTTTTGGTTTCGTCGTCCCTGCCCGGCCCCAGTTTCACGAGAACATGGACGAAACCATTGTCCGGGTGACCGTCGGCGATGCGGAAATGATCGCGCCGGGCCGCCCGGGTCCTCATGCCGCCAGCCGGGAATACGCCCGAATTGATGGCCGCCAAATGGACCTTTTCGATGAGCACGTCCAATTCCAGGCGGTCTTCGATATTTGCCGAATACTCGATTATCGCATGGGCCATGGTCCCATCTCCACCAGCTTCTTTTTAAGTTGACAAATTCCAATAATTATTTAACATGTTAATTAAATTGCGGTTACTGTCAAGCTGCAATTTTAAAATTCTAGGAGGAACACCAAATATGCCGCACGGTCCCGACAGCCTGAAAGGCTCCATCCCCCCCCTGATTACGCCCATCAGAAATGGCGAGGTCGATTACGACGCCTATGCCGGACTGGTTGAATTCCAGATCGAGAAAGGGTCCCACGGCATTCTGGTCAACGGCACCACGTCGGAACCGTCCACCCTCACCGTTGAGGAACGGAATAAAATCGTCGACACGGCCATCGCCACCAATAAAGACAGGTTGCCTATCGTCGTCGCATCCGGCTCCCAATCACTGGCGGAGACCAAAGCATTGACCCACCATGCCGCCGAAGCCGGGGCCGACGCGCTGCTGAT
The DNA here is from genome assembly GCA_964574215.1 of uncultured Rhodospirillaceae bacterium. Lineage (GTDB taxonomy): Bacteria > Pseudomonadota > Alphaproteobacteria > Rhodospirillales > UBA2165. The sequence goes on along the minus strand of CAZNLR010000001.1, from coordinate 32,266 downwards.
TGTCACCCCCTATTATATCCGACCGCCCCAGCGGGGTCTGATCGAATACTATCTGGAAACCACCAGGGATTTCGATACGCCCTGGATGATTTATCACATTCCGGGCCGGGCGGCGGTGTCGGTGACGTTGGATACGATCAAGGAATTGCAGGACCGCTCGCCCACCTTTATCGGCATGAAACACGCGGTTAACGATTTGGGGTTTGTCTCCGAATGTCTGGACGCCTGGCCGGACTACAAAGTCTTCGTCGGGTTGGAGGAATTGAGCTTTCCCATGATGGCGGTCGGCGCCGTCGGACTGATGAACGCCGTCGGCAATTTGCGGCCCGATCTTCTGGCCGATATCTGTCAGGCGGTCTGGGACAATAACTTCGAATTGGGTATGGAATTGCACCAGCGCCTGTTCGAAATCAATCAGTCGGTCTTTTTCGATACCAATCCCATCCCCATCAAATATATGATGAAAAGGCTTGGTATCATTCCGGCCAACGAGCACCGCCTGCCCATGGCGCCGGCAACGCCGGAACTGGAAAAGCGGCTGGATGGGGTGCTCGAGCGGGCCAACTTGATATAGGGAGCCTGAAATAGGGAGATAACAAAATGAAACTTATCAGCTTTGAAGTTGACGGCGTCGAAACCTACGGCGCGGTGATTGACGAAGGCATTGTCGATTTGGGCATCCGCATGCGGAAATATCCGCTCCTGCAGGACATTCTGACGGCGGAGGCGCTGCCGAAGGCGCAGAAGATTGCCGACCGTGGTATTGCCGATTTCGACAAGGAGGATATCGAACTCCTCAGACCCATCCCCAATCCGGGAAAAATCGTCTGTATCGGCGTCAACTACGCCAACCGCAACGAGGAATACAAAGACGATTCAGACGCGCCCAAATTTCCCAGCGTCTTCATGCGGACGCCGGATTCCCTGGTGCCTCACGGCGACGCCATTCTGCGCCCGCCGGAATCGGAGCAGCTGGACTACGAAGGCGAGATCGTCATCGTTATCGGCAAGGGCGGCCGCCGTATCCCCAAGGAGTACTTCACCGACCATATCGGCGGCCTCACCATCATGAATGAAGGAACGCTCAGGGACTGGCTGCGCCATGCCAAGTTCAACGTTACCCAGGGCAAGAATTTTGCCGCCAGCGGCGGCATCGGCCCGTGGATCGTGACGGCTGACGAAATCGACGGCTATGACAATATATCGGTGCAAACCCGGGTGAACGGTGAGGTCCGGCAGGACGACAACACGGCGAACATTATTTTCGATTTCCCCTATATCATCAATTACCTGTCCACCTTCATGGAGTTGCTGCCCGGCGACATCATTGCCACAGGAACACCGACGGGCGCCGGCGCCCGTTTCGATCCGCCCAGATGGCTTAAACCGGGCGATGAAGTGGAAGTGGAAGTGTCGGGTGTCGGCACCTTGAGAAACACCATCAAAGACGAAAAGTAGCGATGACCAAAACCGCCGGCGCCAAAGATGAGAACTTAAGGCAATTTTCCCGGTCCCTGCCCATGGCGTTATTGCGGGCGCGGGAAGCGGTGATGGAGCGGTTCCGGCCATCCCTCCGCGACAACGAGGTCACCGATCAGCAATGGCGGGTCCTGCGCGCGCTCTACGATCACGGGGCCATGGATCTGGGCGATCTGGCGGAAATCTGCTGCCTTCTAAAACCCAGCCTCAGCCGCATCATTCGCGATTTGGAAGCGCGCAACCTGCTGCTGCGAAAAATCGATAAATCGGATCAACGGCGCTCGGTGGTATCGATACGGTCCGACGGCAAGACATTGATCGAAAAGGTCGGTCCACATTCGGAACAGAGATACCGGGAAATCGCCGAGCAGTTCGGCGCCAAGGACTTGGAAGATCTCTACGGCAAACTCGAGAATTTGATCGAAACGCTGGAAAACCCCGACAATCAACCAGGCAAATAAAAAAGGGGCCCGAAACTCAGACCCCTTTAAACTTATAAAGTTGCTGTCTATCGGCTCGCACTCGGCGATCCTATATGGTTGGTCTCTTCGACCTTGATGCGGCTAAAGACATAGGCGCCGACGCTGCCTAATACCAGCCACAATAATAGAGATGAGAACAGCGTCATCATGACGAAGTGGGCCGCCAATTCCGGCGGCGCCGAACCCATTTCACCGACCGCCGGGTGAGGCGCGCCAATGACATGCGGGATGATTAGCAAGGCAACGGCAACGCCGCGCCAGGACCAGCTTTTTGAAAATGCCAACAGGGAAAATGCGGCGATTGCAGAAATTGCCGTCCCCAACCACCAGGTTTGGCGCGCCAGCAGATCAGCAGCCGCGGCCCCCGGTAATTCCGCCGGCAATCCGAGGCCGGGAAGGAATGCGAAAGCGGCAAATCCGGCACCGCCCCAGAGCAAGCCTTGCACCGGCCCGATTTTCCTGCCGTACAGCGTAAACGCCGTCGCCAGCAGTAATCCATAGCCAATGGTGGTCAATACATTCGCCATGAGGGTATAGAGCTCACGTTCGAGGCCGCTGTCCGGCTCGAAGGCACCGTGCGAGTGGCCACCTTGATTTTGGGTGCTGTGATCATGCGCCACCTGTTCCCTGGCTTGCGCCGCTTGTTCATGGGTGTGGGCCGCATTGCCGCCCTGGTGAGCGTGGGAAACGCCGTTGGGATGACTATGAGGGACAGCATTGGCCGCCACTTTTCCATGCTCGTGGTACAAATTGCCGTCCGCATGGGTATGACCGACGCCGTCAGGATGGAAATGTAGCACCGCGCTCGCCTGAATCGAGGGGCTCGACGGATCTTCGTACATTTCTGCCATGGCGATGAGCGGCTGCACAGTAAAGAGATTTACGAGCGTCATAACGACACCAGCAATCGCCCCGGAGACAAGCCCCGTCAGCAACAATCTTTGTAACATGGCGCTCCCCTTAGTGGCAGGGGAAGGAATTTGCGTGCCGGGAATCGTGCGCGACGTTGTGGATGAGATCTGAGTTGGCAAAACCGACGCCAATCAAAATGAAGGAGCCAAGTAGGCCACCAACAACAGCAACTGCGATTCTTTGAGAAAGCGAAACCGCCTGATCGGCCGTTTGCTCGGATTTGGTAATTACTTTTACGTCGCTCGACATGGAACACCCTCCGTGGATTTCACGAGCCCTGGCGGGGGTTAAAATTAAGGTACATGGCTCCACCAGGATGATGGCCGGTTCCTGACTCGCTAAATCCTAAGGGACTTTGCTCACAGTTGCGGGGGCAGTAGCGGAATAGCCAATTCGGCGCACCGCATTCCCAATTCATTCCCCAACCCCGAAGGACCGGGAGAAACCATCAGGTAAATGGTTAAACGGGAGGGAGAGCCAAGTCAATTTAAAAAAAGGGGACGGTCCCCTTTTTTGTTTGCCCCTCAGTCCCGGGCATTCGCTCCGCTCCCTTGGCTCACGCCCATGAAGCGCGGCGCGTAGTCGCGCTTGCCAAACATCCGAAAGGAACTTTGGACTAGTCACCGTAAATCCTAGAATTTAACCAAAAGTACATTTGGGCTTTTGGAGCCCGCGACCGCGGGTCGGCGCTACTGCGCCGTAAGCCAAGGGTTCGGAGAACTCGCCGGGCGACTGAGTGGCTATCAATTAAGCATTAAATTCCGGAATATCCGGCTTGCTGCCCCAGACGCAGAAGATTTGCCGTATTTTACCGTATCATAACGCAACATTTTATTTAACTAACCCATTAATATACTTGATCTTTTTGGTGGTAACTGTATTATACTGTATCATACCTCATTAGTGTAAATCGGGTACGTTTTGTTACCCCGGTGTTACCCCAGAGGATCTCTGCTAATGAAAAAGACGGAAAAAAAGACCTTAACCGACGCATACGTCAAGCGAATTAAGACACCTCAAACTGGGCGAAAAGAATATTTTGACGCCCTTGTCCCTGGCTTTGGGGTTCGCGTTACCGACAAGGGGAGTAAGAGTTATATCGTCTTCTACCGGGTGAATGGAAAACAGTCCCGCGTCACGCTGGGGTCGATACATGAACTCTCATTGAAAGAAGCGAGGGAAACGGCACGCGACTACAGGGTCGCCGCCAAAGGTGGAATAGACTTAAAAGACGGCGAGCGTCACGCTAAAGCCGAAGCCGCTAGAAAACGCCTTGGAACTTTTGAATCTGTCTCACAATCCTTTATCGAAGAATACTGCGAGGGAAATAACAAATCATGGCGAGAACGTCAGAGGATGTTCAGAAAATATGTCAACCCCGTGCTGGGTGAATCCACCATCGAATCGATAACACGGTGGGAAGTTAAAAACCTAGTTGCCGACATTGCTAAGAACAACGGCCCCGTCCAAGCGAACCGTGTAGCCGGCGCTATAAGGGCGTTGTATTCATGGCTAAGAAAGGAAGAACATTTCGAGGGCGCTAACCCCGGCACGGGAGTCGAGGCGCCCAACTTCAAGGAAAAGTCCCGAGAGCGTGTGCTGGCCGAGGACGAAATCAGATCATTCCTAGTTGCGTGTGATAAGATGGGTTGGCCGTATGGCCCATTCTTCAAATTCCTCCTGTTGACCGGACAACGCCGTGGTGAGACATCCCAACTCAAGTGGAGTGACATAAGCAATGACGCGTGGACCATTCCGAAAGAATTAGCAAAGAACGGGCGATCCCATCTTGTGCCGCTGTCAGATGCGGCACTGGTCGTTATTAAAGGTATGCCAAGATTGGGCGAGTTTGTTTTTTCAGCAAAGGGCGCCAAACCACTTTCCGCATTCAGCAAGGCCGTGGTGCGGATTGAACTGCTGATCGCAAAACAGCGTAAGGATGACGGGCTCCCGGTAATGGAACATTGGACGCTCCATGATTTAAGGCGTACTGCCGCCAGCGGAATGGCGGAACTCGAAATCCCCCCGCACGTTTTGGAGAAAATTCTTAATCACACCGGTGGTGCCATTACCGGCGTGGCGGCGATCTATAACCGTCACGGCTATGACAGACAGAAACGGCAAGCACTAGTAGCCTGGGCAAAAAAAATTGGTGAGATTCTAGACCCAACAGACAATGAAAATGTGGCTGACTCCAAGGCGGGGTAGCGAACCAAATACAAAAAACAGGAGTGGTTTAAATCATGCGTAGCGTAACTAATTGGTATAAAACAATAAAAACCATGTTAAAAAGCTGTAGGCAGCGAAATGCTATAATAAAAGTAAAAAGAACGCGAAATAGCGTATTATAGCGTAACCCCTTGATATAAAACGCGGATGTCGTAAATATCTACCATTGTAAAATTAGATGTTACCAAATGGTCAAAATACTGATAGTATAGAAGTAGAATAGGGAATTAAAACGCCCGGACAGCAACCCGCCAATCAAGGCGGGTTTTTTTATTGCGCTAAAATACACAAAAATACAAAAAAGTGCTTAGTTCATGCCCCATTTGCCCCGTATAAAGGCATTATAAAAGATACATTGGGCATCTACGCCCAACGGAATCATTGAACTATTTAATCTAAGCGGTCCGTACCAATCCGGTGGCGGGCCTTTTTTATGGGCGAAGCCCACCACCCTACATTTGGAGTAATCACCATGAGTTCATCCATGAATGACCGCGTATGCCCTGTCGGGTCAAACGATAGGCTAATCCCCACGAAAGAGGTCTGTGAAATTGCGGGCGGGGTTACACGGAACACACTTTTCCGGTGGGAAAGGGACGGCAAATTTCCGAAGCGGATTCCCCTCTCAGCCAACATGAACGTTTGGGTGCTATCTGAGGTTCTTAGTTGGGTCGGTATCAACCTTAAAGAAGGCTTGGCAGGAGCAAACTGAGAAGTCAATCAAGGTCGCTACGGAATTGGTTAAGAACGCTCCCAACCGGGACAGCATTTCCGTTAAGCGAATTAATCAGATCCGTGAGTCAATTCAGGGTAATTCATTTGCCTTGATGAAAGCCACGGACGGCAAACTGGACATTCGCGGCCAAGGCATTGCCCTCTTAGAGGCGGCACTGGAATCTACCCCTACCCAGGATGAAGCCGCTACGGCTAAGGGCGAGTCCGAAGCCCTGACCAGCCTGACCGCCGCGCAAGCGGTGGCAGACAAGACCGGCGTTACATTGAACCAGGCCGCGCAAGGTCAGGGTTTAATCCCGGCGCCGGAAAAGGAGAAAACCCCGAGTCTCGCGACGTTCTTTTTTCCTGACACTAAAAAGTCTCAGACCATTGACGTGAACAATGCGGAATCACTGCAAGAGGTGTTGAACAAAGGCGGCGTGAAATATAACGCTTCGGCACAATCAACCAACCCGTCCGACACCTTTGGATTGCAGAACAAGGAAATCGCTGAATACAGCGAGGCTGAAATCGCCACCCGCACCACCTTGGCTGAGGTTAAGCGTATGCGTGAGCAGCTTAACTCCGGGCAGACATTCACCGGCATATTCTCCACGGGCATCATGGCTCTTTCATCCGCCGCCGGTACGTTGGTGCAAGCCGCCAAGGCTATGGGCAACAATGACGCTCCGTTGCTGGAAACCGCAAACTATAACCTGACTCAGTTTGGCGGTGCTGCCGCCGAGTCCCGGGCCTTTCGTTCTAACGCGGTTAATCTGGCCTATACGCTGGCCCGTGCTGCCGACCCAGGCGGCAAGTTAGCCAAAGAAGATGTTCAATTGCAAATTGACAGGATCGCCGCTTCCTCCGGTGATAAGGGGCAGATTATATCCGCCCTTAGTGAGATTGAGCGGGCGACCAAGCTGGCGTTCTCCGTTCGTCATAAGGTGCTTTCTGGTAGGGCAACCCTGCCACCGTTGCCCGCCGATCTTGCGCCCAATCCGGTAAGCAGCATAGCCAGCATGTCGCTGGAGCAACTGAACCGACTGGATCCTGACAAGCTAACCAAGGCCCAGGCCAAGGAAGCCCATGAGAGGTGGATAAAACTAAATGGAAAATAGCCCCTTTTCTCACCGGTTAGTTCCGAGTGTTAAGAGTCCCTTTGCCGCACGTGCCGGGGTGACTGAAACTAAACCTGTAGAAACTTCCCCTATCCCCGTATCTGAAAACAGCTTCGGGGACACGCCGATGGTTGTGGTCCCCCCGAAAGACCCGACCATCACAAAGGCAGCAGAGGCGGGCGTAGTCTTTGACGAAGGTTCACCAGCCCCTATCAGAGCCACGGCCTCCTTTGCTGCCGATGAACGCCACTCCATCGACGCATTCAAAAAGAACCTGACAGAATATTATCGCAATCAGGGTGCAATCGGTGAAAAGGAATCAATCGATGTACGCATGGGACCGGCTACCGGTGAACTTGAGTTCTATAACCCGAAACTTAACCGCTACAATCTGGTCAACGCCCCCGGTGTTGATGTTGGAGATTTTGCTGCTTTGTCTGGTGACGCCCTGGTGGTTGTACCGGATGTAGCCGCAACGATTGGCATAACGGTTGTCACGGCCAACCCTGTCGCCGGTATCGCTGCCGGTTCCGCCGGCACCTTTGCCGGTGAGTATGCCCGGTTGAAAATCGGTCAAGGGCTGGGTGTCAATGAAGACCTGTCGGAATTGGACATTGTAGAACGTTCTGCCAAGGCCGCTGGAATCAGTGCCGCCGGTGGTGCCGGTGGCGCCTTGCTTGGTCGTATCGTTAAAGCGGTCAATAATATGATGGCCGGTCGGACTTACTTCCGAGACAACAATCCGCTTTCCGATAAGGATATGCATGAAGCGGCCGAAGCTGCCCAGGAGGTCAACCGGCGCCTGGGAGAAACCCGTTTAAAATTCACCTCCGGTCAGGCCACTAATGACCCGGATCTGCTTTCCATAGAAGAGGCTTTCAGAAAGTCCCGCAAGTTTGGGGGATTGTCTAAGTTCCGGGACTTCGATCAAAACCAAGCCTTAGCCCTCTCGGACTTCTGGCGCGAGATCAATATACCCGTGACATGGGCGGGCGTATTACCCGGAGTGTTGCCGGTCAGCGTGAATTGAGTTTCGTCTCGCTGGATAAGTACCTTTACGGCTCCGACATCGACGGCATGGCCGGCCGTTCCGCCGCCCTGAAAGAATTGTTCGGTGACGAATACATGAAGGGTGTGGAGACGCTTCACAGCGCCCTCAAGATTGCACAGAGGGAATCTGTTGCCCCGAACTACTCCAACACCTCGACCGTGGCCAATGCACTGGCTGACTTGTCCCGGATCTGGACCGGTATGTTTACGGCCAAGGGCCGCGCCTTAACCGCTGCCCGGAGAATATCTGAGCGGTCTTCTAATCGCGCCCTGCTTAACGCCCTCCTGGACCCGGAGAAAATGAAGCTAATGCAAAAGCTATCAACCCTCACACCCGGTGAGAAAACCGCTCACGTGATTCTGGGTCAGTTGGGAGCGTTAGGAATCAGTGATGAATAAAGAGAACGAAAAACCCATCGCCAAGGAAGACCTTCAATTTAACTGGCGCCAATGGGACGCCGAAACCCTGGGTCGGAAGATGTTGGAGACTCAGAAGCCCCGGCGAACTTACCCCGGGCTTCAGATGAAGATGCCCCACAATGCGAAGTGAGGAAGAGATTTTAGCGGCGGAGAAATTCTGGCGGGATTACCCGACCACTCCGCCCCAACCCCAAGAGAAAGAGGAAGATAATGAGCGCAGTGAAGAACGAAGACGGCAGCTATACGGTTGACGCAGAGAGCATGAAGGCCCTAAACCGCTGAATTGCATGATCGCGTGTGTTTTTATCGAAGATATGACGCCAGACCACGGCAGGTAGACCATTTTTATCCATATCCATGGCAACGCGACAGCATTCACAGGTATGTGAGAATGGCGGTGACAAAATAGTCCACAGAAGCGGCGGGATTTCCCTGCCGTGGGCGGAGTAAAACTCTGCCACCTGTACCTTCGGTCCTTTTGAGGACGGAAGGTGGAAGGATGTACACTGTGGAGCTTTATTTACGAGTTCGTCTGGCCTGCCATGTTGATGGGTTGAGTCAGCGAGAAGCGGCAAGTCGATTTGGCATAGCGCGTGAGACGGTTAAGAAGATGCTCCGGCATTCGGCGCCTCCTGGGTATCAACGCCGCCAACCACCGAAGCGCCCGAAGTTGGATCCTTTTACGGATATCATCGACCGCATTCTGGAAGAGGACAGATCAGTTCATCGCAAGCAACGCCATACGGTGAAGCGGATATTTGAGCGTCTTTGCTTGGAACATGGATTTACCGGCGGTTATACCATCGTCAAGGATTACGTCCGTGAAGCGGGAGTATGTACAGGTCCTGAGGCTTCTGGAGGCCTTCGATCTTGACGAACTCCATGGGGCTGTCCGTGACGCCCTGCGCATGGGCGCTGAGGCGCGCCATTTTGGTGTTTATGCCGGTCTCATCGATGAACACGATATCGCCGATCTTGCCAGGGTGCGCCAGCAGCCAAGCCTGGCGTTTGCGCCAAACCGCCCGCGCCGCCTGGACATCGCCGCGTTCCTGCTCACTGGCGTGTGCGGTTTTTTTTGAAGCTGATATTCCGTGACCGCAGCCAGTGATCTATCGTTGACGTCGGCGCAGTGATGGCGTGGACCTTTGATAAGCGATCGGACAACTCCCGTAAGGTCATGTCCGGCTCAGCCGCAATCCAGCACAGAATATCCTCGCCGTAAGGATCAAGCCGGCGCTTCTGTACGGCCCGGGTCTTGGGCGCGACAGAGCCTTCGGTCACATATTGTTTGTAAAAACGTATGGCCGAACTGGCGCTCACCTCAAAATGAGCCGCCGCTTGACGACACGATGCACCGCGCGCCACTCTCTCAACGACACGAAGCCGTAAATCCGGTGAAATCGTCATCTCAAAAACTCCCTTGTCATCCAATAACCAAGGAAATCACGAATAGTCTTAAAAAAGATTCAACCAAACCCTGTTTGATTCATTCTTTTTGGGAAATGCTCTAGAGTGCATTTAGCGGCTGATTAAATCGGGTATTAACAGCGTCAAGGACGGAAAGAATACCAGAAGTCCCGCAACCAACAGGGCCATTGCGATAAACGGCAGCACGGACAGCATGACCTGTTGCATCGTCGTGCCAGCGGGCGCGGCGCCTTTGGCAACAAACAAAAGTAGGCCGAAAGGGGGCGTGGCTAAACTAATTTCCAGCATCATCAACGCCAGCACCCCGAACCACACCTGAGTCTGCTGCAGGTCACCTACGCCGAAGTCGGCCGATTCAACAAACTTCATGAAGATCGGCATGGTGATCATCATCATGCTTACCTGATCCATGAAACAACCCAGGAACAGCAAAATACCCATCATGATGAGAATTACCGAGATGGGGGCCAGGCCGGCGTTCTCAACGAGACCGATAAGTCCGTCGGAGGCCTGAGAGAACGCCAGGATCTGGGAAAAAGTGATGGAGCCACAGATAATGAATAGAGTCATCACCGTGAAGCGCAGGGTTTGCTTTACCGACACCAGGAAAGTCTTGAGACTGAGTTGGCCGTATAAAGCAACTGCGATCAACGATGCGATGGTGCCCAGTGCGGCGGATTCGGTTGGGGTGGCGATACCGGCGACAATGCTGCCCACAACCACGATGAAAATACTCATCAGGGGTAGAACGTAAATGAAGAATGGCTTCAGACGTTCACCCCAAGTTAATTCCGATACGTCATATGGCGGCGCGATGGAGGGATCCAATGTGCAGCGGATAATCACATAGGCAAAGAACAACGCTGCCAGAATCAGGGCGGGAATAATGGAGGCCACCAGTAATTCCCCGATGGGGATGCGGGCAATACTACCCAATAATACGGCGAGAGCGGATGGCGGGATGAGCATGGCAATACCGCCCACGGCTACGATGGGGCCGATGGAAATCTCCGGCTTGTAGCCCCGCCGGTACATTTCAGGCAGCAAAGTGCTGCTCAGCATGGCCGTGTTGGCGATGGTCGAGCCGGAAAGCGACGAGAATATCGTGCCGCCGGTAATGGCAACCAGGGAGAGACGGCCGGGCACGCGGGCGATTAATTTATCGATGGCGTCGATGGCGCGGGCGGCGGTGCCCGAATGGAACATGATTTCGCCCATGAAAATGAACAAGGGGATGGGCAGGAGGGCGAAACTTTGAACCGAATCGATGGCATTGCGGACCAACTGCATGAGCCCGTTGACGCCACCCATGAAAATAAAAGCGCCAATCAGATTTACCGTGAAGAAGGCGAAAACGACGGGCATTCCCAGCAGCATGAAGACCACCAGGCCACCGATTAACAACAAGAGCACCCAATACCATTCCATCGTAGCTACAACCCGTCCGACTGCTGTTGGGTTTCCGCCTGGCCCCAAATCAGCCAGCGGACAAAAACCATGGCCAAAAGGAGAAAAACGGGTGGAGCAATAGTCAGAAGCCACCACTCGGGAAAGACGAAAGTTTCGTGCACCATGGTGCCGTTGCGGTAAGAGCGCAAAAAGACCATTGCCGCGATGACGCACAAGATGGTGCAGGTCAGGGAACCGAGGAAGTTGGCAAATCGTCCAACCTTTACCCGGTTCCCGGGTTGCAGCCGCGCCACCAGGATATCGACGGCGATATGGCCCTGATCCCGCAATACCCAGGGAGCTCCAAAAAAGGTAATCAAGTAAAGTAGATATTCCGCCACATCCAGGGTCCAGGGCATGGCGAACAAACGCAAATTTCGCGCGGCAATATCGGTGCCAATCACCAGCACCAGGGCGCAGATCATTACCGATGCCGACATAGCCAGCACATCAATGATCTGGTCCATGAATTTGAATTTTGCCGGGGCGGTGTTCATGACAATTTCAGACACAAATGGGGCGCCGATTTAGGCGCCCCATCAGATTGTCAGACTACTTGGTCAGTAACGGGCGAATTTTCTTGATGAAAGAGGGATTGGCCTTTTCCATCTGCACCCAATACATGTCTTCGGCTTTTTTGGCGAAAGCGGCGCCCATGTCGACGTATTTAACGTCGGCCTTGTTCTGGGCGGCGGTTTGTTTTTCGTTTTCGCCTTGGCGCCATATCGGCCACTGCCCCTCCAGCCACATCGCCATATCCATCAGGCACTTGCGGGTGTCACCGGACAGACCGTTCCATTTGTCCTGGTTCATTAGGATGTTGACGTTGGCGCTGAAGAAACCCGGGCCGTGACGGTACTTGGTATGTTTGTGCCAGCCGAAATCGGTAATACCCCATAGCGGCCAGCCGTAACCGTCGACGGCTTTGCGTTCCAAGGCCGTGTATACGGCCGGTGCGGCCATGCGGACCGGCTGCGCGCCCAAATGTTTGAAGAATTCATCGTAAATGGGCACGGAGCGAATGCGCATGCCCTCAAAACGGCCATTGATATGGGGTTTGTTGGTATACAGGTAGAAATTCACGCCGTTCAGGATATTGGTTAGGTAAATGGTGTTCATTTTCTTTTTGTGCAGTTCGTTGAGCATTCCCCAAGCACCGTTTTTCCGCTGATCGGCGGATTCGTTTTTGGCCAGAATGGTGACGTCACCCTCGACCATAGTGCCTTTGTAATAGTTGGGTGGCCCGTAATGCATGTCGACGACGCCGTTCTTGACGGCGTTCCACTGCTCCAACGACTTGATGGCCGCCGGTCCGACAATGCTGATTTTGATTTTACCGGAGCACTGTTTGTTCGCCTCATCCGCCCACAGTTTAAAATACTTCGCGTAGACGGCGCGAGCCGGTAAGAAACTGGCCGCTTTCAATTTTACTTCAGCGGCCAGACCGTCCGGAGTTGCCACCGGCATCATTGCCAGAGCCGATCCCATACCGGCCAAGCAAAAAGCGTTAAATAAAAAGCGTTTCATAAAATATTCCTCTCCTGCTGATTAAATTGGTTATTGTTTTAACGCCGGTGTCTATAGGTCTATGTCACCGCATCTTTTGATATTGCAATATAATAGGCAAATTGAATAAAAGGCAATCGGATGATTTTCCGAATGGACAGATTTCAAAATAATTCAACCTAATGCTTTTCCTCCGCTTCCGTCAGGACCTCCAAAACATGAGCAGAGGTGATTGGTTGTTTCCAAACCTGGGCGCCCAAAGGACGGAGGGCGTCATTAACCGCCGTCCATATTGCCGCCGGAGCTCCCAAAGCACCTGCTTCGCCCGATCCCTTGGCACCCAAACCTGTATCCGGTGCCGGTGTTTCAATATGGCTGACCCAGATGTCCGGCATTTCCGCCGCCAGCGGTAAGGCATAGTCGGCCATGCTTGCATTCTGCAATTGTCCCCGCTCGTCATAGATACAATTTTCATAAAGAGCGGCGCCGATTCCCTGAACGATTCCTCCACGCAACTGCTCATCGACGAGTAGAGGGTTGATGACTCGCCCGCAATCCTCCACCACCCAGTGGTCGAGCAATCTGATGACGCCGGTTTCGGTATCCACCTCCAAATGACTGGCCTGAATTCCGTTGGCCATAAAATAGGGTGTATCGCGGGGAATATAGTGGCTGGTGACAACAGGTTCCCCAGTTATCTGCGGAGGCAGTGTATCCTGGCGGAAATACAATAAGGAGGAAAGCTCATCCAATGGCATCAGCGTTTGACCATCTAAGGTGCAGATTTGAGCGCCGAGCATGTCAAGATTTTCGGTTTCCTGCTGTAAGATAGCCGCCGCTGCGGTGAGCAGCCGCTGCTTCAATTCTTCTGCAGCCTGGCGGGCGGCTTCGCCCCCAATAGCGAGGCCGCGGGAGGCCCAGGCGCCGCCGCCATAGGGGCTGGCGCCGCCGTCTCCCGCCTCAATGGTTACGTCTTCGTAGGCAACCCCTAGCGTTGCGGCGACGACCTGACACAGGCCGGCCAGGGTACCTTGTCCTTGATCGGTGGCGCTGGTACTGCCGCGTATTTTGCCGGAGGGCTCCAGCCGCAGCGTACAGCCTTCGTGGGCGGCAACTCGTACCCCCATGGGACCGTAGAGGCCTGCCCCCACAGCCGTCTGTTCAACAAAGGTAGCCAAGCCGATCCCCCGGTAAATCCCTTTCCGCCGGAGTTCCTCCTGATCGCGCCGCAGAGCGTCGTAATCCATGTCCTCAAGAATACGATCAAGACATGGGCCTAATGACAAGGGACCCATTATTAGACCGCCGGGCGTTTTGACCGGCTCTTCAGCGATATCGAGATAGTTGCGCCGCCGAATTTCCACTGGATCAATCCCTTGGGCCGCAGCTGCCCAGTCGAGCAACTGTTCGGTAACCGTGCAACCAATGGGCATTCCCACGGCCCGATAGGCCCCGCTCGGGGTCTTGTTCTGATAGGCGACCCTTACCCGACCGTCAAAGGCGGGTACATTGTAGGGCGCACCAACGAACTGTAGCGCTTGGATACCCTCACCAACGCTGGTGCGGGGGTAGACGGAATAGGCCCCTGCGGCGGAGAGCACATCGGCACTGAAAGCCAATATCCGTCCCTCTTCATCCAGCGCCAACCGTCCTTTTACGTTCATCTCCCGGGCGTGAATATCGGAAAGGAAGGATTCCTGGCGATCTGCGACATACTTCACCGGCCGGCCCACCAGGCGGCTGATGGCGACGGCCGCCATTTCATCCGGATAGGCGTGGAGTTTGACGCCAAAGGCCCCACCAACGTCTTTGGCGATAACCCGGACCTTGTGTTCGTCTATTCCCAGGTGACGGGCATAGAGATCCTGCATTTGAAACGGTGTCTGATGGGATTGGTAGACGATGAGGGAGCCATCACCAGGATTAAAATCGGCAACGATTGATCGAGGCTCCAGAGCCCAACCGGCTTGACGGCCGAACTCAAATTGCTGTTCCATAATCACTGCAGCGGTCTCTTCCGCAGCTGCTACATCGCTATGGGTCATGGGCAACGCCATCGCCAGATTACTGGGCAGGGCGCTGTGAACGAGTTGGGCGTCGGATGACAGCGCCGCCGTCGGGTCAGCATGGGTCGGCAATTCCTCCCAATCCACCCTTACCAGATCGGCGCCATCCTCCGCCTGAGCGCGGCTTTCCGCAATGACCGCGCAAACCGCTTCGCCTTGCCAAGCCACTTCCGATATGGCCAAGGCATATTGGGGCGGAGAAACCATGTCCGGTAAAAAATCTATGGCGGCGGTGAAGGGCTGGCAAACTTCTTCAAGATCGGTGCCGGCAATTACCTTTATAACCCCTTCCGCCGCCGCCGCTTCGGCGGTTTCCAAGGCGAGGATTTTCGCGTGGGCATAGGGGCTGCGTACCAGCGCCATGTGGACCATACCCGGTAATTCCACATCGTCCACGTAGGTTCCACGACCGGCAGCCAACCGGCGGGCGCCGGGGCGCGGCAGTCGTAAGCCGATTAAACTATCCCCTGTCGTCATCGGCGCTCCCTCCATTACGTTCCTTCGAAACGGCTTCCACCGCGTCGATAATGGCGTGATAGCCAGTGCATCGGCATAGATTCCCGGAAAGCTCTTCACGGATTTGCTGCCGCGACAAGGATTGCTCGAGGGCCAATAACTCGGTGGCGGTCAGCAAAAAGCCCGGCGTGCAAAAACCACATTGCAAGGCATTGCGTTCGACGAAAGCGGCGATCAGGTCATCGATGGCGCCACTGTCGGCCAAGCCTTCGATGGTTTCCACCTCGGCGCCGTCAGCTTGAACCGCCAGCATGAGGCAGCCGCGTACGACGCTACCATTCACCCGCACTGTACAAGCGCCGCAAATTCCCTGTTCGCATCCGACATGGCTGCCGGTCAATCCCATTTCGAGTCGCAGGAAATCAACCAGGTTCTGGCGCGCCTCTACCCGGCGGGAGACCACCGAGCCGTTGACGGTTAACGTGATATCCTGGAATTCAATCATGACGTCGAAGGCTCCATCATCGCGGACAGGGTGCGTTGCACCAGCGCCTGGGCCTGCCGCCTTTTGGTCTCGGGAGTACCGTTGAGGTCGCTCATCGGGTTGATTTCCTCGGAGACGGCGCCCGCGATTTGTTTAATCTGATCTTGTGTTATTTCTCTGTTCTTAGCCAAATCCGCAGCGGCGGCGGATACCACGGGCCGCTCTTCACATCCGAACACTACGAGGCGAAGGTCCGATAGAATGTCATTTTGCCGTAATCCGCGGGCGGCCACTCCCACAATCGCGAAATCACCATGGCGGCGGCTTAATTCGTTGAATCCCCAAACCTCGTTCGCTGCCGATGCGGGGAAATGAATGTGGGTGAGCAGTTCGTCTTCTTGCCGCGCCGTGCTCATGACCCCCTGGAAGAACTCCGAGGCAGGAACGTCCCGGTGGCCCGATGCCGAACACAACGTCAGAGTCGCCCCCATGGCAACGGCGCAGGCCGGCAGTTCGGCCGCCGGATCGGCATGACTCAAACTGCCGCCGATGGTGCCTCGATTGCGGACGGCGCGGTGCGCCACGTAGGGCATGGCGCCGGTGACAAGCGGCAAGTGTTTATTCACCAGCGGAGAAGCGGCCACTTCGGCATGGCTGACAGCGGCACCTATCTTTATTTGATCGCCCTCTTCTTTCAAACCGCGTAGGGACTCCAAGCGGCTAATATCAATCAGTACCATCGGCTCCGCCAGGCGGAGGTTGAGGGTCGGCATCAGGCTCTGACCGCCCGCCAGGACATAGGCGTCATTGCCGTGCTGCTTCAAGACCGCCAGGGCGTCATCTATAGTCTCGGGACGAAGATACTTAAATTTTGGTGGTTTCATTGCGCTGGTGACACCAATTATAAAATGGCTTGCCGTTGAGCCGGTTCAATTTCGGGTTCGATCATGGCACCTATCAGGTCGGTGACGCGCTCGAGCCCCTGTGTCGCCAGATAGGCCGGTAATCCCTCAATAATATCGACCATGGTGGTGGGATGGACAAAGCTCGCAGTGCCTACCTGCACCGCTGTGCAACCGGCTAGCATATATTCGGCGACGTCGGCAACGGAGGCGATACCGCCACAGCCGATAATTGGCAGGGTGGTCGTCTGCGTGCATTGATAGGCCATACGCAGGATAATCGGTTTGACCACTGAACCGGTTATACCGCCCATGACGTTGCCCAATTTCGGGCGGAAGGTTTCCGTATCGATGGCCATGGCCAACAGGGCATTGGCGACCACCAGGGCATCAGCGCCGCCCGCCTCGGCGGCTCTGGCCAGCACGGAGATATCACTGACGTTGGGGGACAGTTTGGCCCATACCGGCAGGTGGGTCCTTGCCTTCATGTTCCTGATGACCTCTTCCGTTGCCACCGGGTCCATACCGAAGGACTCGCCATTTTTCTTGAGATTGGGGCAGGAAATATTGGCCTCTATGGCGGTCACCCCCTCAACCGAAATGCGTTCGCTTAGGGCGCCGAAGTCCTCTGCCGTATTGGCGGAAACGCTTGCCACAAAAGGCGGCGTGAATGAACGATAGAAAGAGACGATCTCGTCGATGAAGTAATCGGGTCCCGGCGAAGGAATGCCGATGGAAGCAATCATGCCGTTTTTCAACTCGGTCACCCGGGGCGGTGGGTTACCTTCGCGAATTTCAGGGGTGATGGTCTTGGCGACGATGGCGCCGAGGCGGTTCAGATCGACAACCTTATCCATGCCGTCTGCGAATGTACCCGAACCTGGCATTATGGGGTTGCTCAATTCGATCGCGCCGATTTTAACGCTTAGGTCTGCCAAGATTGCACCTCCTGCAAGTCGAAAACCGGTCCGTCGACACAGACTCTTTTGTAAGTTCCTTCCGGTCCTATCCGGCGGACGCAACAGTAACACATCCCCAGGCCGCAAGCCATGAGCTGCTCTAGAGCGACCTGCCCCGGGATCTCGAGTTCCTTACCTAATCGCTGCAATAATTTAAGCAGCCGGTTGGAGCCGCATGTCGCCAGCAGGCCGGTATCGTTGGCGGCGATGATTTGACGAGCCAGTTCTTCAACCTTTTCAGGAAGGCTGGTTCCATCCCTGTCTGTAACGGTGTGTACCTCCGCGCCAGATTGACACAAGTAATCCACGGCCATGAGGACTTCCGGTGTGCGGGCACTGAGAATAGCGCTGACCCGGATTCCGTGATCGTGCGCGGCCATAGCCAGGGGCGCCAGAGTTGATAGCCCGACACCGCGGGCCACCATTAACAAATGGCCCAGATTGTCGGTCAGCCGGAATCCCTGACCCAAGGGGCCCACCATGTCCAGACCGTCACCCGGTTCCAGCTTAGCTAACTGCTGCGTGCCCAGTCCCACTACATTGTATAGAAATTCGATGCGGTCCTGATTGCGGTCAATGCGGTACACGCTCATGGGCCGCCTCAGATAGGGCTCGTCATCTCCAGACTTGGGACAAAGGAGATGAAAGAACTGACCCGCCTGGACGGCCATGGCGCCCGGGTTTGCCTCGACAATCAGGTGTTTGTATTGGTCGTTGATCCATAGGTTGGAAACAACGGGGCAAATCAATTCGGCAATCGGACGATTTTCGCCTGGTATAGATCCATTTTCCGTGGGTTTCCCGGTGTCGTCCATTCTAGAATTCGCAAGCGCCTTCAAATACTTTGATATCTAACGTGATACTGAAGACAGAGCCTTGATTTTGCAATTGAATTTTGTTCCCTTTTCCGATCAAATAACGATCTCGCGTCGCCAGGGGCCCAACCAATGGGCAGAATTCGAAATATTTAACTGGAAAGATATTCTTTGACTGATCGATACTTGCGGGCAGCGGTCGATGTCGGTGGCACTTTCACCGACGTAACACTTAGCGACCCAGTTTCAGGACGTTTGGTGTCGGTTAAGACATTGACTACCCCAAATGATCGAGCCCAAGGCGTTCTTACCGGGATCGAATTGGCGGTGCAAACGGCCGGCGCGGCAATGCATGCAGTCCGCGAGGTGGTGCATGGTTCGACAACGGGCACCAACGCTCTGATAGAGCGTACGGGGGCCACGGTTGGGTTGCTGACCACCGAGGGTTTCCGTGATATTCTGGAAATCGGGCGCATTCAGCGTCCCATGGCCGGGCTCTACGATATCAATGTCGATCGACCGCCGCCTTTGGTGCCACGTTATTTGTGCCTAGAGGCCAGGGAGCGGACCGTCGCTGATGGCAGCGTTCTTATCCCGCTGGATGAGGATTCAGTGCGGGCAGCAGTTGAAACATTCCGCGAAAACGGCGTCGAAGCCGTGGCCGTAGCGTTTCTATTCAGCCATCTCAACGCTATTCATGAGCAGCGAGCCGGAGAAATCCTGGAACAAGAATTGCCCGGAATTCCAGTTACCCTGTCGTCGGATATCGCACCGGAATATCGTGAATATGAGCGCTCTTCAACCGCCGTGATGAACGCTTATCTGACGCCGATCATGAACGCCTATCTGAATGATTTAGAGCCGCGCTTGCATGATCTTTTAGGCCCCGTCCGGTTGGCCGTGATCCAGGCCAACGGCGGTTCCACTTCGGTTGCCGTGGCCAAGGCCAAAGCATTGACGACTGTGAATTCCGGGCCGGCCGGTGGAGTGGTTGCGGCAGCTTTTTATGGTCGCCGTCACCAAAGAGAGAAAATCGTTTCCGTGGATATGGGTGGCACCTCTTTCGATATCGGACTCATCGAGGACGGCGTCAGCAAGGTTACCACCGAAAGCAGTTTCCAGGATTTGCCGGTGAAAATACCCATCATTGATCTCCACATCATCGGCGCCGGCGGAGGTTCGATTGCCTGGCGTGATCCCGGCGGGGCTCTCAATGTGGGGCCGCGTTCGGCGGGAGCCGATCCAGGTCCCGCATGCTACGGCCTCGGCGGGGAGTTGCCTACCGTAACGGATGCCAATCTGGTGCTGGGCCGTCTCAATCCGGCCAATTTCAATGACGGACGAATGACACTCGATCTGGAAGCCGCGCGGCGGGCGGTTGGGAAACTGGCTGACAGCTTGGAAATCGGGTTGGAAGAAACGGCTTTGGGCATCATCAAGGTGGTCAACGCCAACATGGTAAAAGGGATCGCCACTGTAACCATACAGCGGGGTATCGACGCCCGGGAATTTTCCCTGTTTTCCTTTGGCGGCGCCGGAGGGGTCCATGCCGTCGACCTTGCCAGGGAATTGAATATGGCGGAGACCATCGTGCCGCCGCTGCCGGGCACCTTTTCCGCCTTGGGCCTGCTGGTAACCGAAACCCGGCATGACTATGTAAGGGCCCTTGGAGGCATTACCGCAGACGCCGTTGATCCTAACCAACTCGAGGAACTCTATCGCGAGATGGAGCAGCAGGGCAGGGACGAATTGGCGGCACAGGGATTCGATGAAGAGTTTATGGAGCTCATCCGTCTCGCCGATCTCAAAGTCAAAGGGCAAACTTACGAACTGAGCCTGCCCCTGCCACAGGCGGCTTCCTTCGACCAAGCCAGTCTGCAGGCACTTTTGATGGCGTTCGGAGACCTCTATAAGTCGCGTTATGCCTTCTTCTTCAGCGGCGAGCCCATCGAGATTGTCAATGTCCGCCTGGCCGCTTTGGGCCATAATGCCGAAGTGGACTTGCCGCCGGGCAAGGATCTGGGAAACGATCCGTCGGCGGCCGAAATTTCCGTGCGGCAGGTTTATTTCGCCGATGAAGGATTCATGGATACCATGGTGCTAGAGCGTGATCGCCTGGGCGTCGGGATGGTTATTGACGGACCCGCGGTGATTGAGGAGCCGACCTCGTCGACTCTGCTGCCGCCCGGCGCCAGCGCCCGGGTCGCCGCTGACTTGGGTTTGATTGTGGATCTGAGAAACGGGGAAGCCGACCATGACTGATGTCGTCACCATGCAGGTACTGCGTTATGCCCTGGAACAGATTGCTGACGAAATGGGGTACACACTGGTGCGAACGGGCCGGTCGACCATTATCACGGAGATCAAGGACATTTCGTGTGTGATAACCGACGTCATGGGGCAGACGGTCGCCCAGGCTCATCATACGCCCAGCCTGCTAGCCGGGTTCGAAATCACCATGCGGGAGCTGATCGATCGTTTCAAACCGGGAGACCTGGAACCAGGTGACGTTATCGTCACCAACGATCCTTACGAAGGCGGCCAGCACATCATGGATCTTTACGCCATTGCGCCGGTTTTTCATCAAGGTGAACTGGTGGGATTCGTCGGCAATATTACTCATCACTCCGACCTGGGCGGTGTGGCGGCCGGCGGTGTGGCGGGTGGGATTCGAGAGATCTATCTGGAAGGATTGCGTCTGCCCATGGTCAAGCTGGTCAAGGCGGGGCGGGAGGACGAAGAGATTTTCGCCATTATCAGCAACCAGATCAGAGTGCCGGACAAGACCCTGGGGGATATCAGGGCGCAGATCAGTTCCCTGATGGTCGGTGCCGAACGGTTGGATCAACTGTTCACCCGCTATGGCAAGGAAACCGTGACCAAAGCTTGCGCAGCGTTGTTGAATTATTCAGAGCGGCGCATGCGGGCCGGCCTTTCCGAACTGGCCGACGGCGTATATGAAGCGGACGATTTCATCGACGACGATGGCATCAACGAAACGCCCATTCGAGTCACGGTGAAGATAACCATCGAAGGTGATCGGGTTGTTGTCGATCTCAGAGATAGCGACCCCCAGGCAGAGGGTAACACCAACTCGACCATCGCCAATACCCATGCGGCCATATATTACGTACTCATTGCCGTCGTCGATCCCCACATGCCGCCAAATTCCGGTTGCTACCGTCCGATAGAGGTGGTGACGGAAAAGGGCTCGGTGGTCGATCCGTTGCCGCCGGGCGCCGTGGCGGCGCGAACCAACTGCTCGCAGAAAATTGTTGAGGCCATGTTCAAGGCGCTGGCGACCTTGGCGCCGGACCGGGTTACCGCCGGCTCGCACGGGCAGATTTCCACCTGCGGATTCGGCGGTTTCGACCCGGCCACGGGCGAGCGATTCATTTACACCGATATTCAAGGTGGCGGCAACGGTGCCAGGCCGACGAAGGACGGTGCCGATGGCCAGGACAGTCACCTGCCTCGTTTTATGAACACGCCCGTCGAGTCCGTGGAAAGCCGTTTCCCGGTGCGCATTGAGCGGTACGGATTCCTTCCCGATTCCGGTGGGGCGGGAACTTATCGAGGCAGCCTCGCCATGGTGCGCGACATCCGCCTGTTGGCGGGTGACGTTTCTTTCGCCCGCTACGGCGACCGCCACAAATTGGCGCCATTTGGTCTGTTCGGAGCCATGGACGGCAGCAAGGGAGCTTTTATCCTCAACCCGGGAACGCCTGAAGAACGCCCGCTCAAATCCAAGGGGCTCGATACGTTGAAGGAAGGCGATGTGGTGAGTCTACGTCTGCCGGGCGCCGGTGGCTATGGCGATCCGGCAAAACGAGCGCGGGAGTTGATCGAACGGGACCTCCGGGACGGCAAGATCAGTGCCCAAGCGGCGAAGCGCGATTACGGATTCGATCCCGAGTAAACGCACTGAAAACTCATTCGGTGATAGATGAGTGGCATCGGGCGGATGGTGCACCTGAGGAGGAATCCAGCGGGACCACTGTTTGCCAGACATCATTTCGGTGTGCGGCGAAATACAAAACTCGAACTAAATAAAAGCCGGTCACGAATCGTGACCGGCCACAGAGAGTCTCAATCGATAAGATGGTAAGAAATTGAGAAGAACGCTATAATCCATCATTTGATTATTTGCAATTCTGCTAATTATCTACAATTCTGCCCGCATTTCAACGAGCCTGAACCATTTCTGTCTCCCAGTCAGTCGGTATCGCAAACGGCCGTTTGAAAACTGTATGGCAGGCGGATCTGTCGCTTCCGAAAGTTATGTTGTCCGATTTCATTGATTTACCCTGTGCTTGTAGTGCCTCAGTTCAGTAGTATATCGGTTCGATAAAAGGATACGTTTCAATTGATGTCGCATAACGGGCCATATGCATGGAGCGATCGATTTACCTCCGAAAGCAGGTACTATAATCATTGGTCATTTGCCCCTAATTGCATCGCCCCATATCAGGTCATTCGTACATGATTTAATGGCTGGGTGGTTGTGTGCTTGATGGTTACCACAGCAAAAGTAGAACTTTACCTGATGAGCGATTCGATCAATTGGACTGCCTACCTGATTTAGGTCCATTTTTGTTAAGAGGTTTGGCGCATTCTTAAACCTTGATGAAGGAGGATAGAATGAGCCGTAATTACAAACCCGAACAGATCATTGGAAAGCTTCGTGAGGCGGAGGTTTTGATCTCCCAAGGCCAGACGGTCGCTCAAGTCTGTCGTGTGATCGGTGTATCTGAACAGAGTTACTATCGCTGGCGTAAGGAGTACGGCGGTCTTCGAACCGATCAAGCCAAACGACTGAAGGATTTGGAGAAGGAGAACGGCCGATTGCGCAAAGCGGTATCCGATCTGACCCTGGACAAGCAGATATTGAAAGAGGCGCTTGAGGGAAATTATTAAGCCCCGCCCGTCGCCGGCAGTGTGTTGATCACCTACAGACTAAGCTGAACATCTGATTTTCGTTTTCACGATAAACGGCCCATTCTCAAATTCTTAAACATATTCCCTAATAACGCTCCAACCGAAGCCGGGGCGCATTTAGTTGGAACGAACGAATGTTAAGACTTATCGGGTTTCTTCCGTGGATCCGACTTGGTTCCCTTCTTCTCCTTCTCAGGCTTTGAAGGCTTCCGAAGACAGGCTGATCACCTGATTTTGATCCACGGTGATTGGTGTTGGCGCATATCGAGGTGGTAAGTTCCTGGCCGGTCTAGGAAGAGGAACCAGAAAATTGAAAAATCTGTGCACCGTTTTGTTTGCGGCATTGCTATTTGTCAGCCATCCGGTCACCGCCGGCGAGAAGCCTATCTACACTTCATTCTTTAACAATCTCGCCATAAGTGGATATGACAGCGTCGCTTATTTTACCGAAGGAAAGCCCATTAAGGGGAAAGCGGCGTTTGCAACCAAGTGGAAGGGCGCGGAATGGCGTTTTGCCAACGCCGAAAATCTCGCCGCATTCAAGGCTGATCCGGCAGCTTATGCGCCTCAGTATGGAGGCTATTGTGCCTGGGGAATGGCTCAGGGTTACACGGCTTCAGCCGAGCCAGATATCTGGCGGATCGTAGACGGAAAACTGTATTTAAACTACTCGAAGTCAGTTCAACAACAATGGGTCCAAGACATTCAGAGCAACATCGCCAAGGCAGACAAAAAAGTCAGTAAGGTTCTGGCAATGTAGTCCCTGTCATCTATTAAAGGGTTGGGTAATCAAAACAAAATATAGAACATCGACTGGTAGGTGAATGTCTCTATTTGGCTAATCTGAGACCTTTCGCACCGTAGAAAATTATGTCCGTATATCTGCGAATTCTGTTGCAAAACTCGATTTCAGGAGAACTTTGGATGTCCGCTTATAGCCAAAAGGCGACATATCAAAGGCCATTGAAGCCGCTGCCGTCGACCGCAAACTGGATCGAAAATGATGAAAACAAGCGTACCAATAGCTAGCTATCGAGATTCAAAAGATCAATCAGCTTGCCGGTAACCGGATTATCGTTATCGCATAAATCCAGGGGAATGTCGAAATGGTTGCGTTCAGTGCGCTCGAAGCAATCCGCCTGGAAACCGGTGGCTCGCCAAGTGGCCGCGAAATCCTCGCTCTGGCGTTTAAACTCGGAAGTTTCCGAGCCACCATAGGAAAGGACCAAGGGACACCCCTTTTCCGGAATTGCCTTGATGGGACTGCTTTTTTCCGCGCTATCCCGATCCAGGCCCACCCATTCATTGGCGTAGCTGAGAGATACCGGCAGTAGATCATAGAGGCCGCTCAACAATAGGCCACCTTTGACCACCGTCGGCGGCACCCCGTAATCATCGTGCCAGCCACCGCTAACCACCATCCCCGCCAAATGTCCACCCGCCGACGAACCACCGATGAAAATCCGCTCGCAGTCGATGCCGTAGGCGCCGGCGTTCCGGTACAGCCATGCGATGCTTCGGCGTATCTCGGCGACGATCTCCTCGAGAGTTGCGTGAGGCCGGAGCGAATAATTGACGGCGGCCACGGCGATACCTTGTGACACCAGATTGGGGGCCATGAAACTGGAATCATCTTTGGACAGTAATCGCCAGTAACCACCGTGAATAAACACGAAAAGTGGAGCACCATCACCGGCTGGAAACAGGTCCAGGGTTTCTTCCTTATCGGGACCGAAGGATAGATCCGTATGACAGGCTAAAGTCGATTTGGCTTCGTCGCTCAACCGGCGATATTCAAGGAGGATGGGCGAAATGTCCCCCACGGTAGCCTGGGCATTGTATTGTATGTCCAATTCCGCCTGATCGAAATCGCGATAGATATTATTCATCTAATTTACCTCGAATACCAACCAATCCCGGCTGAATAGCCGAGTGCTTCTGGCAACAGGATAAAGACATTTCGGTGCGTTTGACAGCTTCCAGGCTATCGTCAATAATCAATTTATCGAACTTGGGGTGGATTCATTGAAAACAAGTATACTTGGCTTCGACGATGTTCTTGTGCGGTTTGGCGACGAAATCATTTATGACGGGTTGAGTTTCGATGTCAGAGAGGGTGAGTTTCTTTGCATCCTCGGCCCCAGTGGCTGCGGCAAGTCCACCTCTTTACGTCTTATGGGCAATTTGTTGGAGGCGCAGGGGGGCAGCGTTTCCATCGAAGGACTGCCTCCCGAGCGGGGATGGAACAAGCTGGCCTATATATTCCAATCACCACGCTTGGTACCCTGGCGGACAGCCCTCGGAAATGTCCTCCTTGGCATGGAGCTGAGGTTCGAAAAGCGGCCCGCAGGCATGGAAAAAACCGCCATCCGCCTGCTCGAAATGGTTGGACTGCAAAACGATATGGACAAGTTTCCCGCCATGTTATCGGGTGGAGAGCGCCAGCGGGTGGCCATCGCCCGGGCTTTGTCTGTGGATCCCGACATCATTTTGATGGACGAACCTTTTTCCGCGCTGGATTTAAACACGCGCCGGCGCATGCGTTCCGAAATTATCCGTATTTGGCAGGAAACCGGAAAAACCGTAATATTCGTCACACACGACATCGACGAGGCTTTGGTGCTGGCCGATCGGATATTGCTGTTGTCCAACAAACCGACCCGGACCCTGAAAACGATTACCCTGGACCAACCACGACCGCGGGATATCGGGCTATCGGACAGTCTTGGCCACCAGAAGGAACACCTGATTTCTCTTTTCGGAACCCTTGAGGCTAATGATGATCCCGAGGCCAAACAATTAGCGGCAAATTGAGCAGATCGAATTATTAATTTAAAAATCAACCAGATTGGGAGGTAAATTTTATGAAAAAACTAATTGCGAAAGGACGGTTTTTAGCTCTGGCCACCGCCGTTGCTGGCGGTTTGATCGCGGTTCCGGCGACCGCCAAGGATAAGATTACCTACGCTTATTTGGCCGATCCGGCGATGGAAGGCGTTCTCTACGGAATCAAGAGCGGTAAGGTCAAATCGGATAAAGTCGAGGTCGTCGCCAGCGCCTTGCAAATTCCGGCGTTAATTTCATCCACGCCGGCCAAAAAATACGACGTGATCATGAATGCGGTAATGGCGATACCCTTCGCCAAGCGCCGCGGCCTCGAATTGGTGGTGCTGTCATCCGCCCTGCGTTCGGCCAAGGGCCGCCTGGGCGCCGGCATCTGGGTCAAGAAGGACAGCCCCTACAAAACCCTCGCGGATCTCAAAGGCAAGAAGATTGGCAGCTATTCCTTGCGGGCCACCGGCACCACCTGGATTCGAATTGCGTTGTGGAAGAAGCATAACGTGAACGTTTCCTACAAGGGCGGCGATTATTCCTGGGTTCAAATTCCAGCACCGGCCTTGTTGTCCGCCCTCGAAACCGGCCGGGTGGATGCAGCCACCCTAATTCACTCCCAGGCCTATAAGGCCAGAAAAACTGGTAGCTACCGAGTACTGGCCTGGACCAACAAGGACATCAAGGAACTGTTCGGCATTGACAGTCTTTCTGCGGTCAACGTGACCTATCCGGAAAAGCTCAAGGCGCGGCCGGAAGCCTTCAAGGAATTCAACCGCATGATCCGCGAATCGGTCAAATACGCGCTCGCCAACGCCGATGAGGTCGGGGCGGCCATCGCCAAGCAGACCGCCAAGATCGAACCAGCTTACTTCAAGGCTTGGATCAATGATTATTCGTTCTTCCCGGGTGCGGTCAATGAAGAGGATAAGAAGGCAATGACCGTGGTGTGGAGCAACGCCAAAGAGATGGGCATCCTGAAAAAAGTTCCCGATGCCAACAAGGTGATTTGGAAACACGCCATTACGGAATGAGCAACCGGTCACCGGTTAAGTGACGAACCCGACTACACCTCCGGCGAGACAAAAAGCACGTCTCGCCGGCCATCTTTTTACACTCGCCTTTTTGGGGATTTGGGCGGCCTATGGCGCGATGGTTGAGACCTACGTCATGCCGGGCCCCTGGGCGGTGTTGACGCGTCTCGCGCAGATCTTTGTCGATCTGCACGAAATCAAGCATATGTTCTATTCCTTCGCCCACATCATTTCCGCAGTTTTCATATCCTTCATCATTGGCAGCGCCCTAGCCTTTCTGGCCCACTATCTCGAAACCTTCCAGCCCATGGTTCACGGGCGTTTAAGCCCGTTTCTCAATTCCTTTTCAGGTATCGGCTGGACTTTTCTAGCGATCATTTGGTTCGGGATCTCAGATGTCACCGTCGTTTTCGTCATTTCCATGGTACTCATTCCGTTCGCCATCATTAATATGCGCGAAGGTTTGTCCAATCTCGATTGGGAGAGGGTAGAAATGGCCGCCAGCTTTACCCGCTCCGGCTGGCGACGGTTCCGACTGGTCATTTTACCATCCCTCTACCCCTTTATTTTCGCCACCATCCGCATCAGTTTTGGCGTTGCCTGGAAGGTTGCTCTGACGGCGGAGTTGTTTGGCGGCAATACCGGCCTGGGTTACCTGCTCAATCTGGCGAGGCAGGATTTTGACATGCCGTTGGTGCTGGCGGTGATCATTATTATCATCGCTTTTGTCTACTCCACCGACCGTTGGATTTTTGCTCCTATCCAGGACCGAGTGGCGAGGCATCATGGCTTGGTTTAACCAGACTCCCGATGCCAGCAAGGAGCGGACGCAGCGTTCGCTTCAAGCCCGTCTGGCCGCCGAAGGGTTGGTGGTGATGGCGGTGGTCGGCTGGTGGCTGCTGTCACTGCAACTGCCCGCCTTGATCTTTCCCGCACCCCTGGTGGTGGCTAAACAAATTCTCTCCTTTTTCACCGATGCAAATTATATCGGCCATGTGTTTTTAAGCACCGTCCGCGTCGTGGCGGCGGTGCTGATCGCCGTTGTCGCCGGTTCTCTGCTGGCCTTGCTGCCGCGTTGGGCGCCGATCACCGAAGTCATTGTGCATGAACGCATCAAGCCGTTCTTGAATTCCTTTCCCTCCGTGGGCTGGGCGATACTGGCCATCATCTGGTTTGGGCCTTCCCACGGCACCATCGTCTTTATCATGGTGATGATTCTGACCCCATTCTGTCTGGTCAACGTGTCTGAAGGCGTCAAGGAGATCGATCAGGAACTGCTCGAAATGGCGCGCAGCTTTACCCGCCGCCGGCTGACCGTTTTATTCAAAATCACGCTGCCCCTGCTCATGCCGTACATCATTTCGGCGGTGAGAATCGCATATGGTGTGGGATGGAAGATCGCCTTGGTGGCGGAACTGTTCGGAACGGAAAGCGGCCTCGGTTATCTTCTCCAACAGGGTCAGGCGGTGGCCGATGCGGCAACGGTCTTCGCCACCTGTTTCGCCATCGTCATAATATTCTGGATCGGAGAAAAATTGGTCATCGATCCGTTATCGCGCCACTTCAGCCACGACCGTACGGCCCCATGACAGACCGAAGGCGTGCGGATTTGATCGTCGCGACCCGCTGCGGCCTGGTCCAAGGTTTTTACAATGGCCGCTGCCTGTTTTTTGGCGGCGTACCTTACGCGGATACTGTCGCAGGCTCCCATCGCTTCAAGCCGCCCCAACCAGTCCCACCATGGAGTGGCATCCGTCCGGCGGTGTTTCCCGGACCGGCGGTCAATCAAAACCCGACCCGCTTTGAACCGTTTCTCGGACCCGACCCCCAGCCTCAATCCGAAGACGCGCTCTGCCTCAATATCTGGACACCGGCCCTAGATAACAGAAAGCGGCCGGTCTATGTGTGGATTCATGGGGGCGCTTACATTTCCGGTTCCGCCTCTTTTCCCCTATATGACGGGACCTCTTTCGCCGCCAGCAACGATATCGTCTTTGTTGGCATCAACTACCGGTTGGGCGAGCGGGGGTATCTCCATCTCGGGCATTTGGATGAAAGTTATGCCGGATCCGGAAATAACGCCTTGCTCGATCAGGTCGCGGCCCTCGAGTGGGTGCGCGATAATATCGCCGAATTCGGCGGTGATCCCGGACACGTGACTCTCGGCGGTCAGTCGGCAGGCGGTGGCGCGGTGACCGGACTAATGATGATGCCTCAGGCGCATGGTCTGTTTCAGCAGGCGATTATCCAGAGCATATCGCTGATGAGTTTCCGCGACCTGGATCTGGCCGAGTTCGCCACCGACAACTTCATGGCCGCCGCCGATTCAACGGATATCGCCTCTCTGGAGGCGGCTCCCATGAGCACCCTGTTGGCGGCCCAGCGGGAAACCGTGCGCACCCGGCCGCCCTGGCTCAAGGCCTCCTTTCAGCCGGTGATCGACGGCACGGTGCTTGACCAGGACATTCTTCCTGCGGCCAGCGCCGGCAACATGATGGAAATTCCGCTGATGATCGGTATCACTACCGAAGAATGGAAGCCGTTTCAGTTTTTCATGAATCTGGAGGACGTGCCCCGTGACGAAGGCGCGTTAACCGCCTTTTTCGACGAACTCACCGGGGGCGGCGCTGAATTGACGGCGGCCTACCGCAATATGATGGGCGACCTGGAAGCCGAGGCCTTGTTTGCCGCCGCCATGAGCGACTGGCGCTGGCGCTGGCCCACATTGGATCTGACCGGCCGGCTGAGCACGCGCCAATCCGTGTATGCCTACGAATTCGCTTGGCAGTCACCCACCTGCGAAGGTCGCCTGGGCGCCGGCCACTGTGTGGAGATCCCTTTTTGCTTCCACAATTTGAACACGCCCTCGACACCTTATCTTATCGGAATGGGTGCACCAATCGACTTGGCGGATGAGATGCATCACCGCTGGTGCAACTTTATACGCCACGGATCGCCCACAGCGAAGGACGACGATCCTTGGCCCGCCTATGATCCCGACCAACGGGCCACCATGGTTTTTGATATCAATGGCGGCATCGTCCAAGACCCCCAGTCTGAACGTCGCAACTATTGGCAGAACAAACATTTGTGACCAGGAGAGTATCGTATGAGCGAGATAAAAACCGAACGAATTTTGTCCAATCCGTCCCTTACCATCGACCATGCCGGTTCGGGCGACATGCTGATCCTAATGCACGGCATCGGCGGCAACCGGACCAATTGGACCGAACAGATCGAAGCCTTTGCACCGCATTTCCATACGCTTGCCTGGGATGCCCGCGGTTACGGCGACAGTGATGACTACGAGGGAGAATTGGACTTCAGCGATTTTTCCCGTGACCTGGTAAAGGTACTTGATCACTTCGGTGTGGAGAAAGCCCATATCGGCGGACTCTCCATGGGAGGACGGATTGCCCAGGATTTTAATGCGCTGTTTCCCGAACGGGTCAAGTCGTTGATATTGGTATCGACCTTCTCGGGCTTCAACAATTTCACCGATGCGGAAAAGCAGCACTTCATTGATATACGTCGGCGCCCCCTGGTGGAGGAAGGCAAAGAGCCGAAAGACATTGCTCCCGTGGTGGCCAAGACACTGATCGGGCCCGACGCCACGGAGGAGCAGTTTCAAAGACTGGTCGACAGCATGGCAGCGCTGCACAAAGACAGCTATATAAAAACCGTGACAGCGACCACCAGGTATGACCGCACCGCGGAGCTCGAGAATATCGCCGTGCCCACATTACTATTATTTGGCGAGAAAGACGGCCTGACACGGCCGGACATGGGCGAACAAATGGCGTCGCGAGTCAAAGACTGCGATTTCATCGTCATCCCCCGGGCAGGTCATCTGGTGAATCTGGAGCAACCGGATCTGTTCAATGAAACGGTGCTGCAGTTCCTATTGAAGCGGAAAATTTAATTTATGGCGTGTCGCTGTTCGGTTTGCGGCCAACCAATTCGATGGCCTCTTGATGGGTCATGACATCGCCGAACTGCTGAATGAAATTCTCCAAGGCCGACCGGTGTTCCTCATCGGAGAGAGCGGCCGTGCAATCCGAAAGCATAACCGCGTTGAAGTCCAGCATCATGGCGTCGCGACCGGTTGATTCACAACATATATTGGTTTTAGTGCCAGCAATCAAA
>CAZNLR010000001.1:0-810 GCA_964574215.1 uncultured Rhodospirillaceae bacterium | reverse complement strand
GCGACTTCGCAACAAACGTTCAAGTCCCGACGAACCCGGAATCAGCGCGCTGTAGCGACTCTTGTAAAGGTGTATATCAGCGGGTCCGACGTCCAGTTCATGCCAGACTTGGGTATCGGGACTGCCTTGGCTAAGGCTATTGATGGTTTTAGCACGCACGTCTTCGGCGACGAAATTCTCGAAAAAGGCGTCCCAATCGCTGCCGCCGCTCGTTGGGATATTTGCGTTGGTGATCCAGCAGACCAACACCCCCTTTTCGCGCATTGATGCGGCAAGAAAATTAATATTCTTGATGATACCACGGGACGCGGGCACTTCGGCGGGACTTCCCTGCGCCACAAAGGTCGCCTGCATATCGATCACCACCAGGACCGTTTCATCAGGCTCAAAATTGTCAAAAATATGCAGTCGGCCTCGGCGCGCGAGTACTCGCTCAATAATTTCCTGGCGGATTTCGGTTTTATGCATTGCAGTTCCGTTTAGCAGCTTGAGTGATCCGTGTATTTCCCGAAAAACTTTTGAGTTGTTAATCTTGGATACTATTAATTTAAATGAACTTCGCGCCAAACACTTTTTTCCTGACCGCTTAACTTTTCTCACAATAGAGAATTTTTCTCGCTCGAATTCAACCGCACTCCCGGAGCCTTCGACGACTATTGTCTGAAAAACGTAAAAGAAGGACGCGTAACCAAGAAAAAGGCCACGAAGAATTTCATTAAAGAAGTAAGAAAGGAGGTGGATGAAATTGTCCGGGTCAGAGAAAAATTCCTCTCTGATGAAGACATATCAGAGGGTGAGTTTATTGATAGC